>CAMDUL010000004.1 GCA_945878135.1 Chthoniobacter flavus | reverse complement strand
GAAGCCCATTCTCCCGGTATTTCCATCCTCGAGATGGATGTGGCCCACGACGACTCCGTGGCCGCAGGTTTTGCCCGGATTCTGGCCGCCGGCCCCGTCGACATCCTGATCAACAACGCGGGCATCATGTATCTCGGCCTCACCGAAGCGTTCAGCGTGGCCCAGGCCCACGAGCAGATGAACACGAACTACTACGGTGTCATCCGCACCACACAGGCCGTTCTTCCCGCCATGCGCGAAGCGGGCTGTGGGTTGATCATCAACTGCAGTTCTCTTGTCGGCCGCATCTCGCCGCCTTTTTTCGGGACCTACACCGCGACCAAGCATGCTTTGGAGGGCTACTCGCAAGCCTTGCGTTACGAGGTGGCCAAGTTCGGGATCGATGTCGCCATCGTCCAGCCGGGCCCTTTCGGTACCGGGCTTCTCGGATCCGGCAAGCCTCCCGCCCACGGCGAGGTGCTTGCCTCCTACGGCGAACTCGCCGGCGTCCCGGCCACCATGGGTGCCAACTTTGCCCAAATGCTGCAGAGCGAAGGTGCTCCGGACCCGCAATGGGTGGTCGATGCCTATTTGAAGCTGGCCGAAATGCCCGATGGCCAGCGCCCCATGCGGACGGTCGTCGGGATCGCCTGGGGCGTCGACGAAATGAACCGCCTGACTCAGCCCATCCAGGACAAGATTCTCCACGAAATGCAACTGAACGGCGTTTTGGGCGGGGTCTCGGCCTGAGGACGGCCGAGGTCAAGCCCCACTGCAGACCCCTTAGTCCCTGAACCCGCGCGTTGGCGGGTGTGTGCTGGGAGTAACCGGGTTTGCGAAGGCTATGAACTTTGGCAGGCCAGAGGTCAGAAGGCCACAGCCGAGTCTGCGAGACAGCCCATAGCCAAATGGAAGAGGATGACAGAAGATGGTGTTCGCGCCGCTGACACGGCGCAAACACAGTCTCCGGACCGAAGCTTTGAGCGGGGCGCGTGTCAGCGCGCCCCGCTTATCCTCTTTCATCTTCTTCTATCCGTGGCCTGTCTTTATTCCTTTTCGAGAGAGTAACTTCCGAAAGTTAGTCGGGAGGAAATCACACAGCTGGAGACCGTCGTTTTCTATCCTCTTTTATCCGCGTCAATTTGCCTTTGGGCTATCTCACAGACTCGGTTGTGGCGTAAAAAAGTTCTGTGAATTTGGAACAACAACTCATCGACCGCCTCGCTGCCGAGGGCGCGGCACCGTGGCGCATCCGCTTGGCCCGCTGGATCGAATCCCCGCGCGTTGTGTCGTTCATCATCGGCGTCATCCTGATCAATGCGGTCATTCTCGGACTCGAAACCGACAAAGACCTCATGGCCCGCTCGGGCACCTTGCTCGTCGCCCTCGACAAGGCTTGCCTCGTCGTCTTCATCGTCGAAATCGTCGCCAAGCTCCTCGCCTTTCGCGGACTCTTCTGGCGCAGCGGGTGGAATATTTTCGACTTCGTTGTCGTCGCCGTCGCCCTCGTGCCGGGGGCCGGACCGTGGGCGGTCATCCGTTCCCTGCGCGTGTTGCGCGTCCTGCGCCTGCTCACCATGGTCCCCAGCCTGCGCAAAGTGGTCGCCGCCTTCCTCCACGCCATCCCCGGGCTCGGCGGCGTCCTCGCCGTGATGGCCATCTTTTTCTACACCGCGGCGGTGCTGGCCACGAATCTCTTCGGCGCCGCCTTCCCCGCTTGGTTCGGCACGATCGGACGCAGCCTCTTCTCGCTCTTTCAGATCATGACCCTGGAAAGCTGGTCCATGGGCATCGTCCGTCCGGTCATGGAACAATTCCCCTACGCCTGGGCCTTCTTCGTCCCCTTCATCATCCTGGCCACCTTCACCATCCTGAACCTCTTCATCGGCATCATCGTCTCGACCATGCAGGAACTGAGCACCCTGCCCGAGCCCGGCGTCCCGAAAAAAGAGCTGGCCGAAGCCCTCGCCCGCATCGAGTCCGACATCAAAAGCCTGCGCCAGCAGATCGAAAACGAGCCTCGCGCCTGACGGCGCGGGGACGCTGCTTCTCCCTCCGGCTCTCGGAAACAAAAAGCCAGGCCACCGATGGAAGAAGATGTCAGAAGATTTTTCGCGATGTCGGTCGGAAAAGTAGAAGCGGCGTACGCCGCTTCTACTTTTCCGAATCGCTGCCGCGAGTGCTTTCACTGCACTGTGAGCAGGCTGATTCCAACGGCATGGATCCGGCTTACAAAGGCCATCCGATGGTCCGGATCCTTTTGGGGCCGTGGTATTATCTTTGGCCACCCGTGAACATCCGACCGCACCACGCCGCCTTCACCCTCGTCGAATTGCTCGTCACCCTGACCATCCTCGGCGTGCTCGCGGTCTTGGCTGTTGCGGTGGTTCCGTCCGTGACCGCCCGGGCGGAGCGGGCCGACGCGCTGGCCAAAATCCGCACCATGGGGACGGCCGTGCTGCAATACACGCCCGACCACGGCGGACTCCTCCCGCCCCTCTTCCCCGGTCAGGTGCTGGAATACGAACGGGGCCGCGGCGGACGCATCGTGACCGAATGCGCGGCCTATCTGGGGCTGCCCTCAGAACCGGCCCGCTACCTCGCCGTGCAACTCATGCCCCGGGCCTACGCGCGTTTGGATGGGCCGGCGGACAAAAATGCCCTCCGCGTCTACGTGATGAACACCGCGGTGACCAACCGCGGCGCGGTGGTCAATCCGTTCGGACGGGTCACCACGCCCGGACAACCCCCGACCGCCAACACCCCGCTGGCCGCGCTGGCCGGGGCGGAAGCTGCGTGGATGATGAGCACCGCGGACCAAGGGCAAGCAAATGTGGCTGCGGCTCCATGGAGAACGAACACGCCGGCTCGACCACCGCTCGGCGAGGTGCGGGGGCTGTTCCGTTTTGACGGATCGGCAGGGATGGAAGCGGTGGGCGGGCTTTGAAGCAGCACGCGGGTTAGGCCTCGCCGTTGCCCGATGCAGCAGCACAGCGCGCGCCGGCTAACTTAAAGAGACGGCGCCTCGCTGACCACAGGAACAGACCGAGCAACCCGGCAGCGGTCATCAGGTAAGTCGAAGGCTCGGGGACTGCAACTAGGTTTAAGTTACCCTCCGCGCTCAAGGTGTTATGGGGTTCATCCTCAGTAAAGTACACGAGGCGGTAAAAAGCTTGAGACCCAATCGGCAATGAACCAGAAATACCTATGTCGAAAGATACTTTATTATTCGAGCTAGACCACGAACTAATAATCTCATCCAAATTCTGCTCCACACTGGTCCAATTTGTCGTAGCACTTGAAATTGAAAGGAGGGGAAATGTAAGTCCACCCGGTGCTGTAATCCCTTGGCCTGTTAACGTGATATTTGAGACGTTAATCGATCCACCAGTGGGAAGGTTTGTGAAACGCAACGATACCCTTGCTCGCGAGAAAGGTAGGATGTTCGAGGCACTGTGGCTATTAAATGTCAAGTCACTGAGGCTAGTTGAGCCTGAATTGGCGAACGTGACTGTGTTCGCCTGCCCCTGCGCCCCAAGCGCAGTGGCTGCAATGACAGTAAAAGTGGCGATGATTTTTTTCATAGGACGAATGAGTGAAACGTTGAGGTTTTTTTAGCGGGTGTTCGCATCATCGCTTCCGCGAGCGGGGGCCGGCTCGACCACCGCTCGGCGAGGTGCGGGCGCTGTTCCGTTTTGACGGATCGGCAGGGATGGAAGCGGTGGGCGGGCTTTGAAGCAGCACGCGGGTTAGGCCTCGCCGTTGGCCGATGCAGCAGCACAGCGCGCGCCGGCTAACTTAAAGAGACGGCGCCTCGCTGACCACAGGAACAGACCGAGCAACCCGGCAGCGGTCATCAGGTAAGTCGAAGGCTCGGGGACCGCAACTAGGTTTAAGTTACCCTCCGCGACAAGGCTTTGTTCGGGATCAATCTCAGCAAAGTACACGATGCGGTAACGAGCTTGAGAATCAAACGGCAATTCACCAGAAATACCTATGTCGAAAGATACTTTATTATTCGAGCTAGACCACGAACTAATAACCTCATCCAAAGTCTGCTCCACACTGGTCCATCTATTAATATTTGAAATTGAAAGGAGGGGAAATGTAAGTCCACCCGGTGCTGTAATCCCTTGGCCTGTTAACGTGATATTTGAGACGTTAATCGATCCACCAGTGGGAAGGTTTGTGAAACGCAACTGTACCTTTGCTGCCGAGTAAGGTGGGAAAATGTTAGTGCTACTGTAGTTACTAAATGTCAAGTCACTGAGGCTAGTTGAGCCTGAATTGGCGAACGTGACCGTCTGCCCCTGCGCCCCAAGCGCAGTGGCTGCAATGACAGTAAAAGTGGCGATGATCTTTTTCATAGGACGAATGGGTGAAACGTTGAGGTTTTGTTATCGGATGTTCGCATCATCGCTTCCGCGAGCGGGGGGGCCTGTCTGGCGACGTCGGTTTCGGCAGCGCCGAAAACGAAGACACCCGACAGCAAGGCGGTGGGGTCGATGATGGAAGAGTGAAAAGAACTTGGTGTGGTGAATCCTGAGAATCTTCCGGCGAAGAACATAGGAGGACCACCACATCGGGTCAAGGGAAATCACGAAGAAACGTGTTATTAATGTGAGATTTCACCCCACCGGGCGATCCCAACCGCGGGGCGTCCTGTTTCCCGGGATGCCTCCTTTTCGCTTCGACCGACCGGCCCCGCGCGCCACAATCCGACCACCATGAAGCTGGCGACTCTTGCTCTCCTCATTTTGGTCAGCGGCGCCCCGGCCGAAGTTGTCTCTTCCGGCGTCCACCGCTTCAAAGTCGAGACCATCGCCGACGGCCTCGAGAAGCCGTGGGCCGTGGCCCGGTTGCCCGACGGGAAATTTCTGGTCACCGAACGGTCCGGACGCCTCCTGCTCATCGACGGGCCCGGGGCTGCGCCGCGCCCGATCGACGGCGTGCCCACCGTGGTGGCGCGCGGACAAGGCGGCTTGCTCGATGTCGCGGTGCATCCGGACTATGACACCAATGGCTGGATCTACCTCGCTTTTTCCAAGCCGTTCGACCGCGGGGCGCACACTTCCATCGTGCGCGGACGGCTCGACGGCGACCGGCTCACCGGGATCGAAACGGTCTATGATCCGCCCGCGGACCAAGCCGCCTCGGGAGCCAACCACTTCGGGTGCCGCCTCGCCTTCGATGGGCGCGGACACCTTTTCTTCTCCATCGGGGACCGCGGGGGCCCGACCACGCCGGAAAACCCGGCCCAGGACCTCGGGCAGGCCGCGGGGAAAATCCACCGCGTCCATGACGACGGACGCCTCCCCGCGGACAACCCGTTCGTCGACCGGCCCGGCGCCCTGCCGTCCATCTGGGCCTACGGATCGCGCAACGCGCAGGGGTTGGTCTACGACAGTTCGTCCGGCCGCCTGTGGGAAACCGAGCACGGTCCGCGCGGCGGGGACGAATTGAACATCATCCGCAAAGGCGCCAACTACGGCTGGCCGCTGGCCACCCACGGGATCAATTACAGCGGGACGACGATCACGGAGAACAAGTCGCGGCCCGGGATGGAAGATCCCGTGGTGCAATGGACCCCGGTCATCGCCGCCTCCGGTCTCGCCCTCTACCAAGGCGACAAATTCCCCCGCTGGCGCGGCAACCTCTTCGCCGGGGGGTTGCTCGGACAGCGCGTGGTGCGGATCGAAATGAATGGCGCGGCGGTGACGGAACAGGAGGTCTTGCTCAAGGGAACCGGCCGCATCCGCGACGTGCGCGCTTTCGGCGACGGGTTTCTTTATGTCGTCTACGACGAGCCGGGGAAAGTGGTGCGGCTTGTGCCGGTGGATTGATCGGTAAGGTAGAAGCGGCAGGATGCCGATGCCACTAGTTGTAGCGGCGGACTATGTCCGCCGGTGCCTGATATGTCCGTCGGTGCCTTTCTTTCCACAGGCTCCGGCGGACATAGTCCGCCGCGACATCATTTTGATTGGCTCTAAAACTTCCCCCCGCCCCCGCCCCTGACCTAATCTTTCCCCCCGCCCATGGACGTCGAAATTCTCTCCCGGATCCAGTTCGCGTTCACGGTGATGTTCCATTACCTCTACGTGCCCCTTACCATGGGGCTGGGCGTGGTTCTGGTCATCATGGAGGCGATGTGGCTCAAAACGGGCTCGCCGAAATACCACAACATGGCGCGCTATTGGACGCGGGTCTTCGGCCTGACCTTCGCCATCGGGGTGGCCACCGGGATCGTGCTGGAATTCGAATTCGGGACCAACTGGGCGGCTTACTCGCGCTTTGTCGGGGACATCTTCGGCAGCGCGCTGGCCGCCGAGGGCATCTTCGCCTTCTTCCTCGAGTCCGGCTTCCTCGCCATCCTTCTTTTCGGCTGGAACAAAGTCGGGCCCAAACTGCACTTCTTCGCCACCTGCATGGTCTGTCTCGGGGCGCACTTCAGCGCGGTGTGGATCGTCATCGCCAATTCGTGGATGCAAACCCCGGCCGGTTTCCGCATCGAATACCGGGGCGAGATCATGCCGCCCGGCTTCGTGCCCACGGCCGACCAGATCCTCCACTCGCGCGCGGTGATCGAGGACTTCTGGGCCATGATCTTCAACCCCTCGGCGATGGAACGCCTCTCGCACGTCATCGTCGGTTGCTGGCAGGCCGGCGCGTTCCTCGTCATCAGCATCAGTGCGTTCTACCTCCTGCGCGGACGCCACCTCGAATTCGCCCGCACCTCGATGAAGGTCGCCCTCATTTTCGCCGCGGTGGCCTCTTTGTTGCAACTGGCCACCGGAGCCAAATCGGCTGACGGAGTGACGCGCAACCAGCCGGCCAAGCTCGCCGCGATGGAAGGCGTTTTCTCAACGCAGTCCAATGCCCCCATGGCCATCTTCGGCTGGCTCGACATGGAGAAAGAGGAAGTGGTCGGACTGCAGATCCCCGGCATGCTCAGCATCCTGGTCGGCGGGTCGACCAACACCGTGGTCACCGGGTTGGATGCCTTTCCCAAGGAAGACTGGCCGCCCGTGCAGGCCGTGTTCCAGTTTTACCACATCATGATCGCCATCGGCATGGCGCTCATCGGCATCGCGTGGTTCGGGATGTTTCTTTGGTGGCGCGGATGGCTTTTCAACACGTCGAATCCGATCGTCCGCGCCTACTACTGGATCCTCGTGCTCTCCGTGCTCGGTCCGCAGATCGCCAACCAGACCGGATGGTTCACCGCGGAAATGGGACGCCAACCGTGGATCGTCTACGGACTGATGCGCACCTCGCAGGGCCTGAGCGAAGTGGTCGCCGCCAGCCACGTGCTCGCCTCGCTCATCATGTTCACTTTCATCTACGCCCTCCTCTTCGCCGTGTTCCTTTACCTCCTCACGCGCAAGATCCAGCGCGGGCCGGACGACGAGGAGGAAAGCGAGGCCATGCCGGCCAGTTGGGTCGCGCTGATGGAACGCCGCAAAGGACAGGCCCGCGCGGCCGGTTGATCACGCCATGGACCTCAACACTGTCTGGTTCATCCTCGTCGGGGTTCTGCTCACCGGCTACGCCATGCTCGACGGCTTCGACCTCGGGGTCGGGGCGCTGCATCTTTTTGTCAAAAAGGACGAAGACCGGCGGGTTTTTCTCAATGCCATCGGACCGGTCTGGGACGGCAATGAAGTCTGGCTGGTCACCGGCGGCGGCGCGCTCTTCGCCGCGTTTCCCGTGGCCTATGCCACGGTGTTCTCCGGGTTCTACCTCGCCTTCATGGCCCTGCTCTGCGGGCTCATCTTCCGCGCGGTGGCCATCGAGTTCCGGAGCAAGGAAAAGTGGGGCTGGTGGCGGCAGATGTGGGATGTCGGCTTCGCCCTCGGAAGCATCGGCTCGAGCTTTCTCATCGGCGTGGCCATGGGGAACATCCTGCAGGGCATCGAACTCGACGCGCGCGGCAACTACATCGGCGGCTTTCTCGCCCTGCTCAATCCCTACGCCATCCTCCTCGGCCTGACCACCATCGCGCTTTTCGCCATGCACGGGTCGATTTACCTGGTGATGAAAACCGAGGGCGCCTTGCAGGTCCGCCTGAAACGCTGGGTCAACCGCACCATCGGCATCTTTCTCTTTTTCTACATCATCCTCAACGTGGCCACCCTGGTCTACGCGCCGCACATCCTGGAAATCCTGCGCGCCCGCCCGTGGCTGCTCGCCGTCTTCGCACTGAACGTCCTCGTCGTGATGAACATCCCGCGCCAGAACCACAAGGGCAACGAGTTCGCCGCGTTTCTTTCCTCCTGCGGCGCCATGGTCCTGCTCATGGCGCTCTTCGGACTGACGGTTTATCCCAACATGGTGCTCTCCATGCCGAACCCCGAGAACAGCCTGACCATCTACAACGCCGCCTCCACGGCGAAGACCCACATGATCATGCTCATCATGGCCATCATCGGCATCCCCATCGTCCTGGCCTACACCGTGAGCGTCTATTTCATCTTCCGCGGCAAAGTGAAACTGACCGAGCACAGCTACTGAGGGAATTTTTCAGGATGTAGCGGCGGTCTATGACCGTCGGAACATTGGCAAAGAAAGGCACCGACGGTCATAGACCGCCGCTACAAACTCGGGATAGCCGGCGTGACGACTGCTACACGTAAGGAATAAACGCCGTGTGCACCTCGGGTGGCACGTCGATCATCTTGTAATCGGCGGACGACACGAAGAGCAGGCTCTGCTGTCCTTTGCCGAGCAACTGGTTCTGCGTGTCGAAGATCTCGTGCTCGAGGGTGACAAACTTCCGGTTGTAGCCGCCGATGCGGATGCGCACGCTGACCGTTTCGAACTCGCGCGTCTCGCGGACAAACTTGTGCTCGAAGGACCGCGTCAGGATGTAGAACGACGTGTTCTTGAGGTTGAACTTGGGCATGACGCGGTTGAAGAACAACTCGCGCGTCTTGCCGACCCACATGGCATACATGCCGAAGTAAACGTTGCCGACCGAATTGGTGTCGGCATAGGTCGCGACGAACGAGTGGACGAACCACTTGCCCTCGAAATGCCCGCCGAGCGGATGCTGCACCGCCTCGACGAGCGACTTGGCGGTTTCGGTCAGGGTGGCCGGCGCCTCCAGCACCGCGCGCACCGGATCCGGCGCGGCCGGCAGCGTCGGGGCGGCCAGCGGCGACATCTCGTCGGCCGCGGCGCCGAGTTGGTCGGCGTCGCTGACAAAATCCTCCCCCGCCGTGGGCTTGGCCAGCGTCCAGAAGACGTAACCGAGCGGCAGGAGCGACCCGATGATCATGAAGACCGGGTAGCCGAGGAGGTAGCCGAAGGCGAAAATGACCACGGCCAGGCTGCCGAGGCAGAACATCTTCACTTGCGGGATGCGGTTGGCCGGTGTGTTGACATAGCAACGGGCCACGGCCAGCGCGGAATAGCCGACGAAGAACGTGGCGTAGAAAATCATGAAGTATTCCAGCTCGAGCCCGAGCGCCGCCCCGGCCAGGGCGACCGCGCCGCAGAAAAGGAAGAGCGGGATCGGCGAGGTGACCAATGACGTCGGGACGAGCGCGAAAATGGCGTTCACGCTGGTCCGCACGTTGCTCTGCAGGAACCAGCGCAGCGCGATGTAACCGCTGTCGAGCGTGGTCAGCGCGCAGGCGCAGAGGAACACGCAGTAAGCGCCGAAAATCCAGGGATGCTCGGCCGCTTTCTCGGCGAGGAGGCGCATGACCGAATCATGCCCGTAAACATGCCCGCCCAGTCCGCCGTGGAGGAAGCGCCCCGCCCCGGCCCCGAGAGCCCAGAGGGCCAGCGTGCCGTGGAAAAGGAGGAGGAGAAAAAACTGCAGCGCGCCCGCGAGGTAGGCGGCCGCGACCGACACGCGCTCGCGGTGCATCTGGATGGCGCGCTGCCATTGCTGCAGGTCGAGCCACGGACCGAGGAGGAAACCGATGAAAATCGGGACCATGTAGCCCCAGAAGTTCCAATCGTCGGTCGGCAACTTCTCGACCTTCACGGCCGAAAGATCCGGCGAAATGTGCGCCGGAGCCGAGAGCAGGATGCCGACCGCCGCGGCCACGACAAGGAAGATGGCGCCGTGGCTCCACTTGATGCGGCGGATATTGAACTCCTCGCCGAAAAGGATACCGGCCGCGAGGATGACCAGCAGGATGAGCGGCAGGTAAAGGACTTCGGGCGAGAGACCGAGCGGCATCCAGCCGTAGCGGATCAGGGCGAAAATGGTCAGCGTGATGGCCAGCAGCTGGTAGAGGAAAAAAATCAGACGGAACGGACGCGACCAGCCGGTGAAAAATTTGCCCAGCGATTCCGACCCGCCCGCCTGCCGCCGCGCCAGGTGGTGGGTGATCAGGCCGAAAAAAACCAGTCCGAGGCAGTTCGGGATGGCGAAGCTGAGCAATCCGAAAAGTCCGAACTGGGTGGTGAACTGCACCGAGAAAAACAAACCGAGCCCCCACATCCAGGAGAGCGCCACGGTGTTGCCCCAGAGCAGGGTGTTGAACCAACGGGGCGGTTTGAGTTCGGAGGCCGGCATAGCGCGAACCCGAACCCTAACACGGCCGGGGCCGGCTGCCCAACATTCCGGCAAGCGCCCGGCGGGGAGCGGCACGGCAACCCGGCGCCGGGGACTTTCTTTCCACCGGGAAAAGCGGCCGGCTCAGGCCGGGACGAACTCCGGACGGTATCCGCCCTTCGGCAGGGTGAGGCGCAGCGGGTTGGCCCGGCCGGACTTCAGATAGTAGGTCTCGAGGTCGCGGCGCAGCTTGCCCGCCTCGATGCGCACGATCGGGTCGGTCAGCGGATTGAAGCTTTCCGGACGGCCGAAAACTTCGGTGCCAATGTCATAAGGGTCGATTTTGCCCTCGTGACCGGCCAGCACTTTCTCCGCCGCGAATTCGAGGAAGCGGCGGTTGCGCGGCGTGGCCGGGAAGTCGGGGCTGTCGAGGACGCGGCGCAGTTCCGCGCGGGGATCGGCCGGAAGCGGTCCGTCGGCCGCGGGGACCGGACCGGAGCCGTGGTGTTGCGGCGCGGGCCGGAGCTCGGGACGGTAGGCGCCCCTCGGCACGGTGAGGCGCCACCGGCTGCCGGCGCCGGATTTGAGGTAGTAAGTCTCCAAGTCGCGGCGCAGCTTGCCCGCTTCGATCCGCACGATCGGATCGAGGAGCGAGTTGAAAAGTTCCGGGCGACCGAAGACCGCCGTGGCCACGGCGTAAGCACTGATCGACTCGCCTTGCCCGGCCAACTCCCGCTCGACGATGTATTCGAGGAACGCGCGGTTGCGCGCACTGGCCGGAAAATCCGGACTGCCGACCACGCGGCTCAACTCGGCCCGCATTTCGTCCGCCACCGGCGCAGCGGCCACCGCGGTCGGCGGAGCTTCGAGAACAGCTTCTTCGTAATTCATAAACAAGACCGGCTTCAGCGCGCCGCAGGGACGGATGTTTGCTGTTGGGCGAAATTTGCGCTGACCGATTCGCTGCTCGCGGCGGACGTCCCGATCGCGGCCACAAAGGTGACCGCAGCCGCCAAGGCAAAGACGGCGATCAAACGCCGCAGCAGGCGATCGCGCTGCTCGGTCGAAACGGACACGCTTTCGGTGGGATGACGGTCATTCATGGACGATGTAGATTACCTCCAACCGCGCCGGTCGCGCCATACCCTCCGCAGGGTATATTGCCGCGGCGGACCGCGGGCCTGCTACAGGCTGCAACCGTAGATCATGCCGCGGCGCGCTTCATGGAAGCCTTCGGCGTAGCCTTTGTAGTAGCCGTCGGAAAACGGCACATTGTAGGCGGGGCCGGTGTAACGGGCCTGCGCACGGTAGGGAAAGCCGCGGCCGCCGTCGTAGAAGCCGGCGTTGTAACCCTGGCGGTATCCGTCGCGGTAAGCGGGTTGGTAGAAGGACTGCGATTGGTAGGGTGTGACCGGACGGTAACCCGCCGGCACGACCGGCGCACCGTAGGTGCCGGGGCGGTTGTAGGGATTGACCACCGTCATCATCTGATCTTCGGTCAGACATCCGGCAAGCAGGAGGGGAAGGAGAGCGAGGAGAATTTTCATGGTTTGGTAGGTAGGTGGACGTTTCTTACCCCCCGCTCCGAGCGCAGGCAAGCCCGGCCTGATACCCTCCGCAGGGTAGGCGTTGCCGGGGGTGCCGCGCACCGTTGCCTACACGGTTTTCCCCTTTGAAGGATTTGCGGGGAGGCCCGGAAAGCATTACATCTTGGCCGTGCCGATCCGGTCCGCATCCACCCAACTGCTGCGCCGTTCGCCCGAATTCCGCCTTGCGGTGATCGGCCTGATCATGCTGGCCTGCTTCGGCTTGCTCGCCGGCCAATTGTGGTATGTGCAGGTGGCCCGCGGCGCCGAATACACCGCCCGCATCCGCGGCAATTCGCAGGTCAATGTCCGCCTGCCCGCCGTGCGCGGCGAGATCCTCGACCGCCACGGCATGCCCCTCGCGGTCAACCGCTCGAGCGCCGTCGTCGAGTTCTACCTCCCCGACCTCGTGCGCCAATACCGCCAGACGCACGGTGAACTGCCCCGCCGCTCCTACCGCACCACCGTCGGCGGCATGATGACCGAAAAAGACGAACCCGACATCGTCAAAATCATCAACGACACCGTCATGCCCATGCTGAAAAAATTCGGCATCGAGAAAAAACTCAACGAGGAGCAACTGCGCCTGCATTACCGCAACGAGACCGAGGTCCCCTACACGTTCATGGAGGACCTCGACTTCGAGACCCTGGCCAAGTTCGCCGAGCACAACGCCGAATTACCCGGCGTGGAGGTCAACATGCGGCCGGTCCGCAATTACGTCTACGGCGCGCTCGGGGCCCATTTCCTCGGCTACGTCGGCGCCCCGAACGAAATCGACCAGGACGAGGCGGCCCAGTTCACCTTTTACCAGTCCGACGTCGAGGGCAAAGCGCAGATCGAACTCGCCCTCAACGACGACCTGCGCGGACAACCCGGCGCGCGCATCCTGCAACGCGACGCCAAAGGCCGCATCCAGGGGGAAATCGCCCGCGAGGAACCCAAACCGGGCAACAACATCCACCTGACCATCGACGCGCGCATCCAGCACATCGCGGAAAAAGCCCTGCGCGTGGTCGGACGCGGCGCCGCGGTGGTTGTCGATCCCAACAACGGCGACATCCTGGCCATGGCCAGCGTGCCGTCGTTCGACCCCAACGCCTTCATCCCCTCGATCCGATCCGACGAATGGAATGAACTGACCTCCGACCGCACCAACCCGCTGATGAACCGCGCCACCAGCGGTTACGCCCCGGGTTCCACCTACAAAGTCGTCCCCGCCCTGGCCGGCCTGCGCAAAAACATGTCCGGCCGCTCCTTCACCTGCACCGGCGGGGTGAAATACGGACGCCACACCCTCAAGTGCACCGGCACCCACGGCACCCTCGGCCTCGGTTCCGCCCTGCGCACCTCCTGCAATGCTTACTTCTGCCTCTACGGCAACAACGCCGGCATCGAGGAAATCAACGCCATCGGCAACATGCTCGGGCTCGGACAAAAATCCGGAGCCCCGCTCTCCGGCGAAAGCCCCGGCATCCTGCCCGGGCCCGAATGGCTCTCCAAACAGAATCTCCGCGAGCAATGGTCCACCGGCCAGACGGCCAACACCTCGCTTGGCCAGGGCTTCGTCCTCGCCTCCCCCCTGCAGATGGCCATGGTCGCCGCCACCGTGGCCAACTGGGGCACCAGCTACTACCCGCGCATGGTCGACAAGGTCGTGGCCCGCGACGGCACCGTCGTCCGGGACGAACCGGTCAAAATCCGCGCCAACCTCCTCGAGGAAGGCATCAGCGCGGAGGACTTCGAGAAAGTGCGGCGCGGACTCTGGGACGTGGTCAACCGCGGCGGCGGCACCGCCCCGGGGGCGCGCATCAAGAACTACCAGGTGGCGGGCAAGACCGGCACCGCGCAATTCTGGCGGCGCGGCGTACCCGACAACCACGTGTGGTTCATCGCCTTCGCTCCTTATGACAAACCGCGCTATGCCGTCTCCGTCATGGTCAACGGCGGTGCCTCCGGCGGCGGCGTGGCTGCGCCCATCGCCTCGAAAATTCTCTCCGACATCTTCAAGATGGAGGAAGGCGACGAGATCGAGCTGGCCAGCCTCAAACCGGCCCGGGGAAGTTTCGGTTATGTCTCCAGCGTGAATTTCGGCCGGTCCATCCCCGCTGCCCTGGCGGCCGCACCGCCCGGGGAAAGAAGCGGGACGACCGCGAGCGACGGAAGTTCCTCGCGCCGCACCGCTGCGACCACCGTGCGCCGGGCCGAAGCGGCCCCGGCCGCCGCGCCGGAGAAAAAACCCAACCTTTTCCAACGGCTCTTTGGACGGAAAAAGAAAGAAGGCTGATCCAGGCCCGGCCGATTCCCCATGGGTTTGACCTGCGTCATCGTCGAGGACCAGACCATGTTCCGGCAGATGCTGCACAACATGCTGCGAGGCACGCCCGGACTGCGCGTCTCGGCCGCGGCCGCGTCGGCTGCCGAGGGCGTCCGGGCCTGCGAGCGCCACCAACCCGATCTGCTCGTCCTTGATCTGGCCCTGCCCGACGGCAGCGGGGTGGACGTGGCGCGCCGCCTGGCCAGAACAAACCCCGCGGCCCGCGTCATCATCCTCTCCGGCGAGGCCAGCACCTTCGTCTGCCCGGCCGATCTCCGCGACGCGGTGCATGCTGTCCTCGACAAAACGCAGGCCTTCGACGACCTCGCCGCCGAGCTCAAAACGCTCCTGCCCAAAGCGCGCGGCGGTTCCTCCTCGGCGCGCAACCACGAAGTGCGCGAACGCCTGAGCGAACGCGAATACGAAATCTTCCTCCTCGTCGGCCGCGGACTGCTGAGCAAGGAAATCGGCGAAAAGTTGCACATCTCCCCGCAGACCGTGCAGACCCACCGGCGCAAAATGGCCGAGAAACTCGGCACCACCGGCGCCGAATTCGTCCAACTCGCCATCAAACACTACCAGTCCACCCTCGGCGCAAGATCCTAGACGCCGCCCCCCGGTAGCGGCGGCTCGGCGAAAAGCACTCGGCATGCAGACGGCTTGGAACCGCCTTCGCGTCCTTCGTTGCCTTCTGTTGAAATCCCTTTCCCCGCAAAAACATTGGGGCAAACCGTGCTGCCACGCTAAACTCCCCCCTTCCCATGCACCGGCCGCAATCCCCTGCCGAGAGCACGCCGCCCGTGCGGTTGTGGCTGCGCACCCACGGGCGGCAGGCGCTTGTCCTCGCGGTGCTCTATTTCCTGTTCGGCCACGCGAGTTTTCTCGTGCGGGTCGACGATGTGCTGGTCACACCGGTGCTCTTCGCCCCGGAGGGCATCGCGCTGGCCATGGCGCTGCGGTTCGGGGCGGCGGTCTGGCCGGGGATTTTTGCCGGACAACTGGCCCTCGCTCTCTCGCGAGGGCTGGACCCGTGGCCCGCGGTCTCCATCTCCGCGGTCAACAGCCTCGAGGCCGTGCTCGCGGTGTTTCTTTTCCGCGCGCTCAAATTCGATGCGACCCTGCCGCGCGCGCGCGATCTCGCGGGACTGTTGCTGCTCGTTTTTTTCGTCCTGCAACCGCTCAGCGCCACTCTCGGCAATGCCACACTGTGGGCCGGCGGCATCGTCGAGCGCGCCGCGTTGCCGTCCTCGTGGCTCAACTGGTGGATCGGCAACTCGTTCGGGCAGATGCTCGTCGCCCCGCTCCTGCTCGCGCTCTTCGCCGGCTCGCGCACCAAGCGGCAAACCGCCGGTGATTTCCTCGTGCCGTTGCTGGTCATCATGCCGGCGTTCTGGGCCGCCGATTACCTGCTGCGCTGGTCGGGCGTGTCTTCGCTGGTCGTGGTCTTCGCGCCGATCCTCGTCCTGCTCGCCATTTACCGCGGCTTGGCGGCCGTGTGCATGGGCGGACTGATTGTCGCCGTCGGCGCCCTTTACGCCACCAGCCATGCCTTCGGTCCGTTTGTCAGCGGGGACCGGGCCGACATTCCGAGCCTCAATCTTTTCATCATCGGTCTCGCCCTGAGCGGACAATTCCTCGCCGTGTTCCTGCGGCAGTTGGGGAACCAGCGCAAGCTGGAGGACGAACTGCGCGGCGCCCGCGAGCGGTTGCAACGCACCGCCTACGAGCTGACGGAAAATATTCCGGTCGGAACCTACGTGCTGGAATTCGACGCGGAGGGCAAACCGCACTTCACTTTCCTGAGCGAGCGTTTTCTGGCCATGACCGGGCTGAAGCGCGAGGAGTTGATGGCCAACCACGCGCTGGCCCTGCAGCCGATGAGTGCGTCCGACCGTTCGGAGATCGAGCGTCTGAACCGCGAAGTGTTCGCGTCAAAACAACCTTTTTTCTGGGAGGGAGAGATCACGGCGCACGGCGAAAAGCGCCACGTCACCCTTGAGTCCATGCCGCGCTCGCGCCCCGGCGGCGGCACGATCTGGGAGGGCGTGATGACCGACATCACCGAGCGCAAACGCGCCGAGACGCAGCTGCGACTCGTACTCGACAACCTGCCCATCGCGGTGGCCGCCACCACGCTGACCTCACCGGCCGTAATAACCTTCATCAACGCGCAGTTCACCCGCGCTTTCGGCTACACGCTCGAGGATGTGCCCACCGTGGCGGCGTGGGGGGACAAAGCCTACCCCGACGCCGACTACCGCCGTGAAGTTTTCCGCGAGTGGGACGAAGCGGTTTCCCGCGCCATCAAAACCAAGGGGCACGTGGAGTCCATGGAATTCGAGGTGGCATGCAAGGACGGCACCAAGCGGGACATCATTTTCCGCGCCGTGGTGCTCGACGACAGCCTGCTCACATCCATGACCGATGTGACCGAACGCCGGAAAGCGCAAGCTGCCCTGCGTTCCTTGCGCGAGGAACTCGAGCGCACCGCCTTCGAACTCACGGAAAACATTCCCGTCGGCACCTACACCATGGTGCAACCGCCCGATGGCGGTATGGCCTACTTTTCCTTCATGTCCACGCGATTCCTCGAGTTGACCGGGTTGGAGCGGGAAGCGGCGCGGGAAAACCCGATGAACGCTTTCGCCTGCGTGCATCCCGATGACCGTGACGAGTGGGTGCACAAGAACGCCCATGTCTTCGAGCACAAGCTGCCGTTCAAAGAGGAATGCCGCGTTGTCGTCGACGGCCAGACACGCTGGATCACCGCCGAGTCCACCCCGCGCGACATGCCCGACGGCTCCGTCGTGTGGGAAGGCGTGCTCACCGACATCACCGACCGGAAACTGGCCGAACAGTTGCTCTCCGAGGCCAACCGCAACATGCAACTCGCCGCCTCGTCCGCCCGCCTCGGGTTCTGGGAGCTGGACGTGGACAGCAGGCTCGACCGCTGGGACGACGAAATGGCCCGTATCCACGGCGTCACCCTCGCCGAATTCGACGGGCGCTGGGAGAAATTCGTCCATCCCGACGACCATGACGAAGTCATGCGCGAAATCCGGCGCATGCTGGATTCCGACACCATCTTCGGTGTGGAATACCGCATCCGGCGTCCGGACGGTGAAATCCGCCACGTGCGCGAGAGGGGAGTCGTGACCCGCGACGAAAAAGGACGCGCCCTGAGAGTCAACGGCGTGTTGCAGGACATCACCGACGAAAAGGAAGCCGCCTCCCGTGAAAAACAACTCGAGGCCCGATACCGCCGCGACCTCGAGACCAAACTGAAGACCAGCCTGACCGCGGCCGCCGTGGCCCACGAAATCAACCAGCCGCTGAGCAGCATCCTCCTGCAAAGCCGGATGGCCTTGCAGCAAGGGGATGAGGAGGGCGAACCTCTGCGCGTCATCGCCGAAGAGGCGCGGCGCGTGGTTGTGACCATCGACAAGATGAAAACTCTCCTGCGCAGCGTGCAGACCGAACAACGCGTGATCGATCTGTCCGAGGTGGTGCAGAGCGCATTGCTTTACAACAAGGGCCTGCTGGCGCGGCACCGCATCACCCTGCGCACCGCCGGCCTCGACCAGTCTTGCCGGATCAAAGGCGACGACGTGCAATTGCAGCTGGCCATCACCAACCTGATCCGCAACGCCGCCGAAGCCATCGCCGAAGCCAAGCCGGAGAAGCGTGAACTCGCGCTGGATCTCACCGCAACGGGCGACGCCGTCGAACTGGTCCTGGGCGACAGCGGCCCGGGTTGGCCGGCCGACGGGCCGGCCGAAGCGCCGCTCTCCACGACCAAGAAAGGCGGCACCGGCATCGGCTTGTATGTCGTCCGCACCGCGATGGAAAACCACGGCGGGGAGATCGTCTTCGGCCGTTCACCGCTGGGCGGGGCGGAGGTGCGGTTGAAGTTCCCGCGGGTTGAAGAAAAGGCTCAGCCACGGATGGACGCGGATAGGCGCGGATGAACGGCTTCAGAAAGTTGTGCCGGCACACCGGCACTTATCCGTGTTTATCCGCGTCTATCCGCGGCTAAAAACTCCGTTCAGTCCGCCGCGGTGACTTTGACCGACGCTTTGGGCACCGCGTTGGCCTGGGCGGCGAGACGTTTGGCCGCGATTTGCACCGAGGTTTCAAAACCCTGGCGCAGCTTGGCGGGATCGGCCTCGTATTGCTCGAGGGTCGCGCCTTTGATGCCGGGTTCGACCGATGAGGTGAAACCTTTGCCGACCCAGAGCAGCTTGCCGTCGTTGTCGAAAAGGCGGCCGGTCAGGCTGACCGTCGGACGCAGCAACGAAATACTCGTCGGCACCGGATCGAGCGCGTAGCGGTTGATCTCGATCTTGAACGATCCCTCGGACGGCGCGGCGGCGGACCAGCGTTTGCCGTCCTTGAGCTGCGCGGCGAATGATTGCGCGGTCATTTCCTCGACCGAGATTCCTTCCTCGGCCATGAGGTTGTTCACCGAGCCGGTCACTTCCGCGTTCATCGTGTCGAACGGCACGTAGGTGATGAGTCCGAGGGTGAGCGGGGCGATCCAGCGCGAGAGGCGGCTGGCGCGGCTCTTGTAGGTGAGGGTGCGCGGGCTGGTCACGGCGTCCTCGACGTTGGCGCGGGTCGTCTTGGCCGCCTGCGCAAGGTCGGGCACGTCGAGCTTGGGCGTCTTGACCGGCAACTTCATTTTGTCTTTGACCTGATCGCGCACGGCACCGGCCTGCCCGGCGGCCTGTTCGCGGGCGCCCGCGACTTGCGCCGTCACCTTCTCGCGTGCGGCATTGACCGGCGCGGTCGCCTGCGTGCGGGCGGCTTGCACCGCAGCCTGCGCTTCAGCCGGCGAAGGCGGGGCGGCGTGGAGGTTGAGGGTGACGAGCGCGGTCAAGGCCGCGGCGAGGATGGTGTGGCGGGTCTTCATGGATTCGTTTCGTGATTCAGTTCGAGGCCGCGGGCGGTTGATCCAGCCGCGGCAAATCCTCGGGCGGCACCGTCCGGAGGTAAGCCGGGCGGGCCGCCGCGGGATTATACGTGGTGGCCGGCGCCGAGCCGCCCGCGGTCACCGCTTGGGTGGTCAGGCCGGCGGCTTGGCCCGCCAAGGACAAAGCGGGTCCGGCCACCGGGATGAAAGATCCCGCCATGGCCACGCCTTGGGCCAGACTGCGGAGGGCCCCCGCGGTGGTCTGCTGGTTGGAAACGCCGCTCAGCTTGCGCTCGCCCTCGGAATCGAGGAAAGCATAGGCGGCGGCTTTGGCATCCTTCTCGTATTTGTCGTCGGGGTCCTCGAACACGGCGGCGACCAATCCGTCGCGCACCACAACATAAGTATACATGCGGTTGACAATGTTGTCGCCCGGCTTGTCCCACTCGTAGACATACATCTGGGATCCCTTGTAGCGGCCCTTCGTCACGGGCAGGATGTAGGTGGGCTTGCCCAGCTTCTTCGAGAGAGCCGCGGCCTGGCCGACTTGCACCGAGGAAAGATCGCGCTTCTTCAAAGTCTTCGGGCTGGCGCAACCCGCGACGGCCAGCGCGGCACACAAAAAGACAACAAGGGGATTCGCCGCACGCATGAAGATAACAATGCATAGCGCCCGCCACGGCCGGGAATCGATGGCAAACACTGTTGTTAACGACCGGTTGTTGCCTGCGCGGCCCGGACGAAGGCCTTCATCTTCGCCGGATCCTTGATCCCGGGGTCCGCTTCAACCCCGCTGGCCGTGTCCACCGCCGCCGGTCGCACCCCCGTCACCGCCGCCGCCACGTTGTCCGGCTGAAGTCCGCCGGAGAGCACCACCGGACACCGCGCGGCGCGAACCACGTCCGCGGCGAGCGTCCAATCGATGGTCCGCCCCGTCCCGCCGAATTCGCCCGGGGCATGCGCATCGAGCAGCAGGCAGGGCGCCGGATCGGCGAGGGCGGCGTCCGCCGAGGCCGCGTCGGACACCGGCCGGGCTTTGACATAGAAATCCCCTCCCCACCGGGCGCAGAAATCATCCGTCTCACCCCCGTGGAATTGCAGCGCATGGAAGAGCCCCGAACCGGACAGCGCGCGCAGCAGGTCCACGTCCGGCTGCACGACGACCGCAACGCGCCCCACGTCTTCCGGCAAACGTCCGATCCACGCGGCGACGTCGTCCAGACGCACGGCGCGTTTGGATTTGTCATAAAAATTGAATCCCAGCGCGTCGACCCCCGCTTCGATCGCGGCCAGCGCATCCTGCTCGCGGGTGATGCCGCAGACTTTGACTCCGGTGCGCCCGCCGCCGAGCCAGCGCCGCAAACCCGCGGGGATCATGTCAGTTCAGCGTGCGTCCGCGCGCCTGCTTGATCACGGTATGATGGGTGAGCGGATAAATGCGTCCGTCGCTGCCGCGGAAAAAAGCGCTGAGGATCCAGCTGACGATGCTGATGACCAGCGCCCCCCAGAACGCGGCCCAGAATCCGGCCACGGTGAAGGAGCTGCCCGGCAGGATGCCGGAGACAAACCAGAGGAGGAGCGCGTTGAGGATCAGGATAAACAGGCCCATGGTGACCAGGATGAGGGGCAGGCAGAGGATGAGAAGCACCGGGCGCACCAGCGCGTTGATGATGCCGAGCAGAAGGGAGGCGAAAGCCAGTCCGGTGAAGCTCGTGTATTGGATGCCCGGGACGATCCACGCGGCGACAAAGACCGCCACCGCCGTGACGAACCAGCGGAGGAAAAACTCGCCCAAGGAAATGCCCACATCCGCAGCCTAGACCTGTCGCCCCGCGGGAAAAGCCGAAAAAACTTGGCCCCGTCCGGTTGCCGCGGGTTTACTCGGGAGCGAACCCGAAAACCGACCCCATGCCAAAGTCCGCCAAGAAGTCCGCCGCCAAAAAGAAAAGCGCCGCACCGCGCCGTCCGGTCGCCGCCCGCCGGCGCGCCGCCGCCGCCACGCCGCCCCGCGTGGTGACGCGCCGCACCGCCGGCAAAACCGAAGTCATCGGCGTGATCGGCTCGGTCACCACCGAGGACATCGCCCTCCAAGCCTATTATCTCGCCGAACGCCGGCGGCATCTCGGGCTGCCCGGCGACGCGCAAAGCGACTGGCTGGAAGCCGAACGCCGGCTGCGCGGCTGACGCCCCGCGAATCCCTGTCCGCCGCGACGGTCGTAACGTCCCGCGATGACCACCATCTCCAAACCGGCCAGCCCGGCCGGTGCCGCCGCCTGGGTGCGGCGCTCCGCGCCCTCCCCGGAAAAGGTCCGCTCGCTCCTGCAAACCGGCGCGGTCTTCGCGTGGTCCGAGGACCGCTGGTTCATCGCGTGGGGCGAGCCGGAGAAGTCCGCGCACCCCGATCCGTGGCGACCGTCATTCTACGCGCCGGATTTCCTGCTCTCCGATCCGCGACCGTGGCGCATTTATCCGTCGTGCGCCGCCGTGCCGCCCGATGCGCTGGCCCAGCAATTGGCCGGTGCGGAGTCCGCGCGCTGCTGGAAGGCCTTCGACGAGGACGCCTTCCGGAGTGTCTTCGATCGGGTGCAGGATGACTTGCAGCGCGGGGCCATCGACAAAGCCGTGCCCGCGGTCTTCGAACACAGCCCGGGTCCGCTCCGCGCGGAAGAACGTGCGCGCGCCCTGCGGGCCATGGCCAACCTGCCGTCCGGACTCATGCCTTACGGGTGCTGGGATGCGGAGGGCGGCCTGCTCGGGGCCTCGCCGGAAATTCTTTTCGAAAATGACGGGGTGGAAATCCGCACCATGGCCGTGGCCGGCACGGCCCGCGCCGGGGCGACGCCCGACGAGATGCTCGACGATCCCAAGGAACGCGCGGAGCACCGGCTCGTGCTCGACGACCTCGTCGCGCAACTCGCGCCGCTCGGCCCCGTGACCCGCGGGGCCACGCGACTCTGGCGCATCGGCATGCTTTCCCACCTGCGCACCGACCTGCGTCTCGCGGCCCGCGCTGTCGCCGGCTTCGATGAAATGGTGTCGCGCCTCCACCCCACCCCCGCGGTCGGCACCGCGCCGCGTCTCGACTGGCGCACATTCATCCCGGGCCTCGACAGCGAACCGCGCGGACGCTTCGCCGCGCCCTTCGGGCTCTTCCTCCCGGACGGCACAGTCCGCTGCCTCGTGGCCATCCGCAATGTGCAATGGGACCGCCACGGCGCGCGCTGCGGCGCGGGCTGCGGCATCGTGGCCGGCAGCCGGGCCGGGCGCGAGACGGCGGAACTGCGGTTGAAATTGGCGGCCACGCGCGGCAATCTCGGGCTTTGAGTCCGGTCGAAACCAACCGTCTGCTCGCCGCGGAAGTCCTCTCCGCCCTGCACGCCGCGGGCGTCCGCACGATCTGCGTCTGTCCCGGCGGACGCAACGCCCCGCTCGTCCTCGCGGCCGCAGCCGCGGGCCCCTCGTTCGAAGTGGTGTCGTTTTTCGAGGAACGCAGCGCGGCATTTTTCGCGACCGGGCGCGCGCGGCGCGACGGCGCGCCCGCGGCGGTGCTCACCACCTCGGGCACCGCGGCGGCGGAATTGCTGCCGGCCCTGCTCGAGGCCCGGCAGGCGGGGATCCCGGTCATCGCCGTGACCGCGGACCGTCCGCGCCGCCTGCGCGGCTCCGGTGCACCGCAAACGATCGACCAATTGCCGCTCTTCGCCGCGGCCGGTCTGCCCGTCTTCGATCTCGACGCGCCCGGACAACTCGGCGCGCTCCCCCCCGGACCGCTCCACCTCAATGTCTGTTTCGACGAACCGCTGGTCGACGGTGCGGTGGAAATGGCGCTGCCTGCGCGCGGCCCCGCACCCCGCCGCACGGAACCATGGATGGATGAAGCGGCCGCCCGCGCGGTCTGCGCGGATTTTTTCGGTCGCGTGCGGCATCCACTCGTTCTTGTTTCGTCGCTCGACGGGGAGGACGCGCACCGGCTGGCCCCGTGGCTCGCCTCGATGGATTGTCCGCTTTACCTCGAGTCTGTCTCCCAATTGCGCGGCCACCGCAACCTGCAGGAATTCAGCCTGCATTCCGGCGAACGCATCCTGCTCACGCCGGAATGCCGCACGGCCTGCGACGGCGTCATCCGGCTCGGCGGCGTGCCGACGCCCCGGTTCTGGCGCGAGTGCGAGGACCGGCCCGTGCTGCATGTCTCGCGGGTTGATCTGCCGGGCTTGGCCCGGCGCGATCCGGTCATTCCGCTGGGGATTTTTTCCGCGCTGATGGATTCGTTCGCGCCGCAAGCCGGCGGGTACGAAGCGCTCTTCTCCCGCGATCGCACCGCGGCGGCGCAACTCGCGCAAATCCTGCACGACGAACCCCGCAGCGAGGCCGGTCTGGTCCGCACGCTGGCCGTCCGTCTCCCCGACAACGCGCGCCTCCTGCTCGGCAACAGCCTGCCCATCCGCGAATGGGACCTCGCGGCACCGCGCACGCCGGATCAACGCACGTTTTTCGCCAACCGCGGGGTCAACGGCATCGACGGCCTGGTTTCGAGCGCGCTCGGCCTGGCCGGACCGGACCAGCCGGCCGCCGCGGTGCTGGGTGATTTGTCCGCGCTTTATGACTTGGCCGGACTCTGGCCCGCCGCGCAACTCGACAACCCGGACACCACCCTCGCGGTGATCAACAACGGCGGCGGGATGATTTTCGAACGCATGTTCCGTCATCCGGACTTTCTCAACGCGCACGACCTGCGCCTCCGCGGCTGGGCCGAGATGTTCGGCTGGCACTACGGCACGATGCATGCGCCGGACGAACCGTGGCCGGAAGGCCGGCCGCGCCTCATCGAAGTGCGACCCGATGCGGACGCCACCACGCGCTTCGCGGAAGCCTACGCTGCGCTATGGCGGTGAGGCAAAAGTAGAAGCGGCGGGGACGCCGCTTCTACTTTTCCCCGACTTCCACAACCACCACAGCGCGCCAACCAGCGAGAGCAGCACAAGATTGCGCACTGTCGCACCTCCCGGTGTGCTCAGCACGGCCAAGGCGGGATGGATCGCGCCGAAGTCGAAGCATCCGCAGTCGATATCCAATCCGCGCCACCAAGCCTGCGCGGTCAGCACCGTGAACCCGGCCAGCAAGGCTCCGGTGGCCAGCAGCGTCCACGGGAAAAAAAGACCCGCGAAGAGGAAAGCGGCCAGCAGCAACTCCACCCAAGGCAAAATCATGGCGGCCAACTCCGCCAACCAGTCGGGCAGGACAATCTGGTAGGAATAGATGGAGGCCAGCGTCGGCATCGTCTCTCCGATCTTCGACCAACCGGCTGCGAGGAAAATCCATCCGAGCACGACGCGCAGGAGAATGGCCGGAAGACGCACGGCCGCATTGGTCATCATCCCGCCACACTACCACGCCGGCCCGCCATGCCATAGCTCTGGATGAAGCCGGAGGGAGACGCTATCTTCGCCTTGAGATGTCGAAGAAAGTGATCCGCATCCTCGGTCTGGCCGCCCTGCTCATGGCCGCCGCGGCCGCCGCGCTGGTTCTCCTGGAGAAAGATCCGGCCTACCGCTTGTCCGAATGGCTGAGCCTCGGACGCCACGACGCCTACCGCGACGAAATCGCCTCCGCCTCGACCCGGCACGGGGTCGACCCGTTGCTGGTCAAAGCTGTCATCTGGCAGGAGAGCCGCTTTCACCCGGAAAAGCTCGGCAGCCGGGGGGAACGCGGACTCATGCAAGTGACCGAGCCGGCCGCGGCCGACTGGGTCGCCGCCATCGGCGTGGAAACCTTCGTGCCCGGGGATTTGCTCGATCCGAAAACCAACATCGAGGTCGGCACTTGGTATCTCGGCCGCGCCCTGCGGCATTGGTCCGGCCAACAGGACCCCCTGCCCTTCGCCCTCGGGGAATACAATGCGGGCCGCAGCCGCGTGAAACGCTGGTCGGGCGGAGAGCGCATCAGCGCGGACGAATTCGACGCCGCCATGGACATCCCGGGAACCCGCGCCTACATCGCCGCGGTGCGCGCGCGCTACGACTACTACCGCCAACGCGGGGACCAGGTCGAAGGTCCGTGAGCACGGGGTGACCCGGGCTCAGAACTTCACCGGCGCGATGGACTCGTCGAAGAGCTTGCAGCCCTCGGCCTCGTAGATGGCCTTCGCGGCATCGAGATGCTTGCGCGCGGAGGCCTCGTCGCCCGCCTTGCGCGCGAGCATGGCCTGCGCGTAATACCACGCCGGCGTGGACCCTGCCGGCACCAGGCTACGCGCGGTCTTCTGCGCTTCCTCGTCCTGCCCGAGCAGGAGCTGGCAAAGCAATATTTTGAAACGCACCAATTCGTTGCGCGGTTCGCGGCGGCGCATGTCTCCGAACAATTCGAGAGCCCCGGCATAATCCCCGCGGATGAACTCGACCTCGCCCAGATTGAACGCGGCGGGAAAGAAGTCGGGCTGGGCCGAGAGGATGGCGCGGAAACTCTCCGAAGCCTGGTCGTAGCGGCCGAGCTTGGTCAGGATGGCCCCCCGGAGGTTGAGCACGCTCAGATCCTCGGCGGCCGGACCCTTGATGGCCCCGAGACGCTCGAGCGCGGTGTCATATTCGCCGGCTTCGTAATGCTGGGTCGACTGGCGGAGGACCATGGCCAGACGCCGCTGCAGGACCAGCGGATCGACAGCGGGACCGGGCGCGGCCTCCTGCCCCGGCGCGCTCCCGAGGGAAACCAGCGCAAACAGGAAGGCGGCGGCCGCGCGTTTCATTTTTGGCTCCCGAGAAATAGCCGCAGCGGATTTTCGATCGCTTCCTTGACCCGCACGAGGAAAGTCACCGCTTCCCGGCCATCCACCACCCGGTGGTCGTAGCTCAGGGCGAGATACATCATGGGGCGGATGACGACCCGACCCTCGACTGCCACCGGACGTTCCTGGATTTTGTGCATGCCGAGGATGCCGCTTTGGGGCGGATTGAGGATCGGTGTGCTGAGCAACGAGCCGTAGACCCCGCCGTTGGAAATGGTGAAGACGCCGCCCTGGAGGTCCTCGATGGTGATGGCGCCTTCCCGCGCCCGCTTCGCGTAGTAGGCCAGATCGTTCTCCAGTTCGGCGAAGGTCTTGCGGTCGGCGTCGCGGATGACCGGGACGATGAGACCGCGCTCGGTGCCGACCGCGACCCCTATGTCATAAAAGTGGTTCTGCACCAACTCGTCGCCGTCGAGGCGCGAGTTGATCTGGGGCTCGCTCTTCAGCGCGTCGACCACCGCTTTGATGAAGAACGACATGAAACCGAGCTTGATGCCGTGTCTGGCCTGGAAAGTTTCCTGCACATCGGCGCGCAACTTCATCACGGCGGCCATGTCGCACTCGTTGAACGTGGTGAGAATGGCGGCGTTGCGCTGCGCGGCGACCAATTGGGTGGAAATTTTTTTGCGCAGCGGGGAAAGCTTTTTGCGGGTGACGCGGCGTTCCTGGGGCTCGAGTTCGACGGGAGTGGCGGGGGCCGGCGCCGGCGGGGCGGCGGCGGGAGGGGCGGCGGGAGAAACGACCGGGGCCGCGGCGGGAACAGGCACCACCGGGGCGGCGGCGGGTTCCGGGGCCTCTTCGATCAGGCCGACGACTTCACCGATTTTGACTTCCGTATCGGCGGGCGCCTTGATGCGGACGACGCCGGCGGCCTGGGCGGCCACTTCGGTCGAAACTTTGTCCGTGTCGAGCGTGAAGAGCAGGTCGCCGGCGCGCACGTAGTCGCCGTCCTGCCGGTGCCAGAGGGAGATGATTCCGGAGGAGATGGATTCCCCGACGGCGGGGACCTTGATTTCGGCGCTCATGAATGGGTGAGACTACACTTCGAAAGCGCGGGTGACGAGTTCGGCCTGCTGGAGGCGGTGGATGGCGAGGGCACCGACCGCAGGGCTCGGACTTTCCGGACGTCCCGAGTAATGGATGTTGCACCCGAAGAGGTCGCGCAACTTCATGGCCATGTAGGACCACGCGCCCATGTTGCGCGGTTCCTCCTGGCACCAGACGATGCGCTTGAGGTTCGGGCAACTGTTGGCGATGCGTTTGATTTTTTCGGTGTGCAGCGGATAGAGCTGCTCGACGCGCAGGATGGTCGTGTCGGTGGCACCGCGTTTTTCCTGCTCGGCCTTGAGGTCGTAATAGACTTTGCCGGAGCAGAGGACGACCCGCGTGATCTGCGCGCGGTCGTCGGGCAGCGGGTCGGCCAGGATGGCGTAGAAACGCCCGTCGGTGAAATCTTTCTGCGTGGAGACGACGAGCGGATGACGCAGGAGGCTCTTCGGGGTCATGATGACGAGCGGCTTGCGGTAATCACGGTGGATTTGCCGGCGCAGCGCGTGGAAATACTGCGCCGGCGTGGTCAGGTTGCAGACCTGCATGTTGTTGTCCGCGCAAGACTGTAGGAAACGCTCGAGCCGCGCGCTCGAGTGCTCGGGCCCCTGACCCTCGTAGCCGTGCGGCAGGAGCATGACGAGGGAGCTGGGGCGCTGCCACTTGGATTCGGCCGAGGCGATGAACTGGTCGATGATGACCTGTGCGCCATTGACGAAGTCTCCGAACTGCGCCTCCCACATGCAGAGCATTTCGGGGTAATCGAGCGAGTAACCGTAGTCGAAACCGAGCACGGCGGCCTCGCTGAGGAGGCTGTTGTAGACGCAGAACCGGGCCTGGCCGTCCTTGAGATGGTTGAGCGGGACGTGATCGACGCGCTGTTCGGCGTCATAAAACGTCGAATGGCGCTGGCTGAAAGTGCCGCGGCGGCTGTCTTGTCCGGAGAGACGCACGGGCGTGCCTTCGACGAGCAAGGAACCGAAAGCGAGCGCCTCGGAGAAGGCCCAGTCGTAGGGCCCGCCCTCGCGCAGGATTTCCAGCCGCCGGTCGATGAGCATGCGGCGGACTTTGGGCAGGATGTGGAAACCGTCCGGCACGCGGCAGAGTCCCTCGACCACTTCACGGAGCAGGTCCGCGCTGATCGCGGTGTGGACAGGTTCGTAGGAATACGGGGGCTGGAAGACGGCGGTCGATCCGGCGAAGCGTCCGCCTTCCCGGCGTTCGCTCTCGGTTTTTTTGACGATGTCGAACGCCTCCTCGAGGTCGGCGGCGGCTTCTTTTTTGATCTCCCCGGCTTCGGCCGGCGTGACCGTGCCGAGGGCGGCGAGTTCGTTGACGAAAATCTCGCTGGGCAGCGGGTGCTTGTTGATCGCGTTGTAAAGGTGCGGCTGGGTGAAAGTGGGCTCGTCGCCTTCGTTGTGCCCGTGGCGGCGGTAGCAATAAAGATCGATGACCACGTCGCGTCCGAATTCCTGGCGGAAGTCGAGAGCGAGTTGCGCCACGGTGGCCACGGCGAGCGGGTCCTCGCCGTTGACGTGGAAAATGGGCGCATCGATCATTTTCGCCACGTCGGTCGGGTAGAGGCTGGAACGCGCGTCGGCCGGGAGGGTGGTGAAACCGATCTGGTTGTTGACGATGATATGGACGGTGCCGCCGGTTTTGTACCCCGGGAGCTGCGACATCTGGAAAACCTCGGCCACGATGCCCTGCCCGGCGAAGGCGGCATCGCCGTGGATGAGGAGCGGAAGGACTTTCTGGCGCTTGTCGGTGTCGCCGAGGATCCGCTGGCGGGCGCGGGCCATGCCTTCGACCACGGGATCGACGGCTTCGAGGTGGCTGGGGTTCGGGGCGAGGCGCACGGTGACCTTGTGACCGGTGGCGGTCCGGCGTTCCGCGAGATAACCGAGGTGGTATTTCACGTCGCCATTGCCGCCGACCACGTCGGGGATGAAGTTTTCCGAGAACTCGTTGAAGATGAGGGTGAGCGGTTTGCTCAGGAAATTGGCCAGGACGTTGAGCCGTCCGCGGTGGGCCATGCCCATGACGATCTCCTCGACTTTGCCCGCCTCGCAGCGCTGCAGGATGGTGTCGAGGATGACGAGGAGCGATTCGGCGCCCTCGAGCGAGAAACGTTTCTGCCCGACGTAGCGCGTGTGGAGGAAATGCTCGAAGGTCTCCGCCTCGTAGAGTTGGCGGAGGATGGCGCGGTGCAGGTCCGCGTCGGCCCGGTTGCCATTGCCGCGGTTTTCCACGCGCTCGCGGATCCAGTTGCGCAGGCGCGGGTCCTGGATGTGCATGAACTCGGCCCCGATGGTGTCGCTGTAGATGTCGCGCAGTTCGGAAATCATCTCGCGCAGGAGCATCGGTTTGCCGTCGCGGAAATATTTCGAAGCGACCGTGCGCTCGAGGTCGCTTTCGGTGAAGCCGATAGCCTTGAGCGTGAGCAGCGGATTCTCCGGCGGTTCGGGCGTGAGCGGATCGAGGCGGGCGATGGTGTGACCGAGCGTGCGGTAGGAATAGGCGAGCGAATCGGCGCGGCGTTCCAGCGCCGCATCCTCCGGCACGGCGGCGCGCGCGCCCTCGGCCAGTTCCTCGGACTGCGTCAGCCCGAGTTCGAATCCCTCGAAAAAGGCGTTCCACTCGGGCGCGACGGATTCGGTGTCATTTTTCCAAAGCTCGTAATTTTGCTCGAGCAGTTCGGAATTCCAGTTTCCCGACAAGGATTGGCTCATGGATGCGGCGAACCGGGAGAATCGCCCCAAGCGGGCCGGCATGCAACACAGAGACGCGCGCGGGGAGGATTTTTTCTGTTGGGGGGCTGCCACAGGGTGACCGCTTGCCAGCGCCTCCCGCGCACGGCATATTTCTTTTTTCAGCCCGGCCCCGGAGGCGGGAGCGGGCCCGCGTCATGATCAAGGTTGCAGGACTGACCAAAAAATACGCCGGCATCACAGCCATCCGCGATCTCGATTTCACCGTCGAGAAGGGGGAAATTGTCGGGTTCCTCGGGCCCAACGGCGCGGGCAAGAGCACGACCATGCGCATCCTGTCCTGTTACCTGCCGGCGACCAGCGGGCGGGCCCGCGTGGCCGGTTTCGACGTGGCCAGCCAGTCGCGCGAGGTGCGTTCCCGCGTTGGTTACATGCCGGAAAACGTCGCGCTCTACCCGGAGATGCGCGTGCAGGAATACCTCGAATACCGGGCCGCGCTCAAAGGCATCCGCGGCCGCACCAACCGCCAGCGCGTCAATGCGGTGAAGGAACTCTGCGGACTGCGCGACGTGGAGCGGAAACTGGTCGGCGCGCTGTCCAAAGGCTACCGCCAGCGCGTGGGTCTGGCCGACGCCCTCCTGCACGACCCCGACCTGCTCATCCTTGACGAACCGACCATCGGCCTCGACCCGAACCAGATCCGGCAGGTCCGCCAACTGGTCAAAGACCTCGGCAAACGCCACACCATCCTGCTCTCGACCCACATCCTGACCGAAGTCGAAATGACCTGCAGCCGGGTGCTCATCATCAACCGGGGGCGTATCGCCGCCTCGGACACGCCCGAGGCGCTGGCCGGGCGCGTGCGCACCGCGGGCGGACTCCGCGCGGAAATCCTCGCGCCGGCCGCCGGGCTCGAGACCGCGCTCTCCGCACTCTCCGGGGTGCGCAAAACCGACATCCTCCCGCTCGAAGAAGGATGGCACGAATGCCGGCTGCGCACCGATGCGGGTCATGATCCGCGCGCGGAAATCGCCCGCCTCGCGGCCGAACGCCGCTGGCCGCTGCGCGAACTCGGACAGGAACAAGTCAGCCTCGAGCGGGTTTTCGCCGAGATCACGCAGGCCGGGGAAATCTGACGCCATGCTCACCTTCCTCACGCTCCTCAACCGCGAAATCCGCGCCTTCTTCCTCTCCCCCGTCGCGTGGGTCGTGCTCTTCTTTTTCCTCCTGCTGACCGGGTTCAATTTCTACGCCGGGGTGGCGGCGCTCAACCGCGGGCCGAGCGAGGTCACGGTGGTCGAGGCGTTTTTCAACACCGTCTTTTTCTGGTTCGGTTTCATCCTCGTCCTGCCGCTCATCACCATGCGCCTGTTTTCCGAAGAATACAAAATGGGCACGATCGAGCCGCTCATGACCGCGCCGGTGCGCGACAGCCAGGTCGTGCTGGCCAAATACCTCGCCGCCGTTTTCTTCTTCATCGTCCTCTGGCTGCCGAGCCTCCTTTACTTTGTCATATTCCAGCAGATCACCAGAGTCGAAGCCGGCGGGGCGGCCGGGCCCTACATCGGCGCTTACGCGATGCTCCTGCTCATGGGCATGTTCTACCTCGCCATCGGTTGCCTCGCCTCGGCCATGACGCGCAACCAGATCATCGCCGCGGTCATGTCGTTCAGCATCATCGCGCTGCTTTTCTTCATGGGACTCCTGTCGTTTTTTATCCTGAGCGTGACCCCCGCCCTGCGGGAACTGACCGCTTATTTTTCCGCGATCGAACACATGAGCGAGGCCTCGCGCGGATTTTTCGACACGCGGCCGCTCGTTTTTTACCTCTCGTTGACCGCCTTCACCCTTTTCCTCACCTTCCACGTTTTCCAGTCGCGCCGCTGGTGGAGTTGAACCGTCCATGAAACCGCCCCAGGAATCCTCGCGCCGCCGGGCCGGCATCCGTTTCGGGGTCGCCGTGCAGATCGTGCTGGCCCTCATCCTGCTCGGCGCGGCCAACTACGCCGGTTTCCACTACTACCTGCGCGGTGATTGGTCGCCGGGCCAGAAATACCGCCTGAGCGAACAAACCAAGAGCCTTCTCCGCAACCTCCCCGCGCCGGTCAATATCTACGTCTTCTTCTCCCCCACCACGGCCGCGCCGGGTTTCGAGGTCTACGGCGACGTGGTCAACCTGCTCAAAGAATACCAGTCGGCCGACCGCAGCCGCATCACCGTCGAATACGTGGACCCGATGCGCAACCTCGCCCGGGCCCGCGAACTGCAGTCGCTCCACCAGTTCGGACCCGAGGAAAATCTCGTCATTGTCGAAACCGGCGGACGCTCCAAACAGATCGCCGCGGTGGACATGGCCGAATACGATTATCTGCCGCAGGTCACCGGCAACCCGCCGCGCGTCACCGCGTTCAAAGGCGAGCAGTTGCTGACCAGCGCCCTGCTCGAACTCACCGCGCCGGAGGAACGGACCGTCTATTTCCTGCAAGGCCACGGCGAGCCGGCGGTCGGCGAGGGTTCGCCCCTTTCCCTCCTCGAGGAATACGTCGCGCGCCAGGGCGTGCGCGTCGCGCCGCTCAATTTGTCGATGACCGGCGCCGTGCCGCCCGATGCCGGCGCGGTGATCGTCGCCGGCCCGCGCTACGATCTCGCCCCGGCTTCCCTCGAGGCGCTGCGGTCCTACTGGCAGAAGGAGGGCCGGCTCATGGTGCTGATCGATCCGGAGGCGGATGCGCCGCTGCTCCGCGCTTTTCTCTCCGAGGCCGGCATCACCCCGCGCAACGACCGGGTGCTGCGCACGGTGCAACTCGGTTTCGCCACCGGGATCCTCCGCGACGTGGCCGGACGTTTCGATCCGGAAAACCGCGTGACGCGCCGCCTGCAGGGCGCCGAGGCCATGTTGCCCGGCGGGACCTGCTCCCTCGCGTTGGATCGCGACACGCCGGATACGGTCATCCTGCCCATGATCACGGCCGGGGATCCGTTCTGGGGTGAGACGGAATACGTGACCGACGGCGAGAAGGGCGTGGCCTTCGCCGCGGAGACGGACCATGCGCCGCCCCTCGTGCTCGCCGCCATGGCCGAGCGCGGCGGGGTCGCGGACGAGAAAGTCGAAGTCGACTCGTCGCGCCTCGTGGTGACGGGCAACAGCACGTTCGTCGCCGACGGTTCGATCACCGAACCGAACCTCGATTTCATCCTCGGCGCGCTCAACTGGATGCTCGACCGCGGGCACCTCGCCCGCGTGACCCCCAAACCGGTCCGGGCCTTCAACCTCAACCTCACCGATCTCGAGACCGGGCGCCTCGCGCTGTACACGATGGTCGCCATTCCCGCCGCCGCCCTCGTGGCCGGCGCGTTCGTCTGGTGGCGCCGCCGCCGCTGAGCCGTGAATCCGCGCGCGACCATTGCCCTTTTCCTCGCGACCCTGCTGGCCGTCGGCGGCTTGGTTTACCTGCGCAGCGCGGTCGATCCGACCCGCACCGCGGCGGAAAAACGCCGCTATGCCGCGGTCTTCGAACCCGGCGAAATCACGGAGATCGGTCTGGTGCGCGGCAACGAAAGCATCCGGTTGCGCCGCACCGACGGCGGGTGGCGGGTGACCGAACCGGTCGAGGACCGCGCCGACCCGGAACTGGTCGACCGCCTGTTGCTCGCCGCGCGCTTCCTCGATGTGCGCGACCGCGAGGCGGCCAAAGACCCGGCCGCCGTTCCGGAAAGCGGTCTCGCCGCGCCCCGCGTGCGACTCGACCTGCGCGGGGCCCGCGATGTGCGCCTCGACCTGGGTGGTCCCACCGCCTTGCCCGGCGATATCTTCGCCCGCGTGGCCGGGCAACCCTTCGTGCTGCGCGTGCCGGACACGATCCTCGAGGTGACGGGTGTGCCGGCGGAATCATTCCGCGACCCGCGGCTGACCGAGCTTTCGGCCGATGACATCGAAAAATTCACCGTGCAGCGCGCCGACGGGGAATTGACCGTGCGCCTCGAGCGCGGCCGCTGGCTCATCGAGAAACCCGTGCAGGCACCCGCCGACCCGCGCGCGGTGCGCGATTTCCTCGAGCGGCTCCTCGGATTGCGCGTCACCGCTTTCGCCGGGGACGGCGGTGCCGCGGGTGCCACCTTGCCCGGACAAGCTGCGCGCCTCGCGCTTACCCCGCGCGGCGGCGGCGAGGAACTTGCCGTCGAGATCTCGCGGTCACCCGCCGCGGAAAAATTCACGGCCCGCTTCGCCCCGCGCGGCGGCACGCTCGACGTCGCCCCGGCTGCCGCTCTCCTCTTCGACATTTCGCCCGAGGCGCTGCGCGACCGCTCGCTGGGTTATGTCGAGGCAGACACCATCGACCGGATTGTCGTCGAAGCGGACGGAGAGACCGCGGTCATCCGCCGTCGCGGCGACGGCTGGGCGACCGGCGATGGCACGCGGGAGATCGAGGCGGGCGCGGTGACCCGCCTGCTCGAGGTCTTCAACGGGGCGCGCGTTGCTTCATTCGCTTCCTCGACCGGAGCCTCGGAAACAGGCCTCGACCAACCGGCCATCCGCCTCCGGTTTTACTCCTGGCTCTCGGAAAACAGCGCGGAGGAACCGGCCGGTGGTCATCTCCTGGCCGGCGCGGAGTTCGGCCGGAGCGCACCGGATGGCAACACCTACGCGCGGGTCGAAGGGAACGGCGAAACGGTCACGGTCGGTCCGGAAATTCTCGCGGAAATTTCCGCGTTGGCCGGCCTGCCGTCCGCCCCCGGAGTCAATCCGGCAGACTGACCAGAGCGCGGGCCGGACCATCCGCGCTCCCCACCGCCACGACCCGGCAGCCGTAGGCGTCCGACAACACCGCGGGCTGCATGATCTGCGCGGCCGGACCGCACACCGTCAGGCGCCCGGCGACCAGCAAGGCCACTTCATCGGCATACTGCGCCGTGAGATTGAGATCGTGCAGGATGGCCAGCACGGCGTGACCGGCGGCGGCCAGGCGCCGGGCCGCGCCGAGCAGTTGATGCTGGTGGGCGGGATCGAGACTGGAAACGGGTTCGTCGAGCAAAAGCACACCGCCCCGGCCCGGCGACGCGAGCTGGGCCGCGGTGCGGGCGAAAGCAACCCGCTGCCATTCCCCGCCGGAGAGGCGCGCGCAATCGCGGGCGGCCAAGTCGGACAGATCCATTTGCGCCAGCTGCCCGCGGGCCACGGCCCGCGCGTCGTCCGCCGCGCCGTGCGCCAAGCGTCCGAGCTCCACCGCCTCGAGCACGGACATCCCCGCGGGCCGCAGGTTGTCCTGACGCATCACCGCGCAACGCCGCGCCCGCTCGCGCGGACCGTAATCGCCGATGGCTTTGCCATCGAGGCGCACTTCCCCGCGGTCGGCTTTCCACAAACCGGACAGCACCGAAAGCAGCGACGATTTGCCGGCCCCGTTCGGACCGATGACGGCGAGGAGCCGGCCGGGTTTCACCTCGAGGGAAACGCCGTCGAGAATACGCCGCGCGTCACGCGTGAGGGTGACCGCCTCCGCGACCAAACCGGGTGCGAAGGTGTTGTTCATACGGACCACGAGGAAGGACGCCGCAGGAGCCAGAGGAAAAACGGACCGCCGATGGCCGCGGTGAGGATGCCGACCGCCAGCTCGGCCGGCGCGGTCAAGGTGCGCGCGCCGAGATCGGCCAGCACCAGGAGCATGGCCCCGAGGAGCAGCGCCGCGGGCAGGACGAGACGGTGCAGGCCGCCGAGCAAGAGACGCGCCATGTGCGGCGCGACGAGACCGATGAAACCGATCGTCCCGGCGAAAGCCGTGGCCGCCCCGACGAGCAACGCGGCCGCCGCGATGGTCTCGCCCCGGACCCGCGCCACCGGCACCCCGAGATGCGCGGCCTGCTCCTCGCCGAGTTGCAGGGCGTCGAGGGCGCGGGCGTGACGCCGGAGAATGAAGGACCCGGCGGCCAGAAAGACCAGGAGGACCAGGACCTGCGGCCACTGCGCGGAGGCGCAACTTCCAAGTGTCCAGAATGTCATAGAGCGCAGCGCGTCGTCGCTGGCCGAAAAAAGGAAAAATCCGAGCACACTGCCGGCCATGGCGTTGAGCGCAACGCCGGCGAGGATGAGCTTGGCCGTGCCGCCCGCGGCAAAGCCGGAGTGGAAAGACATGAGGATGAGCACCGCGAGCAACCCGCCGGCAAACGCGGCCAGCGGCAGGAGCCAGCCGCCGAGCAAACCCTCCCAGCCGAAAAAGAAACACAGCACCGCGCCGAGGGCCGCACCCGCGCTCACCCCGATCAAGGCGGGATCGGCCAGCGGATTGCGGAACAATCCCTGCACCCCCGCCCCGGCCAGGGCGAGGGAACCGCCGACCAGAGCGGCGAGGAACACCCGCGGCACGCGGATCTCCCAGAACACGGCGCGCACCACCGCGGGCACGTCGGCGGAACCGGAGAGGAGTTTCCACAAGTCCGCCGGACCGATGGTCACCGCGCCGAGCGCCGCGGCGGCGAGAAGGACAAGCGGCAGGCAAGCGGCCAACAACACGAGGCGCCCGCGGGCGCGCCGCGACGCGTCGTCTGCCGCCGCGCGGTTCACGGCTGCCGCAGCGCCGCGGCGACTTCGGCCGCGGCGGATGGCGTGCGCGGACCGAAACCGAGGAAGGCGGCATCGTCGACGCGGATGACGCGCAAGGCGCGTCCGGCCGGCGTGGCCCCCAGACCGGGCACGCTGGCCAGGAGTTGCGCGTCATCGCCGCCGACACTTTCCGAGACTATGACAAAATCCGGCGTGGCCGCGGCGAAAATTTCCGCCGAGAGCGGTTTGTAGCCGGTGAAACCGGCGCAAATGTTGCGTCCGCCGCTCGCCTCGATCATGGCATGCGCGGCGGTGGCGCTGCCGGCGGCCATCAGGTTGCCGCCATGGCGGGCGAGGAGGAAGACCACGCCGGGGCGCTCGCCGGTGTTGTCGGCGGTCGCGGCGCGAAGCGTTTCCACATCGGCCTCCACCTGCGCGACGAGTTTTTCCCCTTCCCCGGCCCGCCCGGTCGCGGCGGCGACGGCGCGGATTTTGTCGCCGATGTTGTCGAGCGAGTAGCCGTTCGGAATAACCACCACCTCGACGCCCGCCGATTTGATTTGCCCGAGAACGGGCGGCGGACCGGCTTCGCCGGAAACCAGAACGAGGTCGGGCTTCTGCGCGAGGATGCCTTCGGCCCCGAGCATGCGGACATAGCCGACGTCGGGTTTGTCGCCCATGCCTTCGATTTCCCGGCCGGAGGTATCGACCGCGACGATCTGCGGCGCGAGGCCGAGGGCCGCGGCGATTTCCGTGACGGCCGAACCCGCCGTGACCAGGCGCGACGGCCCGGCGTGCACGGATGAGACGGCCAGCAGCACGGCCAGGATGGTCGCCGGACGGATCATCGGACGGGAGGCCGACGGGTCAGGCGGCGTGGATTTCGTCGTCGAGCGCGGAGATGGCGTCGAACGTGTCCTGCGCTGCTTTGACCATGACGTCCTGCTCTTCGGCGGACCAGTCGATGGCGTTCATGTCCTCGCGGAACTTCATCCACAGCCCGCGCTGCGCTTCGCCGTGCGGGTCGAGGTATTTCATGCCCTCGAGGTCGGTTTTGCCCCAGGCCTTGCCGAGCGAACGGGCGATGAAACGCGCGCCGTTTTTGCTGCCTTCGAAAACATAGTAGATGCCCATGAGCACGGCCGGCGACGGCGCGTTGCGGATCGTGCCGATGAGGTCTTCCGAGCCCTTGAGCGGCTTGATCGCGGCCGTGTCCAGCCCGAGGTGGGCGAGATCGGCTTCGAGGTTGGCCGTCTGGTAGAGGTCCGGGAGACCGAGACCGGAAAGACGCCGGTCTTCTTCGAGCACTCGGTCGGTCGCGGCTTCCAGCTCGCGATGGATGAGCCAGCGCTGGGCGAGATAGTCCTTGTATTGGTCGTGCGCAATGGAACCGCCGATGAGGGCGGCTTCGAGCGGTTTGGCTTCGGCGATGGCATGCTGTTCGGCCGTCTCGGCCTTGAGGCGGCCCATGATGCCGGCGGGAGCGGTGGCAGTGGTCATATGCTTGTGGGATGGGATGGGGATTCGCGGGTTGTCCGGAACAGGTAAAGTCAAAAGGAGCAGGCGCCCGAAAGCAATCTCAGTGCATGGCGTAATCCGCGTCGGGAACATTCTTCCACAGCCGTTCGTTGTTCAGCTGTGCGCGGTCCAGCAGTTCGGTGTGCCCGTCGACGAACACCACGAGCGCTTTGTCGGTGGAATGGCGGAAGTCCACGTTGACCGCCGGGTATTCCACGCTGAAGTAGCCCGGTTGCTTGTCGCCGCCTCCGGACCCGTCGTAAGCGGCGGAGACGAACGCGATCATTTGCCCGGGTCGCAAGACCTGTGTCATGCGCGTGATGCCGCCCCGCTCAACAAAGCTCGGCGCAAAGCGGGGATTGAAAGGATTGGGGGATTTGCGGTCGTCGCCGCCCAGGTAAACCGTGTTCATGCCCAGCGACGGAACCAGGCTGACCATGTATTGCATCTCTCCGGGATCGTTGATCTTCTGCCCGCTGGCCAGAAACGCCGTTTCCACATCGTAGCCGAGATACGGTGCCAATCTCCACGGATAGCGTTTCGCGGGCTGCCCGCCGATCGGTTTGCCTTGGCTGTCTGTCACCGCCTCCCCGGGCCTGACGTGAAATCCGGGAAGCACGGCGCCGTTGTTTTCCGAGGAATAGACCTGCATGGCGTTCGCCACGGACCGGGCGGCGGCCACTTCCGCCGCTTGCCTGGCAACTTTGCCCGATCCCGCCAAAACCGGCACCGCAATGGAAGCGAGCACCGCGATGACCGCGATGACCACCAGCACCTCGATCAGGGTGAAGGCGGAAGATGTTTTCGCGGCGAGGTTGAAGTTTTTCATGACTGAGACTCTTGGGAAACCGCCACGCGGTAAAATCTGCTGCTGACCCCCGCGGGCGGAGCGTCATCGTGGGTCAGCGTCTCGCCGTTGCCGGCGCGCGGACTCCCGAGCGGGAGCCACTGGTCGGAGGTGAGACCGTCCCAGTATTCGACCTGGTAGCTTTGGCCGATCACGGTGTCAAAGCTCAGACGGTATGCGCTCCCGTGGCGGGAGACCGTGGTCGAGGGAAGGAGCACGACCTCGGCCTCAAGTTGGGGGCCGAGGTAGTAGGAGATACCGGGATCGGAAACATCCTTGGTGTAAAACTTGGGGATATCGGTGCTTTCCTGCGAGGTCCCGAAAAGTGAACTCACCATCAGGTGCAACCGGCCGGCGTTGAGCCCGTCCTGCAGGTAAGCGGCGATGTTCGCGTCGGTCGGTTCGACCCGGAACCGGAAAACCCGGCCTTCCGGCACAAGGCTGCCTTCGGCTATCCCGCCCGCCACGTAGTTGCCTTCCCAGTCGATGAATCCCGGCGAGTCGGCCACGGCCCAAGGACTCGGCTCGAATCCCTCCTCGACATTGTTCGAAACATCCCGCGCGGAACCATCCGCGGCAAAACCCAGGGCGAAAGCATTCCTCACGCCGGTCAGATTTTGAGCGCCGAACGATATCGTCTGGAAAGGGGCTTCCTCGGTGAATGTTTCCCGCGTCCAACCTCCCCGATAGCCGACCCCGTAAAGCTCGATCGGACGGCCGGGATCCGGATCAAGAGCACCCGCGCCATACGTGGCAAGCGCATCGGGGGTCGGGTCGTAGGGAAAGACCTGCTCGTTGGCCACGACGATGGTGAGGACAAAACTCAAAATCCTGTAGTTCTGCGCGCCCCGGCCCGGAGGCGCGAGATCCGCGGTGGAAAAATCGAGAAAATACTGGCCGTCACGATCGTCGAAACTCCACCCGGGAATGCTGTCGATCTCCCCATAAGCACCGAAGACGCCGGCCACCCCGCGACGGGACGAAACCGAAGAGTCATCGATGAACGGATAAATGTATTTGTCGCCCTCCGGCCGGAGCACCACGTTGCCCGCGGCCTCTCCCCGCAGGGGAAGAAGCAAGGCCATCAAGGCTATGACGGACAGGCAGCGGTTCAATTTGGGGAAGCGGCGCGGAGCTTTCGCCAGGCGCCAAATGCGGCCAAGCAGGCCGTGAGAACCAGCAAGCTCATTGTTCCCGGCTCGGGCACGATGGCAACGCGGTCCAAGCCGATGTTGTAAGTCTGGCCGACCACCGCCGGCGCTTGGTTGGTCGAAATGGCAATCTGCACGTTCTGGATGCCGCTGAACACCGTGTTGAAACTGCCCGCTCCGAACGATTGGAACGAAGAGGGCGAGTCAACCAGCGGGACATTGAGTTGGAACCACGTGCCCGAGGGAACGCTGAAGTCGACGGTGCTGCCGGCGCGCCCGGCACCGGCATCCAGTCGCGCGTAAAAATTCAGCGAGGTCGGCGCATCATGACGCACAAACGCGGAGAATGCGCTCACCCCTCCCGTCAGCCAGTCCCCGACAAAAGCATCACCGCTGGCATCGGCCGACGCATTGCCGCGGAACACAATGGCGCCGAACCCGCTGGCCAACACGGTGCCGGTCGAAGCAACATAGCCGGCGTCGGCCACCCCGCCCGTCGCCGACCAAACCGCCGCCACGTTGGTGTTGCCCGTGCTCCAGCCCGCGTTGCCCGACGTGAAATCCTCGGTGAAAGGGACAATAAGAGCCCCCGACGGCAGCACCGTGCAGAACAAAACGACCGGAACAAAAACGAATCGGGTAAACATAGTGAAGTTTAAGATGACACGTCTTCAGCCACTCCCCAAATGACCGGAGGCAGTTTTAGACATGCGCCAAGTTAGTGCGATTGTGTCTCAATCTCAATAACGTGTCAAGGCGGTTTTCCGGCCTGTCGCGGACCGCCTGACCGGTCTGCTTAAGTAACGAGCCCCCAAGTTGACCTTGGCTGTCGACCCGCCCGAGGCACTAGCTAATATCCTTGACCCCCTCTGTCCTAACTGAATAAATACCCGTTCTTTCGCCGGGAGAGATCCGGTGGACACAAATAAGCCGTCCAAGGCTTTCCCATTTCCAGCACCACCCATGTTCAGAAAATTCTTCGGCCTCTTTTCGAGTGACATCGGGATCGATTTGGGCACGGCCAACACCCTCGTTTTCGTCCGTGACCAAGGCATCGTTTTGCGCGAACCCTCCGTGGTCGCCGTTCAGGCCGGCACCAATAAAGTTCTCGCCGTCGGCAACGAAGCCAAGCGCATGCTCGGCCGCACCCCGGGCAACATCGTGGCCATCCGTCCGCTCAAGGACGGCGTCATCGCCGACTTCGAAATCACCGAGGCCATGCTCGCCCACCTGATCAGCAAGGCCCACGGCGGCCGGCGCATGGTGCGCCCGCGCGTCGTCATCGCCGTCCCCTCCGGCATCACCGAAGTGGAAAAACGCGCGGTGAAAGACTCCGCCACCCACGCCGGCGCCCGCGAAGTCTATCTCATCGAGGAACCCATGGCCGCGGCCATCGGCGTCGGACTCCCCATCCAGGAGGCAGCCGGCAACATGATCATCGACATCGGCGGCGGCACGACGGAAGTCGCCCTCATCTCGCTGGCCGGCATCGTCTTCAGCCGCAGCGTGCGCGTGGCCGGCGACGAACTCGACGAGGCGATCGTCCAATACCTCAAACGCAACTTCAACGTGGCCATCGGCGAACGCACCGCCGAGGACATCAAAATCAAACTCGGATCCGCCATCAAGCTGCCCAAAGAGACCTCCATGGAAGTCAAAGGCCGTGACCTGGTGGCCGGACTCCCCAAAACCATCACCCTGACCTCGCAGGAAGTGCGCGAGGCGCTGACCGAACCGCTCAACAGCATCGTCGACGCCGTGCGCACCACCCTCGAACGCTGCCCGCCCGAACTGGCCTCCGATCTCGTCGATCGCGGCATGGTGCTGGCCGGCGGCGGCGCCCTCCTGCGCGGTCTCGACCAATTGTTGCGCGACGAAACAGGCCTGCCGGTCCATATCGCCGACGATCCGCTCAGCGCGGTCGCGGAAGGCACCGGCCGCGTGCTCAGCGAGATCGAAGTTCTCCGCAGCATCGCGCAAAACAGCATGGGTCGCAGCACACCCGTCGCCGCCTGACGCGCCGCCCCCCGAGGTCCACACCGGACACGCATGGTCCCGACCCGATGAAGAAACTGAACATCGTCCTGCTGGCGGTCGCCGTGCTCGTTTCGCTCGTCTTTCTCGGGTTCTCCACCGGACGCATGCAAGCCTGGCAGGGACGGTTCCTCGACGTGTCCACCCCGGCGCTGCAGGCCGGTTCGGCCCTCAGCGGCAAAATCGAAAAACTCAACAAGGGGCTGAAAAGCCTCGACGAACTGGAGGCGGAAAACGCCGCCCTCGCCGCGCAAAACGAGGAACTGCGCGCCGCCCACCACCTGCGGGGCGAACTCGACGCCGAAAACCGCCGCCTGCGCGCCGCCCTCGAATACCGCGAGCGCGCCGCCTTCAAACTCCTGCCGGCCGAGGTGGTCAGCCGGGACACGGACAGCTGGTGGAGCTCCGTCAAAATCAACCGGGGCTTTTCCGCCGGCCTCGACACGGCCCAACCCGTGCTCAGCGGCGGCGGACTGGTCGGACGCACCACCACCGTGGCCAAGGATCTTTCCATCGTGCTCCTGCTCACCGACGAAAACTGCCGCGTGGCCGCCCGCGTCGAGGGGACCGATGAACAAGGGATCATCAGCGGACGCCGCGCCGCCGGCAACGCCGCGCCCGAACTCGTGCTGAACTTTCTCCGGCGCGAAGCCAAATTGGAACCCGGCATGAAAGTCTTCACCGCCGGGGTGAGCGGAGGCGTCTTCCCCGCAGGCATCCCCCTCGGGGTCATCAAGGAATTCCGGACACGCGAACTCGACGGCCAGGCCACCGTCGAGCCCGCGGCGGACTTCTCCACACTGGAGGACGTCTTCGTCGTCCTGGAAAGCAAATGATCCGCGCGCTGGTCCTGTTCGCCGCCGTCTACCTGGTCATCATCGCGCAGGAGTTCCTGCCCGCGTTGCCCTTCTTCGCCAACGCCCGGCTGCTCCTCGTCCCGGTTGTCTTCTGCTACGGCGCCCTCTGGCTGCCTTTCCCCGCCATGCTCGGATTCGCCCTGTGGAGCGGACTGCTTTCGGATCTGGCCGATATGCACGTCGCGGGTGACCGCGTTGAAATCGGACTCGGCTGGACTATGTTGTTCTATGTTCTCGCCGGCACCGTCTTGCAGGCTTGGCGCGACGCCTTCGCCGGCGGCCGCTGGGAAATCCACGCCCTGGCCAGCGGGGTTCTCACGCTCCTGCTCCAAGCCGGCCGCTATGCCATGGTCTGCCTGCGCCGCGAGTCGTTCCATTTCGACAGCACCATTTTCTGGCACATCGCCGGGCCGGCCCTCGCCGCCCTGTTTGTCGCGCCGCTCTTCTACTTCTTTTTCCGTCTCTGGCCCGGTGCTTTCCGCACCGGCACGCCGCGGGGCCGGCGGCTGACACCATGATTCGCCGCTCGAACGAATTCCGCATCGCCGTCGTCGCCTCCGTCTTCGCCGCCTGCTTCATCCTGCTCGCCGCCCGGCTCTGGCAGGTGCAGGTCTCACGCGGCGAGGAATACACGACCCGCCTCCGCGGCAACTCGCAGGTCAATGTCCGCCTCCCCGCGGTGCGCGGACAAATCACCGACCGCCACGGACTTCCCTTGGCCGGCAACCGCGCCAGCAACGCGGTGGAATTCTACCTGCCCGACATGGTGCGCGACTACCGCAACCGCCACGGCGATGTGCCGCGCCACAATTACCGCACCACGGTGGGCGGCATGCTCACCGAAAAATCCGAGCCCGACATCGTCAAGATCGTCAACGAAACCGCCATGCCGCGCCTGGCCGAACTCGGCCTGGCCCGCGATTACAACGCCGGCCAATTGCGCCTCCACTTCCGCAACAACACCGAAGTCCCTTACCTCTACCTCGAGGATCTCGACTTCGACGCCGCGGGCCGCCTGGCGGAAAACGACATCGGGGTGGCCGGCGTCAACCTCACCGTGCGGCCGGTGCGCCGCTACGATTACGGTGCCCTCGGCGCGCACTTCCTCGGCTATGTCGGCAACCCCTCGCAAATCGACAAGCAGGACGCCGCCCGCTTCAACTACTACCAACCCGACCCCGAGGGCAAAGCGCAGCTCGAACTGGCCCTCAATGACGACCTCCGCGGCGCAGCCGGGGCGCGCGTCCTGCAGCGCAATGCCAAAGGCGTCATCGAGGGCGAGGTCAGCCACCGGGACCCCGTGCCGGGCCGCGATGTCCGGCTGACCATCGATGCCCGTATCCAATACATCGCCGAGCAGGCCCTGCGCGCGGTCGGCCGGGGCGCCGCCGTCGTTGTCGATCCGCAAAACGGTGACATCCTCGCCATGGCCAGCGTGCCTTCCTACGACCCGAACAGCTTCATCCCGGCCATCCCCGCCGCCGCTTGGAACGAACTGACCGGCGATGCCACCGACCCGCTGGTCAACCGCGCCCTCAGCGCCTACGCCCCGGGCTCGACCTACAAGATCCCGGTTGCTCTGGCCGGACTCCGTGCCGGACTCGACCGGCGCCGCTTCACCTGCCGCGGAGGCGTGTCATACGGCAGCAAATTCATGCAATGCTGGATCGCCTCCCAGGGCGGCGCGCACGGCGCCCTCGACCTCCAATCCGCTATCCGCGTGTCCTGCAACGCCTTCTTCTACCAATACGGCAACGCGGCCGGTATCGACCAGATCACCGCGGTCGGGCAAATGCTCGGGCTCGGCGAGAAAAGCGGCCTCCCGCTCTCCGGGGAAGCACCCGGCATCCTCCCCGGCCCCGAATGGCTCCGGGCCAACCGTCCGCGCGAAACCTGGTCCTCCGGCCAGACCGCCAACGTCTCGATCGGCCAAGGCTACGTTTTGACCACGCCGCTGCAAATGGCCATGGTCGCCGCCACCGTGGCCAACGGCGGGACCAGCTACTACCCGCGCATTGTCGACCGCGTCCTCGACCGCAACGGCGACGTCATCCGCCGCGAGCCGGTCAAAGTCCGCGCCGACTTGCGCGAGCAGGGCCTCGCCCCGGAACAGATCGAAACCGTCCGCCGCGGCATGTGGGACGCCGTCAACCGCGGCGGAGGAACCGCCCCCGCCGCGCGCCTCAAGGGATACGAGGTCGCCGGCAAGACCGGCACGGCGCAATTCTGGCGCGGACGCGTCAAGGACAACCACACGTGGTTCATCGCGTTTGCCCCTTATGACAATCCCCGCTACGCCGTGGCCGTCATCGTGCAGGGCGCGCAGTCCGGCGGCGGCGTGGCCGCCCCCATCGCGGCCAAGATCCTCGCGGACGCCTTCAAGCTCGAGGAAGGCGACCCGCTGGAGATCGCTTCGCTCGCCCCGGCCAAAGGAAGTTTCCAGCACATTTCCAGCGTCGACTTCGGCCGCGCCGTCCCCGCCGCCCTCGCCGCGGCCCCGCCCGGCGAAACGGCCGCCGCCTCGTCCGAGGGCCCCCCGCGCGGCGCGGCAGCCCCCACCGTGCGTCCGGCCGCCGATACCGAAGGCAGCGTCGCACGGAAAAAGCCCAACATCTTCCAGAGAATTTTCGGAGGCCTCGGCCAAAAGAAGGAGAAGAAACCTTCGCCGCAGCGCCGCTGACCAAAAACCAACCTGTTCAAACCATGATCGAAAAAGTCAAAAAACTCCTGGGTCTGCCCACCAAATCCGGTGGCGGCATCCGTCTCATCGTCAACGCCGAAAAACTCGAGAAACGCGTGGCCGTGCTCGAGGACGGACAACTCGAAGAATACAATGTCGAGCGCGTCTCGGACCGGAATATCGTCGGTTCGATTTACAAGGGCCGCGTCAAAAATATCGAGCAGGGCCTCAAAGCCATGTTCGTCGACATCGGCTTCGAGAAGAACGCTTTCCTCCACTTCTGGGACGCCATCCCCGCCGCACTCGACAGCGGCATCGAGGAGGTGCGCCGCACCAACAACAAGAAGCTGCCCAAGAAAATCACGGCCAAGGATATCCCCACCATCTACCCGCCCGGCTCGGACATCATGGTGCAGGTGAGCAAAGGTCCCATCGGGACGAAAGGCCCGCGCATCACGACCAATATCAGCATGCCCGGACGCTACCTCGTCCTCATGCCCTACAGCCCGCAATGCGGTATCTCGCGCAAGATCGACGATCCGAAAGAACGCGAGCGCCTGCGCAAAATTCTCAACGAATTGGAAATTCCCGACGGCATGGGCGTCATCATCCGCACGGTCGGCGCCGGTCAGCGCTCGCGCTATTTTGTCCGCGACCTCCACCTCCTCCTCGAGCGGTGGAACGACATCGAGAAAAACATGGATTCGCAGCGCTCGCCCTACCAACTCTTCGAGGAACCCGACCTCGTGGAGCGCACCGTGCGCGACTTCCTCACCGAGGAAGTCGACGCCGTCATCTGCGACGACCTCCCTTCGGTCGAACGCATGCAGGAATTGGTCGCCCAAGTCTCCCCGCGCTCGAAAAAGCGCATCCAATTCTACCAGGAAGAACAGCACATCTTCGAAAAATACGGCGTGAACAAGCAGATCGAGAAGGCCTTCCACCGCCAGGTCTGGCTCCCCTGCGGCGGCTACATCGTCATCGATGAAACCGAGGCCCTTATCTCGGTCGACGTCAACACCGGACGCAACAAGGGCGGCAAGGACGTCGAGCGCACCATCGCGCAGACCAACCTCGAGGCGGCCGACGAGATCGCCCGCCAGATGCGCTTGCGCAACATCGGCGGACTCATCGTGGCCGACTTCATCGACATGAAATCGCGCAAGGACCAGCAGGCCGTCTACCAGCTCATGCGCCAGCGCCTCAAGCGCGACAAGGCCCGCACCCATGTCCTGCCCATTTCGCAGCTCGGACTCATGGAAATGACCCGCCAGCGCGCCGCCGAGAGCATGCGCATGTCGCAATTCGACCCCTGCCCGTATTGCGAGGGCCGCGGACTGATCAAGAACACCATGACCATGAGCGTCGAGCTGCAGCGCGCCCTCCACGGCGTGATGCGCAAAAACATCGACACCATCCACGAGATCAAAGTCGTGGTGAATCCCGATCTCCTCAACCGCCTACGCACCGAAGACGAGGAACTGCTGGTCGATATCGAACGCCGTTACGGCGGACGCCTCTCCTTCAAACCCGACCCGACCTTGCACCGCGAGAAGTTCATCATCACCGATGCCAACACCGGCGAGGAACTGAAAGCCTGAGCCGTCGCGGCTCCTTGTCGCGGCGCTCACCGGGCGCCGCGACAACTCATTCTTCAACCCCGGCATCCTCTTCCGCCGCCGTCTCCGCCTCCCGCTCGCCCGCCATCTCGATCGTGCCCGCGTCGAACGCCGTGATATCGGCCAGATTGGCGATCGAATATTCTTCCACGCTCGCCCCGTCGCCCTGGAAAAACCGCGCGGTGCCCGGCGCCGGACCTTCCACCATCATGACGCGGCCGTAGCCCGCTTGACCGGAGATCCGCAACAACGGCAAGCCGTCCGTCGTGGCCAGGCCCGTGCCGCTGCCGTCGGCCACCGCCCTCAAGGTCAGACTCCGCGGCACCGAGGAATCCAAAGGATTCTCCGCCACCTCGATGGTCAATTCCTCGGGCAAGGCGTTCGATGAAGCGGACAAAACCCCGTCGGCCCATCCGAAGTCCGCACAGCTCGTGATCTTCTTGTCGAAAACAAACTCCCATCCACCCGCTTCTTTGCGCCGGATGGCCACGGATCGCCGCGTGTCCCCGCCGGCCAGCAACGCGAGGAAATAATCCTTCTCCGTCGTGCCCGTGACCGAGACAAGTTTGCCGTCCTCCGGCCGGGGGAACCACTCGGCCAACCGCCCCTCGTCCGGATTGTATTGCGCCACACCCGTGGACCCGTCGGCGCGCTCTTCGAGAATCCAAAACGTGTTGCCCGGCCCGGGGGAAACACCGCGGACTTTCGCCCCCGCAGGCATTTCCACCGGCGACCACCCGGCTTGCCAGCGCCAGACCGACCCGTCCTCGCCGGCCGCCACCGCGCCCTGATCGAGCAGGGCCAAGGAATTCAACGGCACCGGAAAATCGGCCGCCTCGCCCTGCGAGGCGAAGTCCGGCATCCGGTAGAATCGCACGCGCCCCGCCTCGAGCAGAGCCAGACGGTCATTCCGCGCCGCCACCGCGATGATCCCCGCGGCCTCGACCGGCAATTCGATCTCCGCGCCGTCGGCCAATCCCGCCGCACGCAGCTTGCCGTCGAGAAGGAGAAATGCGGTTGTTGCCGACACCGCCAATGGCGCGACCGAAGCCGCTTGGGTCCGCGACTCGCTCTTCATCGTGCGCCAGCGCGCCTCGCTCTCCGGAGAATACCGGATCAACGCGCCCTGCGCGCCGGCCAGCCGCGCGGCGAGCAGGATATCCCCGCCGGGCAGCAACTGCTGGGCGGCGACCGAGACGATGCGCGGCGAATCGGCGCTCTCGATCCAGTCGTTGAAGTGGAACGCCTCGCCCGCCACCTCCACATTGCCGACGACAAAACCCCGGGCGGCATAGGTTCCCGCCGGGACCGGCCGGCCTTGGTCGTCGAGGCCGTCCCACCCGGTCGAAAGCCCGTTCAATCCGATCCGGAAACGGTTGAACGTCCATTCGTCGCAAAGCACGCGGACCAGACGGCCACTGGCGTCATAGAGACCGAGACTGACCGTGCCCGATGCTCCCGGCGGGACGAAACGGACTTCCGGACCGCGCGAGACCGGCGCTTCCGTCACGGGGTCTTCCGCGCGGACGGATACCGCCGCCACGGCCGCGACCAAGGCTAAATGTAGTATCGCCATGCGAGGTCGGGGAAGATGTTGTCACGTTCCCGGCAGGCGGCGAGAAAATCCTTGTCCGGCCGGCCGGCGGCCAGGGTGTCGTGCAGCCGGTTGAACCGCAACAGATGGTCCCTGGTCCGCCGCGCGGCATAGTCCTTGGCCGTGCCCGTGCGCATGAGGAAGGCCCAGTCGCTCGACTGCGCCAGCAACAACTCGCGCGCCATCTGCTGCAAGGTGTCCTCTTTCCAACGGGCCCGCGTGCGCGCATGGCGACGCGCCATCTCCGTCATGCGCCGGGCCGCGGCGTGGAGATGCGGATAGATCCACGCGTTCGAACGGTCGAGCCAGACTTCCCAATAACCTTTGTTGCCCCAACTCGACGCGCAGGGTTGGACAACCTGCAGGACTTCGTTGGCTGCGAGGTAAGCGGAAGGAGTGGTGAACTCGAAAAGCGTCTGGTCGTAAGCCGCTTTGCGCAGGAAAAGGTCGAGGAACTCCGGGCCTTCGAACCACCAGTGCCCGAACAGTTCGGCGTCATAAGGACTGACCACCAACGGATCGAGCGGCATCTCCGCGCACAGAGGCTCGAATTGCCGCAGACGGGAAGCCAGGAAATCCGACGCATGGGCGTCCGCCGCGCCCTCGGCCCACGGACGATGGTAAACCTCCTTGTCCCCCGTCCGTCCCGTGATGCGATGGTATTTCAGGCCGGTGAATTTGCGCTGTCCGTCCGCCCCGAGGAACGGACGCAAATAATCCAGCGGGAGATCGTAGCCGATATCCCGGTAAAAATCGCGGTAAGCCGGATCGCCCGGGTAGCCTTCCTCCTGACTCCAGACCTGGCGGCTCGAATCGCGGTCGCGGGCGAAAACCGCCGGACCCTCTGGTGTGTAGCAGGGTGCGTGGATGGCGAAACGCGGTTGCGGACGTCCGAACATCAGGCCGTGCGCGTCGAGCACGAACCATTTCAAATCGGCCTCGCGCAGATAGTTTTCCACACCCGGGAAATACGCGCACTCGGGCAACCAGATCCCCGCCGGCGGCCGGCCGAACAATTTCGTGTGGTAGTCGCGCGCCACCATGATCTGCGCGCGGACCGCCTCCGGATAGCCGGCCATCAGGGGCAGGAATCCGTGCGTCGCCGCACAGGTGATGATCTCGAGAAACCCCGCGTCCTGCAGTTCGCGGAATGCCGGGATCAACCGCCGGCCGCGCGCCTCGAAATAATCCCGCGCCGCGCCGAAACGGTCGCGGTAAAACCGCGCCAGGGCATTGAGCTTTTCGTCGCCCGCCGTCCGCCGCACCTCGCTCGCGGCCAGCGCCACGCACCGCTCAAGATGCCGCGCCGCGCGCTCCTGCAGCAAAGGATCCTCCATCATGGCCGCCAGCGTCGGGGTGATCGACATGGTCAGACGCACCGGGGCGCCGTCCGCAACCAACCGCTCGAACGTCCGCAACAGTGGCACATAAGTCTCCGCGATCGCCTCGTAAAACCAGTCCTCCTCGAGAAAGTCCCCGTGCTCCGGATGCCTCACGTAGGGCAGATGCGCATGCAAGAGTAGGACGAACTTTCCTTTCTTCATCTTCGGGGCGGCTACCATCGCCATCGCCATCGGCCACCGCAAGGCGCGTTTCCCGTCGCCCCCGGCGGCGCTCGTCCGATGTTGTAGCGGCGGTCTGCGACCGCCGGACGCCAAAGCCCTTTCCGCTTTTCTCCTCCACCACCGCGAAATCCGTTGACCCCGCCGCCATTTTCCGTTTCTTGCCCCTCGTGCGCCCCTTCCTCATCGCGATCGCCCTGCTGCTGTTCGCCGCCCTTGCCGTCGGCGCGTTCTTCGGCTGGCGCTGGGTCGGTGTGTGGCAAACCACTGCTTCGCCGCTGCCCGCTTCCGGCGGACTGTATTTTCCCCGCACCGTGCTCAACGATGTCCCGCACTTTGCCCAAGCGGACAGCCGCTGGGCTTCCGACCGGCTCGGACCGACGCGCGGTTCGCTCGGCGCCGAAGGTTGCGCCGTGGCCTCCGCCGCCATGGTCCTCGCCTCCTACGGGTCTGACCTCGACCCGGGTCGCCTCAACGCCTTCCTGCAGAATAATGGCGGCTTCACCGAACGCGGCTGGCTCTACTGGGAAAAAGCTTCCGAGTATCCGCCGGTCCTCGCCGAGCATGTTTACGAGGACGATGCCTCGCACTTCCTCATCGACTGGAACCTGCTCCGCGGCAATCCGGTCATTGTCCGCCTCCGCTTCCCCGACGGCATCACCCACTTCGTCGTCATCGTCGGCAAACAAGGCTACGAATACCTCGTCCGCGATCCCGGCCCGCGCCACAAGGACGGGCTCTATTACCTATCCGAGTTCGGCAGTCCCATCGAGGCCCTGCGCTTCTACCGCAAACTCGATGCGCAGCGCCTGCTTGCCTTTTAGCGGTTGTCCGGCGCAACCGGGCCGGGAATCGCGGACGCCCGGAGTCCGGCCATTCACGGCATCCGCACCGGCAATCCCGCCGAACGCCAGCCGCCGAACCCGCCGGCATTCACCGCCTCGAATCCTTCCTTGCGCAGCATGCCGGCCACGATTCCCGATCGCGCCCCGCTCGCACAATAAACAATGAGTTCCTTGCCTTTGTTCTCCTCCAGCACCGTCTTCCATTGCGCGCGGTCGCCGCGCAGGTCACTGAGGGAACAGAGCCGCGCCGGTTCCGCCACGCCGCCGGACCACTCATCCGGCTCGCGCACGTCGATCAATACCGCCGTGCCCGCCTTGACCCGGGCCTCGGCCTCGGCCGGGCTGATCGAAGGACCGGCCATGACCCGCTTGACCACGAACAAAACGACGACCAGCACAAGGAGAAGAAGCAGCGTTTTCATAAAGTATTACTCTCTGGTAATATTTAGCGCCGGTCAACCCGTGAATGAGCGGGTTTGCCTGACGGGGTATCCGGCGTTAGACAGGAAAGAAGCCCGACCGCCATGCCGCTCCGCTCCTTCCAGATATTTGTGCTGGCCGTCGCGCTTTCCGCCGGTCCGGTCCGGGCGCAGCAGGAAATCAAAGCCCCCTTCGGCATGCAGTGGGGCGAATCCCCGGACCGTATCCGCACGGTGGTGACCAATGCCAAAGCCAAAGTCGTGGAGGAACGCACCTCGGGCAAACGTGAAGTCATGGCGGTCGATGGCATCGTGCAGGAGGGACTCAAGCGCACGCTGTTCTATTTCGAGGAGGGCGGACTCAGCGAGGTGGAGCTGCAATACGACCGCGAGGGATGGGATGATGCCCGGGTCGGTTCCTGGGTCAGCACGATCAAAACCCAGGCCGACCGCAAATACGGACCCGGACGCCTCTACGCCGACGAGCGCGGCGACGCCGACGGCGTGCAACACACCCTGCGCGGCTGGCTCTGGCTGCAGAACTTCGTCTCCCTGCGTCTCGTCCACTACACGGCGCAGCAAGGGGAGCAAAAGATGCGCCGCATCAGCCTGCACTACTGCGCGGAGTAAGAACGGACGCTTGCCGCGTCCTACTTCATCACCGCCAACAAGGTGTCGGCGATGGTGCTGGGTGTCTCGGCCACGGCAATGCCGGCCTCGCGCAGCGCGTCTTTTTTCGCGGAGGCCGTGCCTTTGCCGCCGGAAATGATCGCGCCGGCATGACCCATGCGGCGTCCGGGCGGGGCGGTGGCTCCGGCAATGAAACCGGCCACGGGTTTGTCGCAATGGTCTTTCAGCCACGCGGCGGCTTCTTCCTCGGCGCTGCCGCCGATTTCGCCGATCAGAATGATCCCGTGCGTGTCCGGATCGGCGGCGAAAAGTTGCACCGCGTCGAGCGTCGTTGTGCCGATGATCGGATCACCGCCGATGCCGATGCAGGTCGATTGGCCGACCCCGCGGCTGGTCAGTTGCCAGACCGCTTCGTAAGTCAGCGTGCCGGAACGCGAGACCACGCCGACATGACCCGGCTTGTGGATGTATCCGGGCATGATGCCGATCTTGCATTGCCCGGGTGTGATGATGCCGGGACAGTTCGGTCCGATCAGCCGGGACTTCGTGGCTTGGAGCATCTCTTTGACCCGCATCATGTCCATGACCGGAATGCCTTCGGTGATGCAGACGATCAGCTCCACCCCCGCGTCGGCCGCCTCCAGAATGGCGTCCGCGGCGAACTCCGGCGGGACGAAAATCATCGTCGCGTTGCACCCGGTCTTCTCGCGCGCCTCGTGGACGGTGTCGAAGACGGGGACTTTCTCGTCGAACATCTCGCCGCCGCGTGCGGGCGTGACGCCGGCCACGACATTGGTGCCGTATTCCATGCAGTTGCGCGTGTGGAAGGCGCCGGATTTTCCGGTGATGCCCTGGACAACAAGGCGGGTGTTTTTGTCGACGAGAACGGACATGGTCAGGGTTTGGCGAGTTTGACGATTTCGCTGGCGGCAGTATCTAGGTCGGTCGCGGTGACGATGGGCAGGCCCGAGTCGGCGAGCAGCTTGCGGCCTTGCTCGACGTTCGTCCCTTCGAGCCGGACAACGAGCGGGATACCGAGCTGCACGGACTTCACCGCGTTGAGGATGCCCTGGGCAATGACATCGCACTTCATGATGCCGCCGAAAATATTGACCAGGATGGCTTTCACCTTGGCATCCGAGAGCAAAATCTTGAAGGCCTCGGTCACCTGCTCCTCGCTGGCCCCGCCGCCGACGTCGAGGAAGTTGGCCGGCTCGCCGCCGTGGTGCTTGATGATGTCCATCGTGGCCATGGCCAGCCCGGCACCGTTCACCATGCAGCCGATGTTTCCATCCAATCCGATATAGCTGAGGTGATGCTTCGAAGCGGCCACTTCGCGCGGGTCTTCCTCGGCCACGTCGCGCAGGGCGATGATGTCGGGGTGACGAAAGAGCGCGTTGTCGTCGAAAGAAAACTTGGCGTCGAGCGCCAGCACCTCGCCGCCTTTGGTCAAGACGAGCGGATTGATCTCGACCATCGAACAATCGCACGCCGTGAAGCAGCGGTAGAGGGAGGCGAAAAGTTTGCAGGCCGCGCGCATCTGCGTCGGCGCGAATCCGAGTTCCCGGGCCAGCTTGCGCGTCTGGTAAGGTTGCAGCCCGAAGGCCGGATTGACCGGTTCGCGCAGAATTTTTTCCGGGCTCTTCTCGGCAACTTCCTCGATGTCCATGCCACCTTCACGGCTGGCCACGATCACAGGCGCCCCGGTGGCGCGATCCATGAGGATGGCGAAATAAAACTCTTTCTCGATCTCGACCGACTCGGCGACGAGCACCTGGTTGACCACGCGACCTTCCGGTCCGGTCTGGTGCGTGACCAAGGTTTGCCCGATCATCTTGGCGGCGATGTCGCGGGCTTGGCCGGCCGTCTTGCAAAGATGCACGCCGCCCTGGAATCCGTTGGTGAAGCTCCCTTTGCCGCGTCCGCCCGCGTGGATCTGCGCTTTGACCACGATGGAATTCGTGCCCAGTTCGCGGGCCACTTTCTCCGCCTCGGCCGCCGTGCGGGCCACCGCACCGCGCGGATTGTCCGCCCCGAACTTGGTCAGGAGTTCCTTCGCTTGGTATTCGTGGATGTTCATGCGTGGTGCTGATGGTGGGGACACGCGGTCTCGCGTGTCCGGATCAAACAGGCGGACGAGCGAGCCGCTCGTCCCTGCCTTGCCTATGCTGCCTCCGCCGCTTTCATCGCGGCAAGCGTGGCCTCCTCGATTTCCTTGTACAAATTTTCGTCGGCCTTGAGCGCTTCCTTGGCCGCATCGCGACCTTGGGCCAGCTGGTTGCCTTTGTAGCTCATCCAGCTGCCGCGTTTTTCGAGGACGCCTTTTTCCAATGCGACATCGATGAGCGAGCCGACATTGCTGATGCCTTCGTTGTACATGATGTCGAACTCGGCTTCGGTGAAGGGCGGGGCGACTTTGTTCTTCACCACTTTGACCCGCGTGCGGTTGCCGGTGACGACGCCGTCGGTCTGCTTGATCGCGCCGATGCGGCGGATGTCCATCCGGACGCTGGAGTAGAACTTGAGCGCCTTGCCGCCGGGCGTGGTCTCCGGATTGCCGAACATCACGCCGATCTTTTCGCGGATCTGGTTGGTGAAGATGCAGGACGTGCGGGCTTTGGCGATCAATGCGGTCAATTTGCGCATGGCCGCACTCATCAGGCGGGCCTGCGTGCCAACCGTGGAATCGCCGATCTCGCCTTCCAATTCCTGCTTGGTCACCAGCGCGGCGACGGAATCGAGCACGATGACGTCGAGGGCGTTGGAACGGACGAGCGTTTCGCAAATGCGCAGGGCCTCTTCGCCCGAGCTGGGCTGGGAGACGAGAAGGTCGTCGAGATTGACCCCCAGGCGCTGCGCGTATTTCGGGTCGAGGGCGTGCTCGACGTCGATAAAAGCGGCCAATCCGCCGCGTCTCTGCGCCTGGGCGATGATGGTCAGGGTGAGGGTCGTTTTGCCGGAAGAGTCCGGACCGTAGATCTCGATGATGCGGCCGCGGGGCACGCCACCCACGCCGAGGGCTCGGTCGATCAGGATGTTGCCGGTCGGGATAACGTCGATGTTGGTCTGCGAATGGTCGCCGAGACGCATGATGGCTCCGTCGCCGTAATCCTTGGCGATCTGCTGCAGCGCGAGGTCGAGGTTCTTGTTGCGCTGGGCGGACGTCTTGTCGACGGCGGTTTCGGTTTTCGGTTCGGCGGATTTGGCGGGCATCGGGTTGGTTGGGTTAGACGTCGAGGTTGCGGACGTTGAGGGCGTTGTCCTCGATGAAGTGGCGGCGCGGCTCGACCACGTCGCCCATCAGGACGGTGAACATTTTGTCGGCCTCGACGGCATTGGTCTCGTCGAGCCGGACGCGCAGGAGCCGGCGTTTCTCCGGATCCATCGTCGTCTGGAAAAGTTCTTTGGCGTTCATTTCGCCGAGACCTTTGAATCGTTTGATCTGCACGCCGCGGCGGCCGATTTCTTTGACCAGCTCGAGGATGCGCGGGATGGCGAAAATCTCGTGCCTGTTCTCGCGCTCGCCCTCGCCTTCGACCAAATGGAAAATCGGCTTGTCCGTCGCCGTGTAGTGGTCGATCTCGAGGCCTTTCTTGGAAAGTTCTTTGATCAGCTTGTCCACCGCGACCGACTCGTGGATTTCCACGAGGCGCGCGCGGCGCCGGCGGGCGGCGGTGTTTTTCTCCTTTTCCTTCGGAGCAGCCTCACCACCGTTCGTGCCCTCGGGCGTCTCGGCGGCCTCGTCCTCGAAAAGATTGAGGTCGCTGTTCTTTTTGGCAAAGGACTGCAGCTCGGTCTCGTCGTGGAAATATTCGACGGACTCCGTGTTGCCGTCTCGGATCTTGATCAGATACTCGGGCAGCTTGTCGGTCTTCGCATCGCGCGCCTCGAGGTAGCTCTCGAAATCGCCACCGAGGCGCTTGATCGCGTTGCTGTGCTTGCTCAGCCGCTCGAGCAGCTCGAGGATTTCTTTGAGCTGGGTCTCGGTGAAGGTCTTTTTGTTCTTCAGGTGGACGAGTTTCACGTCCTCCGCGCCGAGCGAGATGAGGATCTTGGTCAGCTGCGCGTCGTCATCGACGTATTCTTCGCGCTTCTTGCGCTTGATCTGGTAGAGCGGCGGCTGGGCGATGTAGACGCAACCGCGGCGGACCAATTCGGTCATCTGACGGTAAAAGAACGTGAGCAACAGGGTGCGGATGTGCGAGCCGTCCACGTCGGCGTCGGTCATGATGATGATCCGTCCGTAACGCAGCTTCCCGAAATTGAAGGATCCTTCCTGCTCGCCCTCGCCGATGCCCGTGCCGACCGCGGTGATCATGGTCTGGATTTCGGTATTCTGCAGCACCTTGTCCAAACGCGCTTTCTCTACGTTGATCAGCTTGCCGCGGATCGGAAGGATCGCCTGGAAGCGACGGTCGCGCCCCTGCTTGGCCGAACCACCGGCCGAGTCGCCCTCGACAATGAACAATTCGGTCAACGAGGGATCGCGCTCCGAGCAGTCGGCCAGTTTTCCGGGCAGCCCGCCGCCGGTCAGCGCGCTCTTGCGCACCGTCTCGCGGGCCTTGCGCGCCGCCTCGCGGGCGCGCGCGGCGGTCATCGCTTTCTCGAAAACTTTTTTCGCGATCGGAGGGTTCGTTTCGAAGAAATCCATCAGCCCCTCGTAGATGATGGAGCTGACAATGCCGTCGACTTCCGGGTTGACCAATTTGACCTTGGTCTGGCTCTCGAACTTCGGGTCGGGGTGCTTGAGGCTGAGCACGCAAATAAGGCCCTCGCGCACGTCGTCGCCGGTGATGGCGGGGTCCTTGTCCTTGGCCAGTTCGTTGGCCTTGGCGTATTGGTTGATCGCGCGGGTCAGGGCCGAGCGGAACCCGGTCATGTGCGTCCCGCCATCCGGGTTGGGGATCGAGTTGGTGAAGCAGAGGATCTGGTCGGTGTAGCTGTCGTTGTATTGCATGACGCAATCAACGAAGACGTCCTCCTCGACGTCCTTCCCGTCCTTGTCCTTCATCTTCGTCTTCCGTCCGCCGGTGATCTTGATGACTTTCGGATGGATGACCTGCTTGCTCTCGCCGAGTTCTTTGACGAATTCCTCGATGCCGAGCTTGTAGACGAAAACGGTTTTCTTCGGCTCCCCGTCAACGCGTTCGTCCGTGAGGCGGATCTCGAGGCCGCTGTTGAGGAAGGCCAACTCGCGCAGGCGCGCGCCAAGGCGCTCGAAGACAAACTCGACGGTGGTGAAAATCTCGGCGTCCGGCAAAAACGTGATCTGCGTGCCGGTCTGCTTTTTGTTCTTCAGCTCGCTGAGGACTTTGAGTTGCTGGGTCGTCTTGCCCCTGGCGAAGGACATGAAGTAGACCTTGCCGTCGCGGTAGACCTCGGCCTTGAACCACTCGGAGAGCGCGTTGACGCACTTCGCGCCGACGCCGTGAAGACCGCCGCTGAATTTGTAGGCGCCTTGGCCGAATTTGCCGCCGGCGTGGAGGTTGGTCAGCACCAGCTCGATGGCCGGGATCTTCCATTTCGGATGCATGTCGACCGGAATGCCGCGGCCGTTGTCGCGGATGGAGCACGAGCCGTCCGCATGGATGGTCACGTCGATGTGCGTGCAAAATCCGGCCAAATGTTCGTCGATCGAGTTGTCGAGGACCTCGTAAACGCAATGGTGCAAACCGCGCTCGTCGGTGTAACCGATGTACATCCCCGGCCGCTTGCGCACGGCCTCCAAGCCTTCGAGTTTGTCGATCTGGGCCGCGCCGTATTCCGCGCCCTTGGCCGCTTGCGCTTCCTCGTTTTCCTTCGCTTTTGACGCCATAAAAATCGTGCTTGTCCCGGGGTGCGACCGGCTCGGCCGGCGCAAACCAACAACCTATCCCGCCAGCCCCACCGCTCCAGTCTTTTTTCCGGATTTTCGGGTCATAAAGCGGCCGGCCATGCCTCCTAGAGCAGACAGCGGAAGCCCGCTTTTTCGAAGTGCCGATCCTCAGTCAAGGCGTCGGACACTCCGAGTTCGTTCATGACGATGAAGCTCGTCACGTCCGTGAACGAGTAGCCCTGATCGCGATGTTTCAGCAGATAGCCGCAAGCCTCCCGGAACCGCCCCAGACCAACCGGCGTCAAGGTCAACGCGGCCGAATGCTCGATGCAATCGAAAAACTCCCCGAGCACTCCGCCGGCTCGGCGCGCCATGAGCAGTGTGGCCGTCTCATCCACCACGTAGTCGGTCGTAACGAGCGGCCGGCGTGTTTGTCCCCACTCAGCCATCAAGCGGGCTGTGGCCCCGTGCTTCGCCTCGCGACGGTCGAGCAGGCAAGCCCAGCCCATCGTATCGATGAAGACGGGCTTCACCGGCCGTAAACAATCTGATCGATCTCGCGGGAGTCCAGACCACCCCCCAGATCCTCAGCCATCTCAGCGACGCGGTAAACGGGGTCGTCCGGGCTGATTTCGTAGCTTACCTTGGGCGGAAAAAGCTCTCCAACCGTGCGGTTGCGATACGTGATCCGGAAACTCTCCCCGCGGCCCAATCGCTCGACCAGACCCTTGGCATTACGGCGTATCTCAAGCATGGAAATTGTTTCCATGGTGTTTAAATGCCACTTCAAGTTGAACTTGTCAATAGCACAATCTGGCCAGCCGGACGCCCTTTGGCCACCATCCCGCCGTGCCCAAGATCATCCCGTCCCTCGCCGGAGCTGCCGTCTTGGCCGCCTTGTTCCTCGCTGCCGTGTCGTGGAACCGCGCCCAAGTCTTCGTGCCAAAATCCGACGGCGCGATGCTCGTTGTCTACGCCGACGGTGATTGCCACAGCCGCATGCAACGCGCGGCCGCGGTCACGCAAAATCCCGGCACCATCATCCGATCGCACGATTTCGAGAATTTTCCCCAGGGCACCGTCCCGCACACCACCGCGCCGATGGACTACCTCATCGCCGCGCTCGGCGTGATCATCCGTCCTCTTGACGCAGCGGGGGCTTTGATCTCGCCGCTCCTCGGGTTGGCCACACTGCTCTTTCTTTTCTTTTGGTCGCGCGCCCTCGACCTGCGTCCGCGCTGGCCGATGCTGATCCTTTTCGCGATCTCGCCCGCGCTGACCCATGCCTTTGCGCTCGGACGTCCGGATCACCAGTCGCTTCTCGTCACGCTCACCACCGTTGCGCTTGCCTCCAACTTCGCCTTCGTCCGCACCGCGCGAAGCGGCTGGGCTTGGGCCTCTGGCACCGCATGGGGACTTGCGCTGTGGGTGTCGTGGTTCGAGCCGCTCATCCTGCTCGCCACCCAGGAAATCGCCCGCAGCCTCGTTCTGCGCCGCGCGGCCTGGCCATCCGCTTGGCGCCATGCCTTGGTCCTGACCGCAGGCCTCGCCCTGGGCGCGTGGGCGCTCGAAGGATTCCGCAACCCTTGGCCGCCAAAGAATATCCGCGCACTATTTCCCCGCTGGGCCGAGTTGCTCGGCGAACTGCAGGGCGCCACGCCGGAAGCAATGTTCACGTGGACCGGATGGTTGCTCGTTCCTGCGCCGCTGCTGCTCGCCTGGAACTATTACAAGTCGCGCGACCCGCTCGCGCTCGCCGTTCTTCTGCTTCTTGTCGTGGTCACTGCCCTGACCGGATGGCAGGCGCGTTGGAACGCGTGGCAAGCGGCAATCTTCTGCCTCGCGCTGCCGTGGATTCTCGCGCCGCTGCGCAAAAATTGGCTCGTGTGGACCTTGTTTCTGGCCAGCCTCTGGCCGGTGGCATGGGCGTGGGATGCGCGAATTTTCCCCGCCCCGGCCGAGCGGGCCAGACAGCAGGAGCGCGTCCTCGAAGCCGCGCTGCTCGAACAAACCGCGCAATTTCTCGCCACGCAACCGCACGGCGGTGTCCTCGCGCCGTGGTGGATTTCCCCGGCACTTGCGCAGCAGAGTGGTCAGCGAATGGTCGCCGGAACCTCGCACCAAAGTCTGCCGGGATCGGCCGACTCGGCGCGCTTCTTCCTCTCCGATGACGATGGAATCGCCCTCGGCCAACTGCACTTGCGCAAAGTCCGCTACGTGGTGACCGATGATCCCGGGCGCGTCATCGCGACTTCCGCGCAGTTGCTCGGCGTTCCCGCGCCGGACAATCCGCTTATTGTCCGCCTCGCCAGAGGACAAGACCTTCCTCCTTTCCTCGAACCCGTGTTCGCCAACCGATTTTTCCGCGTCTACAAAGTGAAGGATGAGTGATTTCGATTTCCTCGTGGTCGGCGGCGGGAGCGCCGGTTACGCCGCGGCTAGAACCGCGGCCGGCGAAGGCCTGCGCACCGCGGTGATCGACGGATCCGCGGAGCTCGGCGGTCTCTGCATCTTGCGCGGCTGCATGCCGAGCAAAACGCTCATCGAGTCGGCCAACCGCCTGCAGGATATGCGCGAAGCGGACGAGTTCGGGCTCCATGCCAAGGACACCGGATTCGACGGCGCCAAAATCATCGGACGCAAACGCCGCCTCATCGCCGAATTCGCCAAATACCGCGCAGACCAATTGGAAAGCGGCAAATTCACTTTGATCCGCGGACACGCCCGCTTCGCCTCGCCCCATGAACTCATCGTGCGCCTGCGCGAAGGCGGCGAACAAAATGTCCGCAGCAAAAACATCCTCGTCGCTGCCGGGTCGGTCGTCCGTCATCCCGACATCCCCGGCCTCGCGGAAGCCGAACCCCTGACCAGCGACGAGGTCTTGGATAACGAGCATCCGCCCGAATCCCTCATCGTCCTCGGCGCCGGGCCCGTCGCGCTGGAAATGGCCCACTACCACCGCGCGCTCGGTGCGGCCGTCACCGTCATCCAGCGCAGCAAACAAATCCTCAGCTCGATGGACCGCGACGTGGCCGATGCCGTCCAGCACGGCATGGAACGCCATGGCACGAAGTTTATCCTCGGACGCCGCATCCTCGGCGCCGGCACATCCTCGCGCGGCAAATGGGTGCGCGTCGCCCACGAGGACGGAGAGGAGACGATCGAGGCGGACGAAATCCTCCTCGCCCTCGGACGCGACCCCGCCACGGCCGGACTCGATTTGTCCGCTGCCGGACTAGACATCGCCCCCGGCCGCCCCTTGGCCACGTCCGATACGCAGCAAACGGCTGTCCCGCACATCTTCGGCGCGGGCGATGTGACCGGAAAATTGGAGATTGTCCACATCGCCATCGAGCAAGGCGAGATCGCCGCCCGCAACGCCGCCCGCCTCCTCCGCGGCAAGAACGAACCACTCGAGACCATCGACTACCGCCTGCGCCTCTTCGCCGTCTTCACCCAGCCCGAAACCGCCATGGTCGGCCTGACCGAACGCGAAGCCGCCGAACTCGGCCTCGACTTCGCCGCCGCCACCTACCCGTTCGCCGACCACGGCAAATCCATGGTGCACGGCAAAACCGACGGCTTCGTCAAACTGATCGCCGACCGCCCCAAGGGCGAAATCATCGGCGGCGCCGTGGTCGGACCCCACGCCTCCGAGTTGATCCACGAGGTCGTCGTGGCCATGCGCTACCACGCCACCGCCGCCGAATTCCTCAAAATCCCCCACTACCACCCCACCCTGAGCGAAATCTGGACCTACCCCGCCGAAGAACTCGCCGGCTGACGCTCCCTCCGCCTCCCGGCTCCTCTCCGACCCGTAGGATCTCCCAACCGGAGGGCCCGCTCCACGCTCTCACCTCCTTTCGTTTTGACACCCCGGACCCAGCCGGTAACGTGAACGCTCCATCAATCAATGAACCTCAGCAATATCGTCAATCCCATGAGCGAATCACCCACCGGCGGTAGCAACCGCAACCATCTTTCCAGCGACGTGGAAATCAAAGGCACCCTCAAATTCCAGAACGATCTTGTTTTCGACGGCAAAATCGAGGGCGAAATCCAATCAAACGCCACCCTCACCGTCGGCAAAAGCGCCAACGTGCAAGGCGAAGTGAAATCCAAGTCCGTCATCATCCACGGTTCCGTGCAGGGCAATATCGACGCGGCCGAACGCGTCGAACTCAAGGCCACCGCGCAACTCATCGGCGACCTCCGCGCCGGGCGTATCATTATCGAGGACGGCGCCACGTTCGTCGGCAAATCCGAAGTCAGCCCGAACAAAACCGCCCTGCAGCGCGCCGAAGCGACTCGCCCGTCCGGCGGTGTGCCCGGCGGCGAACCGAAAAAAGGCCTCCTCTAAAAAGGCGGAGCCGTCATGCCGCCCCGCCCCGCGACAAAGGCGGTCACCTGCCCCCAATGCGGCGTCAGCCAGCAGGAATCACCGGGCGTCATCAGCACGTTCTGCCGCGCTTGCGGCCAGCACTTCGAGCTGGATGACCGGAAACCCGCACGCGCGGCCGTTGCCGCCCCCGCCTGGCGGGAAAAGCTCGCCCCCCTCGCGGTCCGCCTCGCCCCGTTCAAAGAGCGTGCCCTGCGCCACGCCGAGCCTTGGCTCCTGCGTTACGAACCCCAGATCGCCCGGCTGCGCGAATACTACGAACGCTGGCGCCCGCCCGAATTCAAACGGGTGCGCTGCCACGAATGCGGCCGCCTCCATGAAGTCCCCCGCCTGGCCTCTTCCACTTCCTGCCCGAACTGCAACGCGCACATCGATCTCTATGACGCCCTTGTCGAGAAACGCGTCAGCCGCGTCGTCCGGACCCGCGGCAATCTTGTCATAAAAAAATTCGGCTACCTCAACAACCAGCTGACCATCTGCGGGAATGCCGATATCGGCGGCGGGGCGGCGGGCAAGATTTTCTGCGACGGCGAGACGCGCATCCGCACCTCCGGACGCCTCAACTGCGAGATCGGCTCGCGCCGCGTCCGCGTCGAGAAAGGCGCCGACGTCATCGTCGCCCACCCCATCCGCGTCCACGACATGGTGGTGCGCGGCAAAGTGACCGCCCGCATCTACTGCAACGGCACCCTGCGCATCCTCAAACGCGGCTTCCTCAAGGGCGAGGTCCACGCCCGCTCGATCATGGTGGACAAAGGCGGACTCCTCCAAGCCGAGCTCAACATCGGCCGCTTCGACGAACTCGACCCCGAAATCCTCGGCACCCTGCAGGAACGGACCTGCTACATGGCCCTCGAAGAAGCCGTCCTCCCGCAAAAACAAGCCACCCTCGCGATCTGACCGGAGCCTCTTGCTGAAATCTCCAATTTCAAATTTGTAATCCTAAGTCCTTCAAGCCCGCGGCACGTCTTCTTCTTGCCTCCCTCTAAAATCTCCAATTTCAAATTTGTAATCCCGAGTCCTTCAGGCCACCCCTTTCCTTTCCCTCTCCGACTCCAAGCCCCCTGCTCCAAGCTCCACACGCGGTTTCACCGCCCCCTTTCATCCTTTCCTCCGGACGCGCGCCGCGTCACACTGCACCTCATGGACGACCCGCATGCCCCGGCGGAGCACCCCGCCGGCGACCTCACCCTCTCCCGCGCCGTCATCCTCGCCGTCCTGGCCACCTCGGCCATCGTCGCCGGTTTCGCCATCAGCACGCAGAGCTACTGGATCGATGAAGCCCTCTCGCTCATCGTCGCCATGTCCTCGACCCCGGCCGAGGCCTGGAAATACATGCAGGCGGTCAGCGGTTCCACCCTGCAGATGCCGGTCTACCAGGGCTATCTCTACGTCTGGCACAAAGTCTTCGGCGGCGGCGAATGGGCCATGCGCGCCTCCAACATCCCATGGTTCGTCCTCGGCCAACTCGCTTTCCTCGTTCTCCTGCGCCACAAACCCCGCCTCGCCCTCCTCGCCTGCCTCCTCGCCGCGGTCAGCCCGATCCTCTGGATGTATCTCGACGAAACAAGGCCCTATGTCATGCAATACGCCGCCGCCTGTTGGCTCGCGGCCGCCGTCGCCCGCTTCTCGTCCGCCCCGACCTCTCAACCCTCGGCCCCCGACTCTCGACTCCTCGTCACCCGTCACTCGTCGCCTCTCCTCGCCGCCCTCGCCGCCGCGACCGTCGTGCTCTTCGCCTCGAGTCTCCTCGGCGTGGCCTGGGCCGGAGCTTATGTGCTGGCCCTTCTTTTTCTGCTGCGCGGACGCCCGGAGACGGGCACTCCGCGAAGCACGCCATGGCGCGTCATCCTTCCCGCCGTGGCCCTCCTCGCGGTTTTTGCCGCCTACTATGTCATAACCTGGGGTGACGCGGGCCGCGGCTACCATCGCGCCGGGGCCTCCTTGCTCAGCCTTCCCTTCGTCGCTTACGAATTGCTCGGCTTCACCGGTTTCGGTCCGGGGAAAGTCGAGATGCGCGGCGAACCGGTCCGCTCCATCCTGCGCAGCCTTCCGGTCCTTTTGCCCTTGGCCCTCACCTTCGGCCTGCTCGCCTATTACGGCGGACGCCAGATCGCCACGCGCCCGTGGCGGCGGGAAGCAGTGGTCGCCTGGATCTTGGCGCTCGGGCTGCCGCTGTTGGCCGTTTTCGGCGCCCTCTTCCTCTTCGACCACCGCCTCCTGCCGCGCCATTTGATCCCGGCACTGCCCGCCCTGCTCCTCGCCATCGCCGCCGTGATGCAGCGCGCACTCGAAGGCAAATCCAAGTTCTGGCGCGCCGTCGCCGCGCTGCTCCCCTTGCTCTGGCTCGGCTCGAGCTTGAACTTCCGCTGGCAACCGGCGCATGCCAAAGACAACTACCGCGAGGCCTCCGCCATCGCCGCCGCCGCCTTGCGGGAAAACCGCGAAGTCTGGTGGGCGGCCGATCCAGCCGCCGCCTACATCTACCTCACCCCCGTGGCCCTCGAGAAAGTCCCCGGCCGCGCCTGGGCCATGCAGGCCCCGTCGTGGGATTCCATCCGCTTCAAATTTCCCCCGCGGCTCATCGTCATCAGCAAACCCGACATCTACGACCCGCAAGGTTCCGTTGCCCGCTACGCCGCCGAAAACCGCTTCGTCCCCGCCCTGCAGTTGCAAGCCTTCACCATCTTCACCCGCGAAGGCGACCCCCTGCCAGGCACCACCCCCTGACCAACGCCGCCCCGCTCCCCCTTTAAGGGCCCCCTTCCCGAGGCCGAAGCCAACTTCACCGTGCCACTGGTCCCTCGGCCATTCAGCGTTTCAGCCCTTCAGCCTTTCAGCGTTTCAGTAACCCCCGTTCTTCTCCCCGTGAAGTGCGCAGCATACTTCACCGGGGCCTCCGCTACCAATTTCATTTTGAATTGACATTCCCTCCCACCCCTCTATCGTGGATCTTCACTCTCCACTCCTCACTCCTCACTCTTCGCTCTTCACTTTCCCCATGCCCCCGGCCCCCAAGTTGGCCCGTGACCCGTCACGCGTCGCCCGCCTCTCTCCGACCCGCAGGATCTCCGGGCCGCAGGGCTCGCTCCCCGCTCCCGGCTCCCTGCTCCCGGCCGATTACGAATCCGGCCTGGTCGACATCTTCACGGATCTCGCCGAATTGTTCGGCAACCCCAAGTCTTACGGACAAATTTACGGACTTCTCTTCGCCCACGAGACTCCTTTGAGCATGGAGGACATCGCCCGGCGCCTCGGCATCAGCCAGGGATCGGCCAGCCAGGGCTTGCGGCAACTCGAGGCCTTCGGCGCGGTGGTCAAAGAGCGCACCGACGGCTCTCGTCAGGCGCTTTACACCGCCAAGCTCGAAATGAAGCTCCTCATCTCCGGTTTCCTCAAAGAACGCGTCATCCCCCGCCTCGAATCCACCGAATCCCGCATCAAAGCCCTGCGCGCCTCCCTCAACTCTCATCCCTCATCCCTCAACTCATCTTTGAGGTCCCAGCCTTCCGCCCTCTCTTCCATGCGCTTCCGCCTCGACCGCGTGGCCAAATGGCACCGCAGTGCCCGCACCATTTTACCCCTCGCCAGAAAAATCCTCGGTGGCGGCTGAGCAATTTTTCCATTCCCGTGAAACACCTTTCTTCTGCCGTTCGTTTCAAGTGCCTCAGGGCTACTGAACACTGAACCACCGAAAACTGAATCACTGGCTCCAACCGGAGCCTCCGCCTTGGTTCGCCAACCCGCCGACCAAAGGCGGCAGCCTGCTCCGCAGTGTCCCGCAGCAAACCGACTGGCTCTCACGGAGGCACGGAGAGCACAAAGGAAACTGAAACCCCGAAGCGGACCCCCTTCAGCCTGTGAAGTGCGAAGCATACTTCAACGAGCCGCTCGCCACACGCACCCCGTCCGTCTTTCAGCCTTTCAGTCTTTCAGCTTTTCTTCTCTTTTTTCCCTCCCTCCACTTTTCACATTTCACATTTCACTCGCCACTCGTCCCCTTCAGCCCATGAAGTGCAAAGTATAGATCACCAGGCCGCTCTTCACGCTTGACCTGGCCAACTTTATAGCCACATTTCAAGCCATGACTCACACAGTGAACGTCGCTGTCCTGAAAAACAGCCTGAGCGAGTTCCTCGGCAAAGTGCAGTCTGGCGATTCCATCTTGGTCTGCTCACGCAACAAGCCGGTGGCGAAAATCACACCCCTCGCCTCACGCCCCAACCGCTCGACCACGGGATTCGATCCAACCGTCCAAATCCACGCCGACTTGGAAGGACCCGCCATTCCACCGGAGGACTGGGGAATCTTGGCCGGGCCTGAAGGCGCCCGATGATCCTGCTCGATACCTGCGCGTTGCTCTATCTTGCCGCCGCACCGGAGCGACTCAGCACCGCGGCCCTCGAGTTGGTCGCTTCGCCCGAGCAGATCGTCCACTGCAGCCCGATCGTCGCGGCCGAACTGGCCTGCTTGCAGGAGCGGCAAAAGATCCGTCTTCCGCAACATTGGAAGAAATGGTTCCGCACCCAAACGGAACGGAACGGATGGAACATCGTCCCGATCTCCCTCGAGATCATCGAAGAAGCTTACTCCCTGCCCGAGCCCGTCCATCGTGATCCCGCCGATCGCATCATCATCGCCACGGCGCGCCTGGAAAATCTCACCATCATCACAACCGACCGCCTCATCCTCGACTACCCCCACGTCAAGTCCCTCGGCTGAGATTCACTCTCTCCAACCCGTAAGCGCGAAGCGCTGGAGGGTTCTTTAGCCTGTGAAGCGCGCCTCCCCTTTCACTTTCCCTTCACCCCGTGAAGTGCGAAGCATACTTCACTGGGCTACTCGTCACTCGTCACACGCCACTCGTCCCCTCTCAGCCTTTCAGCCTTTCAGCTTTTGCCTTCGGGCTATCTCCACTTCGTTCCGGTATCAGTTGATCGCTAAAGCGACCTATCTCCACTTCGTTCCGGTTCAGCTCTCCACCCTCCACTTTTCACTCTTCACTCATCACTCATCGCTCGTCCCCCGCGGGCTGTCTGCGTCCGCCGCGCCCTCTTGATTGACACAGTTGTAAGAATGCCTACCGTAAAAGTATGAATGCTATTGTCTCGGAAAAGGGCCAAGTGACCATCCCCAAACCCATTCGCGATGACCTGGGGCTCGAGGCCGGTTCCGTTCTCGCGTTTGCCGAGGACGAGGGCCGCATCATTGTGACAAAAATACTCCAGGAAAATCCGATTTCGGCTTGGCGCGGAAAAGGGATTCTTCCGGTTGGTCGCTCGGTCGACGAATATTTGGGCCTCGTGCGCGGAGGATGAAGACCGCCTTGGATTCCAGTGTCATTCTTGACGTGTTGACTGACGACCCACAGTGGGGTCAAGCCTCGGAAGAAGCCTTGAAACGGGCGCTCGGCAACGGACCGCTGGTCATCGGGGAATGCGTGCTGGCCGAGATCACCCCCGCGCTGACCAAGGACAATCTAAGTTCCTTCTTGGCCGATTGGAACATCCTCTTTGTGCCGTCCTCGCGGGAATCTTCCATCTTGGCCGGTGAAATGTATCGCGACTACCTCCGCCGAAATCGTGCATCGAAGCGCGTCCTTCCGGATTTTCTCATCGGAGCACACGCGTCTTGTCAGGCCAGCCGCCTGTTGGCCAGAGACAGGGGATACTACCGCGACTACTTCACCAACCTGACCGTCATCGAACCCACCATGAAGCGAAAGGCGTGAGCGAATTCGCGACCCATCTTCACTCCGTTCAGCGTTTCAGTCTTTCAGCCTTTCCGTAACTCCCCCCTCTCACTTTCACTCTCCTTCACCCCGTGAAGTGCGTAACCTACTTCACCAGGCCCAGCCATCCGCTACTGCGCGCGTAGCGCGCCGCTCCGCTTGCCTCCTCAACCCACCGCCGATATGCTGCAGTCATGACGATCAAAGCCATAGTTCACGAGGCAGAAGAAGGTGGTTTTTGGGCTGAAGTCCCGGCACTTCCCGGCTGCGTCACGCAGGGGGAAAGTGAGGAGGAGATCCGCACCAATCTTCTGGAGGCCGTCGAGCTTTGGTTCGAAGCCGGTGAGGCTTCGGCGGTCGCCGAAAAGGAAAGCCGCGTGCTGGAACTCGCTCTTTGAAACAAGTTTCCGGTAAAGAGCTGGCCCGGGCCTTGCAGAAGAAGGGTTGGATTCTTGTCCGCATCAAAGGCAGCCATCACGTCTTCACGCTAACCGGCCGACCAGAGCGCATCGTCATCCCCATCCACGGCAACCAACCACTGAAGATCGGCTTGCTGCGCTCCCAGATGAAAATAGCCGGTTTGGTCGAGGACGACATTTGAACCGCGCCAAGCGCGCAGTTCGCCGTATTTCAGCTTTTCAGTTTTTCAAAATTTGGTCGCAGGAGCGACCCATTTGCCTTGGGGCCATCTGCTATCTCCACTTCGTTCCGGTTCAGCTCTCCACCCTCCACTTTTCACTTTCCCTCTTCACTTGGCCCGTGAAGTGCGAAGCATACTTCATCGGGCCGCCCCCCTCACGCGCCACTCGTCACCGCGGCTGAGCCGCTTGTCCGGCTGAAAAATACTTCTCCCGCGGGAATTACCAAAAGTCCCTCACGCAATGATAGATTGCATCTTTCAATTGCCAAAGCGTCCCGGTTACCTAATGACATGCCCGAAATAAGTCGATTCCTCGGTGTCGTCATTAGCATGTATTTCGACGAGCACAACCCGCCCCATTTCCACGTGCGATACAACGAATGGCGCGCAGTCGTTTCGATCAGCAGCAAGTGCTGACCACCGGCGCGGATGGCCGCGCGGGGAACCGGAAACTGCCGTGCAGTTGGAGATAGACACAGCGCAAGTCTGTGCCCCGCAGGGGTGCTCGCTCGCAGGACGAGCATCAACCCTGCCGAAGGCAGCCCGTAGGGCGACACGAGCGGGGCGAGGGAGGCAACTTCTGCAAATGTGGGACAGCAAAGAGTTCCACAAAATCGAACCATTAACTTGAGCATGATATCAGTTAAGAACGCCCGACACCTTGAGGACCACCTGATCTCGATCGAGTTCAGCGATGGCCTTTCCGGTGTCATTGATTTGCGCGACACCATCGGCAAATACGAGGCGGCGGCGGACCTTCGAGATCCCGGAAAATTCGCGGACTTCTATCTCGACGAATGGCCCACCTTGGCCTGGAGATGCGGCTTCGATCTCTCGCCCGAATACCTATACCAATTGCTCACCGGATCCGCGCCGGCATGGGCCCGTCAAGCTCACGCCAACACGCCGGTCGTAGCCGAGGAAGAAGCCCGCTACGACCCCTAACCTTTCTCCTTCACCCCGTGAAGTGCGCAGCATACTTCACCGGGCCGACCTCCGATCTCCGGTCTCTGGCTCCCTTTCACTTTCACTTTCCCTCTTCACTTGGCCTGTGAAGCGCGCAGCATACTTCACCGGGGCGCCCCTCCCCTTCGTTCACTTTGTTACCTTCTGTTAAAAATTCCCCTCTCCGGCTCCTCTCCGTCATCATCCCCGCGCGTGACGAGGAAGGCTGCATCGCGTCCACCGTCGAGCACCTGCATCTCGAGTTGGACCTCCGCGGCGTCCCGCACGAAATCATCGTCGTCGACGACGGCTCCAAAGACCGCACCTGGCCAATCCTCCAAGAAGAAGCAGCGCGGCTGAACGGCGTGCCGCGGAAGATGGAAGATAGAAATTCGGAGGTTGGCGATACCCGCGCCAAAGGCGCAGTCACTCAGGCTTCCGACTCAGGTCTCCAGTCCCCCCTTCAGCCCGTGCAGTGCGAAGCATACTTCACCGGGCCGCCCCCAGCTACACCCACTCCTCACTCGTCACTCGACCCTCGTCACAGGATTCTACACTGCGTGCAAAATCCCGGCCCCAAGGGCTTCGGCCGCGCCATCACCCTCGGCCTCGACGCCATGAACGGCGACGCAGCGGTCATCTTCATGGCCGACGAGAGCGACGACTGCCGCGATGTCGTCCGGTATTGGAAAAAGCTCAACGAAGGCTACGACTGCGTCTTCGGCAGCCGCTTCATGAAGGGAGGCGGCACCATCGACTACCCGCCGATCAAGCTCTTCATGAACCGCCTGGCCAACGCCTTCGTGCGCTTCCTTTTCCGTCACGGCTTGAACGACACGACCAACGCCTTCAAAGCCTACCGCAAAGAAGTCATCGACGGCATCCGGCCAATTCTTGCCCCGCATTTCAACGTCACGGTCGAACTCCCCCTGAAGGCCATCGTCCGCGGCTACAGTTTCACCGTCATCCCCATCACCTGGCGCAACCGCCGCACCGGCCTAGCCAAACTCAAAATCAAAGAAATGGGCAGCCGCTACCTCTTCATCGTCCTCTATGTATGGTTGGAGAAGTATTTCTCTCGCGGCGACTACCGAAAGACCGCGGCTTGACGCTTGAGCCCGTGAAGTGCGACCAAGCCCACTTTCGCAAGGACTTTCGTTTCCAGCTTAGCAAACAAGAGCTCGAATCTTTGACATCGCAAATTGCGATAGCAAAGGCTCCCTCAGGCCTCAAGTTTGCCTGCGGCTATCTCCACTTCGTTCCGGTTCAGTAACCAGCTACCCGCCACCAGCCACTAGCCACTTGTTACTGCGCGCGTGGCGCGCATCCCTTTCACTTTCACTTGGCCCGTGAAGTGCAAAGCCTACTTCACCAGGCCACTCGTCACCGCAGCTGAGCCGTTTGTCTGGCTCGAAAAATATTTTTCGCGAGGTGACTACAAAAAGACCGTAACTTGACCCTTCACTCTGTTAAGCGCGCAGCATACTTCTTTAGGGCATCTTAAGTATTTCCTCGTTTCCGCGTTTCAGTCGAACTTCTCCTCAAACCCATCGTCCGCGGCTACAGATTCACCGTCATCCCTATCACCCGACGCAACTGCCGGCACGACTGCTGCGCCGCTGACCCGTCTAGAGAGGTATTGTTGCCAAGGTAACTAAAAACCTACGGCCTATAATCTGCACTCGGCCCAATTTCACCAGCTTGTGATTTCGCAATTCGTTTTATCCCTTTCTAGCCCCTTAACCGCTTAACCGGATCAATTCAGGAGATTTTAACTAAAAGTAGTACAGACAGCACCAAAATATCTAAAGATAATTTGCGTCGAACGTGCAGGAGATATGAGAGACCACCCAGTCTCGATCAAGATCAGCAACGGTGTTTACAGCATCACTAATTTGAGCGACAGCATCACGTGAGAAACATTTTAATGGTTGCATCAGCCGTGTCACCGCGATGGGGCTCCGAGGGCTACGTCGGATGGTCCTGCCTGAACAGCGTTCCTGAGGATTCCCGAGTAACGTTGCTCACAACACCGCTATGCGCCAGCGAAGTTAGATGGGGGCACCGTAATGGATTTAACCCACCAAAGCTTACGGAGATTCGGGATTCTGGAACCCAATGGGATCTAAAAGTTAAACATCCACTTGCAGTCCGCCTCAACCAGAGCCTCAAAGCCCGTTACGACCTCAGGGCCTTTTACCGGCTAGTTAAGGAGTCATGTTCCTCGACACGCGTAGACATAATACATCAGACGACTATCGCGTCCTGGCGTTACGGCATGCCCTACCACGGATTGGGCGCACCAACCGTCTGGGGTCCGATAGGAGGAGGAGAAACGTTCCCTTGGAGCTATGCGAACGCCGTGGGCAGGAAAACCCTTGCTTTCGAGATCTTCCGCTCGCTGAACACTGGTCTTATGCGGTTTCATCCCTCAATACGTAGAGCCGTACGAAGTGTCGATGTGATCATCTGCACTAACCACCAGACAGGGTCGATGCTCAAACGAATGGGGAGGACAAAACCCATATTATTTCAGCAGAATATTTTGACGCAGGATGCTTTCGATACAATCCAATCCGCAACCAGCCAGCGAACACCAGAAGCACTGAGAATTTTTACAGGAGGCTCAATGGAAGATCGTAAGGGATACCGACTTCTGTTGCATGCTGTACACAAGCTAGTCTTCATTGCACAAATACCCATCCACCTCGTAATTGGTGGACAAGGTTTGGAGCTGGACACCCTCAAACTCCTCGTGAGGCAGCTTGATTTGTGCTCCCATGTCACTTTTCAGCCTACGCTGTCCACGTCCGCATTCTATAGCGCACTTCGTTCATCCCATGTTTTTGCGTTTCCAAGTCTTCGTGATAACTCACCAATTACCTTGCTTGAGGCTATGGCTGCGGGCTGTGTGCCGCTCGTGCTATGCAATGGTGGCCCTGGTGATATCGTGAAGAGTAGATTTGGCGTGGTCCTTTCGCTCAAGACCCCGGAGGCAACAATCAACGAGATTGCTACCGAGCTTGAACGATTATGGAGGGACGAGAAATGCACCAGCCATCTTTCGCGACACGCCGTAACCGAAATCCGTCAAAGCTATCTTGCATGCCACTTGCAGAAGACACTAGCGAAGGCCTACGCCTTAGCCTCAAGGAGCTATGATCGCTCGGAGTAAGTGCTGGAACACGTCCCAGCGTTCCCGGAAATCTCGTCACGATGTTCAGTAATGTTGCAACCGAGCCGACTGGAGGCAATTGGCGTGGTGGTTTCGAGGCTGCTCATCTGGAAGAGTATTTCCAGCACCTCAGCGTGTTCCTAGGCGAAGGGTTCCGCAAGTGGACCTTTCATTTGCTACACCACAATCTGGCCGTGCGACCACTCCAACTCCCTTGCTTTGGCAAAGGCCACGTTCTCATCTGGTTCAGCGACGAGAGTAGCGGACCAGCCGACGATGCTGCTGCGAAATTCGAACATGTCTTTAAGTGCTATGCCTTGCCGGACCCATGTCCGATCAACGTTCACGCTTTTCCATTGTTTGGTGCTTCCGCCGTTTTGCACACGGACCTAATCGAGTTTGATCGCCGCGACTATCAGGTTTTTTTTTCGGGTAACTTGAATCGGCAAAGGGCCCCGTTGTTTCTCCGTCTAAAATTTCCCACCTTAGATATTCTACCTTCGTCTACTCTAGGAACGGCAGCAACATGCAGTTTATCTCTGTTCAGCAAAGGCCTGCGTGCTATCTCTCATGACATTCACTCGCTTCCGTCATCATTCATCAGATTTAATGGCGGGTTCGCCACGGGGCTCACGCGTCGGGAGTATGCTGAAGTCTTAGCCAAGAGTAAGATTTGTCTTTGCCCTCCTGGTTTCATCACTAATGAGACGATGCGCCACTTTGAGGCTATGAAACTTGGCTGTGTTGTAGTTTCCAAGACTTTGCCTGTATCCCCTTATTATACAAATAGCCCGATCATCCAGTTGGACAATTGGCGGGGCATTCACAAGATACTTACGAGTCTTATTGCCGACAATAACAGATTGCACAGCATCGCTTCAGCCACGCGGGACTGGTGGGAGAAAACGTGTTCACCTTTATCTGCGGCGCGGGAAACTGCTCATATCCTTACGAAAAGTTAATCAGTGTTTTGGAATTGCCACGCAATATTGCAGAGTATAGCTTGCTTTAGCTGACACGGTAAAAGCCGTCTAAAATAAACAGCAAAGCGTTTACATACTAATTGGCATTAATTCATGAATCATTTGCGCGGCTTTATTTATTGGCTTTTGACCACTGGGCCTGTTGGGATTTTAACGGGTTGGGTTTTTCGACATCGGTGCTTCGATTGCGCTGGACCTGTTGCTTTGCCTTCTGAGGCCAAAGCCGATATCGCAGGCGCAATTATTTTTGGAGTATACGAGTATCCCGAGCGGATCTTGATTCAACGTTGGTTACCCCGTGACAAGGATTGCATTGAACTGGGCTGCAGCATAGGCATTATCAGTCGTCTCATTCTTCACAAGTTGGAGCCTACAAAGCGTCTTGTGGCTGTCGAGGCTTCTGAATCGCTGCTGGAATTGTCGAGGGTAAATGTTGCTGCCGCCGGGCATTCATCTCGGTTTGAGGCGATTCACGGCGCCGTGCATTACCAAGGCGACTACGTAAACTTTGCCGAACACGGAGAGCACGTGCGCGGTAAGGTGGCCGAAGAAGGGAACCCTAGCGGTATTTTGACGCCATGCATAACATTGGCCAAAATTATTCAAAAGCACGAGTTAGGAGACTTTTCGCTCGTCATGGATATAGAGGGAAGTGAGTTTGATCTTGTAGCAAGGGATGCTCCCAGTCTTATGAATTGCCAGGCAATAGTGGCCGAAGTCCATGGCGATGATATCAAAAGAAAATACTTTGTAGAGGCACTGCAAAGCGAAGGTTTTGCCCTAGCGGAAGTCAAGCATGCGGTCTTCGCGTTTGTTCGAACGCACAGATCTGGAGCGTCCCGCTTATGAGTGTCTACTTGTCCACACACGTTCGGTTTCGCGGGGGTGATACTCTTTCAGTCGCGAAAGTGGCCTGCTATGCGAAGGGCTCGGCATGCTTGGGGTCGACACTCGGACTCTTCTTCCAGGACCGCCTGTCGAGGACAGAGATCCGCTGCTCAGGCGAGTAGCCTATGCGGAACTGGAATCCGCGGATTTCTGGCGCAGCTTGTCTTTGGATGGACTTGTTCTATGTAGATGGGCAGCGTCTAGATAATACCCGATTGCTAAGACCCTTGGACAAGTCAGCGTGTTCAGCTATTCGACAGATGCGCTTGGGATTGATGCACGGCCAGCAACCTTCTTTGGATTATCCATGGGTTCTGTAGGCAGGCTTGATTGCTACATATTGTTTATAACCAGTGATTGCGGGACTACTCCTTCTGAATAAATTGAACGAGAAATCATCATCACTATCAGGTAAACGACCACTGCGGGTCTACACCTCAACCCCAATGTGTTTTCGGGGTGACTCATGGTTTTTTACCAGAGAGAGCGGCTTGTTTTCCAAAGGGTTGGCTGCTCTGGGGATAGACAGCAGATCAGTCATGCCGGGACCCGCGAAGCAAGACGATGCGCAATCCTTGCTGCGCGTCCCTTATCCGCAACTTGAAAGTGCTGACTTCTGGCGCGGCCTAGAACTTGATGGACTCATTCTCTACAGCTGGGCCGCGCCTCGCTATCTTTCTATTGCGAAGGCAGTCCAGAGTGCTGGCATTCCTTTCTTGGTGAACGTTGACTCGTGCGGTTTGGTTTCCAGATCAGCAAACCCGCGGTTGTGGAGACGTGACTTGCTTTCCTACCTTTGGACGAAGGCGACGTCCCCGCTTGAGGCAGCTCGATTTATATCCGACATTTTCGACAACTTCGGCATCCGTCGTGTAGCGCGTGCCCGCTTAAACACATACGAGGCGGCAACGGTGGTCTGCGGGGTTTCACCATTGGCTACCCTATGGCTGCAGAGGGAGGCGCTCGGTCTTGGGAAGCCACACTTGGTGCCGAAAATTCGGTATCTACCGCACCCGCAAATGCGCGTGTTCACTTACAGTCGAGAGGGCAAGGAAAATCTGCTCCTTTCTGTTGCCCGATGGGAGAAGGAAGACTGGGTGCAGAAAAACCCTGCCGTTCTGCTGGATGCTTTTGAGAGGTTTCTCTCGGCGCGTCCGGATTGGAAGGCATGCATCGTAGGCAAAGGAGCAAGCGGTCTTGCTGCCGCCCTCGGCAAATCCCAATCAGCTAGCTTGAGCCGATGCGAGTTCATCGACTTCCTCCAACCAGACGACCTCGTCCCCTTTTACAATAGGGCCAAGATTGCTTGCTGGTCTTCCCGCAGCGAGGGCCAGATCGGAACGGGTGCACAAGCTTTATGCTGTGGATGCTCCGTTGTAGCGGGCAACTCCGGAACTCTTAGTTGCTTCCATCATTATGTAAGCCGGGAGAGCGGGCGTCTGGCTCTTGGGATGGATGCCGATTCACTGGCCGAGGCCTTGCAGCTTGAAGCGGAAGCTTGGGACACGGGGCAACGCGAGCCCATACGTATCAGCCACATCTGGTGCAACGAGTTTCACGCTGTCAATGTGGCGGCACGTGCACTCGATTTTCTCGGCCTCCAAGCCCCGGAGTCTTCCAATCTATGATCAAAGGTACTTACCTCTACCTCCTTCGCTTTAGCCCGTTGCGTCGCTTACTTCGCGGGTTCCGGGCTCGTCTGCAGTCCGTGGCTGGATACTCGGACCCTTTTTACGGCCTCGCACACGTTGTCCGCGCGTCAAACGCCCGACTGTTTCTTGATATTGGTTGTCACCACGGAGACACCCTTCTTCGCTTTATCGAATCAGGAGTTTCTTGCCCGGTGGCTGCTTTTGATCCGTTTGGTGAAAACATCGAGAAGGCCAAGCGTTTGCTGCAGCCGTATCCCCGCATCAACTTTTACCAGTTGGCGCTCTCGAACACGAATGGCCAGGCTCGATTTTACCTCAACAAGAACGAGCAAACCTCCTCACTCTTGGACAATGACGCTGGGAACCTTGACTCGTTTACCGAGGATACTACTCCGGTAGGTTCATGCGAGGTCGAGACCCGAACCCTGAATAGTTGGGCCGCCGAGCATCATACAACAGGGCCATGCATCATTAAATGCGACACCCAAGGTGCGGAGGGTCTGGTTATCCAGGGGGGCATGGACTTTATCCGCGACCACTGCGCCGCCTTTTACGGCGAGGTCATGCTTGGGAGCATGTATAAGGGCCAGAGTTCCTTCGGCGAAATCCGGGCATTACTCGAGGGCGACTGTGGATTAGTGCTCAAAAACACTTACCCCTGCCTGCATGACAAAGCCGGGCGGGCTGTGCAAATGGATGCTCTCTGGGTGAAGCGGGAGTTTCTTACGTCCTTGTAGGCGGCGCGTGGCTTACGATGCAGCACCGTAAAATTCGGGTCCTTTTTGACCACCGTATTTTCCTCATGCAGCCGGTCGGCGGCGTGAGCAGATATTTCACTGAACTTATCCGGGCATTGCACGCCACCGGTTCGATCGAACCGGTGGTATTTGCCGGCTTTCACTCGAGCAGCCTGCTCGCCTCATTGTGCGACGTTGGCGTCCAGGTCACCGGATTACGTTTGCCGTGCCGCGCATATCCACAACGCGCTTTTTCCTTCATCAACAACTTGGCCCTCAAGCGTTTTGCCGCTTCTGTTCACCCAGATATTTACCACGCAACTTATTACCACCCAATCGATACAACTCTTGGACTACCTCTTTTTGTGACGGTGCATGACATGATCGCGGAGCTTTATCCGCTGCCGGCGGGGGTTGCTGATCCTACTCCGGCAAGGAAGTTGGCAGCCGCGACGGCTGCGTCACGCGTCATCTGCGTTTCCAAGCATACTGAGAAGGACCTGCTGTTGCTCCATCCTCACCTCGCCGGTAAGACATCGGTGGTTCATCACGGGTCCAGCTTCCCGGGAAAGCCTCGACCAGCAACCCCTCTTGCGTCGCCATACCTTCTCTATGTCGGCCAGCGGGGCGGCTATAAGAACGCATCCCTTCTTTACGAGGTGATGCAGAGCCCTCTGTGCCGGGGTTTACACTTGGTCTTCTTAGGTGGCGAAACGCCAACACCAGCTGAACTGGAGCATGTCCTGGGAGATCGAGTGATGTTTGTGCCCCGATGCTCGGACGAGGATCTAGCCACATGGTATCGCTATGCCATCGCCCTGGTTTATCCGTCCCGCTACGAGGGCTTTGGCATGCCTCCCCTCGAGGCCATGCATTCAGGATGCCCGGTGCTCGCCTCGAATGCTTCCTCCTTGCCCGAAGTCGTGGGCGAGGCTGGCCTCTTACTCGACCCTGTTCGTCCCGAGAACTGGGCAGTCGCTATTGGACAGGTTTTCTCCGACAAGTCCCTGCAGCTCAAGTTGTCGGCGGCAGGTCAAGAACGTGCTGGGAGGTTCACCTGGGCGCGCTGTGCCACGCAAGTGGCGACCCTTTACCAAGACGTATTTCGTGACGCGATCAAGGGGTAACCCTCCGTCCGATTGGTATCTTGTGTTCAGCAAACGAACACCTGACCTTTTTCGTGCCGAGGACCAACGCCTCGCTGCAATTAATTCATGGCGCTTCGCTTGATTTCATCCTCACGGAGTCTCCGCAACGCCTCCTCCAGTGGCTTTGCCGCGCTCGCTATTCCGGCCCTCTACTTTTTTGCGACACCCTTTCTCTTGAGCAGATTAGGAGCGGAAGGTTTCGGTGTCTGGACACTCCTCTCGAATCTTTTCACCATTGCCGGTTTGGCCGACTTTGGCATCGGTCCGGCTACCACTCTCTATGTGGCCCGCTATCGCGGCACACAAGAGTCGGAGACGTTGCTTCGGGTCATCCAAACAGCTTGGGGACTCTATCTTGTCCTTGTCATTCTGTTGGCTGTCGCTCTTTTTTTTCTCGGGGAACCGTTTCTGGGCTGGCTTGGCGTGCCGCCGCGCATGTTATCTGCTCTTGCCCCGTTTCTACCGATCTTCGTGCTTGGCGTAGCCATGCAGTTCCTTTTTTCCGCTCTTGATGGCGTAGTCCGCGGTTTTGAGCGCTACGACCTGTCATCCTTCCTACGTGTCATCAGTGGCTCGGCCAACGTAATCACTTACTGTTCGATTGTTGCGTTTGGTGGCTCGCTGGGCGGCATGATCATTGGTCAAACTATGGTGTTAACGGCGATTCTTTTGATCGGCATATGGACTGTTTGCCGACTCCTGCAGAGATCTGTTTGGCTTGTGCCATGGATCCACGCACACAGTCTCAGGGAGTTCTTAAACCTAAGCTTGTATGGCTGGCTGCAAGGTTTGGCTGGCACATTGTCGACTCAGGCCGACCGGCTGTTGGTCTCGCTCTTCTTGGGGCCCGCGGTGCTCGCTTATTATGCCGCCTGCTTGCAGCTTGCCCAACTGGCTCACTCCATTTTAGCTCAGACCCTCGCATTCACCTTCCCCAAATTCGCGTCCCTCTCGGCCAACGATCCCGCCCGACTTGCTCTTTTCAATCGTGGGATGTTCATCGCCACAATGTTGGGGACAACTGCTTCTCTGATTCTGTTTATCTGGGCTCCGTTTATCTTGGAAATGTGGTTGCGGCAGGATGTGCCGGCAGAGATCGCTACCGCTCTCCGAATCTTGGCCTTAAGTAATGCCCTCACATCGACTAGCATTCTCCCTTCGTATCTGATGTTCGGTATGGGGCACTTTCGGTTGGCCGCCTTCGCCGCCTTAGCGAGCGGGCTGAGTATTGCGCTTGGCGGATATTTGCTCATTGGCTGGGTAGGTGTGATTGGTGCCGCTGTTTCACGGTTGGCCGGCCTCCCCATCGCAATTGTCAGCCGTGTGCTTGTCTATCAAAGGGCATTCGGTTCACGCCGCTGGCTACTCGGGATCAAGCAACTTTTACCGGCGTTGCTCGGCTTCCTGCTTGCCTGGCTTTTGCTTGGTAGCCAAACCGGCATGGGAAACACGTTATCCTTTTCCAGCAGCTTGCTCGCCTTGGCTGTCGGCGCGATTACCGTCTTTTTCCTGAGCCGGCAACTTTACGGCCCGCTGCTGACCCGATCGTGACTTCTAATAAGGATAGGTAACGGATTTATGAAGCTAATTAAAGGCGCAACTCACTATCACGGACAAATTCTCGGTCCCGGCTATGTTTTGCTCGGCACGGAAAGCGCCCGCGATTGCCAAGTTACATATCACTTGCCGCTACTGGACCGGAACGCCGGTCACTTTGTTTTTGGTTTTCAAGGCGTTGGCTGCCATTTTCTGGTCAAAGTATGCCGGCAACGCGGACTTATTGCCGTTTATCACATCAAGGACGGTATACCGGTGTACCTCAACCATGTTCTGGTACGACTTCCGGAGAATGCGGCCCTCGAGATTCTTCAAGATGCGGACTTTCTATCAGTCAGTTCTTCCGGCTATGGTTTAATTAGTGTGCTTCATGATGGCAATGCGGAGGGAGAATGGGGCTTCGGGGTGGCCGGACGAAGCCGGCTCTCAAGGCCTAGTATTGAGATCGCCCATCGCCCTAAGCAAGATCTTGAGTGGATAGTGCTTGGTGACGGCTTCAGCAACAATCGGTGGCCTAATCGGCACTTTGTCAGTTGGCCGGAGTTGCTATTCGGAACAACTCTCCGCTATCTGAACGCTTGTGTTGCCGCGGCCAACAGCAGACGAGTGCTCACATTAGCGGTGAGACTTGCTCCACGAATACGAAATACCAACGTGATTGTCGCGATGGGAACAGACGACCTGATCGAAGGCCACGGAATCGAATCTCTCCTGCGAAATGTTGACAAACTTTTGACCGTGCTGGAGGGCGCTGGTGCACGGGATGTGTGGATCGCAAATCTGCCTCCGGTGAAGTCACTGGAGGCTCATGTCTCGGAATGGAACAAGGCACTCAGCCAGCGCCTGCGCGGAACTCACATCAAATTGGTTGATATACACAGTTTACTCATGACAAACCCAAGCTCTTACATGGAGCAGGGAAATTATCCGAGCGCTGAGGGACAGTGGGTTATCGCTGAGCATTTAGCCTCCCTCCTCAAGATCGTTATACCAAGGCGGCCCGATATGATGTCACCCCGCAAAACTTTGTTTGGGAATATGCTTTTGCGCTTGTCCAGATTGATCGCCCGCGCCGGCTCCAACACCATAAGCCTGAATCCCTGAATTGACGCGTATGCGTATCGGAGTTCTTACCTTCCACGCCGGGCCCAACCACGGCGCGTTTCTACAAGCTGCAAGTCTGCTGGCCAGCATCAGACAGTGTGGCCACCAAGCCGAGGTGATCGACTATACCCATCCGCGATTAAGGAATTCTGAGCGATTTCGACCTTGGATCTACCGGCGTCCGCGGCGGTTGTTGTTTGATGTAGTCAAGCGCTTAGCATTTCGCGAGGACCGAAAATTGCTGGCTCGTTCCAAGCGCTTTCACTCCAGTTCCAGCATTCCCACTCAACACTATGATGCGATTGTCGTTGGTAGTGACGTCGTGTGGAACTTTCAGAACGCGCGTCTCGGCAGCGACCCTGTTTACGCCGGCGTGTTTGCGCGTTCTTTCACGGGAAAGCGTATCGCATACGCACCGAGCATTGGTAGTATGAGGCTGGACTACAAACCCACGCAAAATATTATAAATGGTATCCGTCATTTCGATCACCTTTCTGTCCGTGACGAGTCATCACGAGACTGGCTTCAAAACATCTGCGCAGTGGATGCAGTGAACGTGGTTGACCCAACGTGGCTGCCGACCGCACGAGGGCTCGGCGCGCCTTGCCGAGGTATCGGACCTTCCGACATGCTCATTTACGCTCCGATTGTCGAACCCTCCGCCGCCAAGGCCATTGCCGAGTGTGCGAAGAAAAAAGGACTGCGGACAGTCGCGGTCGGTTACCACCAACCTTGGTGCGACATGAATCGTGCTGATATCGGCCCCCTTGCTTGGCCCGCCGCCTGTCGGCAGGCTGCCTGCATTGTAAGCGCTACCTTTCATGGGACCCTATTTGCTATAAGAGAAAACAAACCTTTCGTTTGCTTGGCCACTGAGGACATGCTCAACAAGACCAGCCACTGGCTTAAGCAACTCGGCTTGTCGAATCGCTTTGTGGCCAAGGCTTCACGCCTTGACGTTGCGCTTGATCGGAAAATTGACTGGGTGTCTGCCAATGAGCTCATCGGAGAGCATGCGGAGAGATCACTTCGTTGGCTAACTAGTGCGCTCGAAAAATAGCAAACCTGCGCCCGTTCGAGCTAAATTTAGCGACCTTCACGAGTAAGCGAGTTTATTCGCTTCGCCGGTATTTAGCACCTCTACGCCACGGGACGGCGGCGTCGAGCGATTGAGGTAACTGTTCGTCATATTGAGCAACCCCGCCCAAAACAGCGTTTTCACGTAACTAAGCTCCAAAGCTCCAAACACCATAACAAAATTAAACGGTTCGTAGATAATGGGAATCCCCACAAAGAGGGCCAAAGGGAACGCTTTTGTTCCTTGAGCACGCCGGCACAGTCGCCACGCGAGCACGGCCATGTAGCAGAGCAAGGGATAGTAAAGCGCCAAGCCGACGACTCCGATGTATTTAATTGTTGAGAGAGGTCCACTGTGAAAAGTGCCCGTAATCATGAAGTTTTCCCGATCCGAACCGCCAAGAAGGGTCCCGCCACCTCCACCCGCCATAAACGATGCCGCAATCAAGCTCATGTCATCCAACGATAAACCAAACCCGGTGCCCCACGTTTTGTCGCGTATAATGCGTTCGTCATTCCATGCCCACTCCCACATTTCAAATCGCCAAGTTGATGAGTCTTCAGCCTCAGCGACTGCTTCTTGATCCCAATCACCTGGCAGCCAAGAGAGAGCGCGCTGAGCAGTTTTCGGTAACTGAATCAAGCTGCCTTGGACGGAGACGAGCATCACTAAGCCTAAAAGCATCGCCGCCCCAGCAACCCACAAGTCTTTTAAGTTACCGCGCAGAAGCGACGATAGCAGGTAAGCCACCATGGCAAAAAGAATCATACTCCGATATCCCGAAAGAAATATGGCGCCAAGCGCAAAAATAAAAAGTATAATGCGAAAGGGAAAGAGAGGTGAAATAAGCGTAAGCGAATTGTATTTCGAGTAGAGCGCCAAAACCGAACTCCAACCCGCAGTTTGTAGTCCTGTCATTCGAGTCTCGCCTAGCCTCTCTTCTTGTTGGAAGACACTCGTCACACCGCTCGACCCCACACCGGAGTACATCATGGACAGTGGATAGGACAACCGAGGCACCAAGCGCGCAGTGACATCAAGAATGCCGACACACCACGCTGGAATGACAAAAAATAATGGGAATATTTTTGCGATAAAATCTGTGATGTGCACGCGACTCAGAATGGCAAACGCACCGAATGCCAGGACGATCTCGAAATACGGACGGCCTCCGACGATCTCGGTCTGGAGCGCCCAGAAACCTGCCGGATTACGTGCGTATACCGATGCAAGATATGCGAGGTTGATATAAATGAGGTAATCCAACATCTCTGATTTGCGCTTCCAAGGTAAAACGCGTGTAGCAAAGAAAAGCGTAAAAAAGAAAATAACCGCCATGAAGCACAGATCGCGCACGGTGAATGGCACAGGTAGCCACGGCAAACGTCCCGTGAGAAACCAACTAAGGGGTATCAGCACCCATATGTTTGTTTTTAGTTTGACAAAAATGACAGCGATAGGAATCGCAGCAACGACGCCCGCAGCTAAACGCATATCGGAGCTACCCACGGCGCTTCCAATCATGACAGCCGCAAGTAACCCGAGTAGCAATGCAGACCACACAATGATTTGGTTGGCCGATATATTGTGAAAATTCATGAGAGCCCGTTTACTACTAGGGCCTGTTTCGGACCACGTCCAGTCTAGGGCGCAAACAATATGCACTAACTCACGAAGCGTATCATCAACTCCCCGGCAGTGTGGCGTGCTGCTGATCCGACCCCGCTTTTTGGGCTGGGCTCTATGAGAAATTTGGTAGGTTGCTGGGGTTGGTTCTGCTGCTGGGTGTAGCAGCACCCATAAGAGAGCTCAGCTGCGCTCCGGATCGCTAAGCTCTTCTATCACCCGAATCAATTCACAGGCAGCACGCTATGGACGAGCAAGTGGCTGCGCCGCGTGAAGCATTTGAAAGTGCAGAGGCTATTTACGGTTTCGAGGGAGACGCAATTAAGCGTGAGACAAAATTAATATCTTCGGGATCCCTGCAAAATTCCGAAACATATCGTCTCCGCGACTCCTTGGCGATAGACCGCAAAGCCCGAGGGCGTTCAAGGAGAATCTGCAGTTTTTCAGCCAATTTTGATTCTATTTCTAAATCAACCTCAAAATAGACTGCGCTGTCACCGGCTACATCATGATTGCCCCGCCAGTTTGACGCCAATACGGGTAATCCCCACATCATTGCCTCAGCCATAACCAGACCAAATGACTCGTAAGGTGCTACTGAGGCGAAAACGAACAGATGGGCTGTGGCGAAATGCGATGCCTTTTCGGTGCCCCGTAGAACTCCCGTGATCTCCACCCTTTTCTGTATTCCAAGTTCGCGACACCGTTCAAGGCACTCTTTTTCGCTGTAGGGCGGCAAGAATTCTCCCATTAGTACAAGATGCCAATCCGGAAATTGGTGGGCCAACTGACCAAAGGCCTCCAAGAGTTGCGGCGTGCCCTTGAGGCTGCAAAGATGGCCAGCATGAAGGATTCGCAGAGGCCGTTTGGAATAGTCGGGCAGCTCTCCTTGGGGGTTTTCATCTTTCAGGCGGTGCGGAATCACCTCAACATCCTTGACTCCCAACAACTCTGGATCACAACGATTAAACTCGGTCATCACAATCGCTCCATCGACGGAACGATACACGAGCTTTAGGAGAGCCTCTAATATTCCCTTCCGTTCCTTGAGACGATTCGCAATGCCTGCTGCATGAAATTGGACCCAAAGTCGCTTGGTAGCGATTCGGACGAAGGGCAACAACATAATATCCCGGACTAACGGCACTGTTTGCGGGCCGCCACTCGGATAAATCACCAGATCTACGCGCCTATACCGAAAGACGATGCGCGCCAGTCGGCCGTAAACCTTCAGCAGTTCCCAGACTTTTGCCAAGTTTGCTCGGCGAACCGTTGAGAAAGTTGACGTGAAGCGAAACTCAAGATGTTCCGTCAACCAGCGAGGGTCTCCGCGTAGATCATCGAGGAGGCTGGCAATCATCAGATTTTGCCCTCCAGTGGGAGGAGGCTTCTGCCCGGCGATCACAACTATTGGCTTCGCTGCTCGTGACATGAGAACTCTGACAATTGCAAAATGCCAACTCAGAGACCAGACATCTTGATACATTCAAAGTGCCTTCATGAAAATTCTTATTACTGGTGGTTCCGGCTTCATCGGGACTCATGTAGTCAGTCGGTTGCTTACCAAAGGCCACGAGGTCATGAACGTCTCCAACCAAGCCCCGCACGAGGCGGCACACCGGCCGTTCTGGAGGGAGGTGGATATTCTCGACGCCGGTTTGCTACGGGAAACCATGACGGCTTTCGGCCCGGACCAAGTCATGCATCTCGCCGCGCGGACCGAAATGGACGAGAAGACATCCGCCGAGACGGGATTTCGCGCCAATACGCAGGGCACGCGCAATTTCCTCGCCGCCGTCCAAGCCACCCCATCGGTCCGGCGTCTGCTCATGTGCTCGTCGCAATTTGTTTGCGGGCCCGGACGCCTCCCTGCCCACGATGAGGACTACTTTCCCGCCACCGTCTACGGAAAAAGCAAGGTCATCACCGAGCAGGAAACCCGTCGGGCCGGTCTTGACTGCGAGTGGGTCATGGTCCGGCCGACCAACATCTGGGGTCCTTGGCATCCACGCTACCCGCAGGAATTCTGGCGCATTGCGCGAAAGGGTCTCTACGTGCATCCCGGTGGCAAACCGGTCGTGCGGTGCTACGGGTATGTGGGTAATGTGGCCGACCAAATGGTTGCCCTACTCGAGGAGCCTGCGGAAAAAGTCGACCGCCAAACTTTCTATGTGGGCGATCCCGCCTCTGACATCTACCACTGGGCCGACGCCTTCTGCCGTGCTCTCCGCGGCCAATCCGCCCGCAAAGTCCCGCGTCCCATCCTTCGCACCGCCAGCCTCGTCGGCGACCTTATCACAGCTCTGACCGGGAGGCCGTTCTACATCACTTCCTCCCGCTACCGTAGCATGGTCACCAACTACGTGACCCCCATGGACAAAACCTTTGCCCTCCTAGGACAACCCAAGTTCTCCCTCCAACAAGGCATAGACGAAACCATCATCTGGCTTCGAACCCAGTCCGAGTACGAAACCGCAACCTGACTCCCGTGCCCTCCGGTGCACTGTTGGGCTATTGGCAAACTGTCGAGCAGTGACAACGCAATAATGCACCTAGGTTCGCGGTTCCTGACTCTCCTTCAGTTCGCAACTCCGCCGCCAGCAGCGAACCAAGGAAAAGAGAAGCGCTGATCGCAATTTGGTTGACTGAGATATTTTGAAGGTTCATTTTCCGTTGAGTCACTGACTGTGTTAAATCGATCTTTATTTGTTGAGACAACGGCAAGACGAGATTTTCCCAATCGTCACCATTTCAAAGCCGAGCACAAAAAACTGCCGTAAATCCTGAGCGGCCAAATCTCACCCAGATAGCGCGTCACCTTTCCCGAGCCTTTGATCCAAATGTGGGAGAAACCAGCCATCTTGAGCCTAAGTTCCAGAGTTTCGGGATAATGTTGACTGACGTGGGCCGGATCCTTAATCACACTAAGTCCTTGTAGCTTATTTCTTAAGTAGTAAGGGTTTGGGGTTGTGAGCAGCAAAGTGCCCCTCAATCGCAGAACACGGAAAAACTCGTGGAGGGTAGCATCAACCGACGCTCCTGGAACATGCTCGATAAATTCCCCGGCGACGATCGCATCGAAAGAGCCATCAGGGAACGGAAGATTGTCGGCAAAAGCGCACACTCTCTCTGCATAAACAACCGAATCCATCGCCTCGACCCGCTCGGGAACGCAGTCTAAGCCCACCAGCGATAGGCCAGGCTGAAGTCGCTTCAATTCACGTCCTCCCTCGCCTACCCCGCCCCCGATATCCAAGATGCGTTGTGTCGTTTGCTGCAGGTATTTGGCAAACTGTCGATACCTCTCGATAGTAAAGCTATCTTTCTCGGAAGCTACTTGGTCCCGGTTGGCGCGAATCAGGTTTTCCGGCCGGAATGGCATAAATGACAAATTAATGAATATGGAACTTATCTCCAAAGCAACAAGTAGCTGCAAGTTTTGCGTTTCTATGCTACTATTGCTTAAGTAACCATCAACAGAATATTCGGCTGAAAATACGACTAATGCGCAATCCGACTTCCGCCTCTGCATGTCATCCTAAGAAAGAATCCTGAGGCACATCTCAGTTGGAGTGCAGTTAATGTTCTAACCCATGTTGACGCGGTCCCAGTATTGCAAGCTGCCTGCCGTGAGCAACCAAGTCGTCTGGTGGTCACCTTACAAAACTGGCTGCAATACAGCCACGTTGGATCTTGCACATTCAGAGCATTATGATGTCGGATACCAAGACACCTCCGTAACCCTCCATGGCACTTTAAAACTTCCGCCAAAAGAGCGTCGATGAAACCGTCTAATGGCTTCGTTCTCAACCCGAATACCAATTGCGTACCACCTGACGCCCTAAACGGAGCGCACTGTTAGACAGTTGGCATATTCTCCAACCGTCAGATCGCCGCAACCACGCCACACCGGGCCTCAACGCCCGGTGTTTCCGTTTCTCGCCCTGAACGCACCATCGCTTCGCGGGACGGAAAGGTTGCGCATCAGCAGGAACGATCCGACACGAACAGCGTACCTTTGGACCGCTTGCAACCCGCACTTCAAGTCAAGAGGGCCCGAATTTCCCGCGGAACCAGCCGCGGTCCGCTATCCACTGTGAACCAGACTTCTCCAGCCAAGGAAATTTTTCTGCGGTGAGATCCGGCTTCACGATCACCGCCGCCATGTTATTGCTGGCCACGGGGCCGACGGCGTCAAATACACGCAACACGGGCGCGGCAAGCATCGCCATGACGAGCGGAAGCTTGTTGCGCCGCACGCGCAATTGGCGCCACGGAACACGGGTGCGGTAATGGAACCGGAAGCGGTGCGGACCGAACGGCGCCGCGCAATTGATCGTCTGCCGGATTTCAGACGCGTTGAAGCGGTAGACCCAGTTCGGCGCCGAGGTGTTGCGCCAGCCCCCGCACTCTAGACGGTTGCACTGCACGGCGGCAAATTCGTAGGTCTGACCGATACCGAGCTTCTGACCTAACCGGGTAACCAGATTGTCCGCCGGCTCGAAAAGAATGATGCACCGCTTAGCCACCCGATACATCTCGAGCAAGCCGCGGTGGGGCGACGCGCAGTGGTGCAATCCGGAATGCACGATGACGGCATCGAAGGAGCCCTCGGCATAAGACAGATTTTCGACATCAACTTCCATTTCGCCACCGATGTTCGATAGCTCGAAATTCCGAAGACCAGCTTCGCGCAAAGATGCTTCATCTTTGACGCCGCCGCAAACGACGAGAACACGATCTTCAGCCCGCAGGGCGCCGTCGCGCAGCGCCGCCCGCAGGACCTCCACATAGAAGGGATCGCTTTGGTTATCCTGCTCGGGAATCATGGGGATTTCGTCAGGCCGGGCCAGGTCCAGCCGAGGCTGTCGCAAGTGAAGCGTCGCCGCCTCGACGGATCAGACAAGGCAAAAAGGTCGTAGGTCACTTTGCGGCGGACATAGGCCCCGGAGAAGAGCTTGCGGACCCCATGCCAACCGCGGCGGAACCAGCGCCCGGGACCGGAGGAGGACTCGCGTGACGCCTCGAATTCCTCGCGCGCCTTTGCCCCCGCCCCGAGATTGTCGCCGAGAAAGGTGAAAGCCCCCAGCGGCCGCGGCAGGCATGCCATGGGACGGCGCTTTTCCAAGAGCCCGCGGATCCAGCGCAAGTCCCCCACCGCTTTCCATTGCGGCTCGAAGAGGTGGCCGGCCTCGACCACTCTGCGGCGGAAAAAGGTGCTGCAGGAGAGGGTGTTCAAAGTCGCACCGGCCAGATGGGCGAGCGAGGGCACATACGGACGCCAATAGCAAAGCGGCTCACCTTCCCGCCCAACCACGATCGTGTCGCCGAAGATCACATCAGTGTCCGCATGTTTGGCAAAATAATCCCTGACCGCCGCCAGCGACCCCGGCAGCAGTTGTTCATCGCAATTGAGGTAGGAGCAAACTTCCCCGTCGGCCCGGCGCAGACCTTTGTTGATTGCGTCATACATGCCTGCATCCGGACCGATGACAAACTCAAGACGGTAGGTCGGGCTTTCCGGAAACCGCTCAAGCATGCGCTGCTTGAAGTCCTCGATCCCCGGGGAGCCGCCATCGCAAACAATGTGCTCGACCGTTAGCAACCTAGCCGCCCCCCTTTCACCCGACACCTTCAGCCCGTGAAGTGCGGAGCATACTTCACCGGTCCGCTCCTCCTTCTGCCTCTCTGGAATCTCTGCTCCCTGCTCCATGCTGCCTGCTCCCTGCGTCGCCGCGTGCGCGACCTGATCCCGAACACTGGCGAGACAAAGCTCCAGCCAGTCGAGTTGACCGAAACTGGGCGTGACTACCGTGAATTTCACAAGAGGTTCCTAACACGCCGAGGCAGCAAACGCACCCCGCAACTTGCGGCTTCCGCGCACGCAACGTCCGCAAAGGCCGCAACGTGCGCAGCCCTCGACTCTCGACCTTCGCCACTCGACTCCGTCCCTTCCTCCCCTCCGCGCCCTTGGCGAACTCCGCGTGCCACGCAACGTCCGCCAAGCCCGCCACGTGCGGAACCCTCTCGGGCGTAGAATGGCTGCGGTCAGCCGGTCAGATTGCGGGGGAGAGCACCCACTTGTCGTGGCAATGCGTGATGCTCAGTCCGTAAGCCTTGGCGAAGATGAAAACCACGGCGCGCACGACCTCGCGTCATGGGACGGCCATAGACAACACCGAAAATGGGAGGTCTCACCCACTCCCGCTGACTGTTGGACAATTGGCAAATTGTCCAACAGTGAGAGCACCGAACCTGCGCCACGTCGCACAGCCCGCGGCTACCCGCCAGCCCAGGTGACCCCCAGCTCCTAATACCTTCCTGCTTGCTCCCGTCAGGAGCAGATCACCACCGTGCAGCAATGCCGACCCTTTTTCGGAAGGGGCCCTACCGGTTCCATTTTTATTCGCGTGAACCCGGGGAACCGCCGCACATCCACTCGCCTGCGATGACCTCGAAGCGAAGTTCCGGCTCGACCCGGTCCTGCTGGCCGAAAACTTTGGCTTCGCCAACCATGAACTGTCGAAAATCGCTGGCTTGGTGGAAGAAAATAAGCAAGATTTTCTCAGCGCTTGGAGCAAGTTCCATGGTTAAACACGAAATGATCGCACTGGAGGCATCTGCCCACGATAGGCAGATCTTTCTCAAACTGCGGGACGGCTCGACTCATTCTTTTCCTGTCGCCTTCTACCCGCGCTTAGCCCAAGCCACTCCCGACCAGTTGGCGTCTGTCAGCTTGCGCGTCGGCGGCCGGGCCTTGCGTTGGGAAGAACTGGACGAGGACATTTGGATTGCCGACGCCGTGTTCGGGCTCTATCCCGCCTCCTGCGCCGCCGCCTGAGTTTTGACCTCTTCAGCCCGCGAAGTGCGCAGCATACTTCTTCGGCCGACCCGTTACTTTTTACCAGCCACCCGGCACTCCGGCGGCCGCGGCACGCCGGGGAGGTCGTCCCGCTCACTAACAGCCCCTGCCCGGATTACTTTTCCCCTTGCGCCACACGAGTAAGGTATTACATGGTAATAGTGCATGTTGACCTTCATTGAGTCTCCAGCCTTCACCGATCAATGCACGGACTTGTGGACGGACGCCGAGTATGCGGCCTTCCAGCATTTCCTCGTCGCACGGCCCGAAGCTGGTGACGTCATTCCCGGTCTCGGTGGCCTGCGCAAAGTGCGCTGGTCGGCCAAAGGCCGGGGCAAGCGCGGAGGGGCGCGGGTGATCTACCTGCTGCTGTTGCAGCCGGGTCTCATCTACCTCTTCCAAGCTTACACCAAAGGCGACATTGCCGACCTCGCGCCGGACCAGAAAAAGCGACTGCGTGCGGCCGTTGATGAAATCAAAAAACACCACAACAAATGAAAAAGAAAACCCACGCCTTCAATGCCGACGAACTGGTCCGCAGTGTCGAGGAAGTCCGCGATGCGGTGACCGGCCGGCGCAAAATCACCCTGCGCACGACGACGCTTCCGAAGCCCGCTCCGACCTTCGGACCCCGCGAAGTCAAACGTTTGCGTTCGCGGTTGAAGATGAGCCAGCCGGTTTTTGCAGCCGTGCTCAACGTTCCTGTCGTCACGGCTATCAGCTGGGAAAAAGGGCGACGCCAACCTTCGGGTGCCGCCTTGCGGCTGCTCGAGATCGCCAAACACCACCCCGAAGTCCTCACCGCCGCCTGAATTCAGGCCTTTGATGACCGCGGCGCGCACGACCTCGTGTCATGTGACCGCCATAGGCAATACCGCAAACGCGAGGTCCCACCCTTTCCCTCTCACTGTTGGACAATTGGCAAATTGTCCAACAGTCAGCTTTCCGCAGCATCCCACAAAAGGTCGATCGTGCGCAGCATGGTGGTGGCGCGTTTGGTCACGCTGAGCAGAACGCGACGTCCACGGTATTTCTTCCCGATCATGCCGCCCTCATGCAGGCGGCGCAGATGCTCGCTCGCGGTGGATTTGTCGATCTTGCAAGCCGCGGCGATTTCATCGACGCATTGCAGGGGCTGTTTGCGCAACAGACGGATGATTTCGATCCGACGATGATTGCCCAAAGACGCGGTCATCCGCGCCCGTCCGCGGTCATATGCACTCATGACGGGACGATAGCCACTGTTGGACAATTTGCCAATTGTCCAACAGTGCGCCCCAGGGCAGGAAACCACGGGCGGGCCGTGGCTGGGGCCGCAGGGAGCAAGGTAGGCGGGGGGGAACCCTGAGGATTATGCCGCAGCGGCTAGCACCCACTTGTCGTGGCAATGGGTGATGGTCAGTCCGTAAGCCTTGGCGAAGGTGGTGACTGCGGCGCGCACGCCGGCCCAGTCCCAGTCGTCGCCGAAGATCCGGCCGCCGGGCGCCAGCAATTGACGGTAATCGACCAGATCCTGGTAGACGGCCTCTTCCTCATGGCTGGCGTCGATGTAGATCAGCCCGGCCTTGACCCCGTGCGACATGAACCAGAGGGCGGCGGAAGCGGAGTCCATCGGGAAGGGCACGATGCGTTGCTGGTGGCCGCGATGACAAACGTTGGCGAGAAAACGGTAGTAGACTTGCGGGTAACCATGGCGGCACTCCAACGCGCGGAAACGCTCGGCGTCCGCCTGGTCCGTGCGGAACTCCAAGGCGCCGAGCCAGGTGTCGACACAAACAATCGTCGTGGATAATCCCTCGCGCGCCGCCGCGTCCGCCATGGACACGGCGGAGGCCCCTTTCCAAGTTCCGACCTCGATGACCAGCGCCGGCCGCACCGCTGTGATCAACTCGCCGAAGGCCGGTGAATCACCGCCCCAGCCCTGCAGGTCGCACGGAAGCGCGGCGAAATCAAAGCCCTGGTAAACATCGGTCCCGTGGATGGCTTCCATGAGGTCCCCCGGGTCAAGGCTCCGGTCACCGGCCGGTTTCCGCATCATGACCTGACGCCGCCGCTTGAGGACGAATCCCCAGCGCATCAGGAGCGACTTGAGCCACCATTCCATCAAACCAGAGAGTGCCGTTCCCGCGGATCAAAGCCAAGCCGCGACCCTCTTCCCGGTCACGCCACGTCCGCCAAGGCCGCCACGTGCGGAAACCTCGACCTTCGACCTTCGCCGCTCGACCGGTTCCCCCTCCGCGCCCTTGGCGGACTTTGCGTGCGCTTATCCTTCCGGTGCAGCGTCCGTTGGAGCCTCGGCGTCCGGCCCGGCCTGCTCTTTCCCTTCGTGGCCTTCGTTGCCTTCTGTTGAAATCGGGGCGGCGGCAGTCTCCGGCTTGGGGGGATTTTTCGGGGGCGGGACGGACTCCAGGCGACCGTCGGCGAATTCTATGACATAGCCCTCATGGGTCAGCCAGAGGAGGTCGTTGACCACGGCTTCGCGGGCGGGATTGACGGGAACAGCCGGCACCGAGTTGGAAACCTCGGGATTCGTTGGCGCCGTTGCCGGCTCAGCGGACGGGATGGGATCGGGGGCAACAATCGGCGCCGGGGACGGCGCCGCTACAGGGGGCGCCTCGGCAGCGGCCGGCGCGAGGAGATCGAGCAGTTGCGGCCGGCGGATGGATTTCCTGGCGCGGATGAGTTCGAGGATTTTTTTGATGCTTTCGCTTACCGGGATCTCGTCGAGGTTGAGGTGACGGGGTCGCGCGGCGGAGACGAAGGTGGTGCGGTTCGGGCTCTTGTAGAAACGCAGGCCGGCGGCGCTGAGAGCGCGGCTCAGGCTTTGGGCGAGGCGCAACGGGAAACGTTCCTCTTCATCACGGGCGTGGTTGAGCAGGGGCGCCAGGGCGGGGTCGACGGCGGTTGTCTTCGGGTCGCCGGGAACGGCGGCCAGATCGGCGAACTTGAGATGCGCGGGCGCGTGGTTCTCGGCAAAATGGCGTTCGACCGCAGCCAGGTCGGACAGCTTTTCGGGATTCTCGCCGGCGAGCGGGAAATACTCGATCGTCTTGGAAGCTTCGGCGCGCCATTTTTCGATGACTTCCGGATCGCGTTCCATTTTGAGGCGGCTGCGGAAGGTTTCGAAGTCGAGGCGGGCGAAGCGTTCGCGGTGGAGATCGCGGAGTTTGCGTTCGAAGTCATGGTGATTGGGCGGTCCGAGCAGGACGCCAGACATGCCGCAGACCGCGACGACGGGGAAGTTGCCTTTGGGCGGTTCGGTTTCGACAGTTTCGGCCCGGTAGAATTCGTCGCGCTTCTTGCGCAGGAGATGGCGCACCGCGGCTTCGCGCTGCAACCACACGCTGCGGTCGGCGTCGACCACCCAGAACGGACCTTCCGGTTGCTTGGGTGCCGAGGTGAGGTCGATGGTGTAGGACGCGGGATTGCGCAGGAGGATGCGGGCGATGTCGAAGAGGCTGAAGGTCTTTCCGGTATGACGCACTTGCGCGACAACGGTCTCCACGGCGGGCGCGGTGGCGGTGAAGGCGATGCGCAGCCACGGGAAGGGATTGGGCGGGGGGGGCGGCGGGCGGTTGTCCTCGCGGCGCGGTCCGTCGAACTTCTTGCCGTGCGGTTTGGGTCCGCCGCGGCGCGGGCCGCCGGGCTTGCCCTCGAATTTGTTGCCGCGCGGGAAGCCGTCGCGTTTTTCCGGGCGCGGCTCGCGGAATTCGCGCGGGGCGGACGGGGCAGACGACGGGTCCTTGGCCCACGCCGGGCGGAAGTCGAGGGCGCTGAGATCCAGCGTCGGGGCTTCTTCGGACATGGGAAACGGCGCCGCGCGGGGGCGGAGAGGAATTACTCGGTGATGATGTCTTTATACGTCATGCCCGACGGGATCATGGGCAGCACGTGTTCCGTGTAGGGAACCATGACGTCGAGGACGTAGACACCTTTGGCCGCGATGAGGCGTTTGAGCGCGGGTTCGAGGTCTTTCTTGTGGATGACGCGCTCGCAGGGCACGCCGAAGCCTTTGCAAATTTCCACGTAATCGGGATAGATGCGCGAGGTGTCATCGGGGTCGCCGAGGAAGGTGTGTCCGCGGTTGCTCTCGTAAAAACGGTCTTCCCATTGCACCACCATGCCGAGGTGCTGGTTGTTGAGGATGATGGCCTTGGCCGCGATTTTCTCGACGTGGGCGCAGGCCAATTCCTGCACGTTCATGAGGAACGATCCGTCGCCGTCAATGTCGATCACTTCGGTGTCGGGGCAAGCGACTTTGGCACCCATGGCCGCGGGGTAACCGAAGCCCATGGCGCCGAGGCCGGCGGAAGTGATGAAGTTGCGCGGCTTGTCGAAGTCGTAATACTGGGCGGCCCACATCTGGTGCTGCCCGACCCCGGTGGTGAGGATGGCCTTGCCTTTGGTCAGTTTGTAGAGCTGCTCGATGACGTATTGCGGCTGGATGACGTCCGGGGTGTCCTTGTAGCGGAACGGCTGGTCTTTTTTCCAAGCGGCGATCTTGGCATACCAGGGTTTGCAACGGGTGAACTTGGCGCCCTTGACGCGCTCGAAGCCTTCCTTGGCCAGCAGCTGGTTGGCGCGTTTGAGGGCGTATTTGACGTCGCTGAGGATGGGCAGGGCGACGACTTTGTTTTTGTTCAGTTCGGAATCATCGACATCGATATGGACGATGGTGCCGTGCTCGGCGAACTTTTCGACTTTGCCGGTCACGCGGTCGTCGAAGCGCACGCCGATGGCCAAAAGGAGGTCGGCCTCGTTGACCGCATTGTTGGCATAGACCGTGCCGTGCATGCCGAGCCACTTGAGCGAAAGCGGGTGGGATTCGGGGAAGCAACCGATGCCCATGAGCGTGGTGGCCACGGGGATCTGGGTGCGTTCGACAAACTCGAGGAGTTCGGGCGCGGCGTCGGAGGTGATGATGCCGCCGCCGCAATAGATCATGGGTTCACGCGACTGCTTGATCAGGCGGATCATCTCGAGCAACTGCGCGTCGGTCGCGCGCTTGTCGGGATCGTAGCCGCGCAGGGTGATCTTTTCCGGGAAGACGGGCTCGATCTTCTGGTTCTGGATGTTTTTCGGCAGATCGATGACCACTGGGCCCGGGCGGCCGGAGGTGGCGATGTGGAAAGCCTCTTTGACCACGCGCGGGATGTCGTGAATGTCCCAGATAAGATAGCTGTGCTTCACGATCGGCAGGGTCATGCCGAAAAAGTCGGTTTCCTGGAACGCGCCGCGGCCGATCATGTCTTGCGGGACCTGGCCGGTGACGGCAATGACGGGAACCGAATCCATGAAGGCGTCGGCCAGGCCGGTCACGAGGTTGGTCGCGCCGGGGCCGGAGGTGGCCATGCAAAGTCCGACTTTGCCGGTGGCGCGGGCGTAGCCTTCGGCCGCGAAGACCCCGCCCTGCTCGTGGCGCGGGAGGATGGTGCGGATTTTTTTGGAACGGGTCAGCGCCTGATGGATGGGCATGCTGGCCCCGCCGGGATAGGCGAAAATGGTGTCGGCGCCCTCGAGTTCGAGGCAGCGCACAAGAATCTCCGCGCCGTTCATCAACTTGGCGCTCTTTTGCGCCGAAGCGGGTCCCCGGCCGGTGGCGGTCGAAATGCTCATCGGGGGGTTATACCCGAGAGGCACTGGGGGTGCAACCACTGGGAAGGGGTGCCATCCGACCGCGCACTTCGGGAAACAGCAGCGGCCCGCCGGGGCCGGCGGGCCCTGCCCGGCGGGAAGGGGCTATCTTTTGCGCGCGGCCAGATCGAGCCAGAGGGCCTGACGGAAAAACGGGCTGCGTTTGTGTCGGAAGCCCCACCAACCGGCGGCGGTGGCCAGCTTGCGCAATTCGGGAAAGGAAAACGCCCGCTCGGCGGAAAGACGGGCGTCGTGCCTGGTCATGGGCTCGCGGTAAAGGACTTCGGTCACGGCAAAAATCGCCGTCTGGGCCAGACGCGAACGGCGCAGGTCGGTCACCAGGGCGACCCCTTTGGTCAGCTCGCGGCAGCGTCGCAGCAAACGGATGGCATCCGACTCGTCGAGATGGTGCAGGACGAGATTGCAGAGGACCACGTCATAAATGGTGCCTTCGGCGAAAGTGAGGAAGTCGGCCTGCTGGAAACGGATCTCGGGGAAACCGGCGGACATTTCCTCCGCGATGGCGAGGGTGGGTTGCTGGCGGTCGACGGCGGTGACGAGGACCGGGCAGCCGACCTCGCGGGCGCGGCGCACGAGGGCGCGAGGGATGTCGGCCGCGCCGGTGCCGAGGTCGAGGATGCGCAGCGGTTGGCGGCGGGCCAGCACGGGACCGAGGTAATCGAGGACGAGTTTGTGCGCGCCGAAGCGGCGGTTGAGCGACTCGAGGTTGGCCAGGTCGCGTTCGAGTTCGGGCGAGACGGTCTCGGCCACATCCATCCATTCCGGACGGCTCTCTTCGAAATTCCGGATCATGGTATCAGCGACAAGACGGCGAGCATGCGGCCGGTGCGGCCGCGTTCGACGCGATAAGAATAATAACGCGCAACTTCCCGCCCGGTGCAAACGCCATCGTCGATCACTTCCCCCGCCCCGGCGGCGCGCGCCTGCGCGACGATGTCCGCGGCGAAATCCTTTTCGTAAAGCGGCGGACGGATGCACGGGCTCAAATGAACGACGAGGTCGGCGGGATCGACGCCGAAGCGGCGGGACATGGCATCGATGGTCACAGCGGTGATGTTCGCCGCGGTGCCGGCGCGTCCGGAATGGGCCAGGCCGACCGCGCGGCCGCGGCGGTCGGCCATGAACACGGCGGCGCAGTCGGCCACGTAGATCCCGAGAGCGAGCCCGGGTGCGGCGGTGACCAGCGCGTCGGCCCCGGCGTGCGGGCCGGGCGCGTCGGCCACGGCGACAACGGCGCCATGCACTTGTTCGGCCGTGGCGAGGCGCGCGGGGTCGAAACCGCGCGCGCGGAGGAAGTCGTCATGCGCCGGGGCGAGGCGCTCCAAGGCAGTGGCGCGGTCGGCGTCCACATCGATCCCCGGCAGGCGCGGGATGAAGGTGGCGCGGATACCCGGAACGTCGGCCAGGGGCTCGAAAAAAGACGCGGACACGGTCAGCGCTTGTTGACGCTTTTTTTCGCGTCGGCCGGCATGGGGGTCGGCGCGGGCTTCTTCGGCTTCTTTTCCTTCTTCGGTCTCCCGGGCAGTGTCTCGTTTTTCTTCGGCATGACACCGTTGAGGACGCCGGGGTTGGGATTGGGTGCGGAGTTGAGGAGATCGTTGCGGCGGCGGTCGCGCGCGGTCAGCATCGGGTCGTCGTAGGTGTCGGCGTAGACGGTATCGAGCGAGAGGACGCGGTTGTATTCGGCCAGCGCGAGGATGTAGCGGTAGCGCGCCTCGAGTTCGGTCGTCTGGGCCTGGAGGAGCGCGACCTGTGCGTTGAGGACATCGAGCTGCGTGCCGGCGCCGGCATCGAGACGCTCGCGGGAAAGGCGGAGGGCCTCGGTGGCCTGCACGACACTGGCCCGCTGGCTGTCGATGACTTCCTGCGCCTCGATGAGATTCGAGACGGCACGCTGCACGTCGAGTTCGACGCCGCGGGCGGAATTGTCATAGTTGATCTTCGACTGCTCGAGCGCGGCGCGGGCCGTCTTGGTCGCCCCGATGGTTGCCAGGCCGTCGAAAAGGTTCCAGCTGCCGGTCACGCCGAAGAACCAGCCGTTGACGGTCTCGTCGAGGCTGCTGGCCAGCGGGATGTTGAAGGTCTGCCACCCGGCCGTGGCGTTGAGCGTGGGCTGGAAGCCGGACATGGCGGCTTTGAGGCGTTCGGCGTCGATGAGGATGTTCTGGCGCTGGATCTTCAGCGAAGGATTGCGGGTCATCGCGGCGAAGACGGACTCTTTGAGGTCGAGTTTGATCGGACGGTAATCGAGCTGGCCTTTGACATCGACCGGCACGAGCGAAGGATCGGCCGGGTAATCGAGGCCGAGTTGTTTGACCAGGGCGAACTGCGAAATGCGCAGCTGGTTGCGGGCCGAGATGACCGGCGGGATGGCGTTGGCCAGCGCGACCTCGGCCTGCAGCACATTGAAGCGCGGAACCGTTCCGGCCTCGAAGCGGCTCTGCTGGTCCTGCAACTGGGTCTGCAGGACGGCCACCGACTCCTCGCGCACGCGGATGAGGGCGCGGTTGAAGATGACCTCGTAGAAGAGCCGCTTGGTCTCGGCCACGGTTTTGTCGATCGTTTCGCGCAGGGCGTAGAACGAGCTGTCATTGGCCAGGCGCGCGGCGGAGAAATCGGCCTGGTTTTTCCAGCCGGACCAGAGGTTCTGGTTGACCGAGATGTTCACGTTCCAAGCCTCGTTGTTCGGTTGCGGTCCGAAAGTCGCCCCGCGGATGGAGCTGTTGGGGTTGGCGAGGTCCTCGGACTGGGCCTCGTAACCGCTCGAAGCATTGAGCGTGGGCAAGAGGGCGGCGCGCACCTGGATCAATTGCCCGGTGGTGCGGCTGATTTGCTGGATGGCGGCCAAGACTTCGGGGTTTTTCGTCAGGGCGGTCCTGATGGCGTCATCGATCTGCAAATTCTGCGCATCGGGCGTGAGGCGCAGCTCCATCGAACTGGCCGGAGGTAATTTGATCGTGGTGACCGGGTCGGGTGATTTCTGGATGGCCGGCGCGGGGATCTCCGGCTGGGTCGGGAAAGTCATCTGCATCGGGTCGGGGATGCCCGCCTCGATCTGGCCGTCGAGTTGCGTATCGAGCCCCGGGACATTGGTGATGGCGGGAACGGGTGACGCGACCGGACTGGGCATGGGCGTCGGGAGTCCGACCGGCATGGGTGCGAGGGGCGCGGGTGAGGCGGCCGGAGCCGGCGAGGCCGCATCCAGCGAATCGGCCATGGGGAAGCTCTCCTTCATGATGGCCGAAACGTCCGGCGGCGCGGCCGGCGAGGGCCCCGGGGTCGGCTGCTGGGCGGCGGCGCGACCGCCAAAAACCAGCAGAGCGGCCAGCAGGCCGGCTCCAAAGGAGAACGTCTTCACAGGCCGCACATTAAAGCCCGCTCAGAGGGTGCGAGCCAAGTTTTTCCGGCTGGAACAGGAGGGACCCCGGGATGATCACTCGGGCGTAATGTCTTCCAACGGACGGCTCTCATCCAAGGCCACGGTGTCCCCGCTCGCCGGCATGCCGCTGAGGATACTCACGGCGAGATAGGGCGGGCGATTTTCCGGGGTGACCGCCAGCGTGGCAGTCACGCGGCGCTCGCGGAAAGCGAGCAGGCTGGCCTCCGGTTCCAAGCGCGGCGGAAGACTGGTCTCGACCAGCGCGAAACGATGGGCGGCATCGACCATGACCACCCGGCCGATCCAGGTCGGGAGGGTGGCCCCGGGGGCTTCGGGCGGCTTCCTGGGAAGCAGACCGCAACCGGCTATCAGTGCCGCTGTCATGACGAGGAACGCGCGGGAAACAAGCATGGTGGGCTAAACCTCGGCCCGCTCGAGCAATGAGGCCAGCACTTTGTCCGCTTCGAAATATTCGCGCGCGATTTCCGCCGCGGCGCGTGCATGGCGCGGGTAATCGGCCCGGATGCTCTCCGCTGCGGCAACCACGTCGTCCATCGTTTGGAAGGACAGCAAGCCCTCGCGGCCGCCGTAGAAATCGGTGAATCCGGTTTCCTGCGTGATGACCGGACGGCCGGATGCGAGGTAGCACGCCGAGCGGTCGCTGAACCATCCGGTGTGCAGGCGCGTGTATTGGTCCTTGGCCACGGTGAATTCACCCCGGGAAGCGCGGATGTAATCTCGGTAGCGGTCCCAATCGATGCTCAACGCATGCGGATCGACCAGACGCCAACTGTTGTCCGTGAAAATTTGCTTCTCGCCGGGGTCTTTGATGTCGGTGGCCAGTTCGAACGTCTCGCCGCACCGGCGCGGAGCCTGGGCGAATTTCAAGAATTCGAGCGATTTGCTCCACAGGTAATTGCTGCCGCGCCAAGTGACGTCCTTTTTGCCGCTGGTCGACCAGTTGCAAATGGAGGTGAATACGGCGTCTTCCGGTGGTGGCGCGCCGGTCGACCAAAGATCGCTGACCACCGGTTGGCGCGTGGGCTGCCAGGCCAGACCGTGCAGGGGCACGGGGAATTTTTCCGTGCCGACCAGTTCGCCGAAGGTGAAGAGCGACGCGTGGCGCGCGAGGTAGTCGCGGACGGTCGTGTCGCCGAGATCGATCTTGATCTGTTCGACCCCGGGATCGCTTTCCACGTAGATCAGGCGGCGGACGGAAAGCAGGTCGTCGTTGAGATCATGGCTGCCGCAGACGTTGAGCGCCGCGTCGCACTCGCGGTAAAGCGCGCGCAACTGCCCGAGGTCGAGGCCGGCGGTTTTCGGTTCATCGCCGTAGCGCGCGCAGAAGCACCAACGGTCGGCGAAGCCGTATTGTTCCGCGAGCCGCTGCAGGGTGCGGGCCGCGTAGGAGAAGTCCTCCGTGATGGTGAAAGCCTCCGGGTCGTAGGGGTAACGGAGCCCGTCCTCCACATACCACACCTCGTGGCCGAGCCGCTGCAGGCCGACGATGTAGTGGATGTGCTGCCAGACGACGCCGGCGATGGGGCATCCGCCCATGAATCCGAGGACGACGATTTTGCGGCGGTTCATGAGTCGTAATGTCCGGCGGCGAACATTTTGGCGTAAACCCCGCCGCGCGCCAGCAAAGCCTCGCCGCTCCCCTCCTCCACGACCCGTCCGTGCTCGAGCACGACAATGCGGTCGAAGCGGTGTGCCGTGTTGAGCCGGTGGGTGACCATGAGCGTGGTGCGACCCCGCATCAGTTCGTTGATCGTGTTCATCACCGCCTCCTCGGTCGTGGCGTCGAGGGCCGACGTCGGTTCGTCGAGCAGGAGGACCGGCGCGTTCTTGAGGAAAGCGCGGGCGATGCCGAGACGCTGGCGCTGGCCGACGCTGAGTTGTCCCCCGCGCTCGCCGACCTGGCTGGAAAATCCGTCCGGCATCTTCATGACAAAGTCATAGGCCTGCGCCCGCCGCGCCGCCTCGATGATTTCCTCCTCGGTGGCATCCGGACGTCCGTAGGCGATGTTCTCGCGCACCGTGGTCGAGAAGAGCAAGGTGTCCTGCAGCACCATGCTGATGTTGGACCGCAGGGATTTTTTCCTCAGCTCCCGCAGATCGTGCCCGTCGAGAAGGACTTCGCCGCGCGTCGGGTCGTAGAAACGCGGCACGAGGCTGAGCAGCGTGCTCTTGCCCGCGCCGGTGCCGCCGACGATGGCGATGCTCTCGCCGGGTTCGACCGACAGCGTGACACCGTGAAGGATCTGCCGCGCGTCGTCATAGCCGAAATCCACGTCCTTCATGCGGATGGACCCGCGCACCTCGTTGACAACTTTGGCCTGCGGCGCGTCGCGCACGTCGTCCTCGCGGTCGAGGATGTCGAAACAACGCTTGGCCCCGGCGGCCGCGCCCTCCATGGCCCACGCGGTGTAGGTCAGTTGCTCGAGCGGCGCGTAGAGCATGAGAAGATAGGACGCGAAGACGAGGAGGTCGCCGAGGGTCAGCTTGCCCTCGAGCACGTGAAGGGAACCCACGTAGTAGAGCGCGGCGGTGCCGGCGGCCATGAGGGTGCCGACGAGGAGCGCGCTGGTCACGTTGGTGAAGGTGAGTTGCAGGTTGGCCCGCAGGCTTTCGTCCGCCCGATTGCGGAATTGCCCGACCTCGCGGTCCTCCTGTCCGAAAGCATGCACCATCCGCACCGAGGCCAGACCTTCCTGCAGCGTGGCGAGCAGGGCGCTTTCGCGTTCGCGGATCGTCGTGTTCTGGTCGCGGATCCTTTTCGCGAAAAAATGGATCGTCCAGACGATGAGCGGAACGACGGCGAGGGAGACCAAAGTCAACTTGGCATCGAGCCGCATCATGATGACGAATGTCGCGACGAGCATGACACCCGAGGAAAAAATGTTGGTGAAGCCGCGGTTGTAAATCGTCTGGATGGACTGCGTGTCATAAGCCACCCGGAAACTCGAGTCGCTCGAACGGCGCGTGTCGTGGAACTTGAGGGAGAGCCGCTGGAGGTGCGCATACAACTCGGTGCGGATGCGCATGAGGGACTTCAGCCCGACATTGATCAGGAGATAGCTCGACCAGAGATTGACCAGTCCGGCCAGCAGGGTGATGACGATGAGGGCGAGGCAGAGAAAGAGGATGAGCGTCGGCGGGCTTGCGCTGCCGAACCACGCGGCCAGTTGCGCTTTGGCCTCCGGCGCACCGGGCGGCAAAACGCCGTCGACGATGTATTTGAACGGCCAGGGTTTGAGCAGGTTGAAACCGGCGACGACCAGACTCAGCGCCAGGGCCAGCACCGTCTCCCCGAGGAAGGGACGGTAGTAAGCCAGCGTGCGGCGGTAGATTCCCATGGCGGCTGCGATGATGCCCGGCCCGGCGCCGATGGCAAAATTTTCCGTCTTATTCGTTCCGCGGGCCCGGCGCTTTGTCCGGCCGCGCGTAGACCGCGATCTCCCCGAAGTATTCCCCGACCGGAACGTAGTTTGCGTCGATATGGGCCTGCAAAGGCGCGGCCCACCGGCGGAAGCGGGACTCCTCGGTCTTGTTGATCGCACGGTTGTTGACCACGATGACCGCCGGCCGGTGCCGGTCGATGAGCGCAGCCTCCGCGGCGAAGAATTCGGGGCCGGCCGTGGCGTTGTCGGCATAAAGCCGCCGCTGGTAGGTCATCCGGTCGCACATCACGTTGACGATGGGCACGTAGGGGTAGGTGATGACGAAATCCCCGGGATCCGCGTGGGCCAGCACCGTGTCGCGCAAGCCCTCCCAGTCGGCCAGTTCGTCTTTCTTGACCTTGGCCTGGACCCCATTGAGGGCGCGGAACGGCGTATCCATGCCGCGGGCCGAGCGTATGCTGCCCGAGGCCTCGCGATTGAAGAGCGCATTGAAGGACACCATAAACTGCAGGGCGGTCAGCGCGATGAGCAGCCATGACACGGTCCGGCAGGCGCGCGAACCGGACAAACCGGCGGCGCGCCACGCGGCCCAGGCCGAGCAGACCGAGGCGGGCCAGAAGACGAGGAGGAACTCGTTGAGGTGGGTGGTGTCGGGACGGAAGAAAAAATACTGCGGGAAAAAAGCCAGTGCGCAGCCCGTTGTGGTCAGGATGACCAGGGCGAGGGTCTTGCGCTCCGCGTCGCCCCGCGCGAGCGCCGGCAGCAGGAGGAAAATTCCGATCAGGACGAAAAGCGGCACCAGCAGGACGGGCAGCCAGATGGCGGCGGCAAAGAAGTAAAGGCCCCGCGGACCCGCGATGCTCCACGGCGAGGGCAGGGCCCTGCGGCCGTCGCGGCCACCGAACTCGGCGGACTCCGCCGGCTTGGCGGTGGCGGTTTCCGTGGGGGGCACCGCGGATGGAACCGGCGGCGAAGTCCAATGGTCCGCCTCGCGCTGCAACTCATCGCCCAACATGTAAGCGAACTGGGCGTATTGGCCGGTGAACTCGGGACCAAACCCGCGCTGGTAAGCATGGATGACAAAAGGTGCATGCACCGCCGCAAAGGCAGCCAACGCGGCCGCGGTGCCAAAAAGGACGGTGCGCAACCGCGCGGCGAATTCGCCGCGGGACCCGAAAGGATAGAGCACGACCAGCCCGGCCCAGACCACGGCGATGAGGAGTCCGGGTTCGACGCGGACGAGGAAACAGACGGCCAGACCCGCGCCGGCGGCGGCCATCCAGGCGATCTGCCGGCGCGGACCGCCGGCGTCGAGGACGTAGCCACGGAGCAGCACGGTGGCGGAGAGCACGCCGATCAAGCCCATATAATTGCGGAAGATGGCGCCGGGCATGAGCACCATGAAGACGCCGGTGACCATGGCGAGCCAGGCCTGTCCGGTGACCCGCCGCACGAGCGCGTAGCCGAGCAACGCGGCCGCGGCGGCCAGCACGGCAAAATAAATCCGCATGGCCAGCCAATGCGGGCCGAGCAGGGAGAAGAGCCAGACCAGCGGATAAAACCACAGCAGGTTGTAGCCGATGAACATGTCGGCGATGGGACGCTCGCCGCCGAGGATGCGCATGGCGATGAGAGCGTTGCTCCCCTGCTCGCCGCTCAAGGCCAGCCCGGTGGTATGGTATGCGGCGTAATAGATCGCGGCGAAAGCCGCCAACAACCAGAAGCCGCGACGGCGCAGAAACGACTCCACCCCGGCCCATTTGGTCCGGCCAAGACTCCACCATACGCGCGCAGCTTCGATCACAGGACCGCGAGGGTAGGAAAGGCGCCCGCGCGGTGGAATCATTTTCCCCGCGGGGACCGGCGCCGGTGATTGGAGCGTGGACTTTCCCGGCCGGGCCGGTTTATTTGGTCGGCGGAATCATCCATGCAGGTCCGGTCGCGCTTGCGGCCATCCGCCGGTTTCCCGTGAGCGAGCGCCTACCCCTCATCTACATCGCCGGATCGAGTTTCAGCGGCAGCACGCTGATGGACCTCCTGCTCGGTTCGCATCCCGGCATCGAAAGCCTGGGCGAGGCCAAGAAGATCGCCGCCGTGCGATCGTCGGACAGCGGAGCCCCGGCCACCTGCAATTGTGGGGATCCGGTTTCCTCCTGCGCTTTCTGGCAGACCGTCCTTCCCGGAAACATGGCCTTCCGCGCCGACGACCCGGAGGCCAATGCGGACCTGTGCCGTCGCGCACTTTCCTTCCGCGGACGGCAGGTCGTGCTGGACAATTCGAAGAACATCGGGCGGGCGCTGATGCTCCAACGTTCCGGGCTGTTCGACTTGCACGTGCTGCACATGGTCCGGGACAGCCGGGCCGTTGTTTTCAGCCACCGCCGCAAGGCGGAGCGCCGTGTGCATGACCATGGATACCGCCTGGCACCGACCGCGCGGGAATGGGAGCGGCTCAACCGGCGGCTCGCGCGCGCGTTCCGTCCGCGGGCCGGCACCGGCTATCTGCGCGTCCGCTACGAGGATCTCGTGGACCGGCCGGAAGAGGAAGTCCGGCGCGTCCTGCGCGAAGTGTCCCTGCCGTGGGACCCGCAGGCCCTGAAGTTCCGCGAAGGACGCCACCACGGCATCGAAGGCAACCGGATGCGGTTGGACACGAAACGGGAAATTGTCCGCGACGACGAGTATCTCGCGGGACTGGGATGCTTCGAGTGGTGCGCCATCACGGCGCTGACCGCGCGCGGGTTGCGCGACTTCGGCTACCGCTGGTCGCGGGAACCGGCGCGGCCGATCAACTCGCGGTAGATCGCCGTGTAGGCGTCGCGCACCACGGGCCAACTGTAGCGCTTGGCCGTTGCGCGTCCGGCGTTCGACAGACGCTCGCGCAGGCCGGCATCGTTGACCAGGCGCCGCATGGTCGCGGACATGGCGTCCGGCGAGCGCAGGGGAACAAGGAGGCCTTCGTGGTCGTGGGTGACCACACCGCGGATACCCGGCGCGTCGGTGACGACGAGCGGCAAGCCCGCGGCCATCGCCTCGACGAGTGCGGAACTGAAACCTTCGAGCAAAGACGAAAGAACGAAGGCGTCGGACGCGAGGTAGAGTGCGACCAGTTTGGGCGGCGGCATGGACGGCACGCCGTGCGTGGAATCTTCCGGACCGAACTGGCAAAGATGCACGCTCCCGGCAAGATCGCCGAGTTCCCGACGCAACTCCTCGGCATCGCGGCCGGCGATGACCAGATGCACATCGCGCTCCGGGAGGGCGGCGCGCAATGAACGGAAAGCGGCAAGCAGGGTGGGAAAATCCTTCTGCGGGTGATGCCGCGCCACGCAGAGGAAGACGAACGCATCTTGCGGAACGCCGAGTTCCTCGCGCGCGGTGCGGCGCAACACGGGTGACGCGACAAAACGGTTCGCGTCGACGGCATTGGGCACGATGCGGATTTTCTCCGGGACCACGCCGAGGATGGATAACTCCTCCGCCATTTCCGGCGAGAGCGCGACCAACGCGCCGGCCGAGGGAAGCTTGTCGCGCAGGGCCCGGGCCACGTGCGCGCTGTGCCCCTGCGAAGGCAGACCGGAGACATCATCGCCGACCGCGCGCACCAGGCCCGGCACACCCGAGCGGCGCTGCCAGTCGGCGAGGACAACACCCGCCGGATAAAGGACAAAGGCGTGCCAGACGTCGAACCGGTGCCGGCGCTGCAAGGCGTCCAGCGCGCGGCGGTTGAGCCAGCAGGCGAAACCGAGGTGGCGTTTGAGCCAATTCCATCGCTTGTCGGGATAGGACGCGAGCGCGTAGGGAAGATCCCAGCCCCGGGCCCGGAGTTGCCGCACCCGCGCGCGCGGCGCGATGACCGTCACCCGGTGTCCGTCCCCGACCAGTTGCACGGCAAGATTGTGGTGGAAAACTTCCGCCCCGGAGCATTTGGGCAGGAACGTCGGCGCCAAAATGGCGATGTGCAGCGGCTTCATGGGAGGAGCGTGCGGTAGATGCAGGCCAACTGCCGCGCAGACCGGTCGCTCCACGGAATATCCGCCCGCTGCTGGCTTTCGTGCAGCTGCCGGAGAAAATCCGGATCGCGGGCTGCGGCGAAAAGTTCGGCCAGCCGCGTCGCATCGCCCGCGGCGAAAAGCCCCGGATGGTCGCCTCCGAGCACCGCGGTGTTGCCCTCGATGTTGCTGGCCAGCACCGGAACGCCGCAGGCCGCGGCCTGCAACAAGGCGAGCGGTTGGCCCTCCCAGAGCGAAGAGAGGACGAACACGTCCGGCACTTGCAGCCAGGGGACCACGGGGCGCTGGGCGCCAGTGAAAATGACCGCGTCGTCCACGCCCCGGGCGCGGGCCAGGCCCTCGAGGTCCGCGCGACGGGTTCCCTCACCGACCAGCACGGCGGTCACGGCGACGCCTTGCCGCCGGGCGAGCGCCACCGCCTCGATGGTTGTCTCGTGGCTTTTGTGGTGGTGCAAACGGCCGACGCTCGCGGCGAGCAGGACGCCATCCGGCAAGCCGAGTTGGCGGCGCAGGGCGGCGCGGTCGGCGGGCGGACAAAAAATGCTCCGCTCGATCCCATTGGCCACCACCGAGATTTTTCCCGCGGGCACCGCGAAGGCTTCCCCCAGATCCCGCGCTGTCTGTTCCGACAGCGCGACGACATGCGACGCCCGGTCCACGCAGGCGCGGAAAATCCGGCGGCGGCGCGGGGGGAGTTCCTCCAGCGTTTTCTGCTGGTGCACGACCGAGGGGATGCCGGCAAGTTCGGCCGCCTTGGTCGCGAAGACATGCGCGTGGTGCGTTTGCGAATGAACCGCCGCGATGTTCTCCCGCCGCAACCACGCGGCAAACCGGCGGATCGCCCACGGGGTGATCCAGCGCGAGGAAAAGACCGGCACGAGGTGGACGGGACGCCCTTCCGTCCGGGCTTCCTCGCCGAGCCGTCCAAGTTCGCGCAGGCAGACGTAATGCGCCTCGAAATCCGGCGCGAGATGCGGCCCTGCGGCCAGGGCGAAATCCTCGGCTCCGCCGACCGGCATGGAGGTGAAAACAAAAGCAATCCTCCGGGCGGCGGGGCGGGCGGCTTCCATGGGCGCGGCGTTACTGGGCGAAAAGATCGCCGGGGGCCGACGGAGGCACGGCGCCGAGCTTGCGGTAGGCGGCCGGCATGGCGGTGCGGCCCTGCGTGGTGCGCTGCAGGTAACCGCGCATGATGAGAAAAGGTTCGTGCACCTCCTCGAGCGTGCCGGATTCCTCCCCCACCGCGACGGCCAGCGAATTCAAACCGACCGGACCGCCGCCGAAGCGGTGGATGATGGTCTCGAGGATGCGCTTGTCCATCTCGTCGAGTCCGTCGCCGTCGATATCCAGCATGGCCAGGGCGGCCGAGGCGGATTCCGCGGTGATGAGACCGCCGGCCCGCACCTGCGCGTAGTCCCGGCACCATTGCAGAAGGTTGTTGGCGATACGCGGTGTTCCGCGGGCGCGGTTGGCTATTTCGCGTGAGCCGCCGGGATCGATGGCGACATTGAGCAGACCGGCGCTGCGCTCGACGATCCGGACGAGTTCCTCGGCTTCGTAGTAATCGAGACGACAAGTCATGCCGAAGCGCGAGCGCAGGGGCGCGCTGATCATGCCCGACCGCGTGGTCGCGCCGACCAGCGTGAATTTCGGCAGGTTGAGCCGTACGCTGCGCGCGTTGGGCCCCGCATCGATGATGATGTCGACCTTGTAGTCCTCCATCGCCGGATAAAGGTATTCCTCGATGGCCGGCTGCAACCGGTGGATCTCGTCGATGAAAAGAATGGCACCCTCGGGCAGCGTGGTGAGCAGGCCCGCGAGGTCGCCCGCTTTCTCGATGGTCGGACCGCTCGTGCATTTGACCTCCGCCCCCATGGCATTGCCGAGGATGAGAGCCAGGGTGGTTTTGCCTAGGCCGGGCGGGCCGGAAAGCAGGATGTGCTGCAAAGCGTCGCCGCGGGCCTTGGCCGCCTCGACCATCAATTGCAGACGCTCGACCACCCGCGCCTGACCGGAGAACTCGGCGAAAAGCGGCGGACGCAGCGAGACGTCGAGCGGCGTCTCGGGCGCCTCGACGGATTCGCGCAGGAAATCTTTGCCGGACATGTCCCCGCAGGATGGACTTCAGGCGGCCGTCCGCGCAAGCGCGCTCGCGAAGTCCGCCAGCGCGGCCTCCACCCCGCGCGGATCGCGCAGGAGCGAGGTGCCGACCAGCGCCGCGTCGAAATGCCGGGCCAGCGGCGCCACGGTGTGCGGGGTCACGCCGCTTTCGGCCACGCGGACGCAGCCGGCCGGCAGGCTCTCCGCCAATTCGAAGGCGGCAAAATCGAGGGTGAAATCTTCCTCGGCTCTCTCCCCGGCGGCGACAAAGCCCTCGCGGGACTTGAATTTGCGGCTGTTGATCCCGACCACGCGCGCGGTGGCAGGCAGCGCGTCGATCTCCGCCGCCTCGTGGACCTCGAAGAGCGTTTCCATGCCGAGACCGAGGACCACTTCATGCAGCCGCGCCATCTCGTCGGACGAAAGCACATTGGCCATGAGGAGCACTGCATCCGCACCGGCGGCGCGGGCCGCGTAGATCTGGTAAGGGTCGAGGATGAAATCCTTGCGCAGCACCGGTTTGCTCGAAGAGGCGGCAAGGCGCGCCAAGTCGGCGGTCGTCCCGCCGAAGTGCGTGCGATTGGTCAGCACCGAAACGGCGCGCACGACCGGCGAGGCCTCGTAGGCGGAGGCCGCGGCGAGCACGTTGCCGGCGCGCATCTCTCCCATGCTGGGGGAACGCTGCTTCCACTCGGCAATTAGCCCGAATCCCCCGGCGGTGAGGGCGCCGGCAAAATCGCGGGGCGGATGCGCGTCCGCGGCGCGCGCGCGGATTTCGTCCAAGGGCACCGCCGCGCGGGCCTCGTCGAGTTCGCGCCGGACATCCGGAAGGATTCGTTCGAGAATAGTCACCGGCCCAGATTAGGGCGCCGCCACGGCCGCCGCAACCCATGCCGCGTAAGCCTTGGCCGCCGCACCGGCCTCGAAGGCCAGGATCTCCGGGGTATCGTAGGGATGGAGTTTGAGCAGACGCTTCTCGAGGCGGGCGTAGACGGCAGGCCGCGTTTTGAAGATGACCAGCACTTCGGCCGTGTCTTCCACTCGGCCCTCCCAGGCATAAATCGAGCGCACGCCCGGAACGAGGCTCCCGCAAGCGACCAGTTGTTCCCCGACCAGCGCGCGCACCGCCTCCGCGGCGGTGTCCGCGTCGGGGAACGTGCAAAGGACAAGGAGAACCATCAGTTCGCGCGCTGCTCGAGTTTTTTGACCCGGTCGTAAAGCTCGGCCAGCCGGTCCACGCGCACGATGGAGCGTTTCCACTCGCCGATCGGACGCGGCGGGCTGCCGACCACGCGGGCGCCGGGCTCAATGTCGTTGCTCACCCCGGTCTGCGCGCCGACGATGGCGCCGTCTCCGATCCGGATATGCCCGACCAGGCCGGCTTGTCCGGCCAGAATGACATGGTTGCCGATCCGCGCGCTGCCGGCGATGCCGACCTGCGCACAGACGATGCAGTGTTTCCCGATGACCACGTTGTGCGCGATCATCACGAGGTTGTCGATTTTGGTCCCCTCCCCGATGACCGTGCGACCGAAGCGCGCGCGGTCGATCGTCGTGTTGGCCCCGATTTCGACATCGTCTTCCACCACGACAATTCCGCTCTGGGCTATCTTGGTGTGCCGCCCGTTCTGCGTGTCATAACCGAAACCGTCCGATCCCACCACCGCCCCGGAGTGGAGGACAACACGATCGCCGAGAAGACAGCCGTGTCCGACCACGGCATGCGGATGAAGGAGGCACGCGGCACCGATCCGGGCGCCGGCACCGACGTAGCCGCCGGCCATGACCACGCTGCGCGGACCGATGACCGCGCCCGGCATGACCACCGCCTGCTCGCCGATGCTCGCGTCGGGCGCGATTTGCGCGCTGGGATGGACGACGGCCGAAGGATGAACCCCGGCGGGGGGCGGTTCGGGTTCGCGCACGAATTCGCGCGTGATGCGCGTGAAGGCGGCGGACGGGTCGTCCACGCGGATGCCGACCGCGGGGGTCTCGCCCGCGAAGTTCCTCGGCACGAGCACGGCCGTGGCGCGCGTTGTCCGGAGGTCGGCGGCGTAGCGGGGGTTGGCGAAGAAGGAAATTTCGCCGGGGCCGGCCGACTCCAAGGCGGCCGGACCCTCGATCACGGCGTCACCGGACCCGGAAAAAACTTCGCCGCCCACAAGGGCGGCGAGTTCGGAAACAGTCGGCATGGGATCAACCCGCGCTCAGCGCGGTGCCGTCAGTTGGTCGCGGCTTTTTTCGGCGCGTTCTTGTTCAGCTCGGTGATGATGCCGTCGCTGAAATCCATGGAAGGGGCCGCGTAGAGGACAACTTTGACCTGGCTGACGCCGAGGCCCGAGGAGTCGAGCACGAGGTCGTAGCCGTCAGCTTTGACCTTGGTGTCCACCACTTTCATGATGTCCTGCACGATATCACCGCGCATGCGCATGAATTGTTCCTGCAGCTGGCGCTCGCGGGTCTGGCGGAATTCTCCGATTTCGCGGTCGAGGTTGCGGACCTGGTTGATTTTTTCGTCGCGCTGCTTGATGGCGGCCTCGCGCTTGTCGGCGGTCAGCTCGGGTTTCTTGGTGTCGGCTTCGAGCTTGTTGATCGCCTCCATGTCGGCTTTGAGGGTCTCGAGACGGCTGTCGAGGTCGGTCTTGGCCTGCGCGCGGGCGTCATTGAGGCGCGTCTCGGCTTCCTTGGTTTTGTGGTAACTGGTGAAGACTTTGTTCATGTCGACAATGCCGACTTTCATCTGGGCCGCGGCCGGCGAAGCACTGAGGAAAGTGGCTAGGACGGTCAGGGCGGTGAACGGGATCAGTTTTTTCATAGAGTTCGAGGTAATTAAATTAAGGTGAGGCTGGGTGTAAAGCCTTTTGATCAGACGGCCGGGGGCGGGAAACGTTCAAAACTGGTAGCCGATGTTGAACTGGATCTTGCCGGGGGGGCCGTTGTTGTCGTCGTAGACAAAGGGAATACCGTAATCGATACGGATCGGGCCGATGGGCAGGTCGAGGCGGATGCCGAAGCCGTAGTCGGCATTGTAGCCGCCCGTGTCGAAATTCCAGGAGGGCTCGTTGACGAAGCCCCAATCGGTGAAGAAGGCCCCGCGGACCCGGTTGATGATCGGGAAGGTGGCCTCCAAAGTCATGTAGCCCAGCGAGTTGCCGCCGTAATAGTCTTCGTTGGCATTCGGGCCGACCTCGCGGAAATTGAAGCCGCGCAGGTTGTTCGCGCCGCCGAGGAAGAGGCGGTCGAAGATGGGGACCTCGCCGTCGCCGCCCCACGAATCGACCGTGGCCAACTGGCCCTTGAAGAGGAAAATGATGTCCCACGGGAGCAGCACGTGCTGCGAAGCCTCGAGCGAAATGCCGTAGTTGTCCGTGGTCTGCTCCCCGCTGATGCCGGCGAGGAAACCCGTCAAGTTGACATAGGTGCCGCGGCGCGTGAGGAACAGGTTGTCGCGGGAATCGAAGGTGAGTCCGCCGCTCACCGCGTTGCGCAGATAGTAGCCCTCCTGGGAGGAGATTTGCACCGGCGCGTCGTCCGAGATGTCGAAAATATCGATGCCCTCGAGGCGGTATTCGATGTTCGCCGCGATGAACTCGCCGAACGGCTTGCGCAGCTGGATAGCGCCGCCGTAGTTCGACTGGTCGTAGGCCGGGCTGAGGAAGCTCGCCTCGCGGTAGAACAACTCCGTGCCGAAGGAAATCTTCTGCCCGAGGAACCAGGGCTCGGTGAACGAGATCACCGCGTCGGCACGCTCGATACCGTATTGTCCGCGGATGCGCAGACGCTGTCCGCCGCCCACGAAATTCGGCCACCCGAAGAGGTCGAAATTCGTCTGCTGCACCTCGGCGAAACCGACCAGGCTGTCGATCGTGCTGAAGCCGGCGCCGAAGTTGAAGGAACCGGTGCGCTTCTCGTCGACGATGACGTTGAGGTCCTTCCGCCCGGGGATCATCGTGTCGGTCGGCACGGTCTGCACCGTGTTGAAGTAGTTGAGGTTTTCCAGCCGCTGGCGGCTGACATCGACCAGCACGGTGTCATAGACATCGCCGGGTGTGACGGCCAGCTCGCGGCGGATCACATTGTCCTTGGTCCGGGTGTTGCCCTGGATGTTGACCAGATTGACGAAGCTCTGGGTGCCCTCGTCGATGCGGTAGGTGATGTTGACCTGCCCGGCTCCGGCCGGGGAGATTTCCGGGACAATGGCGGCATCGACGTAGCCCTGCGTCCCGTAGAAATCGCGCAGCGTCTTGAGATCGCCGCTCATGCCCTCGGGAGTGTAAAGCGAGCCGTCGGTCATGCGGAGGTTGGCCTTGAGTTCGTCGGGCGAAGTGACGAGCACGCCGTCGAGCGCCATGCGGTTGACGCTGTATTGGCGCCCCTCGGACACGGTGAAAATCAAATCCACCCCGGTGCCGCTGATCGGGACGGCCTGCACGTCGGTGACCTGCACGTCGGCGAAGCCGCGGTTCTGGTAAAGGTTGCGGATGGCCTCGCGGTCCTCCTGCAACTGCGCGGGCACGAGGCGGCCGCTTTTGTCGAAGATGGAGAGCAGGTTCTGCGTCTTGGTCTTGAGGACCTTGCGCAGATCCTTGGCCAGCACGGAGTCGTTGCCGACGAAGTCGATGCGCTTGACCACCTGCTTGGCGCCCTCGTTCACCGTGTAGACGACGCGCGAATCGCCGGTGCGCTCGTCGGTGTAAATGTCATACTTGATGTCGACCCCGCCGAAGTTGCGGTCCTGGTACAATTCGAGCATCGCTTGCCGGGATTTTTCCACCTGCTCTTCGCTGAGACGGTCGCCGACTTTGAAGGTCAGGTCGCGGCGCAGGCGCTGCGGACTGACCTCGGTCGCGCCCTCGATGAGGATCTCGGTGACGACCGAACGGCCCTGCAGCAAGACGGTCACCTTGACCCCGTCGTCCTGCGGTTCGGCGAAGATGCGCACATTGGCCACATCTCCGGTGGCGAAAAGAGTGCGCACATCCTCCTCGGCCGCGCGCTCAGAATAAGGGTCACCGACTTTCGTTTTCAGGTTGGCCAGCACGCGTTCCCGGCTGATCGTTTCGGATCCGACATACTGGATCTCCAGAGCGCGCACCACGGGACCGCCGCCGGGCGGGGCCATCTGTGCGGAGGAGGGAAGACAGAAGGACGCCAGCAGAAAGAGGGTGGAAAATAAGCGGAGAATCATCGGTGGGTGGTTGGCGGCGGGCCCGGAGCGGCTCGCGAGGCTTTTTAACTGCTGGATGACGGACGGGGGGTCAAGCCGGAAACAGGTGCTGCTTGGCCCGGCCGGTGGCCTTCCGCTAGGATCGGCGCCGACCATGACGCTGCCGGCCCTCAAAGAGTGGGATGTTGTCTGCGAAGCCCTCGGCTCCGGACGGCAGGTTATCGTCATCCGCAAGGGCGGCATCGCCGAGGGGAAAGACGGACTCCGTTTCGAGCACGGGGAGTTCGTTCTCTTGCCGACTTTCTTCCACCAGCAAGCCGAACGCGTCGTGCCCGAAGCGGCCTTCTCGGCGCGCCAAAGTCAGGCGGAGGGCGATGAGGAACCGGTGGAAATCCGCCACGCCGCCACGCTGGTCTGGCACAAGGTGGTCACCGACCGCGCGGCCCTCGCGCGATTGCAGACTTTCCACATCCTCAGCGCGGAGGAGGTCGAGGCGCGGTTCAACCAAAAGCCCGGGCCCGGGGTGCAGGTCGCGCTGCTCCGCGTTTACCGCCTCGACCCGCCGCAGCGCGTTCCTTGGCAGAAATCATTCGGCGGCTGCCGCTCGTGGGCCGAGATGGACGCCGATCTGGAATCCTGCTCGCGCGTTTCCGTGCTGAGCGACGAACGCTTCGCCGATCTCGAGCGCGAACTCCGCGCCATCCTCGGTTGACCCTCACCCTCCACTCTCATCCCTCAACCCTCGACTTTCCCCCCAAGCTTGGCCCCCGGACATCGTCTCCGCTAATATTCCCACCCCATGGAAAAAGTCGTCATCGTCGGCACCGGTTGCGCCGGACTCACCGCGGCCATCTATGCAGGGCGCGCCTCGCTCACCCCGCTCGTGCTGCAAGGCAAGCAACCCGGCGGACAGCTCACCACCACCACCGCGGTGGAAAATTTTCCCGGCTTCCCCGAGGGCGTCGACGGCCCGGACCTCATCATGCGCATGCAGGCCCAGGCGGAAAAATTCGGCGCGCGTTTCCAATTTGGAACGCTCGAGGAATTTGAAGCCGGCGAAGGTCACCACCGGGTCAAGATCGACGGACAATGGGTCGAAACCGAGACTCTCATCGTGGCCAGCGGCGCCGCGGCGCGTTGGCTCGGTTTGCCCGATGAGAAAAAATTGATCGGCCACGGTCTCACGTCCTGCGCCACGTGCGACGGGGCGTTCTACCGCGATGTGCCGGTTTGTGTCATCGGCGGCGGCGACTCCGCCTGTGAAGAAGCCACCTTCCTCACCCGCTTCGCCTCGAAGGTCTATCTCATCCACCGCCGCGATTCGCTCCGCGCCTCGAAAATCATGGCCGACCGCGCCCTCTCCAACCCGAAGGTCGAAGTCCTCTGGAACCGCAAACCGGTCGGATATCTCGCCGATGACGAAGGCCACGTCCGCGGCATCGTCCTCGAGGACACAACCGACGGAACCCGCTCCGAACTCGAGGTCAAATGCGTCTTCGTCGCCATCGGCCACACGCCGAACACCGCGCCATTCCGCGGGAAACTCGACACGGACGAGAACGGCTACCTCGTCCAGCACGGCGGCACGAAGACCAATGTGCCCGGTGTCTACGCCGCCGGCGATGTGGCCGATCACGTTTACCGCCAAGCCATCACCGCTGCCGGACAAGGCTGCGCCGCGGCCATCGAGGCCGAGCGTTACCTCGCCGCGCGCGAATGATCCTCCTGTAGCGGTGGCGTCCGCCGCCGGCCCTCCGCGGGCCTTCATGAAAATCTGCGATCTCACCCAATTCTACTCGCCGGTCGGCGGCGGGGTGAGGCGCTACGTTTCGGAAAAAATCGCCTGGATCCGCCGCGCCCGGCCGGACGACGAGCATGTTCTGGTTATCCCCGGTGCCGAAACCGCCTGCCGCGAGGACGGGCGGTCGCGTGTCTACACCATCAAGTCACCGCTCGTTTCGCGCACCGCGCGCTATCGCGTGCTGCTCAACCTCACCGCCGTCGAGGAAGTCCTCGAGAAGGAGCGTCCCGACGTCATCGAGTCCGGAGATCCTTATCAGGTGGCATGGAAGGCGCTCGCCTCGGGCGACGCGCTCGGCATTCCCGTGGTCGGTTTTTACCACTCGCATTTCCCCGAAGCCTACCTGCGCACGGTGGGCAAATTTTTCGGTCATATCGCCGTGGACATCACGCGCGATATCGCGCGGCGCTATGTGCGCGAACTTTACAACCGCTTCGCCGCGACCATCGTCCCCTCGCCGGCCCTCGCGCAAGTTCTGGCGGACTGGGGTGTTCGCAACACCCGCTTGGGCGAGCTGGGGGTGGACACGAAACTTTTCCACGCGCAGCCCGCCCCCGATGAACGCCGGCAGGTGCGCGAAGCCCTCGACATCGCCGACGACAAAATCCTGCTGCTCTACGTCGGGCGACTCGCGCCGGAAAAGAACGTCGTCACGCTTTTTGAGGCTTTCGAAAAACTGGACGGCGCGCGGTTTGCGCTGGTGGTCGTCGGCGACGGCACGGAGCGGCGCCACCTCTCGCGCCTGCGCGAGCGCAACCCCGGCGTCCATTGGCTGCCTTACCAGGGCGACGGACGGCAACTCGCGCGCATCTACCGGGCGGCCGATCTTTTCGTGCACCCGAGCTTGCAGGAAACCTTCGGTCTTGTCGCGCTCGAGAGCCAAGCGAGCGGAACTCCCGTGGTCGGCATCCGCGGCAGTTACATGGACCGCATCATCTTCACCGACCAGATCCACTGGGCCGCGGAAAACTCGCCCGCGGCCCTGGCGGAGGCCATTCGCGCCATGGCCGGACGCGATCTGAAGACCGAAGGGCAGGCAGCCGCCGCCCGCGTGCACCAGTCCTACGGATGGGACCGTGTGTTCGAGAGGCTTTTCGGGGTTTACGCCGAGGTGGCGCGCCGGTAAGAGTCGCTGACGCTATGATTTCTGATGCCATCATCAGGCCGTATCGTCCGTCCGACCGCGACGCCGTGCGGCGCCTTTGCTGCGAAACCGGATACCTCGGCAAAGCCATCGATCCGGTCTTCGAGGACCGCGAACTTTTCGCCGATTACCTGACGAGATTCTACACCGACTGGGAACCCGAATCGACTTTCGTGCTCGAGCAGAATGGCGAGTTGAAGGGCTACCTCATGGGATCGCGGCGCCCGTTCCTGCAGCAGTTTTACAATTTTTTCCACAACCTCTCGCTCTTCACCCGCGGAGCCTGCCGCTATCCCCGCTACAACAAAGCCTCGAAGGCCTTCGTCCGCTGGATCCTCCTCAATGCATGGCGCGAAGTCCCCGCCGCCCCGCGCCGCGTGCCCCATTTTCATTTCAACCTCCTCCCCGAGGTGCAGGGTCTCGTCCGCTCGCGCGAACTGCTCGTCCAATTCCTCCACCACCTCCGGGCCCATGGGGAAAAGAAAGTCTTCGGACAAGTGGTGACCTTCGAAGAGCGCCGCGGCGCAAAAGTTTTCGAGCGCTTCGGTTTCCGCGTCGTGGAAAAAAAAGAAATCACCAAATACCGCGCCCACCGCGACGAACCGGTCTATCTCTGCACCGTGATCAAAGACCTCGACGACGGCATCCTCGCCGAATCGACCACAACCTGAACCACAACGCTTGGAGCGGCGGTCTGCGAGCGCCGTAGCCTTTCCTTTTCCTGCGGCGCCAGCGGTCATGGACGGCCGCTCCAAACCTCTGCAGGATCCGATCCGCGCCCCCCTTTCTCCTCGCCTGCCGACGCGGTCCCGTTCTATCAACCTCCACGCCTGTGAACTACGGACCATCAACCGCCAAAACCCGCTCCTTCTGGACCGCCTTCGGTCCCGGTCTTCTTTTCGCCGGCGCAGCCGTCGGCGTCTCCCACCTCGTCCAATCGACGCGCGCCGGTGCGAGTTTCGGCTTGTCGATGCTCATCGTCGTCATTCTCGCCAATGTCATAAAATTTCCCGGATTCCGCTTCGGTCCGCAATACGCGGCGGCCACCGGACACTCGCTCATCGATGGTTACCGGCGCCAGGGGCGCTGGACGCTTGCCCTCTTCACCCTGCTGACCGCGGGAACCATGTTCACCGTCATCGCCGTGGTCACCCTGGTCACAGCCGGCGTGGCCATTGCCGTGTTCGGACTCGAACCGTTGCTCGCCTCCACCGTCGGCCCCGCCGCCGGCCCGGCGGCGGTCTCGGCGCTCATCATGGTTCTGTCCGCCTTGCTCCTGGCCGGCGGCGGCTATGTCTGGCTCGACCGCTTCATCAAAGTTGTCATGCCCGTGCTGACCATCTGCACGCTGGCCGCCATGTTCATGGCGCTGGGCCGCATCGAGTGGTCCTGGAGCGCGTTTGTCCCCGGGCCCGCGGTGTTCGACCTCGCCGGCATCGCCTTTTGCGTCGCCCTCATCGGCTGGATGCCCGCGCCGATCGACATCTCCGTGTGGAGTTCGCTCTGGGCCGTGGCCCGCGCCAAGCACCAACCGCGAAAACCGGCGGCGCGCGACGTGCTTGTGGATTTCGACATCGGCTATTGGTCCACCATGCTTCTCGCGCTGGCTTTTGTTCTCCTCGGGACAGGGATGATGTTCGGGCAAGGCCTGACCTTCGAAAACAATCCCGCCAAGTTCTCGGCGCAGATCGTCGACCTCTACACCACCACGCTCGGCGGTTGGAGCCGCCCGATCATCGGTGCGGCCGCGTTTCTCGTCATGCTTTCGACCGCGGTTACCGTGATCGACGGCTTCCCGCGTGTCATCGCCGCACTCGTCGTGCAACTCCGCCTCGCTTTCGCCCCGCAGGCCGCACCGGTGGCGACGCCCGTCCCGCTCGAAGGCGACCGCCACGTTTATCGTCTCTCGTTCGCCATCCTCTGCGCCGGCGCGCTCGCCATCCTCCTCTGGGGCATGTCGAGCTTCACCGCGCTGGTCGATCTGGCCACCACGTTGTCCTTCCTTACCGCGCCGATGCTCGCCTTTTTCAACCACCGCGCGGTCCACGCGCCGGAGGTGCCGCGTGACCAGCAGCCCGGGGCAGGCATGACCGCCTTCAGTTGGGCATCTATCGTTCTGCAGTCCGCCTTCGCCCTCTACTTCCTGTGGTTCAAATTCGGCCCATCGGCCGCCTGACGCGCATCCGTCTTGCCCCGCGCGCGGGGAATGACATTCTTTCCCGTCCCGTGACTTACGATTTCAACACCTGCCCCGACCGCCGTGGCACCGGTTCGCTCAAATGGGAGCGATATCCCGGACGCGACGTCGTCCCGATGTGGGTCGCCGACATGGATTTTCTTTCCGCGCCGGAAATTGTCGCCGCCTTGCAAGAACGTGCCGACCACGGCGTCTTCGGCTACACCATTCCGCCAAAATCCACGGTCGAAGCCGCTCTCGACTATTTGCAGACCCACCATGGTTACTCGGCCGCGCCGGAGCAGAGCGTTTGGTTCCCCGGACTCGTCCCCGCTCTCAACATCGCCTGCCGCGCCTTCGTCCAACCCGGCGAGAACGTCCTTACTTGCACGCCGGTCTATCCGCCCTTTCTCAGCGCGCCGGAGTTCACCGGAGTCGGACTGATCCCCGTCGACCTCGCGGAGAACAACGGGGTGTGGGACATCGATTTCGCCGCACTCGAGGCCGCGGTCACGCCGCAAACCAAACTCTTCATTCTCTGCAACCCGCACAATCCGGTCGGACGCGTTTTCCCGGAGAGCAGCATCGCGCGCCTCGCCGAGTTCTGCCGCCGCCACAACCTCGTGCTCGTTTCCGACGAGATCCACTGCGACCTCGTGTTCGATGATTTGCCGCACACCAGCGGACTAAAATTCTCCGGACCCGACGGACCACCCGTTGTCGCCATGTTCGCCCCGAGCAAGACCTTCAATCTGGCCGGACTGGCCTGCGCATTCCTGGTCATTCCCGACGCGACAACACGCCGCATATTCCAGCGCGCGGCACGCGGACTCATCACCGAGATCAACGCCTTCGGCTACACCGGTTGCGAAGCCGCGTTGCGTCATGGTTGGCCCTGGCGTGACCAGCTCCTCAATGTCCTGCGGGCCAACCGCGACCACGTGGAAAGTTTCGTTGCCTCTTCGCTCCCGGGCGTTCGTACATGGCGCGTCCAAGCAACTTATCTGGCCTGGCTCGACGCCCGCGCACTGCACCTGCCCAACCCCGCCAAGTTCTTCGAAGACCACGGCGTGGGCCTCTCCGACGGCGTGCCCTTCGGCGCACCTCCGGGTTTCCTCCGCCTCAACTTCGGCTGTCCGCGCACCCAACTCGACGAAGCCCTGCAACGCATGGCGCAGGCACTGCACTCGCGATGACTTCCGCCTCCCAGGCAGGGACGAGAAGCCCGCTCGTCCGTTCGATTCCATGCGGACACGCGATCCGCGTGCCCCTGCTTTTCCCGTCGCGATGAACCATCCGCTTCACGCGCGTCCGCTGTGCCGGGTGGAAGATCTCGGCTCGCCCATCCCCGATTCGCCCCACGCCGTCTCCGTCTGTCTCCCGACTTGGGCCGACATCATCGGCTACGAGGAAAAAGACCCGCGCGTCATCGACACGATGCGCACCGGCTATCCGCGATTCTTTTTTCATCCGCTGATCAACCAAGTCCGCGCCGCCCTCGAACCGAAACCCGGACGCGATGTGCTTCCCTTCGCGGACCAGTCCGCCGCCGAGCAATGCGCCACCCTCGCGCAGGGCAAAGCGGTTGACGTCCACGGACTCTGGGCCGCTTATTTTCCCGCGGAAAACCTTCCCGTTGCCCGCGCCTATTGGCAACACGCCGGACGCATCCTCTCCTCGCGGGCTGCTGAAGATTGGCTCGATTCAAAAAGACTCCGCGCTCCGGACACCGCGCTCGAACAAATCCTCCGGGAACGCCTCGCCCTTTGGAGCGGCGCCCCCGCGCAAAACATCAGCCTTCATCCCAGCGGCATGGCCGCCATTTACCGCGCCTTCGAAGCCGTCACCGAGCGCCGCCCCGGCAAACGCACCGTCATGTTCGGCTTCCCTTACACCGACACGCTGAAAATCCTGACCAAATTCGGTCCCGGCGCGGAATTCTATCCGCGCGGCGACGCAGCGGACCTTGCCAGCCTTCGCGACCTGCTCGCTCGCGAGGAAATCGCCGGAATCTTTTGTGAATTCCCAAGCAACCCCCTGCTCAACACTCCGGACCTTCCCGCGCTGCACGAGATGGCCAAGGCGCATGACATTCCGGTGGTGGTCGATGACACCATCGGGACTTTTTTCAACGTCGACGTCCTCCCGCACGTCGATTTCATCGCCACCAGTCTGACCAAAGCCATCTCCGGCGAAGGCGACGTCATGGCCGGCGCATTGACTGTTAATCCACGCGGACTTTTTTCCGACAACCTGCCCTCTACCGCACCGGGCGGAATCTATGCCCGCGATCTCGAGGTGCTCGAGCGCAACTCGCGCGATTTTCCCGAGCGCATGCAAATCGCCAATATCAACGCCCTCGAGCTGGCCCGCTTCCTCGCAGCGCATCCGGCCGTCGACCACGTCTGGTATCCCGGGCTCAACCCCTCGCCGGTCTACGAGCAACTCCGCAAAGCCGGCAGCGGCTTCGGGGCCGTCGTCTCGTTTTTGCCGCGCGATGCGGCAAAAAACACCCCGCACATTTTCGAAAATCTGCAACTCAGTCACGGCATCAGCCTCGGCACGAAATACTCTCTGGTCTGCCCCTACGTGCAGCTTGCCCATTACCACGAATTGGCTTGGGCCAAGGAGTGCGGTATCGACCCCCATCTCCTCCGCGTCGCCGTCGGCACGGAGCCTTGGAAAGAATTACGGCCGCGCTTCGAAACAGCGCTGCCGTGACCTCAATTTGTAGCGGCGGACTAGGTCCGTCGGTGCCTTTCAAAAAATGTAGCGGCGGCGTCCCCGCCGCCGGTCGTTTTTATCAGTTCGTCGCCGGGGACGGCGCCGCTACACAAAAAAGGCGGGGAGAAATCCCCCCGCCTTTCATGAATTCACGATGTCTGCCCCCTATTTCTTCAAAGCAAACATCCCCGGTCCGGTCTTCTTCACCCCCGGCATCGTGTAGATGCGCGCGGCGAGGTTGGCCTTCGGGTTGGAGACCTTCCAAACGTATTTGTCCTGCTTGAGGCCCTGCAGCACGGCGTCGACATTCATCGGTCCGCCCGCACGCTTCATCACTTTGTGCACAGCCGGGGCCAACGGGCCGCTCGGCGAGGACGGACGCTTCTTGCCTTTGAACGGCGAGGTGCGCTTCTTGCCGCGGCCGGGTTTGGCCGCTTTCTTGGCCGGACGACCCGGCTTGCGCCCGCTCTTGGCGGCCTTTTTCGCGGGGCGGCCCGGTTTGCGTCCGCGGCGCAAACCGGAAACGCTCACCGTTTCGCTGACCAAGCCGGAAAGCGAAACGTTTTTGCCGAGCAGACGGGACAATTCCCGCTGCAAACCTTCGATGCGCTCTTGAAGATCGAGCGCGCGACGTAGTGTGGATGTGTTGAGTGTCAACATAGACGCGGCCATTGTTTATAATCCCTGCCCTCCGACAATATAATTCGGCCTGTAATCGACCAAGCTGCCTTCTCGACATAGAGAATGGAAAAGCCCATCATGCACGCACATGGACGCCAACACGGCCCGTTGGGCGCAGCAATTGATGGATTCCTACCGCGACGAAGGCGGGGTGAACGCCAGCGAAGAACCCGGTTTGCCCTCGAAACCGGAGATCGCTTTGCTCTGCAACCAACTCATGCAGTTGCTCTTCCCCGGATACCATGACGGCGGCCCGGTCGGGAGACTCGAATTATCCGAACTGACAAAAGACCGAGTCAACGGCCTCGCCGAGGACCTTCGCCGCGTCTTCCAGGCCGTGCTGGCGGGCAAAGACGATGCCGGCGCCACCGCCACGGTCGGCAAACTCTTCAACGAACTGCCCGCCATCCGCGCCATGCTGCAGACCGATGTCGAAGCCGCCTACGAAGGCGACCCCGCCGCGCGCACGCGCGACGAAATCATCCTCTCCTACCCGTTCCTCGAAGCCATCGCCGTTCAGCGCGTCGCGCACTTCCTCTACCGTCACGACATCCCGCTCGTGCCGCGCATGATGACCGAATGGGCCCACGTGCAGACCGGGATCGACATCCATCCGGGCGCGGGCATCGGCAGCCACTTCTTCATCGACCATGGCACCGGCGTGGTCATCGGCGAAACCTGCCGCATCGGCGCGCACGTGAAGCTTTACCACGGCGTCACCCTCGGCGCGCGCAGCTTCGCCAAAGATGAAAGCGGAAGGATCAAAAAAGGCGGTAAACGCCATCCCGATGTGGAAGACGGCGTCACCATCTACCCGAATGCCACCGTGCTCGGCGGCGAGACGGTCATCGGTCGCAATTCCACGATCGGAGGCAACGTCTTCCTCATGCACAGCGTCCCGCCGAATTCCCTTGTCTACAACGAGGAGGCGCAAGTCCGCGTCGTTTCCAAATCAAGCAAAGGCGAAACGATCGATTATTCGATCTAGACCCGGCACGAGGCGCGGTCTCTTTCTGCGACGCAGCCCAATCGAGAGCCGAACAAGCCGGGCGGAAACCCTATTTGCCTGCCGGAGGGGAAGCTGAAGCAAGATCATCGGTCTCGATGAAGACCTCCAGCTGCTGCCCGACGTAAATGGGCCAGTCGGGACGCTCGAAGGTGTAGATCACCTGCAGGACGCGCGTATCGACACGCTCGACCGGCGCGCCGGTGAGCGATTTCTTGGGGACGACAAGCGGCTCGAAGCGCGAGAAACTCAGCGGAATGGTTTTTCTATGGTCCCCTTTTGGATAGGCGACAGCTGCAGCCGAGGAACGGACCCGCTGGGCATTGTATTCATCGATATCGACACGGACCTGCAGCCGCTTGGTATCGCCGAGAACGAGCGCAGCGTCCCCGACAAATGGTTGGGCGTATTCGCCTTCACGAACGTTGATGCGCAGAATTTCGCCGTCGCGGGGCGCCTTGACCAAAGTCCGGTCGAGCGCAGCTTCTGCCTCGATCACGCGGGCTTGGCCCAATTCGAGATCGGCTTGCGCTTTGGCCAGTTGCGCCGTGGCTTGCCCGAGGACCAAGATGGCCTGCACGCCCTCCTCAGCGCTGCTCACGTTTTTGAGGCGTAATTTTTCCGTCCGGTCGTAGATATCCTGCCTTTGTTCCAATTCTTTGGCGGCGACTTCGACGGCAGCCTCCCGCACCGCCAATTCTTTCTTGCTGGACGCAAGTGCCGTGCTCTCTTGGCTGGAGACGACTTGAAAAAGGGGGGCCCCCTTTTTCACATTGTCGCCGACCGCGACAAAAACTTTTTCCACCACGCCGGAAACGATGGAGGCCACGTTGACATTCTCACCGAGGGCTTCGACGAGGCCGCTCGCTCCCACTGTGGCTTTGAAAGGCGACGAGGGAGGCGGCGAAGGCACCACGGCGCTGTCTTCCATGGATTTTTCCATGCGGAAGGAAAATACCAAATAAGCAACCACACCGAGGATGGCGGCAACGAGCGTGATCAAGCGTATCATGGGGTGTGTTCCGGGGCGGCACCGTCTTTGGCAGCGACCTGCGACCGCACTTGGGTGATCCGTCCGTCCTCCATCGTGACGACTCGATCGGCAAAACCGAAGACGCGCGGGTCATGGGTGACTACCACCACACAGCGGTCCTTGGCGAGAGCGGAGTCCCTCAAAATCTGCATGGCTGCGCGCCCGGCGGCCGCGTCGAGGGATGAAGTGGGTTCGTCGCAAATGATCAGCCGGGGCTGGTGGACAAGAGCGCGCGCGATGGCCACGCGTTGCTGCTGCCCGCCCGAGAGCTGCGCGGGAAAATGCCGTGTCCTGTCGGCCAGTCCGAGAGCGGCCAGCATGTCGTCGGCCTTGCGCAAAGCTTTGCCGTAATTCATGCCGGCGATGATGAGAGGAACAGCGACGTTTTCCCGGGCGCGGAAAGTCGGCACCAGGTTGAATTGCTGGAAGATGAATCCCACGTCTTTGCGGCGGAGCGCGGCCAATTCATCGGGGCCGAGTCCGTCCAGGTCCTGCCCGAACAATTCGATGCGGCCGGCATCCGGTTTGAGTGTGCCGCACGCGATGCTCAGCAGCGTTGTTTTTCCGCAGCCCGAGGGGCCGGAAATGATGAGCATCTCGCCCATGTATGCTTCGAGGTCCACGCCGCGGAGGGCGGGAACGGAAGTATCTCCCGACCCGTAGGACTTGGACAAACCCGTGCAACGGATGGCGGCGGCGGCAGTCATTTGAAAACCATGGCCGGCTCGACAGTGCGCAATTTCCAGACCCCCAAGCCGCCGGCGAAAAAGCAAATCACAGCAACGAGCGCGCCGACGGTCACCGGGAGTTGCCACGGCAAGTAGAAGGCGGGTAATTCGGCCGGCAAGACGAGGAACCCGAACCACGCGGTCAAACCGAGACCGATGCCGTAGCCGACGGCACCGGCGAACAGCGCCTGGAACATGACCATGACGGCAAGTCTCCCCTGCGTGGCGCCCATCGCCGCCATCGCGGCGAGGTGCCGCAGATTGTCGTGCACAAAAAGAAAGAAAGCCTGGCCGGTGACCCAGAGCCCGAACACGGCCCCGATGATGACCACCACGCTGAAGGCGACGGGAATACCGGTGTTGCGGAAAAACCAACGCATGGTCTCGAGCCTGAAGCCATCGGTGGTAAAGGCTCTCAGACCGGACAGCCCGTTGATCTGCACGACCAAATCTTCCTCGGATTCGCCCGGCTTCGTCTGGACGAGTATGAACGAAAGCAACTTTCGCTGCGGAGGGACCCATTGCAGCGCCTTCTCGTAAGTGGTGAACGCGTGGGGAAACCCGCTGAAGCTTCGCTTCGTGCGACAAAATCCGACGACGCTCGCTTCCTGGTCGTTGATCTCGAAGCGGCTGCCGACACGGAGTTGCACACCGCGGCTGGCGAACTTTTCCACCGCAACCTGATCCATGATCACGGCCTCGGGCAAAAGAAGGCTCTGTATATCGCCTTCGACCATCACCTTGGGGGCTCCGACGAAAGATCCGGAGTCGACGCCGACAATCTGCAAGCTCTGCACGGAGCCGTCTGGGAGCTTCGCCGGAAGGACGCCGAGGAAAATCGGGACGGCCCAGGCGACACCCGGAAGACTGCGCACCCGGTTGACCTCGATGTCGCGCATGGACACCGGACTGTTGATTTGCTCCGTGCGGCTGTCGGCCACCCAGATGTTCGCACCCACGTTGCGCAGCGTGGATGTGGTCAGCAACATCACACCGCAAAAAACGCCGGCCTGCTGGGCAATGAGGAACGTGCAGAATGCCAACCCACCGACCAGCGCGAGATATTTCGCCCGGTCGCGGTAAAGCATGAGAAACGCAAGGCGGATCAGACCGATCATGGATAAAGCAAGACCATCAACACAGAGGTCACGGGATGCAAGGATGGCGCGACGACATTCGTCGGTGCTTGCTGCCGATCGCCGTCGTGAACCAGTCGAAACAGGATGGACGCGGCACTTGCGCGTGCGTTGTGCATCAAAATGTTTTTTTCAGTCCGGAGATGAGATCGGCTTTTTCGGTTTCACCGAGCCGCGCCTCGGGGTGCATCAACCGGTAGTCGGCAGGCGGCATCCGCCCGTCGCGGATTTGCGCCACAGCCTCGGTGACATCGACTTCGTCCGGCACCGAAACATTCATGTCGCGACGCCCCTCGCGCACGTGGTTGGCGACCAGCCACGAGACCGGGGCGACTTTGCTGTACCAGGGCCACCTCGTTTCGTGGCTATGGCAGTCGGCGCAGGCCCGGTAAAACAAATCACGCGTGCGCGGGGAATCCCACTCGGCGTCGAACTCGACCGGCGGATTGGTGTGTGCAGACGGGACAAACTGGATGGCGGCGAAGATGACGACGCCCGCACCGCAGATCCAAACGGACAGTCGCTTCAAGGTTCCTCGCTCCGGAATCTCTCGTGCCCGGCACCTTGAACCCGGTTGATAAGTCTCATCTGCGCGCGCACGCCGTCCCAATCGCCCGCGGCAAGCTGGGTTTTGAGCTGATCGATGAGGACGACCAGTTGGTCGATGGACTGCCGGTAATCGGTCAGAAACTGCTCGCGATCGCCTGCGGGAATTTCACCGAGTTTTTTGGGATCAAATTCTTTGGCCTTGATGGCTGCGGCCCGTAATTCATCGGCGAATACGACGTATTTGTCTTTGTCGCCGTCAACCGGTGCTTCCATCGCCGTCTTGATGCTGCGGAAAGCGGCTTTCATGGTGTCCATCTGCTCCTCGAGCGGAGTTTCGGCGCGGAGCGGGGCCGAGACACAAAGAACAACGAAAGCGAACAAGCCAGCGTGGCGGAAACGTGTGTTCATAGGTGCGTGCATAGCGTCCGGGGAGGACGGGCGCAAGGCATCTCGAGACCGGCCATGGAGACCGGGACCCCTCGGGATGACTGGCCGAACCGGCAACCGGTGACTAGCGTGGAAGCCGCTTCGGTTCATGAACAGCCCACAGAACAAGGCCCGGACCACGGATCCCACGATCTCCGCCAAGGCAAGGCCGGGCGACGGCGGCTCGGGGGACCCGAGGCGCACCGACCTGGACGTTCTGCGGGTCGTCGCGATGCTCCTCGGCATAGTTTTCCATTCCTTCATGAGTTTCATGCCGGGCCCGTGGCCGGTGCAGGACAGCAGGCAGAACGATCTGTTCTTCATACCTGTCGCCGCCATCCACATGTTCCGTATGCCGCTGTTTTTCTTGCTCAGCGGGTTTTTCGCCATGTTCATTCTGCGGAAGCAGGGCCTGCGCGGGATGCTGCGGCACCGCGCCCGGAGAATCCTTCTGCCCCTGCTGCTCGCACTGATCACCATCGTCCCGGTGAGCAATCTGCTTCGCCACGAGGCGGTGAAAGTCGAGGCGGCCATGCCGAAGCAACGCGGCGAAATGGCCGATGCCGTCGTGGCCGGAGATACCGCGACCGTTGCGCGGCTCCTCAACGCGGAGGCCACGGCCCATCGGGCCGACCCCGCTTTCGGGCTGTCGCCGCTGGGCTGGGCTTCGCTGACCGGAAACACGGCCATGATCACACTCCTCCTCGACCGGGGAGCGGACATCGGCGCGGCTGACAGTGCGGGAAGCACGCCGCTTCATCAGGCGGCCTACTTCGGGAAAACCCCGGCCGTGCGTCTCCTGCTCGATCGGGGGGCGGATCCCTCGGCGCGCGACAAGGCGGGGCAAACGGCATCGACCTCTTGCCTCGGCTCGTTCGAATACAAAGAGGCCTACGCCCGCAGACTGCAATTGGCCCATCCGGAGGAAGCGGCCGTGCGGCGCGGGATCGCCGCGTCATCGAGGATGTTGTTGGACGCCGAGAGCCGTGAACCTCGAACGCTGTCATCGTTCCTGACCATCCTCTCGACGCACTACCGCACCATTCTCTATTCCGACACGTTGCTGGTCACTTTGGGCGGGGCATCCGTGCACTTTTTCGACGAAACCCTGTTCGATCACCTTTGGTTTCTGTGGGTGCTCTTTCTGTTCATCGTGCTTCTCGCCCTCGCCGTGCGGCTGGGCTTCGCACCGACCGGCCGGTTTTTGTGGTTCCTGCCGCTGCTCACGTTTTTCCCGCAGGCCATGATGGGAGCCGTCTTCGGTCCGGATATTTGGCTGGGTCCGCTGGTTCCTCCTCCGCATCTGCTGGTCTACTATGGCGTCTTTTTTTGGTTCGGAGCCGCGGTGTTCGCCAAGGACGGGCTCGGGACGTCGTTGGGGACGCGCTGGCGGATTCTACTCCCCGCCGGGCTTCTCCTGTTTTTCCCGGCGTCGATACTCCTCTTGGGAACCAAGGCAGGTGAGACCCTCGCGCAATGCGCCTATACCTGGTGTCTCTCGCTCGGCATGATGGGGCTCTTTGCGCACTGCTTTCGCCACCTCGGTTACCGCGCGCGCTGGTTTACCGATTCCGCTTACTGGATCTACCTCGCGCACCTGCCGCTCGTTCTCGCCCTCCAAATCGCCGTGCTCCCCCTCGCCTGGCCCGCCTCGCTGAAATTCCTGCTCGTCTTCACAACCGCAACCGCCCTGTTGTTCGCCTCTTACCATTGGATGGTTCGCTACACGTGGATCGGCACTTTGCTCAACGGGCCAAGGAAACGGCAGACGTCGGGCTGAAATGCCGAACGCTGTCGCTTTTCAATGCTCGGCGCGAGTTTGTCCGCCTTTTTCGGAAGCCCAAGCCATCAGGATATCCACCCACCGGTCCAAGCGCTTCCGCAGCATGGGGTGCGCATGATTTGCGCCTTCGATGCATCCTTGATGCGCCGCGTTGTCGCACCGCAGATCACGATGGGCTTCGACGAAAGCCTCGGCAAATCGCTCCTTCGTCGAGTGCTCGTTCCACGGCACGACTCGATGGCGCAGACCCAACGCGGACGCACGTTCCGCATTCCTTTGCTGTTCGGGTTGTGCCGTGACGATGAGGATCAGGGGTTTGTCCAACGCTTGAGCCGTGGCCAGCGCCGCCATGCCGGGGGCGGACACGAGCACTTCGGCATGCGCGGCGATATCGATCCAGTCCTTGGCATACGACTGCCAACCCGGTCGATCGGCGTAACCTTCGCCGAGAAAGAAAACGCCCCCGTCCTCCGGACCTTCAACGCTCCGGGGTTCTTGCAGTGCCGTCTCCAATGCCTCAGCCAAGGCGGGGTCGGAGAAGTGCGGGTTGAGGTAAACCGCGGCTTTGTGGGCGCGGCGCGCGGCACCGCGACCGGGGCCAACCAAGGCCAGCGGTGTGGGCAATTGGTGTTCGGGCATTGAGGGATCCGATCTCTCCGGCAAAGGGAAAGCGAAGTCGTGGACCAACCTGCCGCGGGCGCGCGACAAACCAAAGCGGACCCACCAGCGGAAGAAACGGGCGGCGGGACCCCACAGGCGCCCGATGAAGTTTTCCTCCAGAGATTCGCGGAGACTCCACCCGTAGATGTGCACGGCACGCTTGCGCCACGGGTCCAGCCCCCCCATCAGCAGGAATGCCGGGTGAAGCGAATCGTTCACGATCAAGTCCACCCCGGAAAAATGCCGCGCCAAGCGGCAGATATCCCGCAGCATGTGCCAAGGTAAGAAAAAATACGTGGTCACACGCAGATCCGTCGCGACCGTGCGCATCTTTTGCCGGGAGTCGAAAACCACGGCGTAATGACGTGACAACACCTCCGCGGGAACGCCGAACTCGGCGAGAAAACGGCGGCCTTCGTCGGAGGTGGTCAACACGGACACCTCGGCCCCGCGGGCGCGAAGCGCATGATAGAGCAGCTGACCGCGCATCAAATGACCACGCGCGTCAGCGGTGGCCATCAGAAGTATGCATGGAGCGGAATCAGGCAATGGTGAATGCAAAGTTGAGGAACAACTTATCAACCTTTGTCGCGAACAAAAGGATGCGACTGACCGAAAACTGCCCGGCCAATCCGGAAACTTGGGTTTTCCGTTTGCCTTGTCAAAGGACCACGTATTGTTTCCGAGGTGATGGAAGCTTGTCGTTCAGGACATTTCCCGGCGCGCGGTCCGGTCGCGAGAACCGCGGCAAACGCCAAAGAAGGACGTTGGACGACTCTCCTCTGGTTGCCCGTCAACTTCGTGCAAGCCGTCAGTCTGGCTATTGTCTGCGGGACCATTATTCCCTTGGCGCTTGTCGCGCAAAGATGCTCCGGAGACTCGAGGTTGGCCCTCTGGATGGCGAGAAACATCTGGGCTCCCATCATTATTGCGGGCGGCCTCTCCCGCCTCTCCGTCATCGGAGAGCACAATGTATCGCCCGGCAGGCCGGCCCTCGTTGTTTCGAACCACCAATCTTACGCGGATGTCCCCATCCTCTATCGTGCGCTTCCGGTGCCGCTGAGATTCACGGCCAAGAAGGAGCTGGACCGGTTGCCGTTGATCGGAAGATTCATGCGGTCCTTGGGAATGGTTTTTGTCGACCGGTCCACCCAACAGCGCGCGGCTGAGGCCGTTCGCGAACTCAAGAAGGCATTGAGGCGAGGCGAGTGGACCGTTGTCTTTCCTGAAGGCACGCGGTCGATAGACGGAGCTGTCGGACCATTTGCCGCCGGTTCGCTTGCCGCAGCAATCGCGGAGAATGTGGATATCCTGCCCGTCGCCATCGCCGGAAGCGGACGCATGCTTTCGAAAGGCGCCTTTCGCGTGCGACCGTCGAAGATCCAAGTTCGGATCGGCGAACCGATTTCGACGAACGGCTTGAAGCAAAGCGACCGCTTTGAGTTGGCCGCGCAAACACGGGATGCCGTGGCGGAATTGATGGCTGGTGCAGTGGGAAATCCCGCCGGGTGCAATGCCGGATCCGTCTCCTGATCGGCACCGGTCCGCGCGGCCGGGCAGCTGGTGGTAGTTTCAGGGGTGGTGAACCGGCCATCCGTGCCGGCGCGCCACACGGGCGAGTTCCCGGTCGGGCGCGACGGCTTGCGGGAAGCCGACCGCACGGAGCATGGGCAGGTCATTGATGCTATCGCTGTAGGCGCTGGACTTGGTAAGATCGATGCCTCGTTCGTCGGCCATGGCCACAACAGCTTCAGCCTTGAGCGGGCCGTGCAGAATGCCCGCCGGGATGCGACCGGTGTAACGGCCTGCGATCACTTCCGCGCGCGTCCCGATGCCTCCGGTAAAGCCGAGGATCTCGGCAAGCATTTGCGACAACTCGTGCGGCGATGCCGTCACGATCCAAACCTCTTCTCCCGCGGAGAGATGGCGTCGGGCCGTTTCGAGGACCGGGCTGCGCAATGCGGGTTTGATCGATTCGTCGATGATTTCTCTTCCGATACGCACCAACTCGGCAACTTCAGCCCCCTTGACGAACGCAGCGGCGAAGTTGCCCCATGTCTCGGGAGCATCTTCCCGCTCTGTGCCCGTGACAAGAAAGTGGAGCTGGGCCACGGAAAACCGCAACGCCTCGCGCGCGGAAAACATTCCTCTTTTGAAGCCACCCCACCCCAGATGGAAAAGCGAAGATCCGCGGAGCAGTGTGTTGTCGAGATCGAAGAATGCCGCGGAGCAAGTCAGATTGCTCCGCGAGTTTATCAATTTATCCATCGCCTGAATTGCAAAGAGGCCGGCACGGGGATGATCGTTATCCCTTTCTTGGCGACGCCGAGAAACGGCGCAAACTGAGCACCAACGCAAAATAGGCAATCAGCCATATTCCGACCATTTGAAGTGTGAGGGCGCCGTCAGCCTGCCAACCCGTGAATGTCTCGCCGATATTGTAAAGTGGAACAGGCGAATGCATGACCACGTAGTCGATAGTCCCGCGAAAGGCCCAGAAAGAGGGCACAAAAATTTCGGCGATAATCGTCAGCACCCCGCCCTTCAATCTGATCAACATGCCGCCGAGCAACAATTGGGGAAGAATGAGCAAGGGAAGGATGAGCAACACCTGCTCGCGGCTTTTCACCAATCCGGAAAAGACCAATCCGATGCCGGCGCAGACCATGGCCGCAAGCCAGCTGATCAAAAGAAAAGATCCCAACTCGCCCAGCTGTGCGCCCGCTTGGAAGAGCGTGTTCCAAGGAGCCGCCTTGTTCAATACCTCGGGCAGACGGAACGCAATCTGCAGCAGACAGACAGCCGGCACGATCTGCACGGCCAGCACGATTCCCAGCAAGCAAAACTTCGAGGCGATGTAGGCGCTGGTCCTGACTCCGTTGGCCGACTCTCTTTCCAAAATCGGACGCTCCTTCACGATCGCCGTCAGCCCGGCGAGAAACCCGAGGATCAAAATCCCGAAGATGACGGTGAAGCGGAATTTCCAAGTCGGCCACGGATTGGTGATTTCCTTGTCGGGAACAACGGACAAATCGCCGGCCAGTGCTTTTTTAACCATCTCGGCTGTTTCCGGGGAACCCAGCTTTTCCTTCAGTTTCTGTTCCTTGTCCAAGAAAACGCGGATTTGTGCGGGGACACTCAGCGACTCGGACCTCTCGGCGTCGGACATGGCAAGGGCGTTCAACGTGTGACCCCACAGCTGGCCGGCCAACTGGATTTCCCGCGGCTCCAGCGGCCTCGTAAGATAGGTCTTGTCGCCGAAATCTTCGTGGGAAAAACCGGCGTAGGCGAATACCACCATCAAAAGGGGAACACCAACGATGAATGCCATCGAGCGGCGGTCGCGGACCAGAACCTCCAACCCCCGCAGCAATAGCGCTTTGAACTGGCGGAACCAGCCGGGTCTGTCAGCCAATCTCGGTGGTTTTCCCATTTCCGTTGGCGCGGACTTCGGCTGCTCGCGCGCACATTCCTGCTGATGTTGAAAGATCTTGTGAAGTCCGACCCACTGCTCCAGAGGAAGATCCTCGAGCAACATATAGATTTCCGAGAGGCTCCGGGCTCCGAAGTGATCGAGCGCGTCACGGGCACCGCCGGACCAGACCAAACGCCCGGAGGCCAGCACGACCAAGCGGTCGGCGAGTTTGGCGTTTTCCAAATGGTGCGTGACGCAAAGCACCGTGATGTTGTGCGACTTCGCATATTCCGACAGCAAATGCATGATTCTGGCATCACTGGCCGGATCCAGACTGCTGGTCGCTTCGTCGACGATCAAAATACGCGGAAGTGCAAGCAACTCCACGGCGAGACTGACGCGCTTCGACTCGCCACCGGACAATTTCGCCACCGGCGTGTCGAGCCGGTGCGAAATCCCTACGTCATTCGAGATGGTGTCGATACGCTGCGCGACCTCCCGGTCGCCGAGCGAGGGAGGCAGTCGAAGCTTTGCTGCATACTTTAGGGCCCGACCGACCGGCAGTGCATCGTGCACGATTTCTTTCTGCGGCACATAACCGACAAGTCCCCTCAATACGCGGGTATCCCCGCTCACGCGAAGCGAACCGAAACGGATCTCACCCCGGTCCGGCGTCAGTTGCCCCAAAAGAGTGCGGACCAGCGTGGTCTTGCCCGCACCGCTCGGACCAAGCACACAGACGAACTCACCGGGCTTCACCGAAAGTGTGATCTCGGAGAGCAACTCGCGCCCGGAATCGCCGGCAGACACGCCAAGTTTGTCAACCTGGAGCGGAAAACTCACCGGGATTGGGGAGCCGGGCGATTCGTTTGGTTCGGATGTCATGGTCAGTATTTTTTGTACTCCGAGGGAGGCAAGGCGGGGTCGATAGGTTTCTTTAACCGGTGTAGCACCCCGTCGCCGGTCGTGTAGGCGACACGCAAGACGGTTCCGTCGGGCTGCACCTCGAAAGACAGGCGGTCATTGTAGATGTCCCGCAGAAAGTTCGCACGGTCCAACGCAGCACCGAACCTCGTGAAACTGCCCCCGTGCGGATCTATCTGCTTTTCGGAGGTGAGCACCAGCATGGGAAGGAGCATTTCGTCGGTTGTCGCCTCGCCGAGAAAAACGGGCTGCGGCGGGTTGAAGGGATTTCTCGGATTATCCGCGCTGTTGTCAAAAATTCCCGCGGCCGTGAGGGTGGTTCCCTTCGGCAGGAAAAACGGCTCCTTGAAAAAATACGGCTGTTGCCAGTCGTAATCCCAACGCGGAACCTTGATGAGCAACACGCGGCCCCGCCCCGGAATGTCAGCGGTGACTTCCAAAGACCGGGCCAGCATGTGCGCATGGGGACCAAGCCCCGCGATCGTGCAGTCCTCGGGAACTGTCCATTGGCCGGTAACTCTCATGTTTTTGATCCCGGCGGGAATCACCACCAGCTCACCGTGGATAAAAAGCATACTGGCTAACTTCGGGGGAAAATTGCCGTCCTTGCGTAGCCAGAGCCCCATACGGGTCGAATCCTGCGTTTGCTTTCCGTTGCGGTGGTAGTGCATCTGCACGACGATGTCGGATCCGGCGGGAATAATGTAATCGGCATCGCTCGGCGCAACGTAGGCTTCCGTTCCCGGGACATACGCGCTGAGGAAGCTGAAGCGCGGCATCCCGTCGGCCCGCGGCGGAAGAAGGCGGAACCCGATTCCGTGATGGGCCCAAAATCCCGGGCCGGCATCGCCCTCCGCGTAGGTGGGACCAGGTCCGCCGTATTCCCGCAGCGCGTTTTGCGCCTCGGAGTGCGGCATATAGCCGATGAGCGCATGATGCACAATCGAGTGCTCCGAAGGGAGCAATTGCACGGCGCGCACCCGCAAGTCCTTGTCGCTGTTAATCGGAAAAACCAGATGCCGGTAGACATCGCTTCCCACCGGACCGAGGTGGAACGGTTCGCTCTGTTCGATGATGAGGTCTGGCGGCCCGAGCTCCGCTTGGAAATTCTTCTGATCGTGCAAGGGCTCCAAAGGTGCGGCGGTGGCCGGATCACCCTCTTCTTCGCCTCCCTTGACCCAGGCACGAAGTGTCTCCACCTCCTCCGGCGCCATCGTATTGGGCCGGATAATTTCCAAATCGCTTTCCGCCTGGGCGGGAGGCATGCGCCGCGCCTTGATCTCCTGCAGACCCATTTGCAGCATGTCGACGGCGTCATCGTAGCTGGTGAGAGTGAACGGCCCGGCGTTCCCCGCACTATGACACGACATGCAATGCTTGCGCAGGATCGGCGCCACGTCCTGATGGTAGGTGACCGTTCTTTCCACGGCCGGAGCCGGTTGAGGCGGGACTTTCTTTTTGCTACCCACCAAACCCAAAGCGCAACCCACGGCGAGGGTTCGCGGGAGCCTCACCTTCGATCCCGTGAGAACATCACTCAGCGCTTCTCTCAAATCCTCCCGGATCGGGGTTTGGCTCGATTCGCCCCGGACTTGGTAGGAGTCGTTGATGCGGCCCAAGTATCGAACCTTGTTTCCCTGATCCAAAACAAACGCCTCCGGCACGACGGTCGCGGAGAGGGCGGACGCGAGCTTGCCGCCGGTATCCATGAGCAAGGGAAAAGTGAGGCCGTATTCCTTTTGGAATTTCTCCAGTCCGGCGGTCGATGTTCCGTCGATGAACACGCCCAGCACTTGCGCTCCGCGACCCCGCTCGCTCCGCCAAAGATCTTCCACGATTGGAGCGGCTTTTTTGCACATGGGGCAGTCTTCATAGAGAAACACGATGACCGTGGCCGACTTTCCCGCGTATTCCGCGAGGCATTTGCTCGTGCCCGAGGCGTCGCTGACGCTGATGGCGTCCATGGCAACCGCCCTTTCCGGCAAGGGAGGCAGATCCCCCTGCTGCGAGTTCGGAGCCCCCACCCCCTCTTTCACCGCGGGAATCTCGGCAGAAGCCGTAACGCGCGAAAAAAGAAAAACAAAAACCAGCAGAGTGACCCGAACGCATGCCTGCGCGGCAAATGAATTTCGGGGTTTGGGCGTCATATGGGAGGCGAATCGGAGTACGCATAGCGCCGAAACGCACAGTTGGGCCGATCGCAACATCCCAAAATATCTGGGGGCGGGCGGCGAAGTCAAACGGCGTCGCCCGCTCGCCAACCCACCGTAAAATCGCGATGCGCGCCGCAAGATTCGTTGCTATGTGATGAGGCCTCCCTTAACTCCGACTGTGTCCCTGTATTGCGCATGAACCCGACTCCACACGCACGCGCCCTCCAATCCGGTGCCCTGCACCCGGTCGAGGTTCTGCGGCACATGGAGATCGAAGCACGCGGATGGGCCGATCGATTCCAACTGCCGAGATTGTCCGCTCAAGTCACCCTGCGCTGGCACGCCCGCCTGCGCACCACGGCCGGTCTGGCCCGGCTTGATTGCGCGGTCATTCTGCTCAATCCCCGTCTTCTCGCCTTCCCGCAGGAACTGACCCGCACTTTCCTCCACGAGTTGGCCCATCTGGTCGCCCACGCCCGCAACCCGCGACGCATGATCGATCCGCACGGGCCCGAATGGCGGCAAGCCTGCCGCGACCTCGGGTTGGCGGACGAAAAACGCTGCCACACCCTTCCCCTCGCCGCACCGCGACGTGTGGAGCGCAAACACATTTATCATTGTCCGCAGTGCCGCCGCGAAGTCCGGCGCGTGCGTCCCTTTCGACGCGCCGAAGCCTGCCTCGCCTGCTGCCGCGTCCACGCCGGCGGACGTTACGACCGCGGCTTCCGCTTCGTGCCCGGACCTGCCCCGTTGCTCAACGGAAATATCCTGCAGCAACCGGAGCTTTTTCGGTTGTGAGTCGTCGCGAGCGTTCGGCACACTCTGCTTCCCCCCGACCATCCCCATGAGCCAGAACATCGAATCCCACCTCGTCGAAAAGCGGATCATCAAACCCCCGCGCGAATTCAGCAAAAAAGCGCGTTTCAAAAGCATGGCGGACTACAAACGCCTGCACGCTGCTTCGGTCAAAAATCCGCAAAAATTCTGGGCCAAGGAAGCGGCCGAACTCCAATGGGGCCGAAAATGGAAATCCGTCCTGCAATGGAAAGCCCCCTTCGCCCGCTGGTTCGACGGCGGCACGCTCAATGTCGCGGAGAATTGCGTGGACCGCCATGCGACCAGCGACCGGAAAAACAAAGCGGCCATCATCTGGGAAGGTGAACCCGGGGAAAAACGCACGCTGACCTACGGACAACTCCACCGCGAAGTCTGCCTCTTCGCCAATGTCCTCAAACGCAACGGGGTGAAAAAAGGCGACCGCGTCATCATCTACATGCCGCTCGTTCCCGAAGCCGCCATCGCCATGCTGGCCTGCGCGCGGATCGGTGCGGTGCACTCGGTCATCTTCGGGGGGTTCAGTGCGGACAGCATCCGCGACCGCATCGCCGACTGCGGTGCGACCTGCGTGGTCACGGCCGACGGCGGATACCGCCGTGGCGCCATTGTTCCGCTCAAACACAATGTCGACGCCGCGCTGGCCGGGGAAACGACCATTAAAAAAGTCATCGTCCTGAAGCGCGCCAACAACGAGGTGCACATCCAGGAAGGACGCGATGTCTGGTGGCACCGCGAACTGGAATACGTCAATGCCGCCTGTCCCGTCATCCACCACGACAGCGAGCATCCGCTTTTCATTCTCTACACCAGCGGCTCGACCGGAAAACCCAAGGGCATCCTTCACACCAGCGGCGGATACCTCACCGGCACCTATGCCACGACCAAATACATCTTCGATCTGCGCGAGGACGACATCTATTGGTGCACGGCCGACGTGGGTTGGATCACGGGCCACAGCTATCTCGTCTACGGTCCCCTCGCCAATGGCGCGACCTGCCTCATGTATGAAGGCGCGCCGAACTGGCCCGACCCGGACCGCTTTTGGCGCATCATCGAGAATTACGGCGTGACGGTCTTCTACACCGCACCCACCGCCATCCGAGCTTTCATCAAATGGGGCGACGAATGGGTCGACAAACACGACCTCTCCTCGCTCCGCCTCCTCGGCACCGTCGGCGAACCGATCAACCCCGAAGCATGGATGTGGTATCACCAAAAGATCGGCGGCGGACGCTGCCCGATCGTCGACACCTGGTGGCAGACCGAAACCGGCGCCATCATGATCTCTCCGCTCCCCGGTGCCACGCCGACCAAGCCCGGCACGGCCACCCTGCCGTTCTTCGGCATCGATGCGGCCATTGTCGACGACAAGGGCAAAGAAGTCGGACCCAACGTCGGCGGCAAGCTTGTCGTGCGCAAACCCTGGCCTTCCATGCTCCGCACCATCTACGGCGACAAGACGCGGTATAAAAAAACCTACTGGAGCGAAATCCCCGGATTTTATTTCACCGGTGACGGCGCCCGCCGCGACAAGGACGGATATTTCTGGATCGTCGGACGCATTGACGACGTGCTCAATGTGGCCGGTCACCGCCTCGGCACGGCGGAAATCGAAAGCGCCCTGGTCGCCCACCACGCGGTGGCCGAAGCCGCCGTGGTCGGGCGTCCGGATGAAATCAAAGGCCAAGGCGTCGTCGCCTTCGTCACCTTGAAGGGAGGCGAGAAACCCAGTGCGGAATTGCGCGACAAACTGCGCAAGCATGTGGGGAATGCCATCGGCGCCATCGCCAAGCCGGACGACATCCACTTCGCCGAAGCGCTGCCGAAAACCCGCAGCGGCAAGATCATGCGCCGCATCCTCAAGGAAATCGCCAGCGGCAAAGACGTCAAAGGCGACACGACAACCCTCGAAGACTTCAGCATACTTTCGAAACTCAAGCTGCAGGATTCGTGATTCCCCAAATTTGTAGCGGCGGTCTATGACCGTCGGAACCTTACCCTATCAGCCACCGGCGGACATAGTCCGCCGCTACAACCAAACGAAGAACGTCGCGCGTAACCTCACAACCATGGACAAATTCCTCATCACCGGCGCCTCGAGCGGGATCGGACGCGAACTCGCCATCCGCCTCGCCGCCCGCGGGGCAAAACTCACCCTCAACGGCCGCTCTGAAGCCAAGCTCGCCGAAGTCTCCGCCGCTTGCACCGGCGCGGCCTCCATCGAAACCCTCGCTTCCGACCTCACCGCACCCCACGCCGCCGAGGCGCTCGTGACCAAAGCCAATGAATCGATGGGCGGCATCGATTGCGTCGTTCATTGCGCCGGCATGGGCCTGATCAAACCTGCCGCCGACACCACCGACGCCGAATTCAGCAAGATCGTGAACACCAACCTGCGCGGCACGTTCCTTGTCGCGCAGTCGGCCTGCAAAGTCATGGCCGCGCAAAAACACGGACTCTTCATCACTCTCCCCGGCATCCTCGGCAAAGCGGTGATGAAAAATGCCGCCGCCTACATCGCGAGCAAGTTCGGGGTGACCGGACTGATCAAGACCTTCGCCCAGGAATACCAGCGCAGCGGGATCCGCTTTTGCCTCTTCTTCCTCGGCGGCGTCGACTCGCCTTTCTGGGACGAAATCAACATGGCCGTGCAACGCGACAAAATGATCCCGGTCTCGACCGCCGCCGATCTCATCCTGCAAGCGATCGACGCCCCGCCGCACCTCGTCCTCGCCGAAGTCGTCCTCCAGCCCGAGAGCCACCAGCTTGTCTGACCATCCACATGCTTTGTAGCGGCGGTCTATGACCGTCGGTGCCTTGGCTGGGTAAGTTTCCGACGGTCATAGACCGCCGCTACACCACAGGGCTTCCTGCCTCCCCAAACCGCTCGATGATTTTCCGGGCTTCTTCCCTGTTCGCGTGCAGCACAGCCACGCAATCCGCATCGAGTTTTCCCTCCGCCGCCATCTTCTCCATCGTCTTAAGCGCTTCGTCCATCGTCCACGCCTCTTTGTAAGCACGCTTGCTGGTCAAGGCGTCGAAAATATCGGCCACCGTGACGATACGGGCCTCGAGCGGAATGTCGCCGGCGCGCAGTTTCCGCGGGTAACCGCTGCCATCGAGGAATTCATGGTGCCCCGCCACCACGTTGCGCAGAACCGCGATGCCGGCCACTGCACTCAGTCCGAAGTCATTGACCAGGCGGTCCACCATCTCCGAGCCGAGTGCCACATGGGACTGCATCTCGCGGCGTTCCTCGGACGTCAACGCACCCTTTTTGCGCAGCACGGAATCCGGGATGCCGACTTTTCCGATGTCGTGCAGCAGGGAAAAGAGGAAGACCTGTTCGACAAACTCGTCGCTCAGGCCGTGGCTCCGGACCAGCCCGCGCGCGATCAAACGGCTGAAGCGCGACATCCGCTCGAGGTGCGCTCCGGTTTCCTCGTCCCGAAGGCTGGTGAAATCGCGCGCGACCTGAACGCTGCCGATCAAGGCGCGGAGCGTCGTCATCTCCTGGCCGACCATGAGCACAAGGAGGTTCACGTAAATCCCGATTTCCTGCACCACCGCGGGTGTGAAGGCGCCGGGTTGGCACGAGTCGAGAAAAATGAATCCTTCGAACATCCCCTGGTGCATGAGCGGGATGGTGTAGGACGCCCGGTAGCCCATGCTCTTGACCCAGCGGGTGTGCTCGCTATCGGAGGTCAACTCGCGGGCGATGTCATCGATCACGCGGGCTTCGCCGCCTTCCTTCAGCGCGAGCAGACTCGGGCACTCGGACAACTTGTATTGGTAGGCACGCAAAGGTTCCCCGTCGACCGTGCTATTGACGAAAGTCTTCAGCAAATCCATCTCCGGGTCATAGAGCGCCACCGCCATGCGATCGACGGAGGGCACCGCGCGGCGCAGGTGCGAATGCAGGGCCGCGAGACGTTCGCTTAGTCCTAAAGCGCGGCTCGCGGGAAGCATGATCAGCGTGGGCTCCCCTTCGAACGGATGATGCACTTTATCGGTCAACGCCCCAAGCCTACCAGCCCCGGGGGCGGCAGACAACCGGCAGACGCGTGACAAGGCGGCGCGCGCCCCGCCGCGAGGGCGGAATTGGCAGATTGTCCTCCCCCCACGCATGATAATCCGCTTCTCAAACGCATACGTTTTCCCCTCGCTCATGAGCGAAATCCCAGACCGAACGAGAAACGATCCCGTGGCACGGGTCGTCGTGTGGACAGCCATTCTGGTTGCGGCGGCAACCTTCTGGTTCGTTGTGGCCATGGTAGCCATCGCCTGGCTCCGTCAGAACTGACCCGCCGGCCACCCTCGGCCATGGTTATCGGTGCCCCCGCCGATGATGTCTTCTCCACACATGCGCCGCGGGAGCTACCAAACCGTCGGCACAACCTGCGCTCCAGTGATCACGCGATCACGGGTGGCCAACGGCAGCTCGTGATGTAATGCCGTGGCCACGATCACCCGATCGAAAGGATCGGCACCGGGAAGGGGGAGATCCATGGCTGCCGCCGCGATGTCCGCATTGATCGCGAGCAGAGGGTAAATTGACTGCAATCCGCGCAGGTAATCGCGCAGCGGGACACTCAACGTTACCCTGCCCTTTTTCACCAGCATGGCGACCTCGAGCATGGTCAAATCGGAAATTACCGCATCACCCGGCTGGCAGCCGCGCAGCAGGGCTGCAGCCTCGGTTCCTAAACGTGCATCATTGTCCGCGGCCCAAAGGACGGCATGGGTATCCAGCAGAACCCTCACAACGAGGCGCGCCAATCCGCATCAGTGGTGCTCGGCTGATCGATATCATCCGCCGAGTGGACGATCTGTCCCTGCATGGCGCCGAGCAAGGAAGCCGGCTTGGTCGTGTCGCGCGTCAGTTGGAGATCCCCCTCCCTTGACTTGATGATCACCCTTTCGCCAGCGAGTGCAGCCCGGCGCAGGCGCGGAAACTCCCTGAGCAACTCTGTAACGGTGGCTTCCATCGACTCAATTTGTCCGATAGTTAGTCAAATATCAAGGCAAGCCGTTGACTCGCTCGGCGTGGCTCTGCTGCCGGGTGAAACCATCGGCCGGAGACTCGGCCAGCATGGCCGTGAGGTTTGGGACGAAGCCAAACGCGCTCTCGACCTGCGCGAGCAAGGGCTTGGATGCTTCCGGGGCGGAATCCGGGCGCACGCTACAAATGAAAAACCCTCCCCATGGAAGACCATGGGGAGGGTGGATTCTGGCAACGTCCTACTCTCGCGCAACCTATAGAAGCACTACCATCGGGGCTGCAGCGTTTCACTTCCGTGTTCGGGATGGGAACGGGTGGTTCCACTGCGCTAGGATCACCAGAACACGAGCCGCGCCATGCGCGGGCCGGCTTCTGCCGATTCCTTCGTTGCCAAATTTTCAAAGAAGAACCGCGACAAACGTCGTGTTCCTTCACATCTGCATAGAGGCACAACGACCAACAGGTTAGTAAAGTCATAGGTTTCTTGAGAGGCCCCGAAGGGCCCTCAGAGGAAAAAAATGACCAAGCCGGACGATCATTAGTATTGCTGAGCTGAACACATTACTGTGCTTGCACCCGCAACCTATCAACGTGGTGGTCTACCACGGATCTTCAGGGAGAATTCATCTTGGGAGAGGC
>CAMDUL010000003.1 GCA_945878135.1 Chthoniobacter flavus | reverse complement strand
CCGGACGAGCTGATCTTCATTTCGTGGTTCACCGGCGGCGAGGTCTTCCGCAGCGGGGCGACTTGGCAGCGGGGGAACGGACGGGTCTTCTATTTCCGGCCCGGACACGAAACGTATCCGACTTTCCACGATGCCAACGTGCAACGCGTGGTGACCAACGGCGTCAACTGGGCGCGTCCGACTGTGCGCATCCCCGACGACTGCCCGAACACGCCGCCGCTCGAGCCGTTGCCGCATGACCCGGCGGCGGCGGACCGGCCGACCGAGGGGTTCCGTTGACTTCGGTTGACGCAAAAGTGGCCCCTCTGCTGCCCGTCGCCCCGGATCCACGTAACAATCGCACCGCGTGAAAATTCTTTTCCTCCAAGGTGGCTGGGAAGGCCATCATCCGGCGAAAGTGGCGGGCCGTTTCGCTTCGGCGCTGCGCGGGCAAGGCGTCGATATCCACATGGCGACGGAACTCGACGGCCTGGCTGATTCCGACTGGTTGCGGTCCTTCGATGTCATCTCGCCTTGTTGGACGATGGGCCGTTTGTCGCCGGAGCAAAGCAAAGGCCTGAGCGCCGCGGTACGCGCGGGTTGCGGTCTGGCCGGCATCCACGGCGGGATGGGGGACGCGTTCCGCGGCGACTTGGATTACGAATGGATGGTCGGCGGCCACTTTGCCGGACATCCGCATGTCGGCGAATACACGGTGCGGGTCGTGGCCCCGGAGGATCCGGTCATGGCGGGGCTGCCGGGCGAATTCGTCTACCGCTCCGAACAATACTACCTGCTCGTCGATCCGGCTATCCGCGTCCTGGCCGAGACGGACTACACTTTCGAGGGGACTGTCTGCCGGATGCCGGTCGTCTGGACCAAGAGCTGGGGGAAGGGTCGTGTTTTTTATTCCGCGCTGGGGCATGATCCGTCCGAATTCGACACCTTCCCCGAGGTCTTTGCCATGGCCGTGCGCGGTCTGCGGTGGGCGGCACGCGGTCCGGTGAAATTATGAAAAACAAATTCAAGAAGCCGACGGAGATCCGTGTCGGGGTCATCGGCTACGGCGGAGCCTTCAACATGGGCAAGGCGCATCTTCAGGACATGCGCGCGGCGGGCATGACGCCGGCCGCGGTGGTGGAGACCGATCCGGTGCGCTTGGCCGCGGCGGCCGCGGACTTTCCCGGGATCGCGACGTATTCCTCGGTCGCGCAAATGCTGAAATCGTCCGGCGTCGATCTCGTCACCATCATCACACCGCACAACACGCACGCGAAGATCGGCCTCCAATGCCTGCGGGCCGGCAAGCATGTGGTTTGTGAGAAGCCGTTGGCCCTGACTACTACCGAATGTGATGCGATGATCGCCGCCGCGCGGCGGGCCGGCGTCATGCTTTCGACCTACCACAACCGCCATTGGGACGGCTGGATCCTGCGGGCGGTTGAGAAGATCAAGAAGGAGAAGGCGATCGGCGAAGTTTATAAGATCGACGCACGCATGGGGCGGCGCGAAATGCCTGGAGACTGGTGGCGCACCAGCCGGAGCATATCGGGCGGCATCCTTTACGACTGGGGCGTGCACTTGCTGGAATACGGACTGCAGATCATCGATGCGGAAGTGGCCGAGGTCTCCGGCTACGCGCACGAGGGCTACTGGGCGCCGCGCACTCGGTGGAAGAAAGACGCCAACGAGGACGAGGCTTTGGCCGTCGTGCGTTTCAAAAACCACGCCTGGCTGAACCTGACCATCACTTCGCTCGATTCGCATCCGCGGCGCGGCTTTTTCGAAGTTACCGGCACCGAAGGCAGTTACGTCATCGAGCCGGACCGTTACACCATTCACCGCCGGGAAGGGCGCAAGGTGGCCATCGAGGAAGGACATCACGCTCCGACTGAATATCACCGCTACTACGGCAACATCGCCGCCCATCTGACCAAGGGCGCCAAGCTGGCCATCACCCCGGAATGGGCGCGCCGGCCGATCCAGATCCTCGACTTGGCGGGGCGGAGCAGCAAACTGGGCAAGGCCCTTCCTGCCAAATACCGCTGAACCTTCCCATGAAAAGACCTGTCACCCTCTTCACCGGCCAATGGGCCGACCTGCCGCTGGCCGAACTTGCGCCCTTGGCCAAACGGATGGGCTACGACGGACTCGAACTCGCCTGCTGGGGCGACCATTTCGAGATCGACCGCGCCGTGTCGTCGAAATCCTACGTCCGCGAAAAGTGGGAACTGCTCGCCGACCACGGCTTGACCTGCTTCGCCGTGTCGAACCATCTCGTCGGCCAGGCGGTCTGCGACTTGATCGACGAGCGGCACAAGTCGATCCTGCCGTCCGAAGTTTGGGGTGACGGCGATCCGGAGGGCGTGCGCCGGCGCGCGGCCAAGCAAATGATGGCGGCAGGCAAAGCCGCGCGTGCCTTTTTCGACGCGAAACCCGGCTACGCGAAGAACCGGCATCCGGTGACGGTCAACGGTTTCACCGGTTCCTCTATCTGGCATTCGATCTACGCTTTCCCGCCGACCTCGCAGACTTACTGGGACAAGGGCTTCGCCGACTTCGGCAAGCGCTGGCGCCCGATTCTCGACGCCTTCGACAAAGCCGATGTCAATTTCGGCCTCGAGGTCCATCCGACCGAAATTGCCTTCGATCTCGCCACGGCCGGGCGCGCCCTGGAGGCGGTCGGGAACCATCCGCGCTTCGGGTTCAATTACGATCCTTCGCACCTCGGCTACCAAGGCGTCGATTACATCGAGTTCATCCGCCGTTTCGGTCCGCGCATTTTCCACGCGCACATCAAAGACGTGTGGTGGGGGAAGGGGATGGGCGAGAGCGGGGTCTTCGGAGGTCATCTGTCCTTCGGCGACCCGCGCCGCCATTGGGATTTCCGTTCGCCGGGCCGCGGGGACATCGATTTCGAGTCGGTCATCGTCGCGCTCAACGACGCCGGCTACCGAGGTCCGCTCTCGGTCGAGTGGGAAGACATCCGCATGGACCGCATCCACGGCGCGACCGAGGCCGCGCAATTTGTACGCGCGCTCGATTTCGAACCGAGTGCCGTGGCTTTCGATGCGGCCTTCGCCAAAAAGAAAAAGTCATGAGCGCGGCGCACCGCAAAATCCGCATGGGCATGGTCGGTGGAGGACGCGGCGCCTTCATCGGGGCCGTGCATCGCATGGCGGCCGCCCTCGACGGGCAGATCGAACTGGTCTGTGGCGCGTTCAGCAGCGACCCGCAGCGCTCGAAGGATTCGGGTTCCGACTTGTTCCTTCCGCCGGAACGTTGCTACGGCACGTTCGAGGAAATGATGGCCGGAGAGGCCGCGTTGCCGGCCGACCGGCGCATGGATTTCGTTTCCATCGTCACCCCGAACCATTTGCATTTCGCCCCGGCCAAAGCGGCGCTCGAACACGGATTCCACGTGGTCTCGGACAAGCCGGCCACCTTCAACCTTGCGGAGGCGAAGGAACTCGGCGTGCTGGTTGGGCGGACCGGATTGCTTTACGCACTGACCCACAACTACACGGGATATCCTTTGGTCAAAGAGGCGCGCGAGATCGTCCGCTCCGGCCGGCTCGGCAAGATCCGCAAAGTGGTCGTGGAATACCCGCAGGGCTGGCTGGCCACGCGGCTCGAGGAAAGCGGCATGAAACAGGCGGCCTGGCGCACCGATCCGGCGCGCTCGGGGGCGGCCGGATGTCTCGGCGACATCGGCACGCACGCGGAGAATCTCGCGGAATACATCACGGGTCTGCGGCTCGGGGAATTGGCCGCGGACCTGACCGCGTTCGTCCCCGGACGACGTCTCGACGACGATGCCAATATTCTCCTGCGTTTCGAAGGAGGCGCCAAGGGTGTGCTCCACGCCTCGCAGATTTCCGTCGGCGAGGAGAACAACCTCAGCATCCGCGTCTATGGCGAGCTCGGCGGACTAGAATGGCGCCAGCAGGAGCCGAACACTTTGCTGCTCAAGTGGCCGGACCGTCCGGTCGAAATTGTCCGCACCGGCACCGGTTGGGTCGGATCCGCGGCGGCCGGCGCTGCCCGCATTCCCCAAGGCCATCCCGAGGGTTTCCTCGAAGCCTTCGCCAATGTTTACCGGAGTTTTGCCAACCACATCCGGGCCGTTCTCGAGGGACGCGAACCGGATGCGAGCGCGCTCGATTACCCGAAAATTGCCGACGGCATCCGCGGCATGGCTTTCATCGAGGCCGCGGTGGACAGTTCGAAGAACAACGCGCGTTGGACCGCGTTGCCCGTGTGAAGCGTCCCTCCGACAAACTCGCGGTGCATCGCACGCGCGGACCGCTCCCGAATTTCCGCCGCGCGCTTGCCTCCGGCACGGTGCGCGTGGGCTTTCTCGGTGGATCGATCACCGACCAAAAGACCGGGACCCGCTGGCCCGAAGGTTTCGCCGCGTGGTTGACCGCAAAATGGCCGAGGGTCCGCTGGATTTACGAGAACGCGGCGATCGGGGCGACAGGCAGCGATCTGGCCGTTTTCCGGGCCAAGCGCGATATCATCGACCGCGCGTGCGATCTGGTCTTCGTCGAATACGCGGTCAACGACAACGGCACGCCGTCCGAGCGCCGCGCGCGGGCGAGGGAAGGTGTCCTGCGGCAGTTGCTGGCCTCCGGCCGCAGCGATGTGGTGCTCGTCTACACCTTCATGCGCGAATTCCACGCAGACATGGAAGCCGGACGCCTACCGTCGTCGGTCGCCGATTTCGAGATCCTTGCCGATCACTACGGACTCAATTCCGTCTGGGTCGGCTTGCAGGCCTGGCGCGATGTGCGCGACGGCCTGATGCGTTGGGAAGAGTGGTTGCCCGACGGGTTGCATCCCGAGCACCGCGGCAGCTACAGCTACGCGCAGGCCGTCATTGCCACGATCGAAAAAGGACTCGCCGCCAAAGCGAAAACCAAAGCGATCCCGAAGCCTCTCGACCCGCTCTGCTGGGAAAAGCCGCGTGTGGTTCCCTTCGCCGAGATCGAACGCACCGGACCGTGGACCGAGCGCCGCTGGGGCGCGCTCAATTGGATCGACCAGGTGCTTTTCACCACCGCCCCGGGAGCGACGCTGCGCGGGAAGTTCCGCGGACGCAACCTCGTGGCCGGTTTCGATTTCGGCAGCGCTTCGTCCGAAATCCGCTGGCGCATCGACGGCGGTGCATGGCAAACGAGCGTGCGCGACCGTCCGGCCTGGTGCGGCGCGAGCGGCTGGTATCGTCCGCTCGTACTCGCCGAGAATCTCAAGCCCGGCGCGCACACCTTCGAATTGGAAGCCGTTCACGGCAACACCCCGGAATGCACGGGTTGCACCACGTGCATTCCGTTTATCGCCTCGGTGTGAGTCGCCTGCGTCTCGGGATGCGGGCGGTGTTGCCTCCTTGACTGCTCCGGTTTCCGCGCGGAAAATCCCACCTGATGCCTCCTGGGCGATCACAACCAAGAAGTCTGAAATCCTATGTCCAACGAACTCAAGTGCCCTTTCAACCACGGAAAATCAACCGGAGCGCCCGTTGCGGCCGGGATGGGTCCGACCAACCGCGATTGGTGGCCCAACCAGCTCAATCTCAAGATGCTCAGCCAGCAGTCGGAGAAGACCGACCCGATGGGCGGGGATTTCGATTATGCCAAAGAATTCCAGAGCCTTGATCTGGCCGCGGTGAAGAAGGATCTCGAGGCGCTCATGACCGACTCTCAGGAGTGGTGGCCTGCCGACTTTGGTCACTACGGTCCGTTTTTTGTCCGCATGGCCTGGCACAGCGCCGGCACCTACCGCACGGGCGACGGACGCGGGGGCGGCGGCCGGGGCAGCCAGCGCTTCGCGCCGCTGAACAGCTGGCCGGACAACGTCAATCTCGACAAGGCCCGCCGCCTGCTTTGGCCGATCAAGCAGAAATACGGACGGAAGCTTTCCTGGGCCGATCTGATGATTCTCACCGGCAACGTGGCCCTCGAGTCGATGGGCTTCAAAACATTCGGCTTCGGCGGCGGACGCCAGGACATCTGGGAACCGGAGGAGGATGTTTACTGGGGATCCGAGCGCGAGTGGCTCGCCGACGAGCGCTACGCGGGCGACCGCGACCTGGAAAACCCGCTGGCCGCGGTGCAGATGGGACTGATTTATGTCAATCCCGAGGGCCCCAACGGCAATCCTGATCCTTTGGCGGCGGCGCGCGACATCCGCGAGACGTTCGCCCGCATGGCGATGAACGACGAGGAAACGGTCGCCCTCGTCGCGGGCGGCCACACCTTCGGCAAATGCCACGGGGCGGGGGATGCCAAGCATGTCGGTGCCGATCCGGAAGCCGCCCCGCTCGACGAGCAGGGCCTGGGTTGGAAGAGCAGCTACAAGTCCGGCAAGGGCGCGGATACAATCAGCAGCGGGCTTGAAGTGACTTGGACGCAGGAGCCGACGAAATGGACCAACCTCTATTTCGACAACCTGTTCAATTACGAGTGGGAGCTGACCAAAAGCCCGGCCGGTGCGCACCAGTGGGTGGCGAAAGACGCGCCGGCCGATGTGCCCGACGCGTTCGACGCCGGCAAGAAGCACAAGCCGACCATGCTGACGACCGACCTTTCGCTGCGCTTCGATCCGGCCTACGAAAAGATTTCGCGCCGCTTCCACCAGAACCCGGCGGAATTCGCCGATGCTTTTGCGCGGGCGTGGTTCAAGTTGACGCACCGCGACATGGGTCCGCGGGCCCGTTACCTCGGACCGGATGTGCCGAAGGAGGAGCTTATCTGGCAGGACCCGGTGCCGGCCGTCGACCATCCGTTGATCGAGGCGAAAGACATCGCCGCGCTCAAAGCCAAGGTGCTCGAGTCCGGGCTGACCGTATCCGAACTGGTCGCCACCGCGTGGGCTTCGGCCTCCACGTTCCGCGGGTCCGACAAGCGGGGCGGGGCCAATGGTGCCCGCATCCGCCTGGCTCCGCAGAAATTCTGGAAAGTCAATCAACCGGAGCAACTGGGCAAAGTGCTCAAGACTCTCGAGGGCATCCAGGCGGACTTCAACAAGTCGGCGCCGGGTGGCAAGAAGGTTTCGCTGGCCGATCTCATCGTGCTCGCCGGATGCGCAGCCGTGGAGAAAGCGGCCGGAGATGCCGGGCAGAATGTCACCGTGCCTTTCACCCCGGGACGCACCGATGCATCGCAGGAGCAGACGGATGTCGAGTCGTTCGCGGTGCTCGAGCCCGCGGCCGACGGCTTCCGCAACTACCTCCGGCCGAAGCTTTCGGTTCCGGCCGAGGAAATGCTCGTCGACAAAGCGCAATTGCTCACCCTAACCGCGCCCGAGATGACCGTGCTGGTCGGCGGCTTGCGCGTGCTCGGTGCGAATTGGGACTGCTCAAAGCACGGCGTCTTCACCGACCGTCCGGGCAAGTTGACCAACGACTTCTTCATCAACCTGCTCGACATGGGCACCGAATGGCAGCCCGTCTCGGAACAGCGTGATGTCTGGGAAGGTCGCGATCGCAAGAGCGGCAAGTCCAGATGGACCGCGACCCGCGCCGATCTCGTCTTCGGATCGAACTCCATCCTGCGTTCGCTCGCCGAGGTTTACGGCAGCGCCGACGCGCAAGCGAAATTCGCCAAGGATTTCGTGCGGGCTTGGGACAAGGTGATGAACTTGGACCGGTTCGATCTGCGGCTGGCCAAGGCCTGAATCACGGACGAGTCAGACCAACCGGAATGGAGCGGCGGCGTCCCCGCCGCCGCTCAGTCCAGATCCCGGTCGGCGAGGGCATCTTCGTCCAGCCCCAGATAGTGCCCGAGTTCGTGGAGGTAAGTGCGGCGGACTTCCCCGGCGAAGGTCGTGCCGGCCTCCTCGCATTCGTCGAGGATGTTTTCCAGGTAGAGGAGAATCTGCGGCGGCGGACCGGGATCGTGGATGTGTTCGTGACGCGGCGCGCCGACGAAGAGTCCGAGGATGCCGGGGTCGAGTCCGTCCGCCACGAGTTCTTCCGCGGGAAAATCCTCGAAGCATACCGGCACCTGCCGCGCGGCTTCGCGCAGTTCGGCCGGAAGGCGGTGGAGGGTTTCCACCACGACGCGGCGGGCGGTTTGGTGGTGCTTCATGGGCGCTCGAGGCGGCGCTTGGCCCGTTCCCGCAGGCGGGCGCCGGCCGGGGTGCCGGCGGGTTGCCGGCAGAGTGCGCCCTCGTAGAAGGCGCACCATCCGTCCCACAGAGTGCCCGGCCCGACTCCCTCGGTGCGCACGTAGCGTTTGAAATTGCCCGCCAGGTAGCGCCGCAGGTGCGCGCTGTGCGGCGAGTGGAAGGCGAGGTAGGACAAATTCTGCAGCAGGGCGAGGAACTTGAGGCGGTGGGCGACGCGCGAAGTGGCCGGGTCGGGGGGCGGGGGCAAATGGGGCACGATCGCGTCCGCGGTAAAGACGCCGCCGGCCGCGGCCGCCACGCGCATGGAGAATTCAAGGTCCTCGCCGAGCATCCAGAAATCTTCCCGGAACAATCCGCAGGTCTCGAACGCGCGCCGCGCGTAAAGCATGCACGCCCCGGTGGCCCAGCAGAACGGGTGCGGTCCCCCGCCGAGTGCGCGCCGGCATTCGTCCGCACCGACCGTGCGCCGGATGACGGCCCGCAGGGCGGTCTCGCGCGGTTCGGGAAAAGCCCAGAGGTGTTCCTTGTCGTCGAAGAGCAGCGGGGCGGCGGCGGCCGCCGGTCCGTCCTCCAGCGCGGCGAGCAGCGCGGCGGCCGTGCCGGGGGGCGGGACCACATCGTCATCCATGACCATGACATGTGTGACCGCCGGATTGGCCAGCGCCTTGGCAATGGCGGTGTTCCACGCCGGTCCGGGTCCGTTGTTGACCGGACGGGGCAGCCAGGTGCAGGGAACGGCGGCGGCTGCACAGACCGCTTGCGTCGCCGCGGACGAGGCGTTGTCCGCGACAAAAACCCCGCCCTCGAACGGCGTGCCGTCGACGGCGAGGGCGGTCAGGAGGCGGGCCAGTTCCCGCTCGCGCCGGTGCGTGGCGATGGCCGCGGCCAGAAGGACTTCGGGGCGTTCGGCGGTGTTCATGGGGGCAGCGGTGTTGCAGCGCGGGTCCGGCTCGGCTATGCAGGAGGCATGGTAGGTCGCGTCGTCATGGTGGCAATTCTCTTTGCCGCGCCGTTGTGCGCCCAGGAGCAGGAGCAGCGCATGATGGATCGCATCATGAACCCCAAGGTCGAGCAGGCCAACCCCATGGGAGCGAAGGCGTTTTCCAGCACGGCTTTCTCCTCGAAGAAGTTCGAAGGTTCGGGGGAATACCGCGGGGTCAAGCCGGCGCGGACCAAGGAATACACCACGCGGAAATTCCTCGGCATCCGCAATCCGTGGTTCGGCCGCAAAGTCTACGAGACCGAAGCGGCGCGCGAGCTGACCAAGTATGTGCTGAGCGACAAGGAATTCGCCTCGCGGGCGGTGGAGTCCAAGAGCGCCCCGGAGGAAGGGCGCGAGGCCTTGCAGTTCGACGGCGAGATCGACACGCGCCAGTTCCTCGGCCGGGGAAAGGCGCAGGGCTCGGTGAGCCAGGCTTACGGCCAGGGGAGCGCGCCGCTTTCGCTGGACGAGGTCCGGGAGTTGCTCAACCGGAACCGTTGAGCGCATGAGTCCCGCCGAATCGATGGATCTTCTCTCCCGCGGATGCGCGGAGATCATCAGCCGCCGCGAGCTGGAAAAAAAACTGTCCGCCGGCCGGCCCTTGCGCGTGAAGCTCGGGGTCGACCCGACCGCGCCCGACATCCACTTCGGGCACACCGTCAGCCTGCAAAAGCTGCGCCAGTTCCAGGATCTCGGACACGAGGGCATCCTGATCATCGGGGATTTCACCGCGATGATCGGCGACCCGAGCGGGCGCTCGGCCACGCGTCCGCAACTGACCCACGACGAGGTGCTGGCCAACGCCCGGACATACCAGGAGCAGGCTTTCAAGGTGCTCGACAAGGCGAAGACGAAGGTGGTTTTCAACGGGGAGTGGTTCCGGGACATGACGTTCACCGACGTGATCAAGCTGAACAGCCGGGTGACCTTGCAGCAGATGTTGCAGCGGGAGGATTTCCGCGAGCGTCTGGACAAAGCCCAGCCGATCCGCGCGCACGAGGTGCAGTATCCGATCATGCAGGGTTGGGACTCGGTGATGATCCGCGCCGACGTGGAACTCGGCGGCACGGACCAGCTTTTCAACATCATGGTCGGACGCGACCTGCAGAAGGAAGAAGGGCAGGAACCGCAGGTGGCCATGATGCTGCCCATTCTCGAGGGGCTCGATGGCACGCAGAAGATGAGCAAGAGCCTCGGCAATGCGGTCGGGGTGAACGAAGCACCCGGGGCGATGTTCGGCAAGGTGATGAGCGTTTCCGACGCGTTGATGGCCCGTTGGTATGTGCTGCTGCTCGGACGTGAGATCGCGAGGGAAGCCCATCCCATGGCGGCCAAAAAAGAATTGGCCTGTGCCTTGGTCGAGCGATTCCATTCGGCCGGCGATGCCGCGCACGCCCTCGAGGAATTCGAAAAGCGTTTCAGCGGCCGCGATCTTGAGAACGCCGAGTTGCCGGCGTTCACGCCCGCGGTGCCCTTGATCGATGTGATCACCGCCGCGGTCGAGGCTTACAACGCGTGTTTCGGGCAGGCCAAATCGCGCAGCGACGTGCGCCGGTTGGTCACGCAAGGAAGCGTGCAGTGGCGCGGCGAAAAAGTGACCGATCCCAAAGCGATGCTCGACTTGTCGCGACCGGGCATCCTCCGTCTGGACAAGACGCGGGCGGTGAGGGTTGGGTAAAATTCCCGGGCTGAAGGCTCGAACCTGAAACTTGAGCGGGGGTGTAGCGACGGTCTGTGACCGCCGGAACCTGTCAAAACAAGGCACCGGCGGTCATAGACCGCCGCTACAACTCGGACGAGATGGCGGCGGGAAGTGTCCTGGGGCCGTCGCCGCCGAGTTGCTCGTCGATCTCCTCGAGGCGGCGGATGAGATCGATCACCTCGCGACGCGCATACGGTCCGCCGGCGGCGGCGCAAAAATGGGTCCGGCATCCGAACGGACGGTCCTCGTAAATCAGGCAGCGCGAGTTTTGCGGGTCCAGCAGCGGACAGGCGCCATTGGGTCGGGACGGGAGGGATTTGCGTCCGGTGGCCTTGAGCGCGCGGGCGGCGAGGAGGGCCTCGCCGCGGGTCAGGTGCGGGGTTTTGCCGGTCAGTTTGAAATGGCAGCACTGCGTGCGGAGTTCGCAGTGGCGCTCGACCGGGCGGGCGTCCAAGTCGCGGTAGACGCGGCGGACTTCGTCGAGTGCGGCGGCCGCGGACGGTCGTCCTGCGCGAGCTGGCATGTCAGTGGCAGCCGCAACCGCCTCCGCCGCAGCAGGCGTCATCCTCGTGCGCATGCGCATGGTGCACGTGGCCGTGGGCGATCTCCTCGGGTGTGGCGGGACGGACGTCGCGGACGGTGACCGCGAAGGTCAACGTCTCGCCGGCCAGCGGGTGGTTGGCATCGACCGTGATCGTGTCGCCGTCCACGGCGGTGACGACCACAAGGTCGCTGCCTTGCTCGCTGCTGGCCCGGAAGCGCATCCCCGGTTTGATCTCCGCACCCTCGGGAAAGATCGAGCGCTGGACCTGCCCGACGCGGCGTTCATCGCGCAGGCCGTAGGCCTCGACCGGCGGAACCGTGACGTCGAGTTGCTCGCCGGCGGACTTGCCTTCGAGTGCTTTTTCCAATCCGGGAACGATGCTGGCGTAGCCATGGACGTAGGCCATGGGCGAACCGTCACGTGAACTGTCGAGGGTTTCGGCGCGGCTGTTGCGGACTTCGTAATCGAAGAAAACGGCGTGATCTTTGGTGATTTTCATGAGGCTTGGTCGGTGGCAGGGGCATGCCCGGAAAAGCTGGAACAGTGTCGCCGAAATTCGCGGTCTGGCCACTGCAAATTCCGGCCGGCGCGCCGGGCGTTACCACTGGACCTTGCAGCGGTATTTTTTCCAATGGCGGTCGTCGGTCACGGCGGTGGCGCCGTTCTCGATGGCTTGGGCGATGAGGAGACGGTCGAAGGGGTCGCGGTGGTGGTGCGGCAGCGTGGCAAGTCGGTCGAGTGCATCGGGTTCGATCCCGAGAAGACGAAAACCATGGTCTTCTTGCAGTTGTCGTCCGAAGTCGGAAATGTCGACAACCAAGTCCAACTTGCCGAGGGATCGTTTGATGGTGATTTCCCAAAGCGAGGCGGCACTGACGATGATGTCGTGAGCGTCAGCGTTGCCGAGGATGGGATCCCATCGGTGCGGCAGGCGCGGGTCATCGGCGCGCCACCAAAGGAGCACATGGGTATCGAGAAGGTAGCGCATGCGCTATTCCATGTATTCGCGCATGTCCTCGATGGGCTCGCAAAAATCGTCGGCGACCCGGATCTTGCCTTTCATGTCGCCGCGGCCGCCTCTGACACCCTTGACTGCGGCGGGTTTGAGCTCGGCCACGGGCTTGCCGCGTTGGGTGATGATGAAAGATTGGCCGGCGCGGGTCTGGCGGAGGAGGCGGGAGAGGTTGGTTTTGGCCTCGTAGGCGCCGACTTCCTGGACGCGGGGCGTGCGTTTCATAAAACTAGTCTAATGAATAGACCAGTTGGGGTCAAGCGGTGCGGGGGTCGGGACGGCCGCCGAGGCTTCCAGCGGGGGGGCGGACTGTGTGAATGTGTCGCAGACTGCCCATGGCTGCCAATGCTTCTACTTTGCCGCTCTCTGCGGAGGAATATGCCCGCGGGGTGCGGGCGGGGGACGCGACAGTGTTGGCGCGGGCCATCACGTTGGTGGAGAGCACGGTTCCGCAGCATGGAGCGGTGGCGGGGGAGTTGATGAACTTGCTTTTGCCGCATCGCGATCATTCGGTGCGGATCGGGATCACGGGGGTGCCTGGAGTGGGGAAGAGCACATTTATCGAGGCGTTCGGGCTTTATCTTTGCGAGCGCGGCCACCGTGTCGCGGTCTTGGCGGTGGATCCGACGAGTGCGATTTCGGGGGGGAGTATTCTCGGGGACAAGACGCGGATGGAGAAGTTGTCGCGTCATCCGTCGGCTTATATCCGTCCGTCGCCTTCGGGTGGCGCGCTCGGCGGAGTGACGCGCAAGACGCGGGAGACGATCACGCTTTGCGAGGCGGCGGGCTATGATGTGATTCTGGTTGAGACGGTGGGTGTGGGGCAGAGCGAGATTGCGGTGCGGTCGATGACGGATTTTTTCCTGCTGCTGGCGCTGACCGGGGCGGGGGATGAATTGCAGGGAATAAAGAAAGGGATTGTCGAGATGGCGGATGCCATCGCGGTGACCAAAGCGGACGGGGACAACGTGGTCGCGGCAGAGAAACTGGAGTTGGAATTGGCGCAGGTGCTGCACTTTGTGACGGCGGCGACGGCGGGATGGAAGCCGGAGGTGCTGACGTGCTCCGCGGTGAAGGGAAACGGGATTGCGGAGGTCTGGGCGCTGGTCGAGCGGTTTCGCGCGGAAATGAAAGCGTCCGGGGAATGGGACGCGAGGCGGCTGGGTCAGGTGCAGGAGGGGTTGATTGACTTTGCGCGCGAACAGGTGCTGCGGGGGATGACGGAGAGCGCGGCGGTGAAAGACGACTTGGCGCGACTGGGCAGCGAGGTTGCGGAGGGGAAGATGACTTTGCGGGACGCGGCGACGCGGATGGCGGGGGATTTTTTGGCCTCGAGGTAGGGACGAGCGGCCCGCTCGTTCATTCTGAACCTAGCGGTCGCGCGGGCCCGCGCGACCCTACCCCCGGAAACAGCCGGCGACGGGGGCGCCTCCGCTACAACGGCGAGCGGATGGCCCAGCGGAGTTTGGCCGAGGTGGAGCGGGGGTTGGTGCGGCGCTCTTCGGGGGTGGCGCGGAGGACGCGGCGAGCAACTTCCTGGTAAAGGCCCTCGCCGTGCGCGGCTTGGAAGGTTTTTTTCACTCGGCGGTCTTCGCCCGAATGGAAAGTGAGGATGGCGAGGCGGCCTCCCGGGTTGAGGCACCGGGGCAACACGCGCAGGAGGGTGTCGAGGGCGGTGAACTCCTCGTTCACTGCGATGCGGATGGCTTGGAAGACGCGGCGCACGGAGAGCTCGCGTTCCTCGCCCGGGACAGACGGAAGTGCGGATTGAATCGTGGCGGCGAGATCTGTGGTGGTGAGGAAAGATCTTCCAGCCAAGGCCGTGGCGAGTCGGGCGGCGTGCGGTTCGTCGGAGTTTTCGGCGAGGATGGCGGCGAGTTTTTCCGGCGAAACTTTTTGCAGGAATTGCGCGGCGGAGATGCCTCGTGAGGAATTCATGCGCATGTCGAGGGGGCCGGCGGCTTTGGTCGAAAAACCACGCCCGGGGTTGTCGAGTTGCATGGAACTGACCCCGAGGTCGGCGAGGATGAGGTCGGCGCCGGGCCGACCGACTTTGTCCAGGGCGGCTGGCAATCCGGCGAAGTTGGACTTCATCACGGTGAGTTGGCCGGGTCCGAAACCGGCTTCGCGCAGGCGTTGTTCCGTGCGGGGGAGTTCGAGTGGATCGACATCGAGAGCGAGCAGACGGCCCTGCGGCGCGATTCTTTCCAAGATCGCTTGCGCGTGGCCGCCGTGGCCGAGGGTGCAGTCGACGGCGAAGTCGCCGGGGTTTGGACGAAGCACTTCGAGGATCTCCGCAACCATGATCGGCACATGGGAACCAGCGGGGGTTTTGCCGGCTGCGAGAACTTTGGCCACCGTGTCCGGGTGGTGCTGCGGGTCGAGTTCCTTGTATTTGTGCTCGAAGCGAACCGGGTTTTTCCCCGGATAGCGGGGACGGCGGCGATACGGAGTCGGCGCGGATTCGTCCATCGCCTAAGCCGGAGCCGCCATTGTGGCGGAGAGGTTGTTCCATTCCTCGTTTGCTTGCTCGAGTTCTTCGGTCAGGTCGGCGAGCTCGCGATGGAGCGGAAAGGATGAGGCATCGTTGGGGGCTGTCTCCAGGATGGTGGCGAGTTCGCGTTGGCGGGTTTCGAGGGCCATGATGCGTTGCTCGAGCTCGCGGTGGCGCGACTGGGACAGGCGCAGGGCAGCGGCCGCCGCTTTGCGGGCCTCGGCTTCGGCCCGGCGCTGTTGTTTGATTTCTTTGAGTCCGAGCTTCGGCTTGTCGGCGACAGGGGCTGCCGGTTTTTCGGCCGGACGATGATTGCGGAGCGCGGCGACGAGTCCGCCGCGGTCGGAGGCGGCCCCGGATTTCTCAAGGTAGTAGTCGTAATCCCCGGCGTATGGGGTGAGGCATCCGGCATTGATGTGGAGGACGGTGGTGGCGAGGGAGCGGATGAAATGGACGTCGTGGCTGACGAAAACCAGCGTGCCCTCGTAAGGGTGGAGCGCGGCGACGAGGGCGTTGATGCTGGCGATGTCGAGGTGGGTGGTGGGTTCGTCGAGGAGGAGGAGGTTGGGGGGCTGGAGGAGAAGTTTGACCAGGGCGAGACGGCTTTTCTCGCCGCCGCTGAGGACGCCGACCTTTTTGAAGACGTCTTCGCCGCGGAAAAGGAAGGAGCCGAGGACGGTGCGGACGGATTGCTCGCTCACGCCGCTGGCGCCGTCCATGGCTTCCTCCAGCACGGTGCGGCCGACGTCGAGGGTGTCGGTGCGATGCTGGGCGAAGTAGCCAACGCTGACATTGTGGCCTTCGGTGCGGGTGCCACCCTCCAGCGGGAGCAGGCCGGCGAGGATTTTGAGCAGCGTGGATTTGCCGGCGCCGTTCGGTCCGACGAGGACGGTGCGCTGTCCGCGTTCGACGGTGAGGCTGAGGTCCTCGTAGACCACATGATCGCCGTAGGCTTGGCGCACGTGCTCGAGGACCATGGTGCGCTGTCCGCCGCGGGGCGGTTGGGGGAAGCGGAATTTGACCGTGGCTTCGGAATTTTCCGGCGGAGCGAGCCGTTTGATACGTGCCAGTTGTTTGATGCGCTCCTGGGCTTGGGCGGCTTTGCTCGCTTTGGCGCGGAAGCGGTTGATGAAATCCTGGAGGTGCTCGATTTCGCGTTGCTGGTTTTTGTAGGCCGCGAGGTATTGCTCGTCGCGGGCTTTTTTCTCGACGAGGTAGTCGTCGTAGTTGCCGCGGTAACGATGGAGATGCTGACGGGCGATTTCGACCATGCCATCACAGACCGAGTTGAGAAACGCGCGGTCGTGGGAAATGACGAGCAGGGCGCCGGGGTATGCGGAGAGGTGGGTCTGGAACCAGCCGAGCGTCTCGAGGTCGAGGTGGTTGGTCGGTTCGTCGAGCATGAGGAGATCGGGCTCCATGACGAGGAGGCGGGCGAGGTGCGCACGCATGATCCATCCGCCGCTCATGGTTCGCGCGGGTCGGTGGTGGTCGGAGTCGCGGAAGGCGAGCCCGGCGAGGATGCGTTTGGCTTTGGCTTCGAGGTTGTAGCCGTCGAGTTCGATGAAGACCGATGAAGCCTCGTGGTGTTCGGCGGAGTGCTCGTCGGGGAACTCGCGCATGGTGGCGTAAGCGGCGGCCATGGCGGGGGAGATGCTGGTGGCGAGTTGCAGGACGGTTTCTTCGCCGGAGGGGGCGGTTTCCTGGGGAAGGAAACCGACGGTGCGTCCGCGTTGGAGATTGACCGTGCCTTCATCGGGGGCGTTGTCGCCGAGGATGAGTGAGAAGAGGGTCGACTTGCCGGCGCCGTTGGCTCCGATCAGGCCGATGCGGTCGCCGGGGTTGATTTGCAGCGAGGCGTCTTGAAAGAGGGTGCGTCCACCGAAGGACTTGGTGACTTGGGTGACGGTGAGCATGAGGAAGAGGTCTGAGATCTGAGTTGGAAAGCTGAGTGAAATGATCCGACGGTCATAGACCGCCGCTACAAAAGCATGATGACGTCCGTTGCCGGGGATCCGCGCACGGCGGACAGGCTGGCGGCGCCACGGTCAGGGTGCGAGGGAGGCTGTGGCCGAGGGCGGGGCGCCGAGACGGGGGACGAAGCCGGCTTTTTGGATGATGCGCTGGCCGTTCCCGGACAGTGCGTAGCGGATGAATTTTCTGGCGGCGGGGGTTTCGCGACCTTGCACCGTGTAAAGGTAGAGCGCATTGGCGTAGGGATAGACTTGTTCGTAGATGGCAACATTGTTCGCCGGTTCGCCGTTGATGAGGAGGGCGCGCACCCCGGCCGGAAGCGGTCCCATGTCGGCATAGCCGATGGCATTGGGGTCTTTGGCCACGGCGGCGACGATGGATTGGTAATCGGGCAGGGCTTTTGCGGCGGGGCTGTAATCAGCGCCGCGCATGGCGAGAGTCTGGAATCCGGCGCGGGCTCCGGTGTTGCGGTCGAGGGTGTAAACATTGACCGGTGCCGCGGCGCCGCGGACTCTGCTCCAATCGGCGGTTTTGCCGCTGAAGAGGGCGCGCACTTGGGATGGTTTGAGGTTTTTCACCGGGTTGGCTTCATTGACGATGATGGCCACGCCGTAGCTGCCGATCATTTGCCCGCGCAACTTGACGCCGGCCTTTTTGGCGGCGAGCAGCTCGGAGCGATTGGCCGGGCGGGAGGTCGGGGCGATGTCGGTGCGGCCGGCGAGGAGTGCGGCGAGACCGGGTCCGGAACCGGGGCGTTTCAATTCCACGGGGATGCCGGGGTTGGCGCGCTTGAAGCCTTTGACCAGGAGCGGTCCGAGCTTTTCACCGAAGGTGTTGGATCCCTCGATACGCAGGGGCTGCTGGGCTTGGGCGGCAACGGTCAGACATGCGGCGAGGAGAACGGGAAAAATTTTCATGACGGGTTGGCGGCGGCGAGCCGTTTTTGTTTTCGTTTGAGCAGGAGCATGGCGAATCCGCCCATGAGGGCGAAGCTGATCATGACCGGATACCATCCGGCCCAGCCGTAGCGATCGAGGACAATGGCGGTGATGAAGAGGCAGAGGGCGGAGCCGTAGTATTGGAAGGAGTCGATGACGCCGGCGGCGAAGCCGGCCATTTTTTTGCCTCCGATGTCCATGGGCGCGGCGGCGCCGACGATCGAGTGGGTGGAGTTGACCGTGAGGGATGTCATGACGAGGAACATGCCGCCGAGAAAGACGCCGAGCGCACCGGGTTGGATGAAGCCGGCCAGCATGACAACGGCCGCCATGGCCAGGACCACGGCTTCGGTGAAGTAAAGGAACATGGCGACCGGAGAGCGATGGCCTTTGAAAAATTTGTCGCTGACGAATCCCGCCGCGATCGAACCGACGACGGCGGCGAGCGTCATGAGATTCATGGTGACCAAGACGGAGAGCGGTTTGGCCCTCCAATCGATGCCGAGTTGCTCGGTGAAGAACATGACGGAAAGCTGATCCGAGCTGTGGCGCACCGCGCCGGTCGAGGCGTAGGCGACGGCGTAGAACCAGACAAGCGGGTGGGTGAAGATGGTGGTGAAGGATTCTTTGAGGCTGACCCGGGTGCCGGCGGAGTTGTCCAACTCGTCCTCGATGGCATCGGGGTATCCGGCGGCGGCGGGTTCTTCTTTGACCGCGAAGAACAGGAAAAGCGCGGCAGCCACGGTAACGAAGGGCGGGACGATGAAGAGGACGCGCCATTGTCCGGGTTCGACCACCCACGTGCCGATGGCCCAGATGGTGATGGTGAAGCCGGCGAGGAGGAAGGGCGCGAGGGTGTTGATGGCAAACTGACCCAGCTGGATCATGATGCCGAAGATGCCGGCGAAGGTGCCGCGCTCGGTGCGGCGGAACCACGCGGCGTTGATTTTGATCATGCCGGGCGCGCCGTACGACTGGAACCAGCCGTTGAGCAGGGCGATGAGGGCGAAGGTCGAGAAGGTGCCGACGAAGGACGAGAAACCGAAGATGAAGTTGCAGACAATGGTGCCGATGGCGCCGATGAGCATGGACCATTTGCCGCCGATGCGGTCGGTGAAGAGTCCGTTGACGAGTTGCCCGGTTCCGTAGGCCAGCGACCAGACGACCCAGAGCATGGCGAGGTCACTCGCTTTGAAACCGAATTCCTCGTTCATGCCGGGGCCGGCAAAACGGAAATTGTAGCGGCACATGTAATAAGAGGCATACATGAGCCCGAGGGCGCCCCAGTTCAGTCCGCGGCGGGCACGAAAGCCGGGGGGATAGTGGGCGGCGATTTGCATGGGAACGGCTTAGGCGGTGAGGGTTGCCAAGGGTGTGTGGGGGGTCAATGCTGAAGATGACGAGGGGCGAGTGGGGCGGCTGCTGCCGGGGCCGGCGAACCTACAAAGTGCGGCAGGAGGCGGACCATAATGTGTCGCCGAACTCGCTTTTGGTCTCGGCGGCGAGTTGTTCGGCGCCGCGCGGGTCGCGGAGGATGGCGAAAAGGCAGGAGCCCGAGCCGGACATCGCAGCGGCAGCAACGAGCGAGTGTTCGAGGAGCCGTTCCTTGAGCGCGGCGAGAATGATGTATTTGGCGAAGACAGGTCGTTCGAGGTCGTTGAAGATTTCGAGTCCGTCGTGGAGTTGCGGTGCGGTCCAGCGCGGCGGACAAGACGCTTGGTCCGACCATTGCCCGTAGGCCCAGGCGGTCTCGACGGCGAACGGCGGTTTGATCAGGAGCAAGTCGAGCGGTTGCGGGAGCGGTCGGGGTTCGAGGATCTCCCCGCGTCCGCGCGCCATCGCGGGCTTCGCGCGGATGAAGAAGGGGACATCCGAGCCGAGGTGCGCGGACAACTTTTCCAACGCGGACCCGTCGAGCGGGCTGCCGGATTGAGCATTGAGCGCCTTGAGCACCGCCGCGGCGTCACTGCTCCCTCCGCCGAGGCCTGCGCCGTGCGGGATGTGTTTGTGCAGTTCGATGCGCGCGCCGCGTTCGCTTTTGGTTTCCCGCAAGAAAAGTTCGGCCGCTTTCCAGGCGAGGTTGCCGGAGCCGTTGTCCAGTGCCGGGTCGCTGCAGGTGAGGGCGATCCCCGGTGCCTCGGTGAGCTCGACCCTCAACTCGTCGGCGAGCGAGACGGGGGCCATCCATGTTTCGATGTCGTGGTAGCCGGTGGCCTCATTCCGTCCGAGCACCCGCAGGTTGAGATTGATTTTGGCCGGGGCGGCGATTTGCATGCAGGGCATGATTCACGGCACGGAAGGCGGCGGCAAAGCGGAAATCATCGTGGCCCTTGACGAGCCCTCGCTCGACGACGCGCGGCGTCTCATGGACCGGCTGAAAGGGCGGGCGCGTTTTTACAAAGTCGGCCTCCAACTCTTCACTGCGGCGGGCCCGGCGGCGGTGGAAGCGGTGAAAGCGCACGGCGCCCGCGTGTTCCTCGATCTCAAGCTCCACGACATTCCCAACACGGTGGCCTCGGCGGTGCGCTCGGCGCGCGGGCTGGGCGTCGACCTGTGCACGATCCATCTCGGGGGCGGACCGGAAATGTGCGCGGCGGCCGTGGAGTCTGCCGGCGACGCGACCACCATTCTCGGGGTGACCGTGCTGACGAGTTCCGATGAAACAACCTTGCGTGCGTGCGGCGTGGGGGGAACTGTGGCCGCGCAGGTCGAGCGTTTGGCGGTGATGGGATGGCAGGCTGGCGTGCGGGGCTTGGTGGCCAGCGCGCTCGAGGTCCAGCGATTGCGGGGGCTGCTTGGACCGGAGGCCGTGCTGGTCATTCCGGGTGTGCGTCCGGCCGGCGCGGATGCGGGTGATCAAAAGCGGACGGCCACACCGGCCGAGGTGGTGCGTCGTGGGGCTACGCATCTGGTCGTCGGTCGGCCAATCAGCCGGGCAGAGGATCCGGCTGCGGCTTACGAGGCGATCGGGCAGGAAATTGCCGAGGTTGACAACAAAACTTAGTCGGACTAAGTCACGCAGTATGAAGATGGTCAATATGCACGAGGCCAAGACCCACCTCTCCAAGCTGGTCGAGGAGGTCTTGGCTGGTGAGACCGTGGTCGTGGCCAAGGCCGGCAAGCCGATGGTTCAGCTCACCAAGGTGGGGGCGGCGGGCGCGGCACGTCCGCTGGGGTTGCTGGCCGGCCAAGGCAAGGAACTTCCCGGTTGCTGGGATCCTGACCCCGAGCTGGAGGAGTCGTTTTACGGGACGTCCGAGCCGGCGCCGGCCCCGAAGGTCGCCGATTAAGCTGTGAAGCTCCTGCTCGACTCACGCGTCATTCTTTGGACGCTTCTTGAGCCGGCAAAAATTGCGGGGAGAGTTGCCGCGGAGATCACGTCCCCGGCCAACCTCGTGTTTGCCAGCGCGGCGTCGGTCTGGGAGCTGGAGATCAAGCGGGCCTGCGGGAAGTTGGATCTGCCTGACGACTGGGTGGGTGCGCTTGATGCGGCCGGGTTCGTGGAATTGCCGGTCATTCGCAGGCATGCCATGACCGCCGCACGGCTGCCCTGGCACCACAGGGATCCTTTTGACCGCATCCTGATCGCTCAGGCTCTGGACGAGGGTTTGCGCTTCGTGACGGCAGACCGCATCGCCGCAACCTACGGTGTTCCGATGCTCGAGGCCTGAGGCCGGGGATCAGTCCCGGAAATTGGTGTAGTTCAGCGCGACGCCGAAATCTTTGGCCCGCAGGGCGGCGATGGCTTCCTGCAGGTCGTCGCGCTTTTTGCCGGTGACCCGGATCTGGCGGTCTTGCAGCGTCGACTGGATTTTCAGTCCGGACGCTTTGAGAAATTTGGAAATTTCTTTCGCTTTGTCGCCTTCGAGGCCCTGCTTGAAGACGAAAAGCTGGCGCGCGTGGCCGAGCGGGGAGATCTCGGGCTCTTTCTGCTCGACGTTGCGCAGGTCGATGTTGCGTTTGGCCAGTTTGGCCACGGCGATTTCGCGCAGGCCTTTCAGGCGCGAGGCGTCTTCGGCGGTGAGGCGCAGATTGCCGTCCTTCTCGATTTCCATTTTGGCCTCGGAACCCTTGAAGTCGAAGCGGGTGGCCAGTTCGCGCCGGGCCTGGTCCACGGCGTTGAGGATTTCCTGGCGATCGATTTCGGAGACAATGTCGAAGGTGGGCATGATTTTGTTGTTCGATTGGGGGCGGCAGGACTCGAACCTGCAACCAAGCGATTATGAGCCGCCTGCTCTAACCGTTGAGCTACACCCCCGGTGCGAGGGGAAGGATGAGGGCGGAGACCTGAAACTTGAAGAAAAATGCGAGGAGGTCACCGGGGCGGGGGCGTCCGGGCGTGCGCGCCCGTCTCGGGGTGATGCCACCAAGCAAACCAACTTTACGCCGACTTGCGTTTGACGATCAGGCTGACTCAAAAGATCATTCGGCGTTTCGGGCGAGGCGGAAGCCCATTCCATCCCCGCGAAAGGCGGGATAGAACGCGCCTCCATACCATACGACGCACTGGTAGGTGAGCGGCGAAAGACTGGCCCCTCCGCGCATCGAACGCTTGCCCTCATTAAACCACTCCTCACACCACTCCCACACGTTGCCGCTCATGTCGTAGACCCCAAGCTCATGGGCGGCTTTTGTCGCCACGGTTTTCAAGAATGGCTTGGCGCACGAGGCGGAAGCCTATATTGGCTGTTTCCCTTTCGATATCTGGAACGTAGGCACTAAAATCGATGACGAGGTCAGTCGCGCCGAGATAGTAAGCCCCGCCACGAATAGACTTACCCAAAATGGGGTGTCCATCAGAGCACCACTCCCACAAATTTCCGCTCATGTCGTGAATGCCAAGTTCGTTCGCCGCTTTGGTGCCGACCACTTTGGTGCCATCGCTGCTGTTGCCCGAATACCACGCCACCACATTCACATCATCACTTCCGCTGTAGATGTACCCTTGACTGCTTGCTCCTCCCCGCGCTGCCCACTCCCACTCCGCTTCGGTTGGCAGCCGATACCCGTTGGCGCCGCTCGTGACCGCGGGCTCAACCTCGCCAGTCCGATAAACCGCCCCATGGACCTGATACACTGGCGTCAGGCCCTCTTTTTCGCTCTTGGCATTGCTCCACTTCACAACGTCATAATAATTGACGGAGCGCACTGGATGCTCTGGTCCGCTGCCGCTGCCAATACCTGCCAAGTCGGTGTAGCCGTTGGCAACAGCCCAATCGCTGACCTCCTGCCACTCAGACCATGTGACTTCCGTTCTGCCGATCTGGAAAGTCTCAACTACCGTTCCCGCAAGCTCTGAGGCCTGAGGCAATGTGCCGCCTTCAACCCAGACCATGCTGGTGTCTCCGCTGCCAACAACCTTAAAGAATCCCTTCGTCCCACTCGGTGCCGTGGCTTCGATGACCACCCGATCAGCATCCTCGCTGACAATGCGCTGGCTGATCCGACGCGTTGTCCACGAAGACATGTCGCTGCTGTAGAGGATCTGCTGCGTTCCATCCGCCGTCTTGGAGATGGAGAAGCGGTATAGAAGGAGGGATAGGAACATGCCGTCGGGCTGCAATACAATATCGTGGTGCAAATCCAAAGAGCTTGTGCCGACGGCGGGATCAAAGCCACCGAGCCACGCGAAAATGGCTTTCAGCCCAGACTTGGGCAGTCGTTGCTGCGGGCCGTAGATGCCATGGGTATCCGCCCACTGGCCGAACGGCTGGTTCGCCGCGAGGCTGCGGAACTCCACATCCGCGAGATAGCCAGCATCATAACCTGCGCTTCCCGAAGCATCCTTGCGGTAAACCCAGCGGACATTGGCTCCGGCGGGAACTTGTGCGATCTGCGTTTGCCACACCCCATTCTTGGTCGAGATGCCTGCAACCTCTTGCCCGTCCACCTCGCAAAGGAGCCAATCGAATTCTTCCTGCGCGGAGACGGTCCATGTCCAAGAGATCACCCCCGCTGTTTGTGTTGTGAACTCCAAGGTAGAGCTGCCATTGTTCGGTGTGGTGCCTGACTTGAGAGCTCGGCTTGTTTGTTCTGAGGGCAATGGTTCCCCACTACTGTGCCCATGTACGCCGAGGAAGTCCCAGCCCACCGCTCCGCCGGTGCCTGAGGTGGACATCGAATCGCTGCGGATGCCTTCGCCGCCAATGGCAAAAGACTTCGCGGTCAGCGGAATGGTAAAGGTCGGCGCGTCGGGATCGTTGGAGGTGATGCTGATGCCGCCCACTTGGTTTCCGAAGGCCGTGGCCTGCGCCAGCACGGTGAAGGTTGTGCTGGCCTGAGGAGCAATCGACGTTTGCGGTTGCTGGGTGATTTGGAAATTGCCTGTGCTGGAGATGGCTGCAATCTCCAAGTTCCCGACATTGCCCGTGTTGCTGATGGTGAACTGCAACGTTCGCGGGGCGAGGCCCATGTCGATGCCATCGCCCGATGCAAGCGAGTTGCCGCCTTGCACCACGGCGATCTTCTGGCCGAGCAAGACGCCCTGCAGCGTCAACGTGGGCGGGGCCACCACCGAGTCAGGTGCGGAGATGGATAGTTGGGCGGTCTTCGTTCCTGCTGAACCCGTGGACAAGAAGATCGGCACCTCCACACTTTCGCCCCGCCCAAGGAGCAGTTCGTAAGATGAACCCTCTTCAAAGAAGAACGGTGAGCCCTCCGGCAGAGAGATGAGGATCTCCAGCGGAACGTAGCCGTCGTTGGCGAAGGTGAGTGTTTTGCTGGGAGATGTGCCCTGCAACGCCGTCGAACCAAAGTCCACCGTGGTTCTGCAAACTCGACCTACTATGGCGCATACATCTGCTCCACTTAGTATCGTCGCACCGTCACGCACTTGGAGAGTTGCTGTAGCGGGGTAAACCGCGAAGTCATCCAACCAACCCGCGTCCTGTCCCACCGCATCCGAAGCGTCCTTCGTGTAGGTCCAGCGGACGGTGTGGGAGCCTGCTGGGATCGTCAGCGTCCGGTAACTCCAATCGACCTCGCCCGAAATGGTCTGCTGATTCACGCCATTGAGTGAGTAGGAAAATTTGTCGAAATTTTTCTCCGAGCTAACTTTCCACCAGAAGTCCACCACGGCAGGGCCGGTCACGGTGTATTCGCGGTAGGTCGATTGGCCGTCGGTGGTCTGGGCTTTGACCGAGTCCACGCCGTCGTGGGTGACAGAGGTATTCACAGTCCATTCCGTGCCACCTGCGCCCCAATTGGCGACTGTCGCGGGATCGAAGGGGGGTTTGGTTGCTGCGCCTTCTAAACCGAAGCCGAAGTAAAGGTCGTTAGCATAGAGCAGTGCTACGTCCTGCGGGGAGAGCGGCCTCGTCCAGAATTTTACCTCGTCCAATTTGCCAGAGTCGAAATAGTGACTGCTGTCTCCGCCGCAAACTATCGGCAAAGTGTCTGCGAATGGCTGGGAGACGCGTGACGCCAGTAGCTTGCCATTCAAGTAGAAAGATGTTTGGGAAGCCCCAAAGACGCAGGTCAACTGATACCACTGACCAACGGTCAGAGGAGAGGGTGCTGAGATTTCGTCGCCTCCCGCCTGAGTGCGCCAAGTCATCGCGAGGCGCATGTCTGACCAAACTGCCACGCTGAAGGTGGCTCTCGAATTCCAGCTTCCGTGCATCAGCAACCGCTCTCCGCCTTGCGCTGGCGTGCGCTCCACTTGAAACCAGAGCGAAAAGGAGTAGCCAGATGATTGGAGGGCCACTGGGATTGAGGAAATGGGTGCAACGGTGGGGAATGCAGCCGCACTTAGCTCTGCGCCTGAACGGTCATCCGAGAAGCTGGGCAAAGAAGTGAAATGGTTCCCATTCCCGCTCTCATCATTGGCATTCCCATTGAACGGGTAGTAGGCAACCAGACCGAGATTGAGCGGATCAAAGGAGGCAGGATCAAGCGGATCAGTGCCATCTCCCACCTCGCGCAGATCATTCACCCTGTCGTTGTCTGTATCCCGCAGGTAGGGATTGGTTCCGAGGTTGGCTTCCTCGGTGTTGTTCAGGCCATCGTTATCCTCGTCGCCGTTCGGATCAAGCACCACTTCAACGGTGCGCGTGACGGGCGTGGCCACGTTGCCGACTTCATCCTGCGCCGAGTAGGTCAGCGTGTAGCTGCCGACAGTTGTGGTGTTGACCGTTCCTGATCCTGTGATCGACCGCGCCGCATCGAAATCATCTGTCACTGTTGCGCCCAGATCGGTGAATACCGTGCCACGAAAGATGGTCTGAGGATTTGCCCCGTTGAGGGTGATGACGGGCGGAGTGGTGTCGTAGGGGAGGACGTCAAACGATACGTTTGGCCCAACGATAATTCCCGAAGCGGTTAAGTCTGGGAAAGCAAAGGAGTAGACCGAACTTAGGACCGCATTATTTACGATGACTGCGCTTGAAACACCGCTACCTGTGGGAGCTTCCGAGGAAATTCGGTAGCTTATCACCTCGCCTTGGGTTGCGACTCTGTAAGTCGTATAAGGCTCCAAAGTCACGGGATTCGGTAGCGTTACCCACCAGAAACCGTTTTGAAGAGTGGCGGCATTATTGACGGGAACAGGGACAGTAGCACTTGTGATCAATGTGCCAGACTCGCTCCATATGCCGACGCTGACGCTTCTCTGGAAGCTATCGAGGACAGCTAAGCGCGTTACGCGAAGAGGGTGCTTCTTAACTGTGAAAGAGTAGCCGACTGACCTGATGTGCACGTTACCGCTGCTCGTCCATGCTGTCGGCAGCAAATCCTCAGCCGATGAGGGGGCAACCAAAGCGCACAGCAAAAAGAGGAGTATCCAGCGCATACCTTTGGATTACGAACCCCTCCGCGCCCGCTGACAAGCCCTGATTGATTCCCGATCCGCACCAATTTCTGCTGGCTGTTGGTGGTCAAGGGGTTGGGGCGGGTTGGGACAGGTTGCTCGGTTTAGCGAGGCCGCCGGTATCCGGTCCCACCGCCGGCGTCGCTCGCCTTGTTATGACGCGAATTCCTGGAAGGCCAGAATCGACAAAGGGCGCAACTCTTGAGTATCACACAGCTAATATGCCCGCCGACCTACCCTCCTTCTTGAAGTCCGGAGAGCCAGCTCGGCTGTTGCCGGTCGCCGCCGATAGCAGCAAGGAAGTTCGGGCGGCGTCCATTGCCTTGGCCGTCCTGTCGGCGGTGCCGGACTTCCGCGCCGCCATGCTCTCCACAATCGGTCAACGGGCGGGTTCCCGCGCCAGACTCGATTGTTATACAGAGGTCGTATTTGCCAATGAGCCGCCAGACATGAAATGCCGGCCGGATGGGCTTCTCGTTCTTGAGGGCGGAAAGGGAAGAACTTGGGGCTGTCTCGTTGAAGTCAAGATCGGGGCCGCCCAGCTAGAGGCCGACCAAGTGGAGCGTTATGCGGCCCTCGCCAAACTCAACGGCATCGATGCAATCCTGACGATCTCAAACCAGTTTGTTGCCACGCCTGCCCATTCGCCTTTGAGCCTGTCGAAGTCGTCGCTCAAGGGCATCGAAATTTTCCACTGGTCGTGGATGTTCCTCCTCACCCAAGCCCTGCTGGTGCTCAACGACGAGACAGTCGAGACGCCGGCGGAGGAGTTCATGTTGCGGGAATTTGCGCGGCACCTTGATCACCCCGCCACTGGGACCAGCCGCTTCGACCAGATGAACCCCGAATGGAAAGATCTTGTCTCCAAGGTCCAGAGCGGTGCCGTGCTCAATCGTAATGACGCAGCAGTCGAGCTTTCGGTCGGCGCTTGGCATCAGGAAGTGCGCGATCTCAGCCTGATGCTCAGCCGCCAGCTCCGGACGCTTGTTTCTATCTGTCTGCCGAAGACGCACCGGGAGGATTACGATGCCCGCCTGAAGGACGACTCCGACTTCCTCGTTCGCGAGCACAAACTTTCCTGCACGCTCGACATTCCCGATGCTGCCGCGCCGCTCGACATCACCGCCGACCTCCTGCGCCGCAGCGTCGTTGTCTCGATGTCGTTGACCGCGCCCAAAGATAAGCAGCGTGCATCTGCGCGCATTAACTGGCTTCTTCGTCAGCTCGCAAAGTCTGAAGCGGGCGGCATCCAGATCCGGGCGAATTGGCCGGGGCGCGCTGCTTCCACGCAGGCATCGCTTGAAGCTCTTCGCGAAAATCCAGAGTGCCTTGAGGCGGACAACAAGTCGCTTGCTCCATATTCGTTCGACGTTCTGCTCGTGGCCGACCTCGCCGGCAAGTTTGCCGGGCGGCGGACGTTCATCGAGCAGCTCGAGGAAGTGGTCCCACTGTTTTACAAAGATGTCGGCGAGCACCTGCGCGCTTACGTTCCGCCGCCGCCGAAGCTCAAAGACGCCAAGGCTGATGCCACGGAAGACAAGGGCTCTTCTGATGAAGAAAGCGACGAGAAGTCTGTGACGAAGGTTGGGGAGCTAAGTGGCCCACAACCAAGCGAGAAGTCCAACGCCGGCACCAAAGAGCAGGGTGACTCGTTCTTTTATCTCGATGCGGCCGGCGAGCAACACGGGCCCTGCTTGGCAGCAGATCTGAAGAAGCTGCACACCGCAGGCATGCTCACCAAGGAGTCCTATGTCTACAAAGTGGGCGACGAGGACTGGAAAATTTACTCTGCCGCCTTCCCAGATGCTTAGGCCGTGAACGAGTGGGTTCCGATAGGCGTAGCTATCATGGCTGTTTCGGTTGTGACCGGCGTTCTCCGTCGTCGCTTTGCGCCACTTCGTGGAGAGCGGCGCCCGTCCAGGAAAGGGGCATTGATCGAATCCGTCGGAACAATCGTGATCTTTGCCATCTTCTTAGTCGTTGTCCTCGCCATTATCGGCTCGATGACGAAGCAGTAGGACGCCGACCGGCAACGCTGTTCTCACAGAGTCCTGACGGGCAGGCTTGGGCTGACCGCGAGGAGGGTTGCGGTCGCCTCGGCGAGGCGACCCTGCCTGTTGGTGAACGGACGGGGGCGGCGATCCGCACACGGGTGGACAGGCTGCCGCCGCTACACTTCCAGAAAATTCTTGAGCAGGCGTTTGCCTTCGGTGGTGAGGATGGATTCGGGGTGGAATTGGACGCCGTGGACGGGGAGCGTTTTGTGCTGCAGGCCCATGATTTCGCCTTCGGCGGTTTCGGCGGTGATTTCCAAGACGTCGGGCAAGGTGTCGCGTTTGACGATAAGAGAGTGGTAGCGGGTGGCTTCGAAGGGGGACGGGAGATTTTTGAAGACACCTTTTCCGCTGTGGAGGATCGGCGAGGTTTTGCCGTGCATGAGGCGGTCGGCGCGGACGACTTCGCCGCCGTAGACTTCGCCGATGCATTGATGTCCGAGGCAGACGCCGAGGACGGGGAGGCGTTGGCCGAAGGTTTTGACCACTTCGCAGCTGATGCCGGCTTCGTGCGGGGTGCAGGGGCCGGGGGAGACAACGATGCGTTCCGGCGCGAGTTTTTCGATCTCCGCGACGGTGATCTGGTCGTTGCGCACGACATGGAGGTCCGCCCCCAACTCGCCGAAGTATTGGACGAGGTTGTAGGTGAAGCTGTCGTAGTTATCGAGGACGAGGATCATGACGGGTCGGCGGTGCGGGCGCGTTCGATGGCGCGGATGACGCCCATGGCTTTGTTGATGGTCTCCTGATACTCGCCCTGCGGGGTGCTGTCTGCAACCACCCCGGCGCCGGCTTGGACGTAGGCGGTGCCGTCCTTGAGCAGGACCGTGCGGAGGGCGATGCAGGAATTGAGGTTGCCGTCGTAGCCGAAATACCCCACGGCACCGGAGTAGCTGCAGCGTTTGCTTTGCTCGAATTCGTTGATGACCTGCATGGCGCGGACCTTCGGTGCGCCCGAGACCGTGCCGGCGGGGAAGGTGGCGCGCATGACGTCGAAGGTGCTGTGTCCCGGTGAAAGTGTCCCGACGACATTCGAGACGATGTGCATGACGTGGCTGTAGCGCTCGATGGTCATGAAATCGGTGACGCGGACCGATTTGTATTCCGCGATGCGCCCGACGTCGTTGCGGGCCAGGTCCACGAGCATGAGGTGCTCGGCGCGTTCCTTCGGGTCGGCGAGGAGTTTTTCGGCGTTGGCGTCGTCTTCCTGCGGCGTGGCGCCGCGACGGATGGTTCCCGCGATCGGGCGGATCTGGATTTGTCCCTCGTCGACGCGCACGTGCACTTCCGGCGAGCTGCCGACCAGGTGGAAGCCCGGGCAGCGCACGAGAAACATATAGGGCGAGGGGTTGACGTGGCGCAGGGCGCGGTAAAGATCGAGCGGCGATCCGTTGTAGGGCGTGGCGAAGCGCTGCGAAAGGACGACTTGGAAGACGTCGCCGGCGCGGATGTATTGCTGGGCCCACTCGACCATTTCGAGAAAACGGGACTCGGTCGTGTTGGAAACCACCTCGCCGGGTCGGCCCGCGTCGCCGGTCGTTTCCGGCGTCAAGACCGCCGGCTTGGCCAGTTGCTCCGCCAGACGGCGCAATGTGGCGCAGGCCTCGGTGTAGGCCGCGACGGGATCGCCGTCCGGGTAGGCATTGACGATGAGCTTGAGCTTCTGCGTGACGTGGTCGAAGACGAGGACTCGGTCGGTGGTGAAAAAGTAAAGGTCCGGGAGTCCGAGTTCGTCCTTGGGCGGCGCGGAAACGGTCGGCTCGAAGTAGCGGACGGCGTCATAGGAAAGATACCCCACGCATCCCCCGGGGAAGTGGAGCGAGCCGGCGGGGGCCCGCAGTCCCGACATTTCCTTCTCCAACTCGGCGAGGGGATCGGGAGCGGTGCCCGACCGGACCATGGTGCCCCCGCGTTTGATTTCAAAACGGTCTCCGCGGGCGATGAACTCGCGTTCCGCGCCGCTGCCGAGAATGGAGTAGCGTCCGCTCCCCTCGTCCTGTTCGGCCGACTCGAAAAGAAAGGCGGGCTCATCGCCGGCGATTTTGGCGAAGGCGGTGACGGGTGTTTCGTCTCCGACGGCGAGCTCGGTCCACACCGGGATGACGCCGTGATCCGCGGCGAGGGCGGCGAATTCGTCGAGGGTCGGATGGATCGCGGGCGACGGCATGAAGGACGACTTTTGTAACGGGTCGCGGGTGGCGGGTAACGGGAAAACTTAACCGCGTCGATTGAAGGCGGCGGCGGTGCGGGCGGCCTCGCGTTCGGCCACCTGGCGCTTGAGGTCGTGGCGTTTGTCGGGGGCTTTTTTGCCCTTGGCCAGCCCGAGTTGGACCTTCACGTGCTGGTCTTTCCAGTAGAGCTTGAGGGCGGGGAGGGCGCAGCCTTGCTGTTCCACGGCCTCGCGCAGCTTGTGCAATTCGGCGCGGTGGACGAGGAGGCGGCGCGGGCGTTTGGCTTCGTGTTGTTCGTGGCTGGCCCGCTCGTAGGGCTGGATGTCGAGGCCGTGGAGGAAGAGTTCGCCTTTCTCGAGGCGGGCGAAGGCGCTGGTCATGTTGGCCAGGCCGGCGCGGATGGATTTGACCTCGGTGCCTTTGAGGGCGAGGCCGGCCTCGAGGGTTTCGAGGATTTGGAAGCTGTGCCGCGCCTTGCGGTTGGTGACGATGTCGGCGCCCATGGCGGGCCTCCTCGGCGCGGCGGGCGCGCCTTAAGCGGCCTCGGCGGCGGGTTCGGTCGCGCGGGCGGAAATCTTGCCCTCGCCGATTTCCTTGAGGGCGATGTCGATGAAGCCCATGCCGGGTTCGACCTCGACGAGCGGCCGGCTCGTGGCGTTGAGCTGGCGCACGCGGCGCGAGACGAGGTTGACCAAGATTTTGTCGTTACCGACGGTTTCGCGGGCTTTTTCGAGCAGCATAGGATCCATGAAAATTGTTGGGTGATGGCCAGAGGCGGAGTATTTCGCCAGTGACCCTGAAGAATACGGGAACGGGTGGGGCAAGGTCAAGGCCGGATTCGCGGGTTTGACAAGGCGCCCCGGCGCTGTCACTGATGACGGCTGTTACGGCGGGGTAGCCAAGTGGTAAGGCCGGGCTCTGCAAAAGCCCTATGCGACGGTTCGATTCCGTCCCTCGCCTCTCTCCAAGTTCGAATGAAGGGAGGCGCGGCTCGGAGTGCCGCGGCTTCAGGGGCGAGGGGCGGTGATCCGGGCAATGACGTGTGTTATTACGGCGAGAGGTTGGCGCGGAGGCGGGTGACTTCGGGGACTTCGATGGCGCGATTGACGGCGGTGGCGATTTGTTCCGAGGTGGCCTGGCCGAAGGTGAGCGTGAGCAGACCGCGTTGGAATTCGGCTTTGGGCGGTGCGGGCAGTCCGGCCATGGCGGCGCGGACGTTGGCCAGCACGATGGCTTGGCGGAATAGCGGCACGGGTTCGGCGGCGGCGCCGCGGGTGACCAAGACCGACTGACCACCGGGTTCGCGGGAGACTTTTGCATTGATGGCCGGTGCCGGCCGGGAAGGAGCGGGGGCAACGCGGGGCGTGACGCGGGCCGGCGCGGGCGCAGATACGGCGCGTGGTTTGACTTTGACCGGCGCGGGTGTTGGACTCGGTGGAGTGGCGACGCGCGGTGGCGTGACGTCCGCAACGGACGGCGGCGGGGGCGTTTCCCGCACCGGGGTGCAGGCCGCGAGCGACAGGACGGCGAGCATCGCTACGAGGGGAGTCTTGCCAGTCATGCGTGCGAGCCTATCATGCGCGCGATGTTTCGACTACTGGGCATGAAGGCAACCGGGCGCGGTCTGGCCGCGTTGGCTGTGGCGTCCGGGGTGGCCGGGTGCGACCTGCTGACGGTGTCGCAGTCCGCGCGTCATGTCCGCGAGGGCAATGAAGCAGTCGTGCGCGGCGAATTCCAGCGGGCGGTGCAGCATTACGAGTCGGCGCTCGACGGGACAATGCTTTCGGCCGAGGCGCATTACCGGCTCGGGTTGGTCTACGAGGACCAGTTGAAAAACCAGACCGGGGCCTTGCATCATTTCGAGCGGTATCTTGAATTGGCGCCGCAGGGCCAATTCGCCACGGATGTGAAGGGCTATGTCGAGAGGCTGCGTTTGGTCCTGGTGTCGAGTCTGGCCGAAGGGAATGTTCTCCCGGCGCGGGAGGCCTCGCGCTTGAAGAACGAAAATCTCGAGTTACGTCAGCAACTGGCGGAGTTGCGCGGCAAGGCGCCGGAAGGGCGTGCGGCACCGACGCCGGCGCCACGCCCGGCGGCCACGCCGGCCATGGTGGTGGCGGCGACTCCTCCGCCATTGCCGGCCGCGACCGCTCCGGAGCCGGAGGTGCGGCGTGCCATTCCGGTGACTCCGCCGGCTGATACGGCAGGGGCGTCCGCGGCGGCGGCGCCCGTGGCGGCGGGTCCGCGCTCCCACACCGTGGTGAGCGGCGACACCTTGGCGCGCATCGCGCGCAAGTATTACGGAAATTCCGGCAATTGGCCCAAGATCCTCGAAGCAAACAAGGCGACGCTGGACGATCCGACCAAGCTCAAGCCCGGCATGGTCTTGGTTCTTCCGCCTTGATCGATCTTGTGACGTGTGACGAGACGGAAGCGGTCTCTTGCCGCTTGACCGTGCGGTTCAGGAAGCTGCGGCGTTTGTCGGGATGCCGTCTCCGCCGAGTTTGGCCAGGGTGAGACCTTCGAACGCCGGAACGGCGGTGGACATCTCTTTGAAAATGCCTTCGAGGGTTTGCGGGGCGTCGGCGCCGACAGCGCGGAGGAGGTCGGAGAGAATTTCCCAGTCGTCGCGGGCTTGGCCGGGGGGTTGGGTTGCACGGTTGAGGCGCTGGATGCGGCCTTTGACATTGACCATCGAACCGCGTTTTTCGGCGAAGCCGGCACCGGGCAAAACAGCGGCGGCGATTTTTGTCGCGGTGTTGGGCAGGATGTCGAGGCAGACGACCAAGTCGAGGCGCGCGAGTTCGGCTTCGGTCAGCCCGTAGTGGCGCGGATCTTCTCCGAGGCAGAGGAGTGCCTTGACTTGGCCGTTGCGGACCGCGGCGGCGATCTCTGGGGCTCTGGCGCCGGCCGGTTGGTGGGCGAGGCCGAGGAGTTGCGCGCCGGTGGTGTTCGGGTTGCCATCGTCGCTGACCAGAATTCCGTCGGCTTTCTGCGGACGCGCCACCACATCGTGCAAAGTGATGCCGAGGTGGCGGGCGATTTTGCCGGCCAGCCAGAGTTCCTCGTTGGTCATGCGGGCGGAAGCAATCATCGCGGTTTCGCCGCGGGGAAGGGCGGACAATTTTTCCGCGACCTGCTGGATGACACGGGGCCAGGTGGATTTTTGCAGCGTGCCGTTTTCGCGGAGCATCGGCTGGACGAGGCGGTCTTCGCGGTAGAGGTAGGCGTAGTTGAGGCGTCCGTGGTCGCACATCCAGTAGGAATTGACCGCGTCGTTCTGCCGCGGGGTCTGGCGGATGATTTCGTTTTCGCGCGCGCCGATGATCGTGTTGCAACCGGTGCCGCAGGACGTGCAGATGCTTTTCGTTTCGCGCAGGAACCAGACGCGCATTTTGAAGCGGAAATCTTTGCTGGTCAGCGCGCCAACCGGGCAGATGTCCACCGTGTTGAGCGAGTAATTGCTGTCGAGACGCTGTCCCTCGTGGACGGTCAGCGTGGTGTGGCTGCCGCGGTCGACGAATCCGAGGACGTCGTCGTGGGCGACCTCCTGCATGAAGCGGACGCAGCGCGAGCAGAGGATGCAGCGTTCGTCGTCGAGGACGATGTGTTTGCCGATGTCCTGGTTCTTGGGCTTTTTGACTTTTTCCTCGATGAAGTTCGATCCGCCGTTGCCGAACTCGACGGCGAATTCCTGCAGGCGGCATTCGCCGGCCTTGTCGCAGATCGGGCAGTCGAGCGGGTGGTTGATGAGGAGGAATTCCATCACGCCCTTGCGGCAATCCTCGACCAGCGGGGAATTGGTGCGGGCGGCCATGCCTTCGGTGATTTCCAGCGCGCAGGAAATTTGCGGCTTGGGCGACCAGGCGATTTCGGGGCGTCCGTCCGGACCCATGACGGGTTGGCGGTTGGCGTCCATTTTCGGTCCGCCGATTTCCAGCAGGCACATGCGGCAGTTGCCGGGCGTGCTGAGGGCCGGGTGGTAGCAATAGTGCGGCACGAAGCTGCCGCTCTGCATGCAAGCCTCGATCAGTTTGGTGCCCTTGGGGAACCGGCGCCACTGGCCGTCGATCTGGACGTTGATCATGGTGGTGCCGTTGCTGCCGTCTGCGCTCATGGTTTCGTGAAAACTGCCGGTAAGATCAACGGGCAGCATGACTTGGCCGGGTGCGCGGGAAAAGAAGGAAGTGATGGAAAGTGAAGAGTGAGGAGTGACGAGTGAAGAGTTGGCGGGTTTGACTCGGGTGCGGCGCGCTGTTTTGCTGCGGGGATGGAAAAGATGATCTGGCTCCTGCCTCTGCTCGGCTTGGCCCTGTTCACGGGGTGCGCGTCGAAGCCGCCTTTCAAGGCGGTCGACTATGTGGATTTGCCGCGGTTTATGGGCGATTGGTGGGTTATCGCGCACATTCCGTATTGGCTGGAGCGTGACACTTACGATTCGAAGGACACCTACCGCATGCGTCCGGATGGGAAGATGGACAACATTTTCAGCTACCGAAAGGGCGGGTTCGATGGTCCGCAGAAAGTGATGAACGGTATCGCGTGGGTGGTGGACAAGAAGTCCAACGCGGAATGGCGGGTACAATTTCTTTGGCCGATTGCTTTGCCTTATTACGTGCTCTACCTGGATCCGGAATACCGCTTCATGGCGGTGGGTCATCCTTCTCGTGATTACGGCTGGGTCATGGCGCGGGAGAAGCGGATGAGCGAGGCGGATTACGCGGAGGTGATGGCCGCGCTGGCCAGGCAAGGTTACGATCCGGCGCGTTTCCGCAAGGTGCCACAGTCGGCCGCGGAATGATCGCCTACTGGGTGCACAATCTGGATCCGTTCGCCGTGCAATTCGGCGGCGGCTTCGGGGTGCGGTGGTATGGGTTGGCCTACTTGGCGGCGTTCGCGGCCGCCTACCTTGTTTACCGGCACTTGGCCAAGCGCGGGTTCTCGGTCATTCCGGCGGACCAGGTCGGCGACTTCATCACCGGATGTGCGGTCTTCGGCGTGCTGATCGGCGGGCGGCTCGGCTACATGTTGTTTTACGACCCGGAGGGGTTCATGCGGGACCCGCTCGGCTTCTTCCGCGTTTGGGAAGGCGGAATGTCGGCGCACGGGGGGATCCTCGGCGTGGTCTGCTATACGCTCTGGTATGCTTGGCGCCACCAGGTCAATTGGCCCGGTCTCGGTGACAATCTTGTCGTGGGATCGGCGCTCGGACTTTTCTTCGGGCGCAGTGCCAACTTTATCAACGGCGAGCTTTACGGGCGTCCGAGCGGGTTGGCTTGGGCGGTGAAATTCCCCAAGGAGCTTTACGAGGCGCCGGTGGAGGCGCAGAGGGAGGTGCTGGGGCGGGTGCAGGAAATGTTTGCTGCGCCGGTCGGGTTGGAGGAGGTCCTGGTGTCCCTGCCGGGTTCGGCCGATCTGGCGCGCGTGGTCGGGGAATACCTCACCCCGCGTCATCCCTCGCAGATTTACGAAGCGCTGCTCGAGGGCTTGCTCCTTTTCGCCGTGCTCTGGCTGGTGCGCACGCGGGTGCGCGTGCCCAACGGCGTGATCACCGGCCTGTTTTTTGTCGGCTATGCCGTAACGCGGAGCCTGGCGGAGAGTTTCCGCTTTCCTGATGCCGGGTATGTCGGCCTCCTGACCAAGGGGCAGTTTTTGTCGGTCTTCATCCTGCTGATCGGCCTCGGATTTTTGATCATGGCAAAATTGCGACCGATTTATCCTCCGGCTTGGTTGCCGCGGCGGTGATTGGCCACCCCGTGGGGCCGGGTCAAATGGGAGTGGCTCGCCCGAACGTTCGCCCCCCAAGCAGGTCGCGGCTGGTGGCCAAAATTCGCCATTCGCCGCTGAAGTGTCTCAGATTAGACAGCGGAGCTGCCTGCTGCTTCCGTCCTTGGCGTTTTGGCATGCTTCGTGCTTCACTGTTTCTCTGTGACTTTCTGCTTCGCTGCACGCTGCGGGGCTGGAAGTCTTTGCAGTCCCTAAACAAACAACCATCACCATTATGAGCAACATGTCAGCACGCGCCGCCGCTGTGGCCGCCATCGCGGCCCGCAAATCGCAAGATGCCTCCGTCAATTTTATCGAGGAGACGCCGGAAACCGTATTCGGTTCGAACACCTACAGCCTCGCCACCATGAAGGAAACGCTCAAGCCGGCGACCTACAAGGCGGTGGTCGAGACCGTGCAGAACGGCACCAAACTTCCCGAAGGCGTGGCCGATGAAGTGGCCGAAGCGATGAAAAATTGGGCGGTCAGCCGCGGCGCGACCCACTACGCGCACATTTTTTATCCGCTCACCGGCACCTCGGCCGAGAAGCACGATTCGTTTTACGATCCCGGCACCGACGGCCGCTCGGCTATCTCCAAGTTCAAAGGCAAGACGCTGATCCAAGGCGAGCCCGATGCGTCGTCCTTCCCGTCCGGCGGCATCCGCGCCACGCACACCGCGCGCGGTTACACTGCGTGGGACGTGACCAGCCCGGCGTTCCTCATGGAGAACGCCAACGGCACGACGCTCTGCATCCCGACCTCGTTCGTCTCGTGGACGGGCGAAGCGCTCGACACCAAGACGCCGCTGCTCAAATCGATGCAGGCGCTCGACAAACAAGCCCGCCGCATCCTCAAGCTCTTCGGTCACAAGGATATTGCCCGCGTCGCGGCCACGGCCGGACCCGAGCAGGAATATTTCCTGGTCGACAAAATGTTCTACTACGCGCGTCCCGACCTGCTGTCGGCCGGACGCTCGCTCTTCGGCGCGCCCGCGCCCAAGGGCCAGGAATTCGAAGACCACTACTTCGGACTCATCCCGGATCGCGTCATGGCCTTCATGTACGAGGTCGACCGCGAACTCTTCAAACTCGGCATCCCGGCCAAGACCCGCCACAACGAAGTCGCGCCCGGACAGTTCGAGATCGCGCCGCTCTTCGAGTCGGCCAACCTCGCCGCCGACCACCAGCAGCTCATCATGACGGTCCTCAAGAAGACCGCCGACAAGCACGGCCTGGCCTGCCTCTTGCACGAGAAGCCCTTCGCCGGCATCAACGGTTCGGGCAAGCACGTCAACTGGTCCCTCGGCAATGCCACGCAGGGCAACCTGCTCGATCCGGGCGACACGCCGCACGAGAACGCACAGTTCCTCGTTTTCGCCGGCGCGGTGATCCGCGCGGTCGACAAATACGCTCCGCTGCTCCGCGCCAGCATCGCCTCCGCGGGCAACGACCATCGTCTCGGCGCCAACGAAGCGCCTCCGGCCATCATCTCGGTCTACCTCGGCGACCAGCTCGCCGATGTGTTCGAGCAAATCAAAGCGGGTGGTGCGACCACGTCCAAGCAGAGGGGCACGCTGAAAATCGGCGTCGACGTCCTGCCCGAATTGCCGAAGGACGCGGGCGACCGCAACCGCACCTCGCCGTTCGCCTTCACCGGCAACCGCTTCGAATTCCGCGCGGTCGGATCGAACCAATCGATCTCCGGCCCGCTCATCGCCATGAACACCATCCTGGCCGAGTCGCTCGACTGGATGGCCGGCAAACTGGAAGGTGCGTCCGACCTCAACAAGGCGATCCAAGACGCCCTCAAAGAGGTCATGGACAAGCACGGCCGCGTCATCTTCAACGGCAACGGCTACTCCGAAGAGTGGCACGCCGAAGCCGCCGAGCGCGGCTTGCCCAACCTCAAGACATCCGCCGATGCGCTGCCCGCCATGAGCGGACCGGAAGTCGTCGAGGTCTTCGAGAAATACGGCGTGTTGTCGGAGACCGAATTGAAGAGCCGCTATGCCATCCTTTGCGAGCAATACGAGAAGGTGGTTAACGTCGAAGCCAAGCTGGTCGCCGAAATCGCGCAGACCAAAATCTTCCCGGTGGCGGCCGCCTATGCGGCGAGCCTCGCCGAGGGCGCGGCCAAGATGAAGGCCGCCGGGGTGGCCGCCAGCACCGCCACGCTGGAGAAGGTGGCCAAGCTGGTTTCCCAACTCGAGAGCGATCTGGCCATGCTGCATTCCGTGCATGCCGCCGCCCATGAAGTCGGCGATTGGACCTTCAAGGTCCTGCCCGCCATGTTGAAAGTCCGCGGCACTGTGGATGACTTGGAAACGCTCTTGCCCGACGAAGCGTGGCCGTTGCCGACTTACCAAGAGATGCTCTTCATCAAATAACGGGCTCTGACCCATTCAAAAGATGGCAGGCGCCGCCGGGTGAATGACACCCGGCGGCGTTCCCGTTTCAAGTGTCCGCGTGCCGCGATAGATGCGCCGGTGGCATCTCCGACTTCAGCCGTCGTGCGGCTCCGGCCGGCGGGCTCGCCAAGGGCGCGACAGTTCGGGATCCCGGCAAGGATCAACGAGGTGATCAACGGCGTCCGGGTGGCGTCCCTGACGCGACCGGCGCGCTGTGCTGCGCCGCTACCCGCAGGGGCAGGTCAGAAGTCCACTTCGGCGCCGAGGAAGACGATGTTTTGCGTGTAATCGCGCTCGAAGTTGGTGTCGGTCGAGATGAGTGTGGTGAAGGCGTAGCCCGCGAGGAGGGACCAGTTGCGGTAGACGAGGAAACTGGCGTTGAAGCCGGTGTTGAAAATGTTGTCGTAGAAGTCCGGGGCCGCCCCGTCGCTGCCCGGTTGGTCGTAGAAATTGTTCTGGTAGTTGAAGAAGGCGGTGGCCCCGAGGCGCCGGGTGAACTGGTGGGCCGCATTCAGGCCGAGGAGAAACTGCTGCGCCTGGTTGTAGTTGGAGAACCCGGAAGCCGTGGTCCCGTAGCGCGAGACGAGTCCCACGGTGGTCTCTTTGCCCAAAGCGTAATTGAAGTTCACCGATCCGAACGGGCCGACGTAGGTGTTCGAGCCGCCGTAGGGGTTCTCATTGAAGCGTTGTTCCACGCCGGCGCGCATGGTGACGGTCGACCGCGGATTCAACGTATGGTCGAAACCGGCGAGGAGGAAGTTGCCGATGCTGTCCAGATCCTTCGCGGTGTAGTAGTTCCGCATGTTGAAATCATATTCGACGACCAGGGCGGTGGTCGGTTTCCAGAGGAAGAGGAACTGCTGGCTGACCGTCTGTTCGTAGCGTCCCTGGATGTCGTTCTGGTCGGGATCCGTGAAGTAGTAGAAGACCGGCGAGTAGCTGGTTTCGGTGGCGAACTTGGGCAGCCAGAGATACTTGGCCCCGAAGGTCGAGATACTCAGCAGATAATCGCCATCGTAGGTGGTGGGTGCTCCGGAGATGGTGTAGTTCGGCTGCGAGAGGAAAGAGGTGGCGGTGTTGAACGAGAGGTCGAGGCGCGGCGTGGCCGAGTAGTTGGCGCCGAGGGCGAAGTTGATCGTCGGGAAAAGCCCGTCGTCGATCAGGTCGTTGTTGTTGTAATAGAAGGCCAGACCGGCCGAGAGGGCAGTCGACAACTGGAGTCGCGAGGAGCCGAATTCGTAGGAGACGCCGGCGGAGATCTGGGTGTAAGGACTCTCGACGGGATTGGTGCCCGAGGTATTGACGTTGCTGTTGTAGCCTTCGTAAACGGCGAAGCTGAAACGGAAGGGCCGGCGGCCGAAGCGGCCCTCGCCGATATCGGCCGGCAGGGTGCCGCCGTCGCCGACCTGTTCGAAGGCCACTTCCCCATCCTCGGTCGGAGAGGCGAAAACCGGCTCGAGGTCGGCCGCCGGGCGCGGCGCCGGGGCCGGTTCATCGAGCGGAGGTGGCTCCGGCACGGTGGCGGGCGCGGGCAAGTTGACCGGCGGCGAATCAGTCGTCGCAGTCTCGCTGGCGGCCGGCGGCTCCGGGGGCGGGGGTTGCGGGGCGGTGAAGATCTCGGCCGAACCTTCCTCGCGCACGGGGTAACTGAACCGGAAGCCGAGGCCGCCCGGAATCTGGGTCGTGGTCTGGGCATGCGCGACCTGCGCGAAAGCAAGAAGCACGAGAAAGAGGCAGGCCAAGACTGGGCGGGGGCAAAACATGTGAATAAGTTGGGCCAGCAATTCATTTAAGGGCAAACCGTCTGTGATGGACAGCCAAATTTTGCGTCCCTCCGTCCGGTTCCCGCCGGTCCGCCCCGGCGCCTCAGGCCGGCGGTCGGCTCTGGTCGCGATGCACTGTCTCACGCAGTTCATCTAAGAATTCCGGCAGGGCGGACTCGACGCGATTCCAATTCGGTATAAGCGGCTCGCCCAAAGGGTCTTCCATGAAATCACGGGCGGCCGTGCGGATGCCCCGGACGAAGGTGGCCACGGCCAGCTCTTCCTGGTGGCGGTCGAAGGCCAGCCCGTTGATCTCCGCGTCGGCATGGTAGAAGCGGATGGTGTCCTCCGCCTTGCGCAGGTAGGCGCTGAGCAGCGTGTCGAAGAGGCCGCTGTCCATGCGGATGCCCTCCGCCGCGACCGTGCGGAAGATGCAGCGGGCGATGTCGATGGCCATCTTGTGCAAGCCCTTGGAAGCGTCGCGCGGGGAGAGTTCCTGGTGTTTGTGGTCGAAGCGTTCCCCGATCTCCACCTGGCAGATAGCCTTGGGGGAGGTCACCCGGAAGACCTCGGCCAGCATGCCGACTTCCACCCCCCAGTCGGAGGGCATGCGTGTGCGGCGTACCACATCGAGATCGACGCAGATTTCCCCCGAGAGGGGGTAGCGGAAGGTGTTCATGTAGTTGAGGAACGGGTGCGTGCCGATGATGCTTTCCAGCGACCGGATGAGCGGCGTGAACATGAGACGCATGACGCGGCCGTTCAGTTTGTGGGTGAAGCGGGCGGTGTAGCCCTTGCAAAAATCGAAGCCGAGGCTGTCGTTGGCCACGGGGTAACACAGGCGCGCGAGCAGTTCCCGGTTGTAGGTGAGGATGTCGCAATCGTGGGCGGCAATAACCTTGGCCTGGCCGGCGGCGAGCACATAGCCGTAGCACAGCCACATGTTGCGCCCTTTGCCCCGGCGGCCGGGATCGAGGTCGGCGGCGGCCAGTTTGCGCAGCAAACGCTTCATGCCCGGACCGTCGTTCCAGAGCAGGACCGGCTCGTGCCGCGACTTGGCGAAAAACCGGCAGGCCTTGCGCCAGTCGCCCGCACTGGCGCCGTCAATGCCGACGACGATCTGCTGGAGGTAATCGACCTGCTCCAGTTCGCGCAGGATGCCGCGCAGGGCCGGTGTGCCGATTTCGTCGACGTGGCACGGGAGCACGAGGGCGATCGGCATGTCCTGCACGAATTCGCGCAGCTGCGCCTCCAGTCTTTCCACTCCGGGCTCCCCGAGGCGGTGAAGGGTGGCCATCGCGCCTGTCTGGAAGAAATCGGCCATAGATTTTGATTGTCCCCGCGCAACGGCCCATCATCAACTCCTTATGGACACCGGTTTTTCCGCGGCATGACGGACCGCTCTGCCCGGCAGCTTGTCGTCGCGCACTACCATTTGCGTCCGGGTGGCGTGCGTCGTGTCATAGAAACCGCGTTGCCAGCGCTGGCGGCGACCGGGGAATTCGACGGCATCATGCTCGCCGTGGGCGAAGAGCCGGATGCCGCGTGGTTGCGGCGGCTGCGCGTTGCGGTCGGCGGCATGCCCGTGCAGGTGGAAGTGCAGCGCGACTTTCGCTATTGGTCGGAAATTGAAGGGAGTCGCGAAGGCTTCGGCGAGCGGCTCGCCCGCACCGCGACGGATCTTCTCCTGCGGTGCGGCGGCGGGCGCGCGGTCCTCTGGGCCCACAATCTTGCCCTCGGCCGCAATGCGCCGCTGGCCGCGGCCTGGTCGCAGGCGGTGGCTTCCACGGGCGCGCTCTTTCTCCTGCACCATCACGATTTCTTTTTCGACAACCGCTGGATCCGCTGGCCGGAAATGCAGGCCTCGGGCTTGTCCTCGCTGGCCGACGCCGCGCGCGCGGTCTTTCCGGTCGGACCCCGCACGGTGCACCTGGCCATCAATCGTTCCGACCACGCCTTGCTTGCGGCGGGCTTCGGACCGAGGGTCCTCTGGCTGCCCAATGCGGTCGCGGCCCCGCGCCACACCGCGGGTGACGAGCGCGAAGCGCGTCGGTGGCTGGCCGCGCGGACCGGTTCGGAAGCGCCCAGCTGGTTGCTCCCCTGCCGTTTGTTGCGGCGGAAAAACATGGCCGAGGCGCTCCTGCTGGTGCGCTGGCTGCGTCCGGGTGCGGACTTGGTCACGACCGGCGGCCCGACCTCGGCGGACGAAGAGCTTTACGCCGCGCGACTGCGCGATGCGGCGCAGAGAAATCGTTGGCCTCTGCACTTGGGGGTGCTCGCCGGCCAGAGCGCGGCGCCTCCCGTCTCGGCGCTCATTGCCGCGGCGGAGGCGGTTGCCTTGACCTCGCTGCAGGAGGGTTTCGGTCTGCCTTACCTCGAAGCGGCGTCGGCGGCGCGTCCGCTTGTGGCCCGTGCCCTGCCCAACGTGTTGCCTGATCTTCTCGATTTGGGGCTGCAAGCTCCGACCGTTTACGACGAGATCCATGTGCCCTGCGATTTGTTCGCGGCAGGGCGCGAACGGTCGCGGCAACGCGCGTTGTGGCTGCGTTGGCGCGGCGCGTTGCCGGCCGAAGTGCAATCGTTGGCCGGGGAACCGGCTTTTCTCGCCACGGAGGAAGCGGTCGTGCCTTTCAGTCGCCTGACCCTCACCGCGCAGGAGGAAGTTCTGGCCCATGCCGATGACTCCCTGCGGGACGCTCTTGATGCGGTCAACCCGCAGCTTGCCTCCTGGCCGCGCGGGGGAGCGGACTGGCCGGCGTCGGGACTCGGGGACGGGGCGGTGTCCGCACTCTCGCCGGCGCGCTTTGCCGGCGATTTTCTGGCGGCCATGGAAGCAGCGCTCACCGTGCCGGCGGGGCCGGAGGACGCGCCGCAAAAAGTCCTCGATCTTTTCCTCGCCGATCGCCTGCGCGGCGGCAATTTGTATCCGCTGGTTTTCGCTCCGCGGACATGAAACCGCGGGACGTGGTCGGCCAAACGCGCGCAGCTTTCCATCGTCGAGCACCATGCGCGCAATTACGGGTCGGGAAAAATACTTCACCTACGCCGTGCTGCGCCGCCAATGGGCCGCGCGGCTCGCATCGCTCTTCGGGAAGCAGGCTCAAACCCGTCGCGTGACGGTGTCGCGGATGAAGAGTTCCCCGGTCTCCGGATAATCGAGCGTGTAGTGCAGGCCGCGGCTTTCTTTGCGGCTGAGGGCGCAGTCGACGATGAGGGCGGCGACGGTGACGAGGTTGCGCAGCTCCAAGAGGTCGGTGGTGACTTTGAAGTTCCAGTAGAATTCCTGCACTTCCTTCTGCAGGTTGCGCAGGCGGGTGGCGGCGCGCTGGAGGCGCTTGTCGGTGCGGACGATGCCGACGTAGTCCCACATGAGGCGGCGGATTTCGTCCCAGTTGTGGTAGATGACGACCAGTTCGTCGACATCGGTCACGCTGCCGGGTCGCCATTCGGGCAAGGCGATTTCCTCGGACGTGCGGTGGTTCTTCGTCGCTTTGAGAAAAGCGCGGTGGGCGAAGACGAGGGCTTCGAGGAGCGAATTGCTGGCCAGACGGTTGGCGCCGTGCAACCCGGTGCAGGCCACCTCGCCGATGGCGAAGAGTCCGCGCAAGGTGGTCTCTCCTTGGTCGTTGGTTTTCACGCCGCCGCACTGGTAGTGGGCGGCGGGAACAACGGGGATCGGTTCTTTCGCGATGTCGATGCCGAGCGACGCGCAGGTCTCGTAGATTTTCGGGAAGCGCTCTTCGAGGAATTCGCGCGGCTTGCTCGTGATGTCGAGGAAGACGCATTTGGCCCCGGTGCGCTTCATTTCGGCGTCGATGGCGCGGGCCACGATGTCGCGCGGGGCTAGGTCTTTGAGCGAGTGGTAGCGCGGCATGAACGGCGTGCCGTGTTCGTCGACCAAGATGCCGCCTTCGCCCCGCACGGCTTCGCTGATGAGGAACGATTTGGCTTCCGGGTGGAAAAGGCAGGTCGGGTGGAATTGGACGAATTCCATGTTGCTGACCGCCGCGCCGGCGCGCCAGGCCATGGCCACGCCGTCGCCCGAGGCGATGTCAGGGTTGGTCGTGTAGAGGTAAACTTTGCCGCAGCCGCCGGTGGCCAGCACGATGCGGTCGCTGCGCAGGGTGAGGACACGACCGGATTTTTCGTCGAGCACGTAAACGCCGACCACGCGGTCCTCCGTGGCATACCCGAGCTTGCCCGTGGTGATGAGGTCGATGGCCATGTGGTCTTCCATCACGGTGATCGAAGGGTGTTTTTCCACGGCGTCGACGAGCGTTTTTTCGATCTCCAGCCCGGTAAAATCGTGGGCGTGAAGGATGCGACGCTTGGAGTGTCCTCCTTCGCGTCCGAGATCGAGTTCGGTTCCGCCGTCGGGTTTCTCGCGCAGGTCGAAGGACATGCCGAGTTCGATCAGTTCGCGGATCCGCTCCGGGCCTTCGTGCACGACGAGATTGACAATGTCCTCGTGACAAAGCCCCGCCCCGGCTTCGAGGGTGTCTTTGATGTGGAGTTCGAACGAATCCTCCGGGCTGGTCACGCAGGCCACACCGCCTTGGGCCCACGCTGTGTTCGTCGTGGCCTTGGCGCGCTTCGTCACCACCGCGACCGTGCCGTGGGCGGCGGCTTTCAGCGCGTAGGTCAGGCCGGCGATGCCGGATCCAAGGACGATGTGGTCAAACTTTTGCATGTCGCGGCGCGAGCCGCACGTTGTCGATGAGGCGTGTTTCGCCGATTTTCACCGCGGCGGCAAGCACGGCGGGGTGGTCGAGGGCGGCGAGGGGTGCGAGCGTTTCGGCGTCGACCAACTCGACATATTGCGGCTCCGCCCCGGTGCCGGCGGTGATCATGTCTGTTGCTTTGCCCACGATCTGCGCCGGATCACTTTCCCTGGTGGCCGCGGACAAGGCGGCGGGAAACGCGGCGGCGCGTCTGCGTTCGTCCGTGGTGAGGTAGCGGTTGCGCGAACTCATGGCCAGTCCGTCCGCTTCGCGCACGGTCGGATGCCCGATGATCTCCAAACCGAAGAACAAATCGCGGGCCATGCGGCGAATGATGGCCAGTTGCTGGTAGTCTTTTTCCCCGAAGACGGCGGCGTGGGGACGTATGATGTTGAAGAGCTTGGCCACCACGGTGCAGACGCCGCGAAAATGGCCGGGGCGCTGCGCTCCGCAGAGTCCGCGCGAAAGCCCGGTCTCGTCCACGAAGGTCGAATCGCCCGGAGGATACATCGTGTCCGCACTCGGCGCGAAAACCGCATCCGCGCCATGCGCATCGCACATTTCCAGATCGGACTCCATGGTGCGCGGGTATTTGGTCAGGTCTTCCGTCGGACCGAATTGCGTCGGATTGACGAAAATGCTGACCACCACGGTGCCGCCTGTTCCGGCGCGGGCGCGGGCGGCATCGATCAGAGCGGCATGCCCGGCGTGCAGGGCACCCATGGTCGGCACCAGCACCACGTTCGAGGGGGCGGTGGCCCGGAAGGCCGCCATCTCAGCGGGCGTGCCGAGCTTGCGCATGGCCGGCGCGGAAAAATCAGTTCCCCGCCGGTGCGGCAGCGGGGTTCGCGGGTGCCGGAATTTCGGCGGCCTCGACCACGACTTCCTCCACGGCCACGGGTTCGGTTGTCACCACCACCGGGGTGGGGGCGCTGACCGGAGCGGGTGCGGCCGCCGCGGCGGGCACCGGTTGGCTGAGAAGTTCCTTTTGAATGACGGTCTCGCCAGTGCCTCGCTTGGCGTAGAGCACCGCCAAGAGCAGGGTGAGGGCGAAAAAGACGATGCCAAGCCAGACGGTGAACTTTTGCAAAACGTGGGTCGTCTGCGCGCCGAAAATGTTCTCCGTCATGCCCCCGCCGAACGCGGCACCGAGGCCCTCGTTTTTCGGACGTTGCATGAGGACAACCCCCACCATGAGCAGACAGATGAGCACATGAAAGGCGATGAGGACGTTGATCAGGATCGACATGAACCGCGCAGAATGGCAGGGACACGCGGGTATGTAAAGGAGCGTGCGTCGCCCCCGACTTGACGCCGACCCGGCGTGTAATTACAGTAAGTCCCTCATGAAAGCCACGGAGCTGAAGCTCGCCCGCATCGGCAACTCGCGTGGCATCCGGCTGCCGGCCGACCTGATCCGTCGCCACGGATTGGAGGATGGCGTGTTGCTTGAGGACCGCGGGGATTCGCTGGTCCTGCGTCCGAAGGTCAAGCCGCAGAAGTTGTCATGGGAGGAAACCGCCCGCGAAATGGCGGCTTCCGACGAGGATTGGTCCGAGTGGGATTGCACGCTGGCCGACGGGCTGGAGGATATTCCTTGGGAACCGGCGCCCGCTGGCGTGAACGGGCCAGCGGCGAAATACCGCGCCAAGCGCATGCCGCGCGCCGGAAAATCGAAGTGAGGCGGGCCGATATTTATTGGTGCCGGCTGGATCCGGTCGAGGGCGGTGAGACCGGCAAGATGCGTCCGTGCGTGGTAGTCAGCTTGGACTCTTTGAATCCGGTTCTTTCCACGGTGGTCGTTTGTCCTTTGACCTCGCAGCTTCGACCGCATTGGCGCACGCGGCTGCAAGTCTGCCCGGCCGGACAGGCGGCCGACGTCTGCGCCGACCAGATCCGCGTGGTGAGCAAATCGCGCTTGGCCGGGCGCATCGGGCGGCTGTCCGAGGACGACGCGCGGGCCTTGCACGAATTGCTGACCGAAATGTATGGGGCGCGCTGACCGGATTCCGCGTTGATCTTTCCCGGGGAAAACCCCTAACTCTCCGGCTGTGAACGTCAGTGACCTGAGGGAAATCCTGCAATACGTGCCGCGGTTCCGCGAAAAGATCTTCGTGGTGTCCGTGGACGGCGAAATTGCCGCCTCGCCCAACTTCGCCAACATCCTGCTCGACCTCGCGGTCCTGCGGTCTTTGAGCATCCGGGTTGTCCTGGTGCATGGCGCGAGTCATCAGGTGCAGCTCGCGGCGGAAAGGGCGGGCCTCAAGCCGAGCAACACGGACGGCACCGGCATCACCGACGAGGCGACGCTCGAAGTGAGCATCGATGCGGCCATGCGCTTGACCCACGAAATTCTCGAGGGTTTGGCCTCGGTCGATTTGCGGGCTGCTTATGCCAATGCGGTCATCGCGCATCCGGCCGGCATCCTCGGCGGCATCGACCAAGGCCACACCGGACGGATCGAGCGGGTCGATGTGAAATGCCTGCACATGTTGTTGCACGAAGGACTCATCCCGGTGGTGCCGCCGCTCGGTTTCGACGGCGAGGGGCACACCTACCGGGTCAACTCCGACCACGCCGCGGCCGAACTGGCCGAGGCTCTGCAGGCGGCCAAGGTGATCTATTTGTCCGCCGACACGAAATTGCCCGGCGGCGGCACGCTCCCCCGGCAGCTCGGGATCGTCGAGGCCGAGGACCTGCTGAAAAAGCGGAAGAGCGGCGAGGCGCCGAATCTTTACTCCAAGGTTGATTACGGGGCCAAAGCCTGCCGGCAGGGCGTGCCGCGGATCCACATCCTCGACGGGACGGTGGACGAGGCGCTGCTCGACGAGGTTTTCAGCAACGAGGGGATCGGCACGATGATCTACTCGAACGAATACCAGCAGATCCGGAAGATTTTCAAAAAAGACGTGCGGGCCATCATGTCGCTCATCCGGCAGTCGATGGAAAGCGAGGAACTGGTGCGGCGGACACGGGCCGACATCCTCGAGCAGATGCCGGATTTCTGGGTGCTGGAAATCGACGGAAAGATCATGGGTTGCGTCGCGTTGCATGTTTATCCGGACAACGGCTGCGGCGAGCTGGCGTGCCTCTATGTGCATAAAGAGCACGAGAACGAGGGGCACGGGCGGAAGTTGATGGCTTTCGTTGACGCACTGGCGCGCGAGAAGGGGTTGCGGCAGCTCTTCGCTCTGAGCACGCAGGCCTACAAATATCTGCAGATCAAAGGCGGCTTCCGCGAGTCGTCGGCGGACATCATGCCTGCCGCGCGGCGGAAAAAATACGAGGCTGGCGGACGGCAGTCCAAAGTGCTGATGAAAGACATCGCCTGAGCCGGCTTCCATGGAAGGCGTCCATACCCATTTTCTCTGGATCGACTGGGTGGTCCTTGCCGCCTACTTGCTGCTCACCACGTGGATCGGCCATGCGCTGCGCGGCAAGCAGTCGACCATGCAGGATTTTTTCCTCGCGGGACGATCGTTGCCGTGGCCGGCGGTCAGCGGTTCGATCATCGCCACGGAGATCAGCGCGATCACTTTCATCGGTGTGCCCGGCATGGTCTTTGCCGCGGGCGGCGACTTTACCTACCTGCAATGGGGGATCGGCTCGCTCATGGCGCGGTTCATCGTCGGGATCTGGTTCGTCAAAGTCTTCTACGAGCGCGGCATTTTCAGCCCCTACGACTACATGCAGTCGCGCCTCGGGGCGGGAGCGCGGGCTTTCACCACGGCGCTGTTTTTTGTCGGATCGATCCTCGGACAAAGCGTGCGCCTGCTTGTCACCGCGCTGATTTTGTGGACCGTGACCGGCCTGGCTTTCGAGTGGTGCATTGTCATTATCGGGCTGTTTGCCATCGGATGGACGCTGATGGGTGGCATGACCACGGTGATCTGGACCGACGTCATCCAGTTCTTCGTTTTCATCGGCGGCGGGTTGCTCGCCTTTGCCGTGCTCATGTCCGGCATCGACGGCGGTTTCGCCGCGTTCCTGGCGGAAGCCGGTGCGGCCGGCAAATTGCGGGTGCTCGATCTTTCGACCAATCCCGACGTGCAATTCACCCTCTGGGTCGGCCTGCTCGCCATGCCTTTCCAGAATGTGGCCGCCTTCGGCACCGACCAGGTGATGGCCCAGCGCATGTTCTGCTGCCGCAACGCGCAGGATGCCTCGAAGGCGGTCATGGCCAGCAGCATCTCGCTGCTCGTCACCGTGCTCATGCTCGCGGTCGGCGCGGCGCTCTTTGTCTACTACCAACAGCGCCCGCCAACGCCCGCGGAGGCGGCGCTTTTCGCGAAGGATACCGATTCGGTGTTTCCCGTGTGGATCACCACCGTCCTTCCTCCGGGGTTGAGCGGACTCATCCTCGCCGGTGCTTTTGCCGCGGCCATTTCGAGTTTGGATTCGGCGTTGGCCGCGTTGGCGCAGACGTCAATGGCGCTGTGGCACGGCAAGGACGGACTCGAGGCCGCGGACCAACGGCGCTTGATCGTGCAATCACGCTTCGCCGTGGTCGGGTGGGGGATCGCGCTCATTCTCATGGCGGTGGGACTGCAGGCCGTGCGCGGGCAGATCAACCTGCTCTCGTTGGCCTTCGGCATGGTGGCTTATACCTACGGTCCGATGCTCGCCGCCTTTCTCCTCGCGCTCAGTCCTCTGCGTCGCGACATCCGCGGTATTGTCATAGGCACCGTCATTTCCGTGTTGCTGGTGCTCTGGGCGCGTCCGGACCTTTACAACATCCTCGCCGCGCTCGGCGCCATCACCACGGAACAGGCCGCGGCGTGGCGTCCGAAAATCAACTTCGCGTGGCTTTACCCCGTCACTTGTCTGCTCACGCTGGCCTGCGGCATCGCTCTGGGCCGGAAAACACAAGCCCCGCGCGCGGCGTAGGTGGGTCAAGCGATTTTGACAAAAAGTTTACAAACGCCGCCAAAGTTCTTGAGCGCGATTTTCCGGCCCGATACGCTCTGCGTCTGTGACGCCGAATGAATGTCAGGATTCCTGTGAACAACTTGTGAATACGAGTTCCACGGCTTCCGGCCTCCGGCCCCGCGCGTTGCAGCAGACCTTGCGTCCCTTCCGGTCGGAATCCGCCACGACTTGCCGTGGATCCGACAGGCGCGAAAATTTTCCGGGCCGGATTTAACAGAATAAAACATGCCCCGCTCGATTCCCCCGCGCCCCAAGTGCCGCGCCTCCAAGGCCGTCACCGGTCGCGTTTCCCGCTCCACCCCCGCACCGGCGCAAACAACTCCATCCGCTCCGGTGAATAACTCCCTTCCCGGGACCGACCTCGGGAGCCTCTGGGTCCAGATTTCATCGGCCTTGCGGGCCGAATTGGGAGACGGTGTTTTCGACCGCTGGTTTTCCACATTGAGCCTGGCCGGGGCCGACGCATCCGGCGTCACGCTGGTCATTCCCAACAGCATCTACCAGGTGTGGATCGAAAGTAATTACGGCCCCCAGTTGCAAGCCGCCCTCATGACGGTCTTCGGCGGCCGGCGCAAGGTCGCTTTCCAAGTGGACAATGGTGCGCCCCCGGAGACGTCGTCCATCCCGGAAGTGGAAGCATCGGCGGAAACGCCGGAGCCCGGCGGGGTGGCCGGGGCCCGCGGACTCAATCCGCACTACGTGTTCGACACCTTTGTGGTCGGAGCGAACAGTGAATTTGCCCACGCCGCCTCTTTGGCCGTGGCTAAGTCACCCGCCCGCACCTACAACCCCCTGTTCATCCACGGAGGGGTCGGCCTCGGCAAGACGCACCTTCTGCAAGCGATCGGCCACCATCTGGCCGCCTCGCGCCGCGGCACCAAGGTGGCGTATGTCCGCAGCGAGACCTTCACCAACGAGTTCATCAACGCCATCCAGACCAACTCCCTGGTCAAATTCCGCCGCCGTTACCGTCAGGCCGACATCCTGCTCATCGACGACATCCAGTTCCTGGCCGGCAAGGAGCGCTCGCAGGAGGAGTTTTTCCACACCTTCAATTCACTGTTCGAGGGCCGCAAACAGATCGTCCTCTCCAGCGACCAGCCGCCCAGCGAGATCGCGCAACTCGAGCAACGTCTGGTCTCCCGTTTCGAGTGGGGCCTGACGGCCGAGCTTCAGCCGCCGGATATGGAGACGCGCCTCGCTATTTTGCGCAAAAAAGCCGCCGGCCTTGATGTCAGCCTCCCCAACCACGTCCTCGAATACCTGGCCCACCGCGTCAAATCCAACGTCCGCCGTCTCGAGGGTGCGCTCCTGCGCGTCGCCTCTTTCTCCTCGCTGAGCGGCCGTCCCCTGACCGACGACTCCATCGAGCACGTCCTCCGCGACATTTTGCAGGAAGAAGCGCGCCGCGCCGTCTCCATCGACCAGGTGCAGCGCAAGGTGGCCGAGCATTACGATGTGCGTCTGGCCGACATGACGAGCAAGCGCCGCCCGGCCAACATCGCCTTCCCGCGCCAGGTCGCCATGTTCATTTCCCGGCGCCTGACCAAATCCTCCCTGCAGGACATCGGTGAAGCTTTCGGCGGTCGCGACCACGGCACGGTCATTCACGCCTGCAAGACGGTGCAGAACCGCATGGACAAGCAGGAGAGCCTGCGCCAAATCGTCCGTTTCCTCGAAACCGCGCTGCAAAGGTGAAGAAGGCTTTGACAGCAAAGGTTTATTTTCGGACATAAGGCTCCGCGCCGCCCAAGACCCATCATGAAATTCACCATACCGCAGGACGCCTTCGCCGAGGGGTTGCAAAATGCCGTCAGCGCCGTCAACCCGCGCAGCACCCTCCCTATTCTTTCCAATGTCCTCCTGCAGGCCGCCAACGGGGAGTTGGTCCTCACCTCGACCGATCTCGATTTCACCGTCCGTACCAGGGTCGAAGCAAAAGTCGGCAAATCCGGCGCCACCACGCTGCCTGCCCGCCGGATCAGCACGCTGGTCAAAGACCTGCCCAAAACCGACATCGAGGTCGAGGTCGACGCCAAAAGCATGGCCACGCTGAAAAGCGGCGCCGGTGTCTACAAGATCTTCGGCATGCCCGAGGCCGAGTTCCCGGGTCTCCCCGCCTTCGACAGCGCCGTCGAATTCAAGCTCAAGGCCTCCGACCTCAAGGACGGCCTGCGCAAAACCCATTACGCCATCTCCCTCGACGAGACGCGCTACGTCCTCAATGGCATCTTTTTCTCCTTCAAAGGCGACAAGCTCACCCTCGTGGCGACCGACGGACGCCGCCTCGCCCTCGCCGAGGTCAACGACCTCGAGATCCCGTCCAGCCAGGAGCGCGAATTCATCGTCCGTACCAAAGCCATCACCGAACTGATGCGCGCCCTCAAGGACGACGGCGAGGTTGTCATCCGCCTCGCGCAAAACATGGTCCAGTTCGACTGCGGTCCGACCACCCTGATTTCCAAACTCGTCGAGGGTAACTACCCGAACTACGTCCAGGTCATCCCGACCAAGGTCAACGAGCGCGTCACCGTCGAGCGCGAGACCCTGCTCAACGCCGTCCGCCGCGTTTCCCTCCTCAACACCGAGAAAACCGCCTCCGTCCGCCTCAATTTCACCAAGGGCAAAATCGAAATCACCTCGAACACCCCCGAAGTCGGCGAGGCCCGCGAGGAAATGGCCGTGAGCTACAAAGGCAAGGACATCTCCATCGCCTTCAACCCCGAATTCCTCATGGCCCCGCTGCGTTACTTGAGCGAAGACGAAATCCATTTCGAGCTCATCGACGACATCAGCCCCGGCGTGATCAAAATCAACGCCCCCTTCGTCTACGTGCTCATGCCCATGCGCGTCGGGGCCTGACGCGCCACCCCGTGAGTCCGCGCCGCGTCGCTGTCCTGCTCCTCGTCCTCGGGGCGGCTTCCGCCTCCGCCGGCGAAATCAAAATCTCCGACGCCGAAGCCGACCGCATCGGCCAAAAGATCTGGCGCAACGAATGCGCGGGCACCCGCGACGGCCTAACTGCGTGGAACAAAGGAGAGGATTTTCCGTCCCTCGGCATCGGTCACTTCATCTGGTATCCGCAGGGCCAGCGCGGACCTTTCAAAGAAAGCTTCCCCGCGCTCAAAGATTATCTCGATTCGCATGGCGTGAAGCTCCCCGGCTGGCTCGCCGCGGCCAAAGCCTGCCCGTGGCCCGACCGTGCCGCTTTCATGGCCGACTTCCGTTCGCCCCGCATGGAGCAACTCCGCTCGCTGCTGGCCTCCACGGTCGGACCGCAAGCCCGCTTCGCCGCCCTGCGTCTGGAAGGCGCGTTGCCGCAGATGCTCGCCGCCGCGCCGGCATCCGAACGCGAAAAAATCCGCCGCAATTTTTACCGCGTGGCCAACGCTCCCGGCGGGCTGTACCCGCTCATGGACTACGTGAACTTCAAAGGCGAGGGGACCTCGCCGACCGAACGCTACCAAGGCGAAGGCTGGGGCTTGCTCCAAGTGCTCGCCGGCATGTCCGACTCCGGGTCGCCCACCGCCGCCTTCTCCAAAAGCGCCGACCGCGCCCTGACCCGCCGCGTCGAACTCTCGCCCCCGGCCCGAGGCGAAAAACGCTGGCTCCCCGGCTGGCGCAACCGCCTCGCCACCTACGTGCCTTGACTGCGCTGAGGCGCGGCCTTCTTTCCATCCGGTAGCGGCGGTCATAGATTGCCGCTACAAGTCGAGGGAGGGGAGCGTCTGTTTTTATCTGCCCCGCACAGACTGCCGCGGCTACACTTCCCTCATGCCTTCCGCCACCCGCGACCAAGTCATCGAAGTCCTCGAGCGCATCGCCCTTTTGCTCGAGCTCCAAGGCGAAAATCCATTCAAGATCCGTGCCTACCACAACGGCGCGCGCGCCCTCGAAATGCTCGAAGACGACCTCGGCACGCTCGTCCGCGAAGATAAATTGAAAGGCATCCCGGGTATCGGTGACGCCCTCCGCGAAAAAATCTCGACCCTCGTCACCACCGGAAAGCTCCCCTACTATGACGAACTCGTCGCCCAGTTCCCGCCGAAATTATTCGAGCTCTTCGACGTGCCCGGCCTCGGTCCGAAAAAAATCAAGGCCCTCTACGAAAAACTCCAAGTCGCTTCGCTCGCCGATCTGGAAAAAGCCTGCCAGGACAACAAAGTCGCCACCCTCGATGGCTTCGGCGCCAAGACGCAGGAAAAAATCCTCCACGGTCTCGCCACGCTCAAGCAAGGCGCGGGACGCCATCTCGCATCCGTCGCCGCCCACGCCTCGGCCACCTTGCTCGACGATCTGCGGGCGCACCCGGACACCATCCGTCTCTCCGCCGGCGGCAGCACGCGCCGCCGCAACGAAACCGTCCACGACATCGACATCATTGTTTCGACGAAAAACCCGTCCGCCATCTCACAAGCCTTCCGCGAGCACCCGCTGGTCGAAAGCGTCCTCGCCGCCGGCGATACCAAATCGAGCGTCGTGCTCAAGAACGGCCTCCAAGCCGACCTCCGCGTGGTCTCCGACGAGGAGTATCCCTTCGCCCTGATGTATTTCACCGGGAGCAAGGAACACAATATCGTGCTCCGGGGTTTGGCCCAGGACCGAGGATGGACCCTCAACGAATACCGTCTCGCCGCGGTCAGAAAAGACGCGCCGGAAATCCCCGAGATCCGCGACGAGCGCGACATCTACGAATTATTCGGCTTCGATTACATCGAGCCCGAATTGCGGGAAAACCGCGGCGAATTGGAGGCTGCGACAAAGCACAAGCTCCCCGACCTGGTCAAACTCGAGCAGCTCAAAGGCACCTTCCACAACCACACGCGAGCCAGCGATGGACGCAACACCCTGGCCGAAATGGCTGCTGCCGCGCAGGAACTCGGACTCGAGTACCTCGGTATCGCCGACCACAGCAAAGCGTCCGTCCAAGCCAACGGACTCGACCCCGCGCGCCTGAAAAAGCAAATCGCGGAAATCAAAAGTTTGAACCAGGACTTCGACGGCTTCCGTCTCTTCAGCGGCACCGAGTGCGATATCCTCAAGGACGGCGCACTCGACTTCAGCGACAGCGTCCTCGCGCAACTCGACTACGTCGTGGCCAGCGTCCATTCGTCCTTCACCCTGGGCGAAGCCGAAATGACCAAGCGGCTCATCCGAGCGATGGAGAATCCTCATGTCACCATGCTCGGCCACCTGACCGGCCGTATTCTCCTCAAGCGTGATTCCTACGCCGTCAATATTCCCGCCGTGATCGAAGCCGCCGCGGAGACCGGGACTTTCATCGAGCTGAATGCCGATCCGCACCGCCTCGATATGGACTGGCGCTGGTGGCGCTTGGCCAAAGAAAAAGGGGTGAAATGCGTCATCAACCCGGACGCCCATTCGACCGAGGGGTTGCAGAATCTTTACTTCGGCATCGGCGCCGCGCGCAAAGGCTGGCTGACCAGGAACGACGTGGTGAATTGTCTGTCCCTGAAACAAGTCATTCCCGCCTTGGAAGCAAAGCGAAAGGCGCACAAGTCATGACCCCTGCCGAATTGAACCGCTGGATCAAACGCACCCGCGCGCTGGTCGATACATCCCTCCGCTCGTCCGTCCCCGCGGCGAAAACCAAGCCGGCAACCATCCATCGCGCCATGCGCTACAGCTTGCTCTCCGGCGGCAAGCGCCTGCGCCCGCTCCTTTGCTGCGCCGCGTCCGAGGCTTGCGGCGGCACCGCGCGTCTTTCCTTGCCGGCGGCCTGCGCCATCGAAATGGTCCACGCTTACTCCCTCATCCATGATGACCTTCCGTGCATGGATGATGACGATCTTCGCCGCGGCAAGCCGACCTCCCACGTCGTGTTCGGCGAGGGCCCTGCTGTCCTGGCCGGCGATGCGCTGCTCACGGAGGCCTTTGCGCTGTTGGCCGCTGCCAAACCGCGCGCCCCCTATAGCGCGGCCGATCTCGTTGCCGAACTGGCCCGCGCCGCCGGGTCGCGCGGTCTCATTGCCGGACAAGTGGCCGATCTCGAGGCGGAAGGACGCAAACCTTCCGAGCCCGCGCTCTATTTCATCCACGCCGCCAAGACCGGCATGCTGCTGCGCGCCGCACTCAAGCTCGGCGCCATGTGTGCCGGGGCGCCAAGAGCGAAGGTCGGCTCGCTCGACCGCTTCGGCTTCGCCCTCGGTCTCGCCTTCCAGATCCAAGACGACATCCTTGATGCCACTCAAAGCGCGAAAATGCTCGGCAAATCCGCGGGCAAAGACGCCGCCGCCGGCAAAATGACCTTTCCCGCCCTGTTCGGTCTGCCGCGCTCGCGCGAACTCGCGGCCCGTTGGACCGCGGATGCGGTCGCGGCCTTGCGACCCCTCGGTCTACGCGGCGGGACCCTGCGCGGTCTGGCCGACCTGATGCTACGTCGCGAGTACTAGCGCACTTTGCGACGGGCGCACCGAACCGCCGCCCGCGAGCACTTCGTCGAACGCCGCGATCACCTTGTCCACCGGGATCTCGCGCATCAGCGCGCTGTCGAGCATGCCGTTGGCCCGTTCCTCTCCGATCCAGTCTTGCGGACGCACCACCCGGCTGCGCACCCGCCAAGGATACCATTCGAAATATTTCGATCCCCCGAAGAGGGCCACCGTCGGGCAGTTGCAGGCTGCGGCCAGATGCATCGCCGCGGTGTCCACCCCGGCGAACAGTGTGGCCCGCGAAAGCAGCCAAGCCAGCTGTGTCCAATCCGTTTGCCCGTCGGTCGAGATTGCCTGCGCACCGAATGCGGCGCAAAGGCGCTGGTTGAGCGCCCGCTCCTGCGGATCCGGTCCGCAGCTCAACACGATCCGCGGCACGCGACCGAGCAGCGCGCGACCGGCCTCGATCCAGCGCTCTTCGGGCCAGGACTTCCTCGCCCAGCGCGTTCCGGCATGAATGACCGCGAATTCCCCGAGGTCCCGCGCCGGATTCCATGGGCGCATGGCAGCCGGATCGAAGCGAAGGGGCGGAATTTCCGCGGGCAGCGGGAAAACATCCCCGACGGTCAGAAAGTCGCGCTGCAGCTCGTGCCATCCGTAGCGGCGGCTGGCCGAGGGACGGTTGAAAGCGGGCCGCCACCACCAAGGGAACCTCCGGTTGGCCACGTTGGCCGTCCGGCCGCGCGCGCCGGACAACGCCGTCATCCACCGTCCGCGGTCCCCGCCGCTCAGCTCGAAAGCATGCTCGAAGCGCGCTGCACGCAATTCTCCGAGCAATTTCCGGTCCGCCCCGCGGTGTGCCTCCCGCGCCGCGCCGTGCTCGGGAATCATCGCCGTGCGCACTTGGTCGATGTGCGGGCAGCCGGCGAGAATCCCTTCGGTGCCCCGGCGCACCAGGACCCAGATCTCGCTGCGCGGCATGATCTGCTTCACCGCGGCGAGGGTCGGCGTCATGAGCAGGGCATCGCCGATGTGGCGAAGCTTGACGAAAAGCAGGCGCATGAAAACGGGAAAAGCGGCCGCGCCGCGCGCCTACCAGAAACGGACGCCGAACAGGATGAACCCCTTGGGCTTGCCCGCGTCGTCCGGATCCCAGGAGGTCAAGTAGCGTCCGTCCCCGTATCCCTTGGCGGCGAGCGGATTGATCAACTGCCACGGTTGTCTTGTCTGGAAAGCCGCGGCCACGACACCCTCGATCGTCGAATCCGGATCCAGCGGGCTGACCGAGCGCGGGGGCGGGGCGATTTCGCGCCGTGTCTGGCGCGGGGCCACGAAGTCCTGGGCCAGGCACGCCCCGCCGATAGTCAGGGCGATCATGAGGAGAGGCAAGCGGAGCATACTCCAGCTTGCGGGATCCCGCTCCGTCTGGGCAATCCCGAAAATCACTCTCGCCTTGGGCGCCTCTCCCGCGGGAAGATCCCCCGTCCGATGGATTATCTGTCCAAAGCCCGCCGCGTCATCGGTATCGAGGCCGACGAATTACGGCGCCTGGCCGACCACCTCGACGGCGAGGCCTTCAGGCGCGCTATCGAGGCCCTGCGCGCGTGCGCCGACCGTCGCGGCAAGGTTGTCGTCTGCGGGGTGGGCAAATCCGGCCACATTGGGGACAAAATTGCCGCCACCCTGACCAGCACCGGTTCCACCGCCGTGGTCCTCAATTCGCTCAACGCCCTGCACGGCGACCTCGGGCTCGTGGCCGACGGGGATGTCGTCCTCGTCTTCAGCTACGGCGGCGAGACGGCCGAGTTGCTCAACATTCTCCCGCCGCTGGCGCGCTTCGATGTGACGCTGATTGCCGTGACCGGACGCGCCGATTCCACGCTCGCCCAAGCCGCCGACGTCGTCCTCGATGTTTCCGTCAGCCAGGAAGCCTGCCCGCTCAATCTCGCCCCGACTTCCAGCACGACGGCCATGCTCGCCCTCGGCGACGCGCTGGCCATGGTCCTGCTCGAGGCGCGCGGCTTCAATCAGGACGATTTCGCGCGCTTCCATCCCGGGGGAAGTTTGGGCCGCGTCCTGCTCAATCGCGTCAACCAGATCATGCGCAAAGAACCGCAGGTCGCCGTCGCCTCCGCCGAGGCCACCGTGATGGATGCGGTCAAAGAAATGACCAAGTGCCGCTCCGGTGCCGCAGCCATCGTCGGCGCGGATGGCAAGCTGGCCGGCGTGTTCACCCACGGGGATCTGGCGCGTCACTACCAGACCCATCCCGACCTCGGGACGCGACCGGTGGCCGGGTTCATGACGAAAAACCCGGTTACCATCCGCGGGGACAAGCTTGCCGCCGAGGCCCTGCACGTGCTAAAGACCCACCGCATCGACGATCTGATCGTGGTGGACGAAGACAACCGCCCGGTCGGCATCATCGACTCGCAAGACCTCTCGCGCCTCCAGGGCGTGTGAACGTTACACCCGAAACTTTCCAACCAACCCGACTTTATGCCCGCTGCCAACGACCTCCGCAAAGGAATGGCCATCAAATACAACACCGACACTTACGTCGTGTTGGAAGTCCATCACCGCACCCCCGGCAACCTCCGCGCCTTCGTGCAGGCCATCATCCGCAGCATCAAGACCGGCAAATCGAGCGACGTCCGGTTCAGTTCGACCGAAAAAGTCGAGCTCATCGACCTGCAGCGCCGTCCGCTCGAGTTCAGCTACAAGGACCACCAGGGTTACCATTTCATGGACCCCGAGAGCTACGAGACGGTCGAACTCGACGAGGTGCTCCTCGCCGGGGCCAAAGACTACTTGGTGGAGAATCTCAAAGTCGAAGTCCTTTACGCCGAAGGCAAAGCGGTCGAGGTCGAAGTGCCGGCCTCGGTCACGATGAAAGTCGTCGAATCCCCCGAAGGCCTGCGAGGCGACACGGCGAGCAACGTGCAAAAGCCCGCCACCCTCGAGTCCGGCCTCATCGTCAACGTCCCGCTCTTCATCAAGGAAGGCGAGATGGTCAAGATCGACACGCGCACCGGCGCTTACATGGGCCGGGCCTGAGGTCTCCCCGCCCGATGGCCAAACGCGTCCGCCGCCCGAAGCCCGCGCGCGGCACGCGTCTCAACACGACTTTCGCCGCCCCCGCCGACGCCACGCTCGTCGTGCCGGTGCGCTGGGTGAAGTTCGTTGTCGGCCTCTTCCTTCTCCCGCTCTGCTACATCCTGACCGCCGCTTTCTTCAGCGCGCTCGTCGATGCCTTCACCTCGCAGGCGCCCGGTCGTCCCCATTTCTGGGCCACGGTCGAATTCTGGTTCTTCAGCCTCGGACTCGTCTGCTGGCTCATCATTTACTTCGGCCTGCCGAAATGGCTGACCATTTACGTCTTCGGCCACGAACTGACCCACGCGCTCATGGTCAAGATCATGGGCGGACGCGTTTCCGAGTTCCGCGTCGGCAGCGACGGCGGCTACATTGTGTCGTCGAAGATCAATACCTGGATCGCGCTCGCGCCCTATTTCATCCCGATTTACAGCGTCTTTGTCATTCTCCTTTACGGCATCGTCTCGCTGTTTCACGACCTGCAACCCCACGCGGAGCTGGCTGCGGGCATCCTCTACGGCTTGCTCGGTCTCACCTGGGGGTTCCACGCCACTTTCACGCTGTCCATGATCCCGCGCGGCCAGACCGACCTCGCCTACGGCGGCACGTTCTTCTCTCTCACGGTCATCTACCTGATGAACCTCCTCGTTCTCTCGCTCCTCCTCGTCCTTGCCACGCCCTACGTCAGCTTCGCCAGCTTCGGCCGCGAGTTCCTCGCCCATGCCGCCACCTTCGCGTCGGAGGCGGGTCGGATTTCCGAGTTGCTGCTCCGCGCGCTCAATCTTTAGAGCCGCCGCTCTGGAAACGCAGAGGACATTCTGCTTTCCTTCCCCCATGGCAAAAACGGCGTGGCGAAAAATCAAGGATTACACCGACCTGAAATTCGAGCAGACGGATGACGGCATCGCCAAGATCACGATCAACCGTCCCGAAGTCCGCAACGCCTTCCGCCCCCAGACGGTCGAAGAACTCAAAAATGCCCTCGACCACTGCCGCGAGGATGCTTCGATCGGCGTGGTCGTCCTCACCGGCGAGGGGAATGAAGCGTTCTGCTCCGGCGGTGATCAGAAAGTGCGCGGGGAAGGGGGCTACATCGGATCCGACGGCGTTCCGCGGCTCAATATCCTCGACGTGCAAAAACAGATCCGCAGCCTGCCCAAGCCGGTCATTGCCATGGTCGCGGGCTACGCCATCGGAGGAGGACACGTGCTGCATGTTGTTTGCGATCTGACCATTGCCGCGGACAACGCCCGCTTCGGACAGACCGGTCCGCGCGTCGGTTCGTTCGACGGCGGTCTCGGCTCGAGCTATCTCTCGCGTATTGTCGGACAGAAAAAAGCCCGTGAGATCTGGTTTCTTTGCCGTCAATACGACGCGCAACAGGCCCTCGACATGGGCTTGGTCAATACCGTCGTTCCGCTCGCGCAGCTCGAGGAAGAAACGCTCAAGTGGAGCCGCGAAATCCTCGAGCTTTCGCCCATGGCTTTGCGCTGTCTGAAGGCGGCGCTCAATGCCGACTGCGACGGGCAGGTGGGCCTGCTCGACCTCGCTGGCAATGCGACCCTTCTCTATTACCTGAGCGAAGAAGCCAAGGAAGGGAAACAGGCCTTCATCGAAAAGCGGAAACCGGATTTTTCGAAATATCCGCGCTTCCCGTAACCGCACGGAATCGAACAAATTTGTAGCGGCGGTCTATGACCGCCGGAACACGAACCGGAATAAGGCACCGACGGTCATAGACCGCCGCTACAACCGAATCAAAAGCTTCAAAACCTGCCCCTCTGCGGTTTCAAAACCTAACCGCAGGCGGGTCTTCGTTGTCATTGGCGGCGGCGTCGCAGTGCGCTAGGCTCTTCTGCCATGTCCAGCAGCACCGGCCAGCTTTTCCGCATCGCCACGTGGGGGGAATCCCACGGCGGCGGGGTCGGTGTGGTCATCGACGGCTGCCTGCCGCAACTCGACCTGGCCGAGGCCGATATCCAGAAGGAACTCGACCGCCGCCGCCCCGGCCAAAGCGACATTGTCACGCCGCGCAAAGAGGCCGACCGCTGCGAAATTTTGTCGGGCGTCTTCCAGGGCAAGACCCTCGGCACGCCCATCGCCATTCTCGTGCGCAACGAGGACGCGCGTCCCGAAGCTTACAGCGAGATGGAGACAACCTTCCGTCCGTCCCACGCCGATTTCACCTACCAGGCGAAATACGGCATCCGCAACTGGCAGGGCGGGGGGCGGGCCTCCGCGCGCGAAACCATCGGACGCGTCGCCGCCGGCGTCGTGGCCCGCAAGGTGTTGGAGGCGCTGCATCCCGGCATCGACGTGCTCGCTTGGGTGAGCCGCGTGCACCAGATCGAGGCAAACATCGATGTGACGAAGGTCACGTCTTCGGACATCGAGGCGAATGCGGTCCGCTGTCCCGATGCCGCCACCGCGGAAAAGATGATTGCCCGCATCAAAGAAGCCCGCTCCAACGGAGATTCGGTCGGCGGACTGATCGAGTGCGTGGTGCGAGGGTGCCCGCCCGGTCTCGGCGAACCCGCCTTCGACAAACTCGAGGCCGATTTGGCCAAAGCGATGCTTAGTCTGCCCGCCACCAAGGGCTTCGAAATCGGGTCCGGCTTCGAGGGTACCAGGCTGACCGGACGCGAGCACAACGATGCTTTCGAAATACGCGCAGGCCGCACCCGCACGCTAACCAACCGTTCCGGCGGTGTGCAGGGCGGGATCAGCAATGGCGAAGACATCACCTTCCGCGTCGCCTTCAAGCCGACCGCCACGATCGCCAGCAAGCAGCAAACGGTCACCGCTGCCGGTGAAAATACCGAACTCGCCGCCCGGGGACGCCACGACCCGTGTGTCATCCCGCGCGCCGTGCCCATCGTCGAAGCCATGGTCTGGCTGGTGCTGGCCGACCACGCCCTGCGCCAGCGGGCCCAGCAGGCGGTGTGAGGCGTCCCTTCGGGTCTGACTTTTATCCGTGCCGAGCGGGCGCCTTCCCCTCTAATTTCGGCCCGTGAACAAATTATCCCCCTTGATGGTGGCGGCTTTGGTCGCCGGTTTTGCATGCTCCCTCGTCTCGGCCGAAATGGTCGGGCAAAAGCTGCCTTCGGGCACTTTGAACTTTCTCGGACCCAAACCGGAGATGGAGGGCAAGCCGCTGCTTCTCGAATTCTGGGCCACATGGTGTCCGCCCTGCCGCGAAAGCATCCCGCATCTCAACGAGATCCACGCGAAATACAAGGACCGCGGACTGCTGGTCGTCGGCGTGACCGATGAACCGAACGCGGTCATCCGCAAATTCCAGAAGGAAGTGCCGATGGACTACGCCGTGGCGACCGACACCGGGGGACGGCTGAACGAAAAAATGGGCGTCAGCGGCATTCCGCAGGCGTTTCTGGTCAACAAATCCGGTGAGATCGTCTGGGAAGGTCATCCGATGAAATTGCGCGACGAGGACATCGGGCAGATCCTCGAGTAGCACTTCCGGCAGGAGTTTATGGCCCGACGACGCCGATCGCTGTGGCTGTGGGTGCCGCTTGGTGCGCTTGCGCTGACCGCCTTCGCGTGGCCGGGGTGGTATGGGATGGCGCGTTGGGAACTGGAGCGAACCAAGGATTAACTTCGCCAACTGGGACTCCCTATGACCGCGGATCAGCGGCGCGGTGATCCTGGGTGAGCGGTGTCGGCAGCTACTTCGCGTAGTGGAAGCGCAGTTGGGCTATCTCGAGATTGTTGCTGGTGACGCGATAGACCATACGGTGCTCTTCGTTGATGCGACGCGACCAGAATCCGGCCAGAGCGTGGCGCAGAGGTTCGGGTTTGCCGATGCCTTCGTAGGGACTGCGCGCGGTATTCTTGATCAATTCGTTGATTCGCCTGACCAGTTTCCGGTCGGTCTGCACCCAGTGCTGGTAGTCGTCCCAAGCCTGCGGCGAGAAAACCAAGTTCATGCAGCAGCAAGATCCTTGACGCTCTTTTTGATCTTTTTTCCCTTGTTGAGGCTGTCGATGGAAGAAAGCAAACGACGCGCGTTGGCCGGGGAGCGCAGAAGGTAGGCGGTTTCCTGAAGGGATTCGTAGTCTTCGAGAGAGAGCATGACAACGGCTTGGTCGCGGTTGCGGGTGATGATGACCGGATCGTGGTCGGTGCAGACTTGGTCCATCGTGGAGGCCAGATTCTCGCGGGCCGCGGTGTAGGTGATGGCGGTCATATGGACAGTATCATGGACATATTGACGGGGCTTGTCAAACGAGGGAATCTGGTAGTCGTGGCCGTTATGTCGTGAGAATGACTGGCATGTGAAGCTGAGCTGATCTAGACGCACGGGATGCGAAACATGTTCGTCGCCGGAGCTTTTCTGATGGCCATCTTTGCTGGAGCGGAGGCTGCAGATCCGGACGGGTTGAGCACGAAGATGGCGGAGGTGGATAGTGACAAGGATGGGCGGCCGGATGTGCGGACGGAGATCATCTCGCGGGACGGGCAGAAGGAGATGATGGTGATGAGCCGGACGGACAAAAGCGGGGAGTGGAAAATTAACGCGAGGTCGTTTTATGTCGGCCCGCACATGGCGGTGACGGAGTCGGATGAGGATGGTGACGGGTTTTTTGAGATGGTGGTTGTTTATCGGGAGGATCCGAAGGATGTGAACGCGTTTGTGCGGCAGCGGAATGGGTCGGTGCGTCCGGCGGAGGTGAAGGTCGTCGAGATGCTGCGAAAACAGGATGCGTTGCTGTCGGAGTTCTGGAGCAAGGCGGTGAGTGATCCGGAGACGATGAAGCGGGCGATGATGGAGGCGCGGAAGAAGATGAAGGAGATTGCGGAGGGGGCGAAGGAGGGGGATTGAGGTAGGGGCGTGCGGCTCGCGTGCCCGATGGCGGAAGAAGCGGACGAGCGGGCCGCTCGTCCCCACCTCTGGAAATCGCGCCGGGACGACGCGATCAGGCAGTCGCTTGGTCCAGGGCGCGGCGCATGACATCCAATGGGGCCGGGCGATTGAGCCAGATTTCGAGGGAAAGTGCGCCTTGATGGAGGAGGAGGGACAGTCCGTTGGCGGTGCGGGCGCCGGCATTGTTGGCGTCTTCGAGGAGGCGGGTGACGGACGGGCGGTAAACCATGTCATAGACCATGAGGTCGGGGGTGAGGATGGCGGCGGGGATGAGGCGCGGGTCGGTGCGCTTCATGCCGAGGGAGGTGGCATTGATGACGAGGTCGGTGCGGGTGAGTTGCTCGCGCAGGGCGGATTCCTCCAGCGGGATGACGGTGACGGGATCCTCCGGTCCTTCGAGGCGGTCGGTGTGGAGCAGCTCCGTGACGCGCCGGGCGATGTCGTGGGCTTTGTTTTCGGTCCGGTTGACGAGGACGAGGCGCGGGCATTTTTCCAGCGCGCATTGCAGGGCGGCGGCCGAACCGGCGCCGCCGCCGGCGCCGAGGACCATGACGCGAAGGTCGCGGAGGTCGAAAGAGAAGACTTCGCGGATGGCGCGGACGAGGCCCGGTCCGTCGGTGTTGAAGCCGGCGGTCCGGGTGCCGTCGAAGAGGAGGGTATTGACCGCGCCGAGTTGGCGGGCGGTGTCGTCGAGTTCGGAGCAGAGTTTGAGGGCTTCGAATTTGTGGGGAATGGTGAGGTTAAGTCCGAGAAAGTCCGCGCGGCGGGCCGCTTCGACGGCTTCGGCCAGGTGCTCGGGCGGGCATTCGATTTTGGCGTAGCGGGCGGGGGAACCGAGGGCATCCAGGGCCGCGTTGTGCATGACGGGCGAGAGCGAGTGTTCGACCGGGGAACCGAGGACGGCGAGACGGACCTCGGGCGGGATCGGGCCTCGGCCCCTGGCGCGGGCTTCGAGGTCCGCGAGGGTGAAGGTGGTTTGTCCGAGGTCGGTCATGGAACGAAATTAAGCCACGAACGGGGAGGATGGGAGGGGATATTTGCGGAAGCGGACGACCCGGCCGGTTCAGACGGGTTGCCAGTTCTCGAAGGTGGCGGCCTGCCCAAGGTGGTGGCCGGTATGGTCGAGGAGATTGAAGACGGTGGCGTTGACGATGCGGAAGCGGCGGCCGGTTTTGCTGATGCGGATGCCTGAGTAGTTCTCGATGAAGCCCTGCCTTCCGACTTCATCGAGCAGGCGGCGGCGTTCGTCCCGGTGCACGGGTTCGGCGCTGGCGCTCGAGGGCTGGCCGATGAGTTCGTCCCACGCATAACCGAAAAGCCCGAGGGCGGTGCGGTTGGCGTAGTTGAAGACGTGATCCGAACCGATGGGACCGAGCGCGGAGAGCACCGCGCGCGGCGCCTCGAACAGGATCTCCGCGGCACGGGAGGGATCATGAAGGTCGACCAGGTCGCGGCCGAAGAGCCGGCGGTAGTTGCCGAGAATGAGCTGCGCGGAGTCCGCGGCATTCATAAGCGGACCGCCTCCACGCGGAGGAAAGCGAAAGTGGTCTGCAAGCCGTCGTCCTCGCGGTTGGTTTCATCGTAGCGGCGCAGGACGTGCCGCAATCGTCCTGCCCCGAAGCGGTGCGGGACGACGGTTCCGGCGCGGTGCATTTCCCGCAGCATGGCGACCGCGCTGGCGTGGCGGCGGGCGAAGGTGCGTGTTTCCGAACGAACGCTCCGCCAACCGGCTTCCTGCAGCAGTTCGATCCACTCGTCTCCGGTTCGCCACCGGAAAGGAGCGGCGTCCGGGCAGACCGCATAAAAGCCCGCGAGGGTGCCGCGGACGAACCATCCCGAGATCAGCTGCGCACCGGGTGCAGCGAGGCGGTGCCAGGCACGCAAAGTTTCCCGCGGATCGGGTATCCATTGCATGAGGCTGCAGCTGAAGATCGACCGGTATCCCGGCGGCCCGGGCGGATGGCTGGCCTCGGCCACCGACCAGGCCACTTCGGGCAAGGAGTTGCGTCCGATCTGAACCATGCGCGGTGCGACGTCGCAGGCAACGAGTCCCCGCGTGCGCGCCGCGAGGTGGCGGGTGAAAAGGCCGGTGCCGGCGCCGAGTTCGAGGGCCGGGGCGGGGATTTGCTCCGGCAACCACTCGGCGAGCCAGCTGGCGGCTTCGCGTTGCGGCGCGGCGTGCGAGTCATACTGGGTCGCGCGGCGGTCGAAATCGGGCAGGCCGGACGGAATCATCACGCGTCAATCTGCCGCAGGCGCGCGAGCTCCGCGAGCAAAGGGTGCATTTGATGACCGGCGTCGATGATGCGCAGTCCGGGGATGCCGCGGGCCAGCAGGCCGGTGTCGAGCAGGGGGTCTTGTGCGCCGGCGATGGCGTGAGAGCCCACGGGGAGCGTGTCGGCGGCGCGGCCGGGGGCGAGCATTTGTTCCAAGCCCCAGAGGAGCGAAGGCCGGTCGTGGTTTTCGTCCGAGGCCGGCGGTTCGGCGCCGATGCGGGCCCGGAAATCGGCCAGGGCGGCGTCCGGTTCGCGCTTGAACCACCGGAGTTGCTGGCGGAGTTGCGTGGTGGCCACGGCCCCGCCGAGGCCAGCTTCCGTTTTCAGGTCGGCGAAGGGAGCGAGGAGGAAGCGCGGGCGCGGATCTGCCGCGTGGAGCAAAAGGTGGGCTCCGAAGGAAAATCCGCCGAGCATTCCGGCGGACGAGGACAAGGCCGCGGCGAGGGAGCCGGGCCCGGCGGGAATTTCTTCGTGAGCAAACTCGGGGAGTGCCTCGGCAGCGCACCTCCGGAGTTGCCCGGCGGGCACGGCCCAGCCCGTGATCCAAAGGATGGTCTGACGCACGTCTGGAAGCCGCGTTGGGGCAAACCGGCGCGGCAGGCTCGCCGACCGGGCGGCGCTCAGTAACCCCAGTAGCCCCAGCCCCACATACCGGGCATGGAAGCCATCTGGGCGGCCATGAGGTTCTGGTCAGAAATCTGCTGCTGGACCATGAGGTTCTGGTAGCGGTCGTAAGCGGCTTGATTCCCGATGTAGGCGAAGTTGCCTTGCGCGTCGGGGTAAACGTAGAGCACCTGGCCGCTGCGGAACTGGCGCGAGATGACGTAGGGTTTGAGCTGGGCCAGCGAGGCCTGGCGCTCCGGCGTGTCAGCCGGGACAACGTTGAATCCGGAGGCAGCCAGCATTTGCTCGGTGCCGCCGCGTTCGGCTTTTTCGATGGCGGCGCAACCGGTGAGCAGAGCGGCGGCCAAGGCGAGGGGCAGAAGTGTTTTCATCGCCCTCCAATTTGGACCAGCACGCGGGGGGCGCAAGTCCAAACCGCGGGATTTAGGGTTTCACCTCGCGCCCTATCTCTGTTTTCTTGGCGCGCACCATGAGCACCACGGCCCTCACGAAAACTCCCGCTTGGAAAGCCCTGCAAAGCCACCACACCGAAGTCGGGGGGCTTCATTTGAGGGAGCTTTTCGCCGCCGATCCGGAGCGGGGGCGCAAGTTGTCCGCCGAGGCCTGCGGCTTGTATCTGGATTACTCCAAAAACCGTGTCACGGACGAGACCATGCGTTTGTTGCGGGGCTTGGCGGAGGAGCGCGGGTTGCGCGGGCGGATCGACGCCATGTTCCGCGGCGACAAGATCAACCTCACGGAGAGCCGCGCCGTGCTCCACGTGGCGCTGCGGGCACCCCGCGGAACCGCCATCATGGTCGACGGCGAAGACGTGGTGCCCGGTGTGCATGAAGTGCTGGATAAAATGGCGTCCTTCGCCGATCGCGTCCGATCCGGTGCCTGGCTCGGTCACACCGGCCGCCGCATCCGCAACGTGATCAACATCGGCATCGGCGGATCGGACCTCGGTCCGGTCATGGCCTACGAGGCGCTGAAGTTCTACAGCGACCGCACGCTGCGCTGCGAATTCGTGTCCAACGTGGACAGCGACGACTTCGCCGAGGCGGTGCAGGGTCTCGATCCGGCGGAGACGCTTTTCATCATTTCGTCGAAGACTTTCACCACGCTCGAGACCATGACCAACGCGCACACCGCGCGGGAGTGGGTGCTGCGCGCCCTCGGGGGCGACGAGTCGGCGGTCGCGAAGCATTTCGTGGCGGTGTCGACCAACGCGGAGAAGGTCCGCGCTTTCGGCATCGACACGGCCAACATGTTCGGTTTCTGGGACTGGGTGGGCGGGCGTTATTCGATGGACTCGGCCATCGGGCTGTCGACCATGGTGTCCGTCGGACCGGAAAATTTCCGCGCTCTCCTCGCGGGTTTCCACGAGATGGACGAGCACTTCCGCACGGCGCCGTTCGGGGAGAATCTGCCGGTGTTGATGGGGTTGCTCGCGGTCTGGTATGCGGACTTTTTCGACGCGCAGACGGCGGCGGTGCTTCCCTACGAGCAATATTTGAAGCGTTTTCCCGCGTATTTGCAGCAGTTGACCATGGAGAGCAACGGCAAGAGCGTCACGCTCGACGGGCAGACGGTCGATTACAGCACGGGCGCGGTCTATTGGGGCGAGCCGGGCACCAACGGGCAACACTCCTTCTACCAGCTCATCCATCAGGGGACGCACCTCATCCCGTGCGATTTCATCGGATTTGCCCGCACGCTCAATCCCATCGGGCGCCACCACGACATCCTCATGGCCAACATGTTCGCCCAGGCCGAGGCGCTCGCTTTCGGCAAAACGGCGGAAGAGGTGCGGGCCGAAGGGACCGCGGACGCGCTGGTGCCGCACCGGGTGTTCGCGGGGAACCGTCCGTCGAACACGCTCCTGGCCGGGGTGATCGACCCGGCCACGCTGGGCAAGCTGGTCGCGCTTTACGAGCACAGCGTTTTCACCCAGGGGGTGATCTGGAACATCAACTCGTTCGACCAGTGGGGCGTCGAACTCGGCAAGGTGCTGGCGCAGCGGATTGTTCCCGAACTGGAGAGCAAGGATGCTCCGGACTTGGAGCACGACAGCTCGACGAATGCCTTGATCCGCCGCTACCGCGCGCAGCGGTGAGTGCGGCGCGGCCGCGGGGCGCCGCGGTCAATCCTCGTTGAACCGGCTGGCCACGAGTTCCTCGATTTCCTTGAGGAATTTCTCGGCATCGGTGCCGGCCGCGCTGATCCTGATTTTGGAACCGTGGCCGGCGGCGAGCATCATGAGGCCCATGATCGACTTGCCGTTGACTTCCTCGCCGTCCTTTTCCACCCACACCTCCGATTTGAACCGGTTGGAGGTCTTGACGAACATGGCGGCCGGGCGGGCGTGGAGCCCGTAGCGGTTGAGGATGACCAGCTCGCGTGTCACGCGCTGGCTCCCGGCGGCCGATTTCTTGGCGAGGATCCCCATGTCAGTTTTTGGCTTCCATCATCTTGATCAGCCGCTCGTTGAATTCCAGCGCGCTGTTCATCCCGTGCGACTTGAGTTTGTGGTCGAGGGCTGCGACTTCGACCAGGTGACCGAGGTCGCGCCCCATGCGAACGGGGATAATAACATGGGGCACCGCGATGCCAAGGATCTTGTAGGTCTGGCGCTGGAGCCCGTGGCGGTCGATGTCGTCCATTTCCCGCCAGTCCTCGAGGGTGACCACGAGGTCGAGGGATTTCTCGGTGCGGATGCTGCTCACCCCGAAAATGGCGGCCACGTTGATGATGCCGATGCCGCGCACCTCCATATGGAAGCGGGTCAGGTCGGCCGAAGAGCCGATGAGCTCGCGGTTCTCGACGGACCGGAAGCGGGTGATGTCATCGCTGACCAGGCTGTATCCGCGTTCGAGGAGGCTGAGGACGCATTCGCTTTTGCCGATGCCGCTGGCGCCGCGGATGAGCGTGCCGATGCCGAGGATGTCGACCATGCTGCCGTGCTCGCTGCGGCGGGGGGCGAATTCGAATTCCAGCGCGATGGTCGCGGCGTTGATGAACTTCATGGTGATCATCGGCGTGCGGAAAACGGGCACTCCGGCCTGGTTGGCCAATTTGATCACCATGGGGTGGACCTTGGCTTTGCGGGCCACCACCAGGCAGGGAATGGTGCAACCGAAGAACCGGCGCAGGCGTGCGGTTCGTTCGGTGGGGGACAGGCTTTTGAGGTAGCTCAACTCGGCGCTGCCGAAGACCTGCACGCGTTTGGGGGCAAAGTAGCTGAAGAACCCGGAGAGGGCCAACCCGGGGCGGTTGACCGTGGGTTCGCGGATGATCCGGTCGAGGCCGCTTTCGCCGGCCACCAGCTCGAGGCCGAGGGTCCCGGCGTGCTTGCGGTGGAAATCACCTACGCTGATCGTCCGTGCTGTGGTCTTCGCGGGCACGCGGTTCACATCTGGAAGCTCTCGCCGAGATACAGCTTTCGGCTGACGGGATCGTCGAGGAGGAAATCCTTGCTGCCTTCGCTCTCCACGCGTCCCTCGAAGATGAGGTAGGCCCGGTCGACGATCGAGAGTGTCTCGCGGACATTGTGGTCGGTGATGAGGATGGCCAGGCCGGATTCGCGCAGGTTGGTCACGATCTGTTGGACGTCGAAGACGGCGATGGGATCGACGCCGCTGAACGGTTCGTCGAGCATGAGCAGGGAAGGGCTGGTCACGAGGGAGCGCGCGATGGTCAGGCGGCGTTTCTCGCCGCCGCTCAGGGTGAGGGCCTCGTTTTTGGCGATGTGCTCGATGCCGAACTGTTGGAGGAGCTCCTCGCATCGGGCTTTGCGCTGGGCTTTGGACATCTTGGTCGTCTCGAGGACGGCCATGATATTCTGCTCCACGGTAAGCTTGCGGAAGATCGATTCTTCCTGCGGCAGGTAGCCCATGCCGGCCCGGGCACGCTGGTACATCGGCATGCCGGTGACGTCCTTCCCTTCGAAAAAGACGCGGCCGGAGTTGGGCCGGACGAGGCCGACGATCATGTAGAAGCTGGTTGTCTTGCCCGCGCCGTTCGGCCCGAGCAGTCCGACGATCTCGCCGCGTTTGACATTGATGTCGACGCCGTTGACCACGGCACGGCCGCCGTAGATTTTGACCAGCTTGTCGGTTTGCAGGAGCGGTTTCTCCCGCTCGGATCCGCGGGAAGTCCGCGGTTCGGCCTCGGGCGCGGCGGTGCTCATCAAAATCCGGCGGCTCCCTCGGTGTCGGTGATGACCGTGCGGCTGGCTCCTTCGGTGGTGGCACGGCCGTCGCGGTTGAGGACCATGCGGGTGCTCTCGTTGGCGGCGATGTGGCGGTTGATGCCCTGCTGGATTTCCGGCCAGCCGGAAAGAGTGACCACGCCGGTCGACGGGACGTATTCCGCGCGGCGCGAGCGGCCCACCGCGCCTTTTTCGCCGCCGCTGGTCTGCTGGACGATGACCACATTGCCCTCGGCCACGGCGCGGTCGATACCGGAGCGGCCTTTGTTGAGGAAAACGGTGAGGCGGTCGGCGCTGAGCAGGAAGGCGGCATCTTTGACCCGGACGCCGCCGACGAAGTCGGCACGGTTTTGTTTCTCGTTGAAGGTCGCCTCCCGCTCGGCCGAGATTTCCGTTTTGCTCCCTTTCGGGCGATCTTTGGAGAGGCCTCCGAAACCCAGGGGGTCTTTCCGCGAGGGAGTCGAGTCGCCCGTGCGCATTTGCTGGGCGGAGGCGGGTGCGGCAGCCATGGCCACACCGAGCAACAAAATCAGGGACAGGATCCTCATGGCGCGGCGGCTTGCTCCATCTGGGAGATGGTCATGGAAACAGGACCAAGTATACGGCTCGAGCGGGTATTGGAATCAAATTCCAACCGGCTGCCCGTGATCTGGAAAGTTTCGCCGCGGATGACCGCCCGGTTCTCGCTGGTCAGCAGGTTCGTGTCGCGGTCGAAGACAGCGCGGTCGAGCACGACTTCCATCGCGGGCTTGTCGGCGGACTCGTCGAAGATTTCGATGCGCAGGCCTTGGAAGCTGAACTTTGTCTCGCTGGCCCGTTCGGCGGAATCGGCGTTTAGGCGCAGGCTCAATTTGTCCCCGCCCTTGTCATAATGCGGCAGCCGGATTCCGCGCACGCTCTGGCCGATGGCCACGGGGATTTCGATCGCGGGGGCAGCGGGCTCGGCTTCCGTTTCGGCTGTCTTTTCCTCCGCCCGGGCAAGGGCCGGCGCGATGAGCAGGGCGGCGGTGAGAAGCAGGCTACAGCGCATGTCGGACAGCAAGGAGTTTGCGCAGAACGGCGGGCAGGCGGGCAAGCGGTATTTGGTTCGGTCCGTCGGACGGCGCCCTGGCCGGGTCCTCGTGCGTTTCGAGGAAAATGCCGTCCGCCCCGGCCGCCACGGCCGCGGCCGCCAGCACGGGGGCCAGTTTGCCGTCGCCGGTGGTGCGGTCGCCGCCGCCGCCGGGGCGCTGCACGGAGTGCGTCGCGTCGAAGACAACGGGAAACCCCTGCTCCTGAATCCACGGGATGGAACGCATGTCGGCCACCAGGTTGTTGTAGCCGAAGGTTGTGCCGCGTTCGGTGAAGAAAAAATTCCGGCACCCGGCCGCGCGGAGCTTTTTGGCGATGGGGGCGATTTCCCACGGTGAGAGGAACTGGCCTTTTTTCACGTTGACCGGCCGGCCGCTGGACCCGGCGGCGTGGATCAGGTCGGTCTGGCGGCAGAGAAAGGCGGGGATTTGCAGGAGATCGATATATTCGGCCGCGATGTCGACATCCTCCGGCGAGTGCACATCGGTGGTCACGGGAACGCCGAAGTCGTCGCGGATCTCCGCCAGAATGCGGCAGCCCTCGCGCAGTCCGGGACCACGGAAGGATGTGCCGGAGGTGCGGTTGGCCTTGTCGCACGAGGCTTTGAAAATGAAGGGGGTTTTCAGGGCCCGGGTGATTTTCACCAGCCGCGCGGCGCTTCGACGGGCGGACTTGGCGTCCTCCAGGACGCAAGGCCCGAGAATGAGCAGCAGGCTCCGGCCGCCGACGGTGACGGGTCCGATTTTGCAGGGCTTGGGTTTCATCGACGGGCAGAGGCCAAGATACACGCGACGTCCGGTCGAGTCATGGCACAAATTGCTCCACGAGATCCGCGGTTCTGGCCGTGGCTCCTTGATGCGCCCGGAGGGCGGCGGCGGCGGCGCGGGTCATGGCCTCGCGTTGGTCCGGAGAGGCGAGAAGGATCGCCGCCGCCTCCGCGAGCGAACCGGCATCGCGGACCTCCCGCGCGCCGCCGTTGTCGAGCAAGGCGTCACGCAGACTGGCGAAGTTTTCCATGCTCGGACCGAAGAGCACGGGCCGTCCGGCGAGGATGGCCTCCACCGGATTCTGACCGCCGCGCCCGGCGAGGCTTTTGCCGATGAAGACGACATCTGCGCAGGCATACCAATCGCGCAATTCGCCGGTGGTATCGAGGAGAAGGACATCGGGCGCGGTGCCATCGGGCTCCGCGGTGCGGCGTGCGGCGCGCAGTCCGGTCGGGGCGAGACGCGCCAGAATGTGATTGGTCCGTTCGACATGGCGCGGCGCGATGACCAGCCGGGCCGCAGGGAACCGCGCGCGCAATGCGAGCAGCGCGTCGGCCAGGATTTCCTCCTCCCCCTCGTGCGTGCTGCCGGCCAGCAGAACCGGATCGCCGGGGCGGAAGCCGAGGTGTCCGAGGAGCGGACGGAAATCGCGCGCCTCGCCGCGGGCCGCGGCGGGGTCGTATTTGACGCTGCCCGTGACGTGCCGGCGCTCCGGTCCGACGCCGAGATGCTCCCAGAGTCCGGCGTGCGCGGCTTCTTGGAGTCCGACTGCGGCGAGTCGCCGGGTCAACGGGCGCAGCAGGCGGGCGAAGCGCCGGTAGCGCCGGGCCGAACGCGGCGAGACGCGGGCGTTGACCAGCATGACGGGCAGGCCGCGGTCCGCCGCCTGCCAGACAAAGTTCGGCCACATTTCGCTCTCGGTCAGAATGACGGCGCGTGGTCGCACGAGGTCGAGGGCGCAGCGGACAACCGGCGCGAAATCGACCGGTGTGTAAACCGGCACCCACCAATCCTGCTGCCGCCCCACGGCGAGCGCGTGGGCCGTCGAGGTGGTGCTCGAAACGACGAATTGCCACGACGGGTTCCGGCGGTGCAATTCCTCGAGGAGCTTGAGGGCGATGAGCAACTCGCCCACGCTGACCGCGTGGACCCAGATCCATTCGCCGTGGCGGAAACGTTCGCGCAGGCCGGGCGCATACCGGGCGAAGCGCTGGCCGAAGTCGCCGCGGAAGCCGCCGCGCCGGAACATCCTCCCGAGGTAGCCGGGGAGAACAACGACCAGGGCGAGGGGGAAAAGGAGGTTGTAGAGGAAGCGTGTCATACCTCGGGCGTGCGGCGGTAGTAAGCAACCCAAGCCTGCCCGTAACGGCGGCTGCGGAGCAATGCCCAAGCCGCATTGCCGGGCGGGGGTTCGGCCGGCAGTTCGATGACGAAAAGCCCGCCGGGTGCGACGCCCCGGGCCAAGTCCGGGCCGGCCAGCAAGCTCGCGGGATGCGCGTGGTCGGATGTTTCCAGAGCGAACGGGGGATCGGCGAAGACGAGGTCGAAAGCGCCGGGTTCCACGCGGGCGACGAAGGCGGCGACATCTTGTCCGCGCACCGTGCCCTGCAATTTGGCGCGGACGAGATTGCCGCGGATTGTCTCCACGGCCTTGCGGTGACGGTCGACGAACACGCAGGAGGCGGCGCCGCGGCTCAGGGCTTCGAGGCCCAGGGCACCGCTGCCGGAAAAAAGATCGAGCACGCGCGCACCGGGCACGGCTTCGCCCAGGCTCGAGAAGACCGCGCCGCGCACACGATCCATCATGGGACGGGCAATGCCGTCCGGGCAGTCGAGGCGCAGACCGCCCGCGCTACCGGCGATGACGCGCATGGTCAGGGGTTCCCGAGGAAGTTGAGGAAAAATTCACCGATCTTTCCGCCCACGCCCCCGCCGAGCAGGCGCGAGGCGAGGTTGCTTTCCGGTTTCTCGAGCGTGCCGGTGACTTTGAACGGGACGGCGCGGTAGCCGGGCAGTTCGCCGTCGCCCGCGGCGGGCCATTCGCGGCCGGTGCGTTCGGCCAGTTGCGCGGCGGACTTCGGGGCGAGGAGCAGGCGTCCGGTGAGGTCGAGTTTGCCGGCGCGCGTCACGGTGCCGCGCATTTCTATCGCCAGGTCCTCGGCGCGCAGCCAGAGCGGTTCGACGTGGATGAAGTCGTCCTCGATGCGCAACTCGGCGCGGGCCGCCTGCAGGTCCATGCCGCGCAATTCGCGGATGGCGAGGGCGCGCCCGATTTCCTGAAGATGTGGCGGGGGTACCAGCTTGCCGCCGGACACGTCGAGCCGTCCGGTGCCGCGCACTTGCCGGTCCGGGGCGTTGCGGCCGGAAAGATCCAACCGCGCGGCGAGGAGACCCTCGAACTTCGTGCCGCCGAACGAGGCGGGGAGGCGGAGGTCGGCCAGGCGGAAGTCGTCGAGTTGCAACTGCCATTCGTAAGGTGACCCTTCCTTGCGCACGGCGATGCTGCCTTGTCCCGAGAGACGCCCTCCCGACAGGTCGCCGCGGATTTCCGGGAGGGAGAGTTTGCCTTTTTGCAAGGTGAACGGACTGCCCAGATCACGCGCCACAACCACGCCGGCCACCACGGCTTCGGGCACCTCGGCCTCGCCGCGCGCGTTGCCTTCCGCATCGATGGCGGCGCGCGCGGTGATGCCCTCGGCATCGAGCAGCGGCCACGCGTCCCGGTTTTCGAAAAGAATGCGCGAACGGCGGATTTCCATGCCCTCGATGCGGATGCGGAACGGTTCGGCCGCTTTCGCCGCGGGGGGTTCCTCCGGCGCGGTCTCCGGCGGCGCTTTGTCGCGTGCGGGGACGGCGGACGCGTCCGTTTGGCGCGGCAGGCGCCACCGGCCTTCCGGATTCTGCCGCCAGTTGAGGACGGCTTCCTTGAGGCAGAGGCTGCTCACGACAAACTCGCGGCGGAGGAGCGGCCGCAGGCGGAAGAGGATCTGGAATTCTGAGGCTTCGAGGAAATTGACCCCGGCGTTCGCCGTGTCCGGCACGACCAGGCCGCGCAAGCGGATGCCGTCCCACGGAGTGTAGACGGTGCTGCGGATATTGAGCGGCAGGCCGAGGGTCTCCATCGCGCCTTGACGCAGCCTTTCCTGCATGGCGGGGGATTGCAGGTGGAGGTTGAAGGCGATCACCGCGGCGGCGGCCAACACGGCGAGAACCGCAAGGAGAATCAGACAGGGACGAAGGCAGCGCCGCATGGAAGCGGGCACTTTAGCGCGCGGCGCGTTGATGCAAAGCGGGAAGCGTGCGTTGCCGCTGCGCAGCCGCGCTGGTAGGCTGCGCCGATGGAGTCGCTGAAAGAGAAATTCCGGTTTGCACCGGTCACGGTGTCCCTGGCTGCGGCCTGCGTGGCCGGTTACGTGCTGGAGGTTGTCTTCCTTGGCGCCGCCGGGGGCATCGACCTTTCCGGCTGGGCGCTGAGCGGGCAGGCCTTGGCGGCCGGGCGCTGGTGGACGGTGGTCACGCACCTCTTCCTGCACGCCAATCTTTTGCATCTCATGGTCAATGTGCTTGCACTGTGGTTTGTCGGACCCGAGGTGGAACTGATGCTGGGCCGGGCGCGCTTTCTGGTGCTCTATTTTCTTTCGGGGATCGCCGGCGGCTTGCTCCAGACGGTTTTCTCATCGCCCGCGTTGGAACTGGTCGGTGCTTCGGGCGCGGTTTGCGGGGTGCTGCTCTCCTTCACCACGGCCCACCCCGAGTTGCCGCTGCGCGCGCTGCTTTTTTTCATCCTGCCCGTGAGCATGAAAGCGCGGACACTCGGGTGGGGTATCATCATCGGTTCGCTGCTTTGCGCCGTTTTCCGCATCATGCCGCAGATCGGGCACCTGGCGCATCTGGGCGGTGCGGTCGCGGGGGCCTTGCTCACCCGGTGGTGGGCGCCCGTCCCGCGTCCGCGCTACCCCGCAGCCGGCCCGGCCCGCACGGAGGCCCTGCTGCAGCGCGTCATGGATGAGGGCCTCGAGGGGTTGAGTCGCGACGAGCGCAAGGCGCTCGAGAAGCTGGCGGAGAAGCAACCGCGGCGCTGGTGAGTTGTCGCGTCCGTCCGCTCAACGGGGTTGCAGCGGGAAGTCGGCCGGAACGGGCGCGGTCAATTCCAAGGGGAGACCGGTGGTCGGGTGGATGACCGCGATTTTCCAGGCGTGCAGCAGCTGGCGGGCGAAGTCGGCCCCGCCGCCGTAGACCCGGTCGCCGGCAATGGGATGGCCCAGATGTTTCAGATGCACGCGGATCTGGTGGGTGCGGCCGGTTTTGGGACGGCACTCGAGGAGCGAGAGGTTTCCCGCCGATTCCAACACGCGCCATGCGGTCTCGGCCTCGCGGGCCCCGGGGCGGCGGCTGACGGCCATGCGTTGGCGGTGCACGGGGTGGCGGGCGATGGCGCCGTGGACGGCACCGGCCGAGGCGCGGGGGCGGCCGCGGACCACGGCGAGGTAAGTTTTTTTCGCGGTGCGCTCGGCGAATTGCCGGGCGAGCGCGGCGTGGGCGGCATCGTTTTTCGCGACCAGGATGCAACCGCTGGTGTCCTTGTCGAGGCGGTGGACGATTCCCGGTCGCAGGGCGTGGCCGCCCGAGGAGACGAGGCCGCAGTGGTGGAGGATGGCGTTGACCAACGTGCCTTGCCAGTGACCCGCGGCGGGATGGACGACGAGGCCGGGCGGCTTGTTCAGGCAGAGCAGGTCGTCGTCCTCGTGGAGGATATCGAGCGGGATGTCCTCGGCCACGGCCTGCACCGGAGGCGCCGCGGGCGGGGGCGGCACGGCTTCGACGCAGTCGCCCGGAGCCACGGAATCGGACGCGCGGGCGGTGGTGCCGTTCAATTTGACCAGGCCGGCGGCCAGCGCTTTTTGCCAGCGGGCGCGGCTGAGTTGCGGCCATTGCGTCGCGAGCCAGCGGTCGAGCCGCGCGGCGCGTTGCGACGCGGTGGAGGTGAGCGGAGTTTCCATGAAGGGCCGCGGAAACGCTGGACGTTCCCGCGGCTCCGCGCAAGGTTTGCCGCGTGGACGAGGAACTTCCTCCCCGGATCATCGAGACGTGTGCCGCCTGCGGCGGTGCGATCGACGTGTCCGACGAGTTGCCCTTCGCGCAGATCTTCTGCCCGCATTGCGGCGAAGGGATGCGCGCGCGGCGGATGTGCAACAACTTCGAACTGGTCGAGCTGATCGGCGAGGGCGGCATGGGGTCGGTGTTCAAGGCCTACGACCACAATCTCGGACGCATGGTCGCGCTCAAAGTTCTCCGCCGCGAAATGAGCGCCCGCGAGGACGAGCGGACCAAACTCGAGCAGGAGGCGCGCGTCACCGCGTCGGTCAACCACCCGCATGTCGTGCGTGTTTATTCGTTCGGCGAGGCGGACGGACAATTTTACCTGGCGATGGAGCTGGTCGAGAAAGGATCGCTCGACGACCTGATGTCCGTGCAGGAGCGCGTATCGGAAGCGCAAGCCCTCGCCATCGGCGTGCAGATCGCGCAGGGACTCGAGGCGGCGGCCGAGAAGGGTCTGATCCATCGCGACGTGAAGCCGGGCAACATTCTCTTCGCCGACGCGCATACCACAAAGATCGTGGACTTCGGGCTGGCCCGCGTGCTCGAGGAGGAGGCGGAGGCGCGGGGCGAAATCTGGGGCACGCCGTATTACATCGCGCCGGAGCGCTTGAATTACGAACCGGAGGATTTCCGCAGCGACATCTACAGCCTCGGCGGAACTTTGTTCCACGCCATCGCCGGACGTCCGCCCTTCGAGGCGGCAAACGCGAGCCTCGTGGCGCTCAAGCAGATCAAAAGCCAGCCGGTCAGTCTCGAGGCCTTCGCGCCCGATGTCGCGCCCGAGACGGCTTATGTGGTCAACCGCATGCTCGAGAAAAATCCCGGCGACCGCTACCCGTCCTACGCCGAGCTGATCGAGCACTTGGAATTCGCGCGGGCCAAGGTGCTGGAGCGCGCGGGGCGCCCGCCGCGAGCGCACCGCGAGGTGGTCAAAGTGGAAACCAACCGCACCAGGCTTTACGCCGCCCTGATTTCCATCGCCGCCGCGATCCTCCTGCTCGCGGCGGGGGTGTGGCTTTTCCTGGCCAGCGAGCGCCCGGAGATCAAGGAACTGCGCACCGCGGTGCTCGGTGCCGGGCGCGAGGAGGTCGCGGCCGACCCGCTCGACCAGGCGCTCGCCGTGTTGGCCGCGGGCGATTGGTCCGCCGCCCGCGACGGCTTCCGGTCCGTGGCCTCGTCCGCCACCCCGCGAAGCGAGCGCGCCCAATGGGCTTCATTCAACCTCGCCCTGGCCCTGGCCTTGTCGGGCGAGGGGGATGCGGCCCGCGACCAATGGCGGAGTCTTTCCCGCGCCGGTCTTTACTCCGACCGGGTGGAGGACCGTGACCTGGCCAATTTGTTTCCCGATGCGGCGGACTTCGGCATGCGCGGATTGCCGGTCAGGCTCGATGATCTCGGGCGTTACCCGCAGGAGGGTCCGGGCTCGCTGGTGTTTTTTGTCGCGGGCGTGACCGACTGGTCTCTCGGGGACAAGGCGGAGGCCAAGCTTCTCCTCGCGCGCTTCCTTGGGATTTCCGCCGCACCCGGTGTCGCCGGGTGGGAGAGCTACCGGCGGGTGGCCGAGCGGCTGATGGCCGAGGGTTAGCGGGTTTGCGCGGCGGGCGGACGCGGCTAAGATGGCGGGATGAGCGATCCCACTTTGCCCGGACCCGACGAATTGCAGCGGCGGCTGCAGGCGTTTCTCCAGTCCGCGTTCCAGCAACCCGGACGGCCTGCGGCGGCCGAACCCTCGGGGACGCCGGAAAACGAGCCGGCGGCGGGGGACGAGGTCCTTGAATTCAGCCTGACGCCGCGCGAGATCAAAGCGCATCTCGACCGTTTTGTCATCAAGCAGGACGAGGCCAAAAAAGTCCTCTCGATCGCGGTCTGCGACCACTACAACCACGCGAAATTCCTCCGCGAGCGGGAGCGCCGCGGCGAGACGGTGCCGGTCGAATACGCCAAGCAGAATGTCATAGTGACCGGTCCGACGGGTGTGGGCAAAACCTACCTCGTGCGGCACATCGCGGAGTTGATCGGCGTGCCTTTTGTCAAAGCGGATGCGACGAAGTTCAGCGAAACGGGCTACGTGGGCGGGGACGTCGAGGACCTTGTGCGCGAGTTGGTGCAGAAAGCGGATGGCGATATTGCCCGGGCCGAGCAGGGGATTGTCTACATTGACGAAATCGACAAGATCGCCACGTCCGGCAACATGATCGGTCGTGACGTGAGCGGGCGCGGGGTGCAGACGGCGTTGCTGAAGCTGATGGAGGAGACCGAGGTGCCCTTGCGCAATCCGATGGACCTCGCGGGGCAGATGCAGGCGGTCATGGACCTGCAGCGCGGCGGCAAGCCCGGGCGCCAGTCGGTCAACACGCGCAGCATTCTTTTCATCGTCAGCGGCGCGTTTCCGCGGCTGAAGGACATCGTCGAAAAGCGCCGCAAGCAGGCGCAGATCGGTTTCGCCGCGCCGGTGGACGCCGCTAACGGGCCGTCGTGGCAGCATGAAGTGACCACGGCCGACCTCATCGAATACGGGATGGAGGCGGAATTTGTCGGACGCCTTCCGGTGCGGGTGGCTTGTGACGAACTGACGGCCGGGGATCTGCGGAAAATTTTGTCCGAGTCCGAGGGGAGTGTCTTGCGTCAATACGAGCGGGCTTTCCTCGCCTTCGGCATCGAGGCGGTTTTCGACGAGGGGGCCCTGGACCGCATCGCGGAGCTCGCCGCGGAGGAAGGGACCGGGGCGCGCGGCCTGCTCACGGTGTGCGAGCGTTTGCTCCGCGACTTCAAATTCGAGCTGCCGGGGTCGGGGGTGAACTCGCTGCGCGTCGACCTGGACCTCATCGAGCGTCCGGCGGAGCGCCTGGCCCAATTGCGCGCCAGCGGCGAGGACGAACGCCTGCGCATCCTGCGGCGCAGTGCGCAGGATTTCATCGAACGGCTCGGGCAGGCGCAGGGGATCGTGCTGCAGTTCGCACCCGGGGCGCTCGACTTGCTCGTGGAGATGGCTGTGGCCAGGCAAAAGCCGGTGCGGGACATTTGCGCGGAGCTGTTCAAAGATTACGAGTTCGGGCTCCGTCTGGTGCAGCGTCCGGCCGGGGGTGGTCCGCTCGTCCTCCCGCGGGAAGCGGTGGAGGCGCCCGACAAGTTCTTGAGCGACCTGGTCGTGCGGGCCTATCGTCAGGGTTCAACCGATGAACCGCCCGCTGGCACTGCATCTTAAGGCCGCGCTCCTTTGCGCGCTCGTGGCCATCGTGCTCGCGTTGCCGCTGCTCTGGGTGCCGGTCTTGCTGCCTGCTTGGCAAGGTTGGCGTCCGCCGGTGGTCAGTCCGGTCGCGGAAGCCATTCTTGCCGTCATCATGGCCTTGGCCGTGGCCTGGTGCGTGGTCGATATCCCGCGGCGCGGGCTCAAGGTTCTCATTTGGTTGGCCACCTTGTGGTTGTTGGGCGGAGGAATCTGGCTGGCCGGGCTCTATGGGTATCCGGCGAGTTCCCTCGTGCCGCTCACCGCGGCCGGTCTGGCCGGTGCGGTCGCGCTGGGTTTCTCCTTCACCCCGGCGGGTTCGCGCCGGGCGCGGTGGCAATCGCTGGTCGGCGGGCGCGTGTCCCCGGAATTCCTGCGGTCGCGCATCGACGAGCGCCATCTCGAAGATGGTCCGCGCAGCGAGGTGCTGGCGGTGGCCGAAGTGCTCTGGCCCGGTCATGCCGATGGTGATCATGCCGCTTGGCAGGGTTTGGCCGGCCTGTCCGAACGCGCGGCGCGGCATTTCCAGCGGACGGGCGGCTACCTCGAGCGCTGCGATGGCGAGGGTGCGCTCATTGCCTTCGGGATGTGGGGCCAACCATCCGAGACCCGGGAGGTGGTCGGCTCCCTCTGGCAATGGGTCCGGGAGGCCGGCGGTTGCGCGTCTTTGACCCGCGGCGAGTGCCTGGCCGGGGTCGGGCAATTTCCGGGCGGAGCGCGTTGGACGGTCGGTGGTCTGCCCTTGCGCCGGGCGCGCCGCATGGCCTCGGCCGCGCGGGGCTACGCGGCGCGCGTGCTGGTCGAGGAGTCATTGGCCGCCGAGGTGGCCGAAGGTTGGCGGTCGCGGCGGCTGGCTTGGTGCGAATTCGACGGTGACCGTGTCCTTCTGCATGAAATCACCGGTCCCGCGGAGGGCGAGGCGAAAGAAGAACGTGCCGGCCAGTGGGACAGCGGTTGGGACGCTTTCTGGGCGGGGCAGTGGGCCGAGGCTGAAAATGCCTTCGCCGCGTTGGCGCGCGAGCAGGACGATGCGGCCGCACGGGTGTTCGCCCTGCGCAGCGCGGCGGCGCGCCGCACCGCGGGCCAGTCGTGAAGACGGCGGACTATCCCGAGCCTTTCAAGGCCTTGGTGCGCGAATTGCGGCGTCTGCCCGGGGTGGGTCCGCGCAGCGCGGAGCGCATGGCCTTGTGGTTACTCGAGGATACGGAACGTCCCTCGGCTCTGGCGGAGGCGCTCGGCGCGGCGCGCGAGAGCTTGCGCCATTGCGCGGACTGCGGATTTTTCAGCGTGGAGGACAGGTGCGTGATCTGCGTGGAGGACGGACGTGAACCGTTGCTCTGCGTGGTGGAGCGGGCCACGGATATTCTGCCGATCGAACGCTCGGGGGCCTACCGGGGACTCTACCATGCGCTGGGCGGACGCCTCTCGCCGCTCGAGCATGTGGGGCCGGAGGATCTGCGGCTGGCGGAATTGACCGCGCGGTTGGAGCGTGGTGCTTTCACCGAGGTGATTCTGGCTTTGAGTACGGATGTGGAAGGCGAGGCGACGGCGAATTACCTCGCGGACCTCCTGGCACCGCGTGGCGTGCGCGTTTCGCGCCTGGCGCAGGGCATGCCGGCCGGCGGCGGGTTGGAACATGCGGACGAACTCACCTTGGCCCGCGCTTTGGCCGGCCGGCGGCGTGCGGGGGAGCAGTGACACCACGCGCGGTCGTCTTCACGCTGTGGCTCGCGGCCGGCGTGGCGCAGGCGACAGACCTGGCGCCGTCCGGACTGGCCCATGCTGCGGCTTATTCCGCGTCGAAGGGTGAGACCGGGCTGCTGGTCTGGCAGGCTGGGCGGACGATTTTCGAGCGGGAGCGGAATCCGGCGGCGCCGCCGCCGAGGGTCTTCAGCATCACCAAAAGCCTGGTCTCGATCGGCGTAATCCGCGATGCCAAGGCCGGAGGGTTGTCTCTGGGACAAGCGGCCACCCACCGTGCGGCGCGGGGCGCGGTCTTGGCCGAGTTGCTCAACCAGACCTCGGGTTTGCCGCCGGCGCACCGCGAATTTTATGCACAGGGTTTGCGGGACAAAGAACCGGTGCTCGACAAGTTGCGTCGCGGTGGCAGCGGACGTTTCGTCTACGGTCCGTCGCACTGGGAAGTGCTGGCCGAGGAAGTCCGGCCCCGGCGCGGTTCGTCGCTCGAGGGTTGGATCCGGAAATTCGTGCCGGGCGCGCGGGCCGAGGCGGTTGCGCGATGGACGCGGGATGGCAAAGGACGGTTTTTCTTTTCGACGGGGGCGAGGATGGATGCGCCGGGGTTGCTGCCTGCGGGACGGGAAGTGCTGGCTGGAATGCGGCGCGCGAAGTGGCCGCGGGACGTGCGGGCGCTCTTGGTCAGCGGCACGGAGGCAAACCGGATGTATGCCTTGGGTTTCTGGCTGAACCGCGGTTCGCGGGAAATCGACGTGGAATTGGTGCTGGGTCGCGAGCAGAGTGCCGAGTTTTGGCGCGAAGGATGCCTGAGCCGTTCCGGCCCCGCCCGACCTGTTGACCATGGTCGGCACGCGGGGCCAGCGCGTTTACGCGATTCCATCCCGCGATTTGGTCGTCATCCGCCTCGGGGACGGGCGGGGATTTTCCGATGCGGAATTTTTGCGCCGTCTCTTCGGGGCGTGAACTTCAATAATCTGGCGGGAGGGCGGGCAAAGCACGCGGGGCGGCGTCCGGCGGCAAGGCCACGAGCAATGTGGATTCCCCGCGCTGCCAGCGGTAACCGAAGCCGAAAGGCAGGGGGAACACGGCATCGCTTTTGTAAGCGGAACGGAGGGAGGGTTGGTCGTATTTCGCGAAAATCTCGAGCGGGGTGGTGTAGGCGCCGAAATGAATGACGCGCCAGTCCCGGTCGCGGAAGACGGACAGGGGGATTCCCGAATCGTCCTGCACGATGGCCGAGCAGTGGCCGAGCAGGAAGTCGCGCATGGTTGTGAATCCACCGGTGTGCATGAGGTAGGACGCCGCTTTGAGGTATCCGGTGGCGGGAGCTTGCGCTTTGAGCCATGCAAGAACGCCGGCGTTCGAGACGAGGGCGCTGTCGGCGAGGTTGGCCTGCAGGTAGACGACCTCGGCCGGAGGCATGCCGGGCGCGGGGCGGAAAACAATGCGCAGGGCGGGTTGGCCGCCGGAAGATTCCCCCGGGGCGAGGGTGCCGTCGCGTTGCAAGGTAAGCCGCTCGGCCAGATCGATGCGGGCATCGGTGAAGGAAAGGAAGACCAGCATGATGGGGAACACGCCCTGGAAATGGGACGCGGCCAGTTCGGTTTTCATGTCCTTCGTGATGAAATGGCTGAAGTTCATGATGACCTCGGTCGATTTGCGCAGCATGGCGAGGCTGGCGTGGAGTTCCTCGGGCGTGAGGGAGAGCGGGTTGGTCAGCTTGCCGACGGGTTCGAGTCCGCCCAGCGCGTAGGCCTGCGCCGCGGGAAAGAGGGCCAGCGGGCTGACGAGGTCCGGACCGCCGAACATATACGTGACCCGCGACGTCGGTCCGATGCGGGGTGACAACTCGGCCGCCGACCACGAGCGCATGGGCGCGAAATAAAGATCGTCATAGCGATACCACTGCGCGGCGTATTCGCGGGCGTGCTGGCGGTATTCGGGGGACTCCTGCAGGGCGGCCAGGGGACTCTGCGGGGGAAGTGCCCGTCCGGCCAGGAATGCCCCCAACTCGGTCGGCGACACGGCGAGGGCGGGATCCGTCAGCACGAGCAGGCAGAGCGCGAGGTGTCGCTTCATCGGCCTTGCTTTTGCCTTGCCGCGACCAAGCGGTAAATGACCAATCCCGCGGCGAGTGTGAGGGCGCCGCAGCCGGCCTCGAGCGGTTTCACCGTTGCCGTGTGAATCATGGCGAAGGCGCTGATGGAGAGAAAAAGAAGGGGAGGCAGGGGGTAGAGCGGGACGCGGAAGGGACGCGGAAGATCGGGTTGGGTGAAGCGGCAGACCACCAGGCCGAGGACGGTGAGAAAACTGCAGGCGAGCAGCGCGAACTGCGTGTAGAGAAGCACCTGCTCGAAAGTCGAGGTGAACAGGAGCACGAGGGTCAGCAGGCTCTGCGCCAGCACCGCGGCAGCCGGGATGCCGGAAACGGTGCGCCGGCCCAGCCAGCCGAGCGTGTGCGGGTAGTCTTCGCCGATGGTCATGGCCACCCGGGGGCCGGCCCAGATCATGGCGCTGATGGCCGAGACGAGACCCAGGGCGATGACCGCGGCGACCAAGCGTCCTCCCGAGGCGCCGAAAACGCTCTCCGCGGCGACTTGCGCGACATTGAGTTGCCCGGCCAGCGCTCCCGCGGGTGCGACATGCAGGAAAGCGGCATTGAGTCCGAGGTAGAGAACCATGACCAGTCCCGTGCCGGCGGACAGGGCGACGGGAATGACGCGGCCCGGCGTCCGCACTTCACCGAGAATATACGTGGCGGCGTTCCAGCCGGAATACGCGTAAAGGGTGAACATCAGCGAAACGGCAAACGGTGCAGTCAGCAGGTAGGACGACCAAGGCGCCGCCGGGGTCGCCGGCGCGGCCGGTGCCGCGAAAAGAGCGACGAGGAGGAAGAACACGAGGGCGATCTTCAGCGTGGTGAAGAAGACTTGGAACACGCTGCTGACGCGCAGATTGCGCAAATGCACGAGCGTGACGATGACCACCACGCCGGCGGAGGCCGCGACCGGCGAGAGGGCGGGGAAGATGCCTTGCAGATAAGATCCGAAAGCCATGGCGCTGAGCGCGGCCGGTGCGGCGAAGCCGACAACGATCGAGACCATCCCGGACATGAATCCGAGCGATGGGTGGTAGATCCGGCCGAGGAAATGGTATTCGCCGCCCGAGCGGGGGAACGCGGCCGAGAGTTCCGCGTAGCAGAGGGCGCCGCAAAGAGCGAGAATGCCGCCGAGCGTCCAGAGCGCCATGATGGCCGGACGGGAGGGGATGGCCGCGACTTGAAAGCCGAGGCTGGTGAAAATTCCCGTCCCGACCATGTTGGCCACCACCAAGGCGACACAGGTGGCGAGTCCGACGGACCGGGGGGCGGTCATGGCCGGCGGCGGCCAGCTTGCGCTTGATTCGGCATCGCAAGGACTCCTAGCATGCTGCCACCCATGAGTTCCATCATCTTCCGTCGTTTTCTGGCCGACCCGTTGAAGATTGCTTATGTGGTGCCCAGCTCCAAGTCTCTCGTCCGCCGCGTGCTCGGCAAAGTGGATTTCCAACGCGCCAAGGTGGTGGTCGAATTCGGCGGGGGCGAGGGCTGCTACACGCGGGAACTGGCCGAACGGCTGGCGCCGGATGCACGGTTGCTGGTCTTCGAGTTGGACGCGCATCTCGCCGAGCATTTGCGCGAGCAGTTCCGCGACGACGACCGGGTGCTCGTCTACGAGAAGGACGCCGCCACGTTCCGCGACGAGTTGCGCGAGCTGGGCATCCTCGAGGCGGACTATGTCATTTCAGGCATCCCTTTCAGCTATCTCGAGCCGAAGAAGAAGAAAGAAATCCTCCACGCCGTCCACGAGGGATTGAAGCCGGACGGGCAGTTCATTGTCTACCAAGTGACCCCGGAGCTCAAAGGCCACACCCGAATGTTCGCAGCCCACGAGGTGGAATACTTCCTGGCCAACATCCCGCCGATGTTCATCGTGGCCTGCCACAAGTCGGAGAACACGCTGCAGCCCAAGCGGCGCAAAAAGCCCCGCAAGCCGTCGCGGCGCGAGGCCGCGCACACTTGATGCGCCCTATTGCGGCAGGAGGTCCGAGACCATCGCGCGTTCCTCCTTCAGTTCGTTGACCGATTTGTCGATCCGCTCGCGGGCGAAGGCGTTGTGCGGGAGGTTCGGCACGATGGAGGCCTGCTGGTTATTGCTCCGGACAGGCAACCCGCAAATCAGGCCCTCCTCGATGCCGTAAGAGCCGTCCGAGCAGAGGGCCACGCTGTGCCAGTCGCCCTCCGGCGTGTCCGAGGCCAGGCTGCGCACGGTCTCGATGGCCGCGTGGGCGGCGGAGAAAGCGGAAGAGAGCCCGCGCGCCTTGATGATGGCGGCGCCGCGTTCCTGCACCGTCTTGATGAAGTCGCCTTCGAGCCACGCGTTGTCGTTTATGACATCCGGTGCGGGCCGGCCGCCGATGCGGGCGTTGAAGAAGTCGGGGAATTGCGTGTTCGAGTGGTTGCCCCAGATGGCCATGTTGGTCACCTCGCGCCACGGGACGCCGGCCTTCTGGGCGAGTTGCGATTTGGCCCGGTTCTCGTCCAGCCGCATCATGGCGAACCAGCGGTCGCGCGGGATGGACCGGGCATTGTTCATGGCGATGAGGCAATTCGTGTTGCACGGGTTGCCGACGACGAGGATGCGGACGTCGGACGCGGCGTTCTTCTCGATCGCGCGGCCTTGGCCGACGAAGATTTTCCCGTTGATGCCGAGGAGTTCCTTGCGCTCCATCCCCGCTTTGCGCGGCACGCTGCCGATGAGCAGGGACCAGTTCACGCCGTCGAAACCGCGGTCGAGGTCGCTTGTCGTCTCGATGCCCTCAAGGAGGGGGAAAGCGCCATCCTGCAGTTCCATGGCCACGCCCTGGAGGGCGGCCATGCCGGGTTCGATCTCGATGAGTTGGAGGATGACCGGTTGGTCGAACCCGAAGACTTGGCCGCTGGCGAGGCGCGGGAGGATGGAATAACCGATCTGGCCGGCGGCACCGGTTACGGCAACACGGATGGTTTTTTTCATGGTCGTTGATTCTGGGGCAAAGTGCGGTCCGGACTCGACTAAAAACCGTCGCACAAAAATGAAGAACCCCGTTCCGCGAAGAGGCGAAACGGGATTTTCCCGGAGAAAGATGGAAGGATCAGAGCTTGCCCTTGAGGTCCTTGCCGGCGGCGAACTTCACGCCTTTCGAGGCCTTGATCTTGATGCGTTCGCCGGTCTTCGGGTTCACGCCCATGCGGGCCTTGCGGTTGACCACTTTGAAAGTCCCGAAGCCGACGAGTTGCATGACCCGGCTTTTTTTGAGGTGCGACTTGAGGCCTTCGACGACCGCATTGACGGCGCGTTCCGCATCGGCCTTGGTGCTCCCGAGTTCCTTCTGGACGAATTCCGTGAGTTTTACTTTGTTCATGGTTTGCTGGTGAGGGTTGTTGGTGGGGGGTTGCGGTGCAACGACCGCGCAGTTTTTCCCCGAGTGGAATGGTGGTGTCAATGGCCCTTTGCGTCCCCGCCCGGAAATTTACGGCGGGGAAATAGTTTGACACAAGCGAGCGCCGCGGGCCCGTTGGAGGCATGAGCCATCAGACGTTCGGATCCATGGAGAAATTCTCCGCGACCATCGCCCGCAACATCCGGACTGCGCCGCGCATCGCGCCGGACGCCTACATCGCTGCCGACGCCACCGTGGTGGCCAATGTCGAGATCGGCCCCGAAGCCAGCGTATGGCACCGGGCGGTGCTCCGCGGCGACGTGGCGCACATCGTCCTCGGGGCGCGATCCAACGTGCAGGACGGCGCCGTGGTGCACGTGGCCGATGACCTGCCGGCCGTGATCGGGGAATTGGTCACGGTCGGACACCAGGCCACCGTGCACGCCTGCACGGTGGCCGACGAGGTGCTCGTCGGGATGGGTGCGGTCATCCTCGACGGTGCCCGCATCGGCACGCGATCGATCATCGGCGCCAATGCCACGGTCAAGCAGGCCATGGAGGTTCCGCCCGGTTCGCTGGTTCTCGGCACGCCGGCCAAGATTGTGCGCAGCCTTTCGGAAGCCGAGCAGGACGAGATCAAGATGTGGGCGCTGCGCTACGTGCGGCTCTCGCGGGAGTATCTTGCGGTGCGCGGCTAGGGCGCGCGGTCTGCGTGGTCTCCATCGCACTCGAGGTGAGTGATGACGTGGGCCGCCGGGTGGATGTTCCTTTCCAGCGCCTCCTCGACTTCCGTCGCCACGCGGTGGGCGTCGCGGAGGAGCACCGCATTCGGAAAGGTCAGATGAAGTTCCACCAGATGGGCATCGCCGATGTTGCGGTGGCGCAGGTTATGGTGGCTGATGCCGTGGCGCCGGGTTTCGGTCGAGACGATTTCCTCGATGATGCGGTGCACGGCCGGGTCGGCGGAATCCATCAGGCCGCTGACACTCCGCCGCACGAGACGGAGGCCGGAGAGGAGGATGTTGAGCGCGGCGGCAACGGCAAAAAGCGGGTCCCAATAGGTCCATCCGGTCAGCGCGACCAGCGTGAGGGCGGCGAGAACCCCGAGGCTGGTCCAACAATCGGTTAGCACATGGTGTCCGTTGGCCTCGAGGATGATCGACCCGCGCCGCCGCCCCGTGCGCACGAGATGGCGTCCGAGCGCGCCGTTGAGCACGGCGGTGACCGCGGTGAGAGCCAGACCGACCGGAAGATGCGAGAGTTCCGGACCGCGGATGAACGCGCGCGTCGCCTCGAAAAGGATGTAGGCGGCCGCGGCGATGATGGCGGCGCCCTCGAATCCGGCGGAGAAGAAACTGGCCTTGGCGTGCCCGTAGAGGTGGTTGGCATCGGCCGGGCGGAGGGTCAGCCACAGGCTGTAGGCGGCGAAGCCCACGGCCACGAGGTGCGCGGCGCTCTCGCCCAGATCGCTGAGGATCGCCGTCGAACCGGTCCAAGCCCACGCGAGGGCCTTGAGCGCGAGCAGCACGAGGCCCGCGGCGACGGACAGGGCCATGGCGAATTTCTTCTCCGCGGCGGCGGAAGGTGCGGGCAGTTCCTCTCCCATGAGGCGACTCTCTGCCCTTGCGCCGGCGGTGAGGCAAGCGCGAACTGGTCCGGTGTTCCTTGCCGCGCGGAAGATCAGGCTTTAAATCTGGCCATGAGTTTGTCATGACCACCGACCTCCTGGAGAAAAAAATCGGACCGTTGCGCGGCGCGGCGGGCGGCGGGGAGGATGCGGACGCCGTGCGGCGGCGCGTCTACTACATCAACCTCAAGCTGCGCGATCTCGGGTGCCCGACGTTTCCGGTGCAACTCGACGCCGAGTTCGCCGATCTTCTCGGCGGACTCATGGCCCTGCACCGCGAGAAGGACCGCTTGCTGGCCAGGCACCTTTGCCCGGCGGATACGCGCCTCCAGAATTTTCTCTACGATTACCTGCAGGACGAGGTGGAGGTGCCGCGTCTGCCGAACCAGACCTTTGTCCTCGATCGCCATGGTCTGGCGCGCCAGTTGTCGCTGCCGCCGGACCGCGACGAGTTTTCCTCGGATATCATCAACTCCTACCGGGTCCGCCAGGGTGTGCTGCACAATCCGAAAAGCGACCGGCGCACGACGCAGGGGATATTCCATGTCACCGAGGGCGGGTTGCCCGTGCCCGACGATAAAAAAGCGGTGCCCAAGGCGGTTTTCGGCCGTTTGCTCCAAGCGGCGCTGAAACCGCCGCCGGAGCTGATGCGGTTGCCTTTCACTTCGACGCTTCCGGAACCGGCGGAGTGCTTTGTTTCCCTCCTGCTCCGTCCGGTGGTCTGTCCCGAAGTGCATGGAGTCACTCCCGAGAAGAGCATGGAAGTGCGGTTCTTCGTGCCCGGCGGGCTGGTTTGCAATCTGGATTTTGTCGAAAGCATCTTCGGCAACGCGGGCGATCCGAATCTCCCGGAAAACGACGCGGCGCTCGATACCGAGCATTGGACCGGCCACACGGGTTGCGTCATTTTGGCTCCGCATCTCAACAAGCTGACCAAAGCGGAGCTCGGTCTGCCCTCATGGGACGAGGCCACCGAGCGCCAGCGCCGCGACGGCATGTGTTGGAAATCGCGGGACGAACTCTACAACGACGGCACGGCGTTCAAGGTCACGGCGCGCGACGAGCACGGTGTCGTGGTGACGGTCATTTCGGACAACTACTTCGGCTACTGCAAGAAGGAGGTAAAAACCCAGCTGAGCATGGCGGCCAACCTTTTCGGCAATGCCGAGGAGGAGCACGCGGGCGGCGCGCTCATCTTCCCCAGCTACGACCTCGCCGAGCAGATCGCCGCGAAAGACCTGCCGCTGGACATGCCGCGCGGGTTTGCCGAGTCCATGGAACTTCTGGGGGACACCGTCGAAGTCCGGCCCGAGGGTTACGCGGTCGACCGTCTTTTCCCCGATATCTGCTACGTCCCGGAGAACGCCCGCTTCCAGTTGCTCTCGCAGAAGGTCCGTTGGGAGAAGGACGGCGAAGCGTGCGAACTTCCGCTCCGTCTCGGTCACCGCTATGTGCTCCCGTGCGGATACAAGATCCACATGGAGAAGCCGCCCGCGGGACGCGCCTGGCGACTCATCGGCACGATGGCCGAGGGAACGCTTTGCCACAAACCCTGCACGGTCTCCGGCGGCGGCAAGTCGGAGATCTCGAAGCCGATTTCCGATGCCATCCTGGCGGGACCGATTTTCGTGGCCGACTGCAAGGCCGACTTCGACCGCGTCGACGAGTTGATCCGGCGCGACTACTCCGGCCGGTATGCCGATCCGGCCCGCCGCGGCCGCGACCGCCGGCTCATCCTGAGCCCCGACCGTTCGCTCGGCTCGGTGATCAAACTCCTGACGCCGTCACCCGCTTTCACCGCGGACTACAATGCGTGGCTCGAGACCATCCCGCAGCACATCAAAGAGCTGGTTTTCGTCCTCAAACGTTTCTACCGCCCGGAATGGGGCGAGCACTGGAGGGAGAACTTCAGCGTCGACACGGTCAACGGTCACCCGGCCAACGAGTTGCGCTTCCAGCGCCGCAAACTGGTGGCCAATTTCCTGCGCGTCGGCTTCGACGCTGAAGACTCGTGGCGCACCTTCGGGCTGCGCAAGGACTACTTCCCCGCGGTGAAGATCCAGATGGAAGACGACATCACCGCTTCCACCCTGGTGCCCCGCGGGCATCTCGCCACGCTGCTCGACGCGCAGACCGCGGGCCTGCCCGGGGTGAAGTTCGTCCACAATTGCGAATACCGGCTCTTCCAGCGGCCGGACGATGCCGTTTACCGTGGCTATGACAAAGTGACGGAGTCCGATTTCGCGCACGGCGGGAATTTCTTTTCGAACTACCAGCCACTGACCATCCGGGACGCGCAGACCATTCTCGAAGACGCCATCGGTTTTCACGAATACACGCGTCCGATGCAGAAATTGATCGAGGGCTACGTCGCGTCCGGTCACCCCGCGTTTTTCGTCGGCAATGCCAACCCGCGCCTGGTCGAAGGCCGTCCGACCAAGAATCCGCGCTACCTGCAGACGCGTCCCGATCTGCTTGACCCGCGCGGACGGTATCTCGCCGGGGTCGGCATCCGTCTGGCCCGCGGGCTGCGGGCGGAGCAACCGGCGCTCACCCCCGTCAACGCCGTGTTGTCCGGCCGCCGCAACAACCCGCCCGACAAGGGTGCGGGCATCCGTTCGCTGGCCGTCTACAATCCGATCCACCACATGGAGTTGCCGGAGCTCTTCATGGAGTTCATCTGCAGCATGACGGGCAAGTCTCCCTCGACGACCGGGGCGGGGTCGGAGGGTGCACTGACCAAGGGGCCCTTCAATGCTTTGCCTCCGGTTTACGACCTCAATTCCGCGCTCGTTTCGTATGCCCTCAGCGGCTACGAGGGATTTGTCACCGCCGCCGGCTGTGTCGGTCCGCATGCCCGCGTCGACCACGACATCAGTCTGCTCGTGCCGGAGGTCTGGTGCCGCATGTCGGTCGAAGAGCGGTCGCCCGCCTTCCTCTTGGCCCACGGCTATCTCGAGCGCTTGGCCGACTTCGAGCACGAGGGGCGCCCCGTTCTGGCCGGCCGTCTCGGCAGCCGCATCACCAAGAAGTTCGCCAACACTTTCTTCGGCCGCGTTTTCAATCACCCGCACGTCGTGCTGACCGACGAGATGCTCCGGCCCGAGTTGCAGGGCATGGATCTGTTTGTCGAGGGCGTGGAGAATGTGGTGGCCACGCAGAAACGGGTGGCTGCGCACTATTTCGCCGACGGCAGCATCGAATGGGCCTGCCCGCCGCTCCAAGCTCTGCTCCACATCATGCGCGATGACCATTTCGGGGAAAAAACTCTGGCCGATCCGGAAATCCGCGCGCTCTTCACCCGCGAAAGCGTGCTGGCCAGCGACTGGTATCGCGAGCGCCTCCGGGCCAAGCAGGGGGTCGATGTCCGTCTTTGGGAGCGCCACGCGGCCTACTTGGAGAAGGTGGTGCGCCAACCGGGCAACGCCGGCGTCGTCGAGCGACTGGGTCTTGTCCGTCGCTTGGAGAGCGCGCGGGCCAAATTGTCCGGGGTCCATGCCGCCGGTTACCTCGAAAGCCTCGTCGGCACGACAGGAGCCGAGCCGTCGGTTCCCGAACCGGCGGCGTATTCGGGTTGAGCCTCGCGGCTAACTGAAGGTCAGGTTTTTCACCCCGGCTGCGGCGGCGGAGTTGAGCACGTCGATGACGCGTTCCTGCCGGGCGTTTTCGTCCGGGCGGATGATGACCGGATCCTTGTCGCCGAAGCGGTCGATATTGTCTTTGAGTTGCGCGCGCAGCTCGGGGAGTTCCTTGCTGGCCGGGGTGTCGAAGATGCGGTTGTTCATGCTGACCACCCCGTCGGCGCCGATGTCGATAATGACCGGCGTGGGCGGGGGGCCGCTGGCCGCGCCGCCGCGTCCGCTGGGCAGGCTGATGTTCAACTCGCGCTCCACGACCTGCGAACCGGCCGAGGCCATGAAGAACAAAAGAAGAACGAAGACCACGTCCACCATCGGAGCGATCTGGAAACCGACGTCGCCGTCCTCGGAGCCTGCGGAACCACCCATAACACGATAATTCTACCCGGTGCGGTCGCGGCGCAAGCACCTTACGAAGGCGTGGGCGCCGCCTCCTTGTCGACGACGGAAAAAGTCACATTGGCAATGCCGGCCCGTCCGACCGCTTCGAGCAGGCTTTTCATGGACGAGTAGCGCACATCTTTGTCGGCGCGGATGAGGACGCGCACCATGGGGTTTTTCTGGATGTGGTTTTGCAGGACGGGGATGAGGTCGCCGGGCGACGGGTAATCCTTTTCGTTCACGCTGATGGCCACGGCGTTGCTGATCGGACTGACCGCGAGGTTGACGATGATCTGGCCGGGATTTTCCTTGGCGTCTTTCGCCTCCTTGGCCACCGGCAGGCGGATGTCTTTGTTCGACTGCAGCACCTCGGTCGAGCTGATCGACATGAAGAAAACGAGGAGCACGAGCAGGATGTCGATCATCGGTGCGATCTGGAACTCCGGATCGGCTTCCGGTTCGGGCTGACGGCGCTTTTTCTTGCCTCGCTGGGGGGCGGCGTCGGACATGGGTCAGGACTGCCAGTCGAGGGTGGTTCCGCAGCTCGGGCAGGGGTTCTGTCCGGCCACGATGGCCGCCTGGCAGACGGGGCAGTTGGTCGAAAGCTGCATGGAGACCTTGTGGGAGACCTTCGACAGCGGGGATCCGGCGGTGAGGCCGTCGCCGGCGTTGAAATTCTCCCCGATGCGCAGGCCCTGCACTTCGTCGAACGGTATATCTTCGACCAGATGGTTCAATTCGCTGTCCGCGTAAACCGTGGCGTCGTTGATCCGGTTGCGGAAGTAGTAATAGAAGATGAACGCGGGGATGGCGATGAAGAGGCCGCTCGCCGTGGCGAGCAGCACCTCGCCGATGCTCATGGCCAGTTTGCGCGGGTCGGAGACGCCGGATTGTCCGAGGACGGCGAAGGCGCCCATCATGCCGATGACCGTGCCAAGCAGACCGATCATCGGCGCGATGACGCCGATGACCGAGAGATAGCTGTTGCGGGTCTTGAAGGCCTGCGACTCGCGCACGCCCAACTCGATGAGGGCGTTGTCCGTGGCATCTTTGCCGCGCCCGATGCGTTCGAGCGCCCCGCCGAGCACGGCGGCGATGTAGGTCTTGGTGTTGGCGCGGCAGGTCTCCCAGGCCTCCTGGAAATTCCCGGCCCGCAAGGACTCATCGAGCGCGTCCACGAGGGCTTTCGGGGCGAGGCTCTGGCGGCGGACCTGCAGGAAAAGTTGGATGATGAAGGTCACCATGACGATGGACGTGGCGATGATGGCCAGCCAGATCATGATGATGAGCGGCCCGCCGTGGAGGATCATCTCGATGATCGAGGTGCTTCCCCCCTCTGTTTCCGCGGCGCGTGCGGGCGGGGCGGCCATCAGGCCGGCGAGCAGGAGGAAAGGGACAGGAAGGGAGCGGTTGGAAGTCATGGCTGCTTTGGTATCAGGGAAAATCAAGGTGCGATCAAGCCGGCGTGCTCGGCCCGCAGGGCATCGGCGCGTTTTTGCGCATCGCTCGCGGCGTTTTGGTCGAAGGGAAAAAGGGCGGCTGCCTTCAGGTAACTGGTCAGGGCGGACGGGTAGTCACCGGAGGCCTCCTCCACGCGACCCATCAGGTAGTTGGCTTGGCAGAGTGCCGGGCCTTCGGCCGGCGGGGGAAAAACCACCCGGTCCGACGAGGCCAGCAAGGGCGAGAGCAGCGGTGCCGCCTCGGCAAACTTCCCGGCATCGACGGCCAGGCGGGCGCGGCCGAGGTTGGCCAGCGCGGTGGCCTGCGGGTAGGTCTTGGTCAGAGTGTCATAAGCCGCAGCCGCACCCTCTTTGTCGCCGGCCGCCAGTTTGGCATCGCCGAGCAGGGCGGCGGCGCGTTCGGCCCAGGCAGCCGGGAGCCCGGAGAACTTCTCGTTGACGGCGGTCAGGGCAGCCACCGCGCCCGGGGCGTCGCCGGCGGCGAGTTGCGATGCGGCGGCGTCGAATTCCGGTGGCGCGGCCATGCGGATTTCCCGGATCTCCGAGATCGGCGTGCCCGTGGTGCCGTTCGGGGTTTGCACCCGGACGTTGCCGCCGCTCACCCCGGTGATCTTGCCCTCGCGGGCGGTGCCGTTTTTGAGAATGACCGCGTCCTGCGCGGCGGCCGGGCCGGTCGTGGCAAGGCAGGCGAGCACGAGGAGGGCGGGGAGGGGGCTTGCTTTCATCCTGAAAGGGTTGAGATAATCCAAAGCTCGCCGTTTTTCAACCTTTACATCCCATGTTCACGACTATCCGCAAGCACCAGCGCTGGCTCATGGTGCTCATCGCCTTCCTCACCATCATCGCATTCGCGTTTTTGTACAACACCACGGAAATGGACCGGGTGGGTTCGAATATCGTGGCCCGCATTTACGGGCGGGACGTCATGACCGTGGATATCGAAAGGGCGGTCCGCGTCTACCAGTTGGCGCTCGCCCTGGGGCAGTTCGACCTGGTGCGCGATCTTGCCGGCCAAGCCCAGACGGAGGACGAGGCGGCCAACAATTTCATTTGGAACCTCATGGTCCTGCAGCACGAGGCACGGCAACTCGGCGTCGAGCCCGGCGATGCGGCCGTGGTCGAACGCATCAAGGCATTGCCGGTTTTCCAGACCGACGGGAAATTCGACCCTGTGAAATACTCGGGCTTCATGCAGGAGCAGCTGGCGCCCCGCGGTTTCACCGAGCGGCAGCTCGAGGACGTGATCAAAGACTCTTTGCGTCTCGAGGGCGTGAAGGCGCTGGTGCAGGCACCGGCGGTGCTGCTGCCGGGCGAGGTGGAACCGGCGCTGCAGCGCGTCGCTCCCGTCGACCTCGAGGTCCTGCGCTTCGACGCGGCCGCCGTCCGCGGCATCACGGTGACCGACGAGGAATTGCAAAAGGCATTCGAGGAAAAGAAGTCCACCCTGCAGGCGCCGGAAAAACGCTCGGTGCGCTATGTCGCCCTCGTGCTGACCCCGGGGGAGAAGGAGTTGCCGGACAAAGACCGCGTGGCGGCTTTGCAAAAATTGGCCACTGCGACGGGCGACTTGACGCAGGCGCTGGGCGAGGGGGCTTCTTTGTCCGATACCGCCCAAGCCCGCGGTTTGGAGGTCCGCACGAGTCCTTTGTTCGGGGCCGGCGGTGCGACCACGGGGGCTTTGGCCGATCTTGACGGCGAAGTTGTGCCCGCTGCGGCGGCGGTGGCTTTCCGTCTGCCGGCCGCACCGGGAAACTTCGAAATCATCGAGCTCGCGCAGGACGGCTACGCCATCATCGAAGTGGCCGAGGTGCAGGCGGCGCGCCCGCTGACCTTGGAGGAGGCGAGTGCCGGGCTGCGTGCGGGCCTCATCGAGCAGAAGCGCGCGGTCGCGTTGCAAGAGGCGGCGGCGGCGACCTTGGGCAAGGTGCGCGAGGCCATGGCCAAGGGAGATTCGTTCGCCGCGGCGGTCAAGGCGGCCGAAGCCGACACCGAGACCATGAAGGGAGTCTCCCCTTTCGCCGAGGACCTCACGCCCGCCCAACGGCGGGTGGCCATGGCGGTGATGGATCAGGCGGTCGGCACGCTTGGCGAGTTCGTGCCCGGACCTGAGGGCGGCTTCGCCGCCTACGTGGCGGCGCGGAACGAACCCGGCGCCGAGGCGCTGGCCGAGCGCCGGCCGAAAATCGAAGAAGGCATGCGGCAGGGCAAAGAAATGCTTCTTTTCGCGCAGTGGCTGGCGGCCGCGCGGGAGACCTCCGGTCTGCAGGTGCTGCGTCCCATGATGTGAACGCGGCCGCCGCCGCGTCATTTTGGCGTTGGGTCGGGGGCGCGGGGCGGCTTTGATGAACGACTGATGCCCGCCAAACCATTTTTTATCACCACGGCGATCGATTACACGAATGCGCCGCCGCACATCGGGCATGCTTACGAGAAAGTCCTGGCCGATGTGATCACCCGCTGGCATCGCGAGCGCGGACGGCCGGTATTTTTTCTCACGGGTGTGGACCAGCACGGGCAGAAGGTGCAGCAGTCGGCCGAAAAAGCGGGCGTGGCTCCGGCGGAGTTCGCGCGGGATATCACCGCCCGGTTCAAGGCGCTTTGGGCAAAGCTGGCCGTCGACTACGACGGTTGGGCCGAGACAACCGACCCGCGCCACATCGCCGCCGTGCAGGAGGTGCTGCAGCACCTGCATGACCAGGGCGATCTCTACAAAGCTCGGCACAGCGGGCACTACAGTGTGCGGCAGGAACAGTTCCTCACGGACAAAGAGCGCAACGAGCAGGGCGAGTTCGGCCCGGAGTGGGGCGAGGTTGTCTTCATCGAGGAGGAGAACTGGTATTTCCGGCTGTCGAAATACCGCCCGTGGCTCGCGGAACACATCGCGACCCATCCGGACTTTGTCTACCCGGCTTTCCGCGGCAACGAGCTGGCCAATGCCGTGGCCAAAGAGGCCGGCGACCTCTGCATTTCGCGTCCGAAGTCGCGTCTCGGCTGGGGCATCGAACTGCCTTTCGACCGCGATTACGTCACTTATGTCTGGTTCGACGCCCTGATGAACTATGCCACTTTCGCCGGCTATCGCGCGAAGGACGGTTCATCGCTTCCCGATTTCGCCGGCCTCTGGCCGTGCGATGCGCACGTCATCGGCAAAGACATCCTTGTGCCGGCGCACGGGATTTACTGGCCCATCATGCTCAAAGCGTCCGGCGTCGAGGCGATGCCGAAACTTCTCGTTCACGGTTGGTGGAATCTCGGCGGGGCCAAAGTGAGCAAGAGCGCGGGCAATGCGGTCGATCCCGATGCGCTGGCCGACCGCTACGGGGCGGAAGCGCTGCGTTACTACTTGATGCGCGACATCGCCACCGGGCAGGACGCCGACTTCAACGAGGAGCGTCTGCGTGCCCGTTACCATGCCGACCTCGCCAACGACCTCGGAAACCTGGTCAACCGCACGGTCAGCATGGGGCGCCGCTACCGCGGGGGAACGCTGGCCGCCGCGCCGGCCGACAAGTCCGAAGACGCCGTGGCGCTGGAAACGCTCGGCACCGAGGCGGCGCGGCGTTTCGACATCGCGATGGACAGCTACCAAGTCCACATCGCGCTGGAGGCCGCGTGGGAGCTCATCGCCGCGGCCAACGGGTTCGTGGAGAGTTCCGCACCGTGGAAACTGGCCAAGGATCCGGCGCAGTCCGCGCGCCTCGACGAAGTGCTGGCCGTGCTGGTCGAAGCCTCGCGTCTGGCGGCTGCTTTGGCTCATCCCGTCATCCCGAAATCTTCGGACCAGCTGCTCGCTCAACTCGGCTTCGCGGGGAATTTGTCCGTGGCGTGGGGAGTGCTGGCCGCCGGTCACCAACTCGGGGAGCCCACGCCGGTCTTCCCGCGCCTCGACGCCGAGAGCAATGCCTGAAGCCGTCGGCCAGACCCTTACGCCGTGGCCCGAGCTGCCTTGGTGGCGGCGGGTGAGGTATCGCTTGGAATTTGCGGGGCTCTGGATCGTTTCACGTTTGGTTCCGCTCCTGCCTTTGCCGCTGGTGCGATGGCTGGCCGGGATCCTCGGGACGGCCGCTTTTTACCTCGACCGCCGCAGCCGTGAGGTGGCCGTGGCCAACCTGGAGATGGTTTTCGGCCGCGAGAAAAGCCCGGGGGAAATCCGCGGCATCGCCCGCCGTTCCGTGGTCCATTTCGCGCGCACCATGCTCGAACTGTTCTGGGCGTCCAACTTCACCGCGGAAAACTACGACCGATACATGGTGATGGAAGGCTGGGAGCAAGCGCGTGCCCTCAACCAAGAGCACAAGGGCGGAATTTTCGTCTGCCTGCACTACGGAAACTTCGAGTGGCTGAGCATCGCCGGCGCCTTCGAGCGCCTGCCCGGCTGCATCGTGACACAGCAGTTCCGCAATCCGCTGCTCGGACCCATCTTCGACCGGCTGCGGGCCCTGAGCGGGCACCGCATCATCTCGCAGGAACGCTCCATGCTCGTGACCCTGAAGCACCTGCGCAAGGGGGGGAATATCGGTATTCTTTTCGACCTGCAGCTTGATCCGAACGACCCGTCCGTGCCCCTGCGCTCCTTCGGCCGCTGGCGTCCGGCCGCCAAAATTCACGCCATGCTGCAGAAGCACACGGGGCTTCCCGTCATCCCGATCGAAAGCGTGCCCTTGCCGGACGGACGCTACCGGACCATCGCGCACGACCCGCTTTATTTTCCGGCCGACGCGACCGAACAGGAGATCGTGCAAAAATGCTGGGACTTTTTCGAGCCCCAAGTCCGGCGTCAGCCGGAGGCCTGGCTCTGGGCCTACCGGCATTGGCGCTTCCGCCCGCCGGAACCGGAAGAGACCTATCCGTTTTACGCGCAGGTGAAACCGCGTTTCACCCGCATGCTGCAGGAAGCCGTTGCCAGCGCACCGCGCAGACCCGAATCTGAGGCATGAAGATTCCTGTCCTGACCCTGACCGCTTCGATGATCCTCGCCGGTTGTTCCGGCGGCCCGACCGATTTTACCAAAGACTACCGCGAGGCGCTGGCCGCGCGGCCGGGTGTCGTCCTCACTTCGCAGTCCGCCCGCACGGCGGTGGGAGGGTTCGCCGGACTCTACGGTGATCTTTCGCCCTCCAACGTCGCGGCCAACGCGCGCAAGGTCTACGCGCCCGGGGCATGGTTCAACGACACCATTGCCACCGAGGCCGGCATCGATGCCATCGAGAAATACCTGCTCAAGACCGCGGAGGGTGCCGAGGCGGTGAGTGCGAAGATCAACGACGTGGCCGTCTCCGGTTCCGACTGCTATGTGCGCTGGACGATGGAGATCCGCGCGAAAAATCTGGCCGGTGGCCGGCCGATCATCACGGAGGGGGTGTCGCAACTCCGCTTTGACGACGAAGGTCGCATCGTCCTGCACCAGGACTTTTGGAACCCCGCCACCGGCATCTACCAGCACTTGCCGCTGCTCGGGCCGGCCATCCGCTTCGTCAACGGATTGATCGCGGGCCAGTGAAAGTGCTCACCCGCCGGCCGCCTTCTCGAGGTGTCCGCCGAACTGGTAGCGCATGGCGGAGCAGACCTTGTCGGAGAATGCCGGCTCCTGCGAACGGAAGCGCGCGTAGAGCGCGGCGCTGAGAACGTCGGCGGGGACGCCTTCCTCGATGGCGGCCATGATCGTCCAGCGTCCCTCGCCGGAGTCGGAGACGCGTCCGGAGAATTTCTTCAACTCCGGGTCGTCGACCATGGAAACGGCGATCAGGTCGAGCAACCAGCACTGCACCACGCTGCCGCGGCGCCAGAGTTCGGCGATCTCGCCGATGGGGAGGTGGTAGTCGAGGTCGTTCCCCATGCGGGGCGCCGTCTCGGCATCGTGGGAGACCGGACGCGAATCCACATCGGCGTTTTTCAGGATGTCGAAGCCCTCGGCCAGCGCGGCCATCATGCCGTATTCCACCCCGTTGTGGACCATTTTGACAAAATGCCCGGCGCCGGCCGGTCCGCAATGCAGGTAGCCGTCTTCGCTCGTGCCGCCGGCGGCCTCGCGACCCGGAGTGCGGGGCTGGTCGCCGCGTCCGGGGGCGATGGTTTTGAAGATCGGATCGAGGTGCTGCACCGGTCCCTTTTCGCCGCCGATCATCAGGCAGTAGCCGCGTTCGAGGCCCCATACGCCGCCGCTGGTGCCGCAGTCGATGTAGTGGATGCCCCGCGGGTGCAACTCCTTGGCCCTCCGCCGGTCGTCGCGGAAGTAGGAATTTCCTCCGTCGATGATGATGTCGTCCTTTTCGAAATGGGGCAGGAGGGACTGGATGACTTTGTCCGTCACCGCGGCGGGGACCATGATCCAGGCGGCGCGCGGTCTTTCCAGCTTGGCTGCGAACTCCTCCGGCGATGAGGCACCGGTGGCGCCCTCTTTGACCAGCGCGGCGACCGCATCCGGGTGGGTGTCATAAACGACACAGGTGTGTCCTTCCCGCATGAGGCGCCGCACGATATTGGCGCCCATCCGGCCGAGTCCGATCATTCCGAGTTGCATGGGTTATTCCTCCGTTGATTCCAAACGTGCGTCATCGAGCGATGCGGCGGCATTGCCGATTTCGCGTGCGGCATTATCGATCGATTCCAGCGCCGCTGAAAGTGCGGAGTGCCGCGAGCCGGGCAGGTCGGCCAGGGCGATCTGCGCGCCTTGCAGGGCCAGTTTCGCCTGCTGGAGGCATTTGTCGGCCGCGCGGAAGCGTTTGGCCCGCGGGTCGAGGGAATTCACGGCGCTTTTGTCTTCTCCTCGTCCTTGCACTGGCAGGTCGGCGAGCACTTCGCTCGGCAACCGCAGTCTTTGCATTGGGCCCGGACCGGAGTCAGGGCGGCAACGAGGAGGGCGAAAATCAGCAGCAGGGCTCTCATCGCATCACTGTAAAACGGGCTCCGTCCGGAGGCAAATCCGGTTTCCGCATCCCCCCGGTTCTCAACGGCGCAGACTGTCGAACGCGTGATCGGCACCCTGGCGTTTGGCCTCGAGCACGATTTGCAGGAGACGTCCGAGGTCGCCCGACGGCCATCCCTTGAGTTCGAACCAGCAAAGATACTCGGCCGGCAACGCATGGAGCGCGCGCCCCCGGTAGCGGCCGAAGGGCATGGTCCAGGTGCGCAACTTCTCCCAATCGGCCGCGGCTTGGTCTGGATTCACGACCGTAACCTAGCGTGTGACAGCGCCCGCTGGGAAGATTGGCCGCACCGGTTTCACTTGCCGTCGGCCCGGCTTGCATGCTAACTATTAGCACGGCTAATGAAGCGCGTCGAGTTCACCAACACGGTGCTCCGCGACGGACACCAGTCCCTCGCCGCCACGCGCATGCGGACTGCGCAGATGCTCCCCGCTTTGGCGGATCTTGACGCCTTGGGCTTTTACCAACTCGAGACGTGGGGCGGGGCCACCATCGATTCCTGCCTGCGCTACCTCGGCGAAAATCCTTTCGAGCGCATCACCGCACTGAAAAAAGGCGCCCCGGAAACGCCGCACGGCATGCTGCTCCGGGGTCAGAACATCGTGCAATACACGAGTTTTCCCGATGATGTCGTCGAGACCTTCATCCGTTGCACGGCCGGCCGCGGGATGGATGTGCTGCGCATCTTCGACGCGCTCAACGATCCGCGCAACCTGGAGACGGCCATCCGCACCACGCTGGCCTCCGGCAAGCACGCGCGGGGAGAGATTTGCTACACGATCAGTCCGGTCCACACCGTCGAGGCCTTTGTCGAATTCGGCGAAGACCTCGTCGACCTCGGTTGCCAGTCGGTCAGCATCAAGGACATGGCCGGTCTCATCACGCCGAAGATCGCCTACGATCTGGTCTCCGCGCTGAAAAAGCGCGTCAGTGTCCCCGTCATCCTGCACAGCCATGACACCGCGGGCCTGGCGGCCTCCTCGTATCTTGCCGCGGTCGAGGCCGGGGTTGATGTGGTCGAAACGTCGGTTGTCCCTTTCGCCAACGGCACGTCGCAACCGGACACCTTGCGCATGATGGCCCTGCTTGCGGGGCATCCGCGCTGTCCGGATTACGATCGCGAACGCCTCGCGCGCCTGCGGGCCCATTTCGAGAAGGTTTATGCGGACTTGAAGGCCTTCACCAGTCCGGCCAACGAGCGGGTCGATGTCGACATCCTGACCTACCAGGTGCCGGGCGGCATGCTGAGCAACTTCCGCAACCAGCTCAAGGAGCAGGGAATGGCCGAGCGCTATGACGAAGTTCTCAAGGAAATGCCTGTCGTGCGCGCCGCGCTCGGTTACATCCCGCTGGTCACGCCGACTTCCCAGATCGTCGGGACGCAGGCCATGCTCAACGTGAAATTCGGACGCTGGAAGATGATTTCGCAGCCGGCGCAGGACGTGGTCCTCGGGAAATACGGGAAGACACCCGGGCCGGTGGACCGTGACCTTCTCGCGCTGGTCGAAAAGCAAAGCGGCAAAAAGGCTGTCACGGTGCGTCCGGCCGATCTGCTCGTGCCGGGGCTGCCCGCCTTGCGCGGCAAACTCCGGGAGAAGGATCTGCCGGACGACGATGAGACGGCGGTGCTATTCGCCATGTTTCCGGTTGAGACCGAGAAGCTTTTGCGCGGTGAAAAGCCGGCTGCTGCGCCGGCCGCTGCCCCCGCCGCCCCGCCTGCCCCGAAGTCCGGTTCGCGTCCGAAAAAATACCTCATGCACATCGAAGGAAAAGAGCACACGGTGGAAGTCGAGGAGGTGGGCGGATGAGCCAGCTCTTTGCGGAGAAACTTGATCTGTCCGATTTTCCGCCCTCGTCCCTCGCCGATTGGCGTATCGCGGCCGAAGCCGCATTGAAGGGCAAGCCCCTGGCCGGTCTCGACTCCGAGACGCAGGATGGTCTGGCAGTCGGGCCGATCTACACCGGCGAAAACTCTGCGATCTTGTCCGGCGGCGAGGCCGATCCCGGCGTCTTTCCCTTCCTGCGCGGCGGCAAAGCGCTGGCCGACTGGATCACCATAGCGGAGGGGGAACCTCCTTTGCCCGAGGGGGGAGTGCGGGTCGATGCTTCCGTGCACGCCGCCGATGGCGCCGCGGCAGAGGTGGCTTTCGCTTGGACCCGCGGTCTCGAGGCCCTGCACTCGCTCCAAGCCGCCGGTCATACGATTGACGAGGCGGCCGGACGAATCCGTTTCACCTTCGCCGCGGCCGGCGAGTTTTTTGTCATCATGGCGAAGCTCCGCGCCGCGCGGCACGGTTGGTCGCGTCTCGTCTCCGCGCTGGGCGGATCGCCAGCCTCGGCGCGGATGACCATCCACGCGACCACTCCGCCCTGCGTTCGTGAGGGGGAGGATCCGCACACCAACATTCTTCGCTACACGGTGGCCGCCTGCGGGGCGGTGCTCGGCGGTTGCGACAGCTTGACCGTGCTTCCGTTCGACGGCGGAAAGACCGAGTTTTCGCGACGTTTGGCCGTCAACACGCAACGCATCTTCCGGGAGGAATGCCTTCTCGCCGGCGTGGCTGATGCGGGCGGGGGTTCGTGGTTTGTCGAATCCTTGAGCAAAGAGATCGGCGAAGCTGCCTGGGAAAAAGCGCGGTCCGGACTGGGGGATGCGGCCGGGGCGCCTGAACCGGTTGCCGGCCCTGCTGCGGCGCGCGGCGGGGCGCCGTCCGGGGAAACGATGGAACATATCGCGGTCAAACCGTTCTACGGGCCGTCCGATCGCACGGATTGCCCGCAACTCGGTTTCACCGCCGGTATCGCCCCGTTTCTGCGCGGACCCTATCCCACGATGTATGTCGTCCGTCCGTGGACCATCCGCCAATACGCGGGTTTTTCCACCGCCCGCGAGAGCAATGCTTTCTATCGCCGCAACCTCGCCGCGGGCCAGATGGGACTGAGCGTGGCCTTCGACCTCGCCACCCATCGCGGATACGACTCCGACCACCCGCGGGTGGTCGGCGACGTGGGCAAGGCGGGGGTGGCTGTCGACTCCGTCCTCGACATGAAGATGCTCTTCGATGGCATCCCGCTCGACAAAATGTCGGTCTCCATGACGATGAACGGCGCCGTCATTCCGATCATGGCCTTCTACATCGCGGCCGCCGAGGAGCAGGGGGTGCCTCCGGAAAAGCTGACCGGCACGATCCAGAACGACATCCTCAAGGAATACATGGTGCGGAACACCTACATTTACCCGCCCGAGGCGTCGATGCGCATCGTGGCCGACATTTTCGCCTACACCTCGAAGATGATGCCGAAGTTCAACAGCATCAGCGTTTCCGGTTACCATATGCACGAGGCCGGTGCGCCGGCCGATCTGGAAATCGGCTACACGCTGGCCGACGGGGTCGAATACGTGCGCACGGGCGTGGCGGCCGGCATCCCGATCGACACCTTTGCCCCGCGCATCTCGTTCTTCTGGGCCCAGGGGAAAAACCTTTTCATGGAGATCGCCAAGATGCGGGCCGCGCGCGTGCTATGGGCCAAGCTGATGAGCGGTCTCGGGGCGAAGGATCCGAAATCGCTGGCCCTCCGCACCCACTCGCAGACCTCCGGTTGGAGCCTGACCGAGCAGGACCCCTACAACAACGTGGTGCGCACGTGCGTGGAGGCCATGGCTGCGGTCTTCGGCGGGACGCAGTCCCTGCACACCAATTCGCTCGACGAGGCCATCGCCCTGCCCACCGATTTCTCCGCCGCCATCGCGCGCAACACGCAGATCTTCCTGCAGAAAGAGACCGGCATCTGCCGCACGGTCGACCCGTGGGGCGGGTCGTATTACGTGGAAAGCCTGACCCGCGACCTGATGGAACGCGCGTGGTCGCATCTCGTCGAGGTGGAGAAACTCGGCGGCATGGCCAAGGCGATCAACACTGGATTGCCCAAGATGCGCATCGAGGAAGCCGCGGCGCGGCGCCAAGCCCGCATTGATTCCGGACACGAGACCATCGTCGGGGTGAACAAATACCGTTTGTCCGAAGAAGCTCCGCTCGACATTCTCGAGGTCGACAACACCGCGGTCCGCGAAGAGCAGGTCGCGCAGTTGAAGAAGCTCCGCGCCGAACGCGACAATGCCAAGGTGACCGCGGCCCTCGGGGCCATGACCAAGGCAGCGGAGAGCGGCCGGGGGAACCTCCTGGCCCTTGCCGTGGAGGCCGCCCGCGCCCGCGCCACACTCGGGGAGATTTCCGACGCGATGGAAAAAGTGTATGGTCGCCACATGGCCGTGGTCCGATCCATTTCCGGTGTTTACGGCCGCGAGTTCGGCGAAAACAAACAGATCGCCGAGGTGCGGCGCATGAGCGCGGACTTCGAGAAACGTCACGGACGCCGTCCCCGCATGCTCGTGGCCAAGATCGGTCAGGACGGACACGACCGCGGGGCGAAGGTGGTTTCCACCGCCTTCGCCGACCTCGGGTTCGACGTCGATATCGGTCCGCTTTTCCAGACACCCGAGGAAACAGCCAAGCAGGCGGTGGAAAACGACGTGCACATTGTCGGCTTCAGTTCGCTGGCGGCCGGACACAAAACGCTCCTGCCGCAGTTGGTCGCCGAGCTGAAGAAACTCGGTCGTCCGGATATTCTGGTCGTGATCGGGGGGGTCATCCCGCACCAAGACTACGAATTCCTCCACCAGAACGGCGCGGCCGAGATTTTCGGCCCCGGCACGGTTATTCCCGAGGCCGCCGCGCGACTGCTCGCCGACTTGGAGGCAAAGGGCTGACTATAGATTCGCCGTGAGTTTCAGGGAGTTTCCTGACTTGTTGCGGAGGACGGCGAGGATTTCCGCCACGACGCTCACGGCGATTTCCGCGGGGGAATCCGCGCCGATGTCGAGGCCGGTGGGGGCGTGGACGGTGGCGAGTTGTCCGGCGGTGAAGCCGTCGGCCTTGAGCCGGTCGTAGACCTGGAGGACTTTACGTCGGCTGCCGATCATGCCGACGTAACCGGGGGCTCCGTGCTGCAGCGCGGCGGCGAGGGCTTCGCGGTCGATATCGTAATGACGGCTGACAATGACCATGGCATCGCTTTTTTTCCAGGCGCGCGAGGAGATGTAAGCCGGGGCCGGATCGGTCAGCCGCTGGTGGGCGGCTTGGCATTGTCCGAGGATATCTTCGCGGTCCTCGAGGGCGGTGACGTGGAAGCCGCATTCGGCGGCGAGTTTGGCGATGGCTTGGGCGCAGTGCCCGCCGCCGACGATGAGCAGGCGGTGGGCGGGAGACTGAGGTTCGATCAGGATGGTCACTTCGCCGCCGCAGATGGCGCCGAAAGAGTCCGGTTGGTCTTCGCGCAGCGGCCACGTCTTGAGCAGGGGCTCGTTGCGGTCGAGGCAGCCGAGTGCTTCGGCGATGACGAGGGATTCGAATTTGCCGCCGCCGACCGTTCCGGAGATGGATCCATCGGCGTAGACGATCATTTTGGCGCCGGGATGGCGGGGGACGGATCCCTTGGTCGCGGCGACGGTTGCCAAGACGCAGGGACGTCCGGTGCGGCGGGCTTCGAGCAACTCCTCTAGCACGTCGCTCATGGAGAGACGGGTATTAGCCCAGCCGGCTGAAGCTTTCGTCGAGGACTTCGAGGAGGAAGTCGGCATCGGCCTTGGTGATGCACATCGGTGGGGCGAAACGGATGACTTGTCCGCGCAATCCGCCTTTGCCGAGGAGGAGTCCGAGATCGCGGGCCGTTTCGAGCACTTGGGCGCATTCCGCGGTGGCAGGCTCCTTGGTTTTGCGGTCCTTGACCATCTCGATACCGAGCATGAGGCCTTTGCCGCGGACGTCGCCGATGATTTTGTGCTTCTCCTTCAGTTTGTTCAGTCCGGCCAGGATGTATTCACCCATTTTGTGCGAGTTCTCCTGCAGGTTCTCTTTCTCGATGACTTCGAGCACGGCTTTGCCCATGGCGCTGACCACGGGGTTTCCGCCGAAGGTGTTGAAGTGGACCTTGCCGACGAGGGACTGGGCGATTTCATGGGTGGTGACAACCGCGGCGAGGGGACAGCCGTTGCCGATGCCTTTGGCCATGGTGACGATGTCGGGAATGACACCCTGCGTTTCGAAGCCCCAGAAATGCGTGCCGGTGCGTCCGAAGCCGGTCTGGACCTCGTCCGCGATGCAGACGCCGCCCGCGGCGCGGACGTAGCCGTAGACGTTTTTCAAATAGTCGGCCGGGAATTCGACGAAGCCGCCGACGCCTTGGATCGATTCGGCGATGAAGCCGGCGATGCGTCCCGAACTGGCGTAATCGATGATTTCCTTCACATCGTTGGCATAGTTGGGTCCGGCCTGCGGATCGTCATAGCCCCAGATGCCGCGGTAAGGATAAGGGGCGAGCGCGTGGTGCACGCCGAAGGCCTGCGGGATGTTGTATTTCCATGTGCCGTGGGCGGTGACACCCATGGTGGCGTGGTTGCCGCCGTGGTAGGCGTTGCGCAGGGCGATGATGTCGAAGTTTCCCGTGTAGGCGCGGGCCATGAGGATGGCCAGGTCGTTGGCTTCGGAGCCGGAATTGACGAAATAGCAGGCCTTGAGGTCGCCGGGCATTTTCGAGGCGAGCTTCTCGGCGTATTGCGAGACATTCGGGTGAAGATAAATCGTCGTCGAGTGCTGGTAGAGTTCGTTTTGTTTGTTGCCGGCCGCTATGACGTGCGGGTGGCAGTGACCGACGCTGACCGTGACGATACCGCCGAGTCCGTCGAGGTAGCGTTTGCCCTTCTCGTCCCACACGTATTGCATGCGGCCTTCGACAACCATGAGGGGCTTTTTGTAGTAGAGGAAAATACCCGGGTTCATGAACTGCTTGCGCAGGGCGAGAACGTCCCCGGGGGACGGACCGGTGTAAGGCCGGGGTTGGTGCTCGGTCGGGGGGAGCGCGGGTGTTTTCATCGGTTTGGGAAGAGAGGGCGGATCAGACTATACAGAAGAAAGCCGAGAGCAAACCCGACAAACCACGCGTAATGGTAACTGGCAACCAACCAGGCAGGGAAAGCATCGGCCGGGAGGATCTTGATCGTGACGAGAAAACCGGGGAGATTCGGCAAAACCGCGGCGATCAAGACACCAAAGCCGACAAGGCTGAATCCGCCGGTGTAGCGGTAGATCCCGTGGCGCTGGTAAAGCTGGGCGGCATCGAGCTTCTTGCGTCGCCAGACGAAGTAGTCCGCGATCATGATGCCGGCGATCGGTCCAAGCAGGGCGCTGTAACCGATGAGCCAGGTGAAAATGTAGCCGCTCGGGTCCTGGTAAAGTTTCCATGGCATCATGAGGATGCCGAGGAAAGCGGTGATCAGTCCGCCGGTGCGGAAGCTGATCCGTTGCGGGGCGAGGTTGGAAAAGTCATTGGCCGGCGAGACGACATTGGCCGCGATGTTGGTCGAGAGAGTGGCCACGGCAAGGGTGACCAGCGCCAAGGCCGAGACCAACGGGTTGCCGAATTTGGCGATGACCTGCACCGGATCCCAGATGGCCGAGCCGAAAATGACGATCGTCGCACTGGTCACGAGGATGCCGATGAAAGCGTAAAATGTCATCGTCGCGGGCAGGCCGAGAGCTTGCCCCACGACCTGATCGCGCTGCGAGCGGGCGTAGCGGGAGAAGTCGGGGATGTTGAGCGAAAGCGTGGCCCAGTAGCCGACCATGGCGGTGAGTCCAACGCCGAAGACCGGCCAGAATTTCGCCGCGGTGTCGAGTTTGGCGGGTTGGGTGAAGATCGGACCGAAGCCGTCTGCTGCGTCCCAAGCCCACCAGACGAGCGCCACGCCGACAAGGAGAAGGAATGGCGCGCTGAGGGTTTCCATCCATTTGATCGACTCCATGCCGCGAACGATGAAGTAGACATTGATCGCCCAGAAAATCATGAAGCAGAGGAATTCACCGGATGAAATTCCGAGAATCGGCAGGGGCTGCCGGGCTGCGGGGTCGAAGCCGAAGACGACGGCGCCCGTGGCGTAGATCGCCGCTCCGCCGACCCATGTCTGGATGCCGAACCATCCGCAGGCGACCAGCCCGCGCATCAGTGCCGGGATGTTCGAACCAAACGTGCCGAATGACGCACGGAGCAGCACGGGGAACGGGATCCCGTAGGCCGTGCCCGGGTGCGCGTTGAGCGTCATGGGAACCAAGACGATGAGATTGCCGAGAAAGACGGTCAGCGTGGCCTGCCACCAGTTCATGCCTTGTTCGATGAGGCTGCTGGCCAAGGTGTAGGTTGTGATGCACACGGCCATGCCGACCCAGAGAGCGGCGACGTTCCAAGTGGTCCAGGTGCGGCGGTCCTGCGGCACGGGGGCCAGGTCCGCATTCCAGAGTCGCGGGTCGTGTTGGTCGGGTGCGGGATGCATGACAGCTACAAACAGGGCAAGCGTGCCAAGTCAAAAATGGGAAGGCTTCCGCTGAAGGAAACGTCCGCGGCCGACCGTGCCGACGAACTTTCCGTCGCGCACCGCGACTTCGCCCCGGACTGTGACGATGGACGGGCGGCCTTCGATTTCCCAGCCTTCGAAGGCGTTGTAGTCGACGTTCTGGGTCTGGGTCTTAACCGAAAGGTTGCCGCGGTAGGAGGGATCGTAGACGACGAGGTCGGCGTCGGCGCCGGGTTGTATGACACCTTTGCGCGGGTAGAGGTCGAAGATTTTCGCGGCGTTGGTGCTGGCCACGGCGACCAGTTGCTGGAGAGTAAGGCGGCCTTTTTTCACGCCGTGGGTGTAGAGGAGATTGATGCGGTCCTCTATGGACGGGATGCCGTTGGGGATCTTGGTGAAGTCGTCTTTGCCCATCGGTTTCTGGTCTTTGAAGTCGAACGGGGCGTGGTCGGTGCCGACCGTGTTGACCAGTCCGCTGGCCAGTCCGTCCCAGAGAATCTGCTGATTCGAGATGTCGCGCAGGGGCGGGGACATGACGAACTTGGCGCCTTCGAAGTTCGGCTTCTCCGCGTAGGATTTGTCGAGGACGAGGTATTGGATGAGGGTTTCGACAAAGACTGTCACCCCGCGTTCGCGGGCTTCGATGGCTTCACGCAGTGCTTCGACGCAGCTGAGATGGACGATGTAGGTGTGCGTGCCGGTCAGGGCGGCGAAGGACATCAAATGGTGCACACCCTCGGCTTCGACGTAAGGTGGACGGCTGTCGTGGTGCGCGTCGGGTCCGGTGCGGCCAGCGGCGAGCAGTTGCTTTTGCAACTGTGCCACAAGTGTTTCGTTTTCGCAGTGCGCGGTGACGATAACACCCAGTTCCTTGGCCAGCTTCAGCGTCTCCCAGAGTTCCGTGTCGTCGACGCCGAACGCGCCTTTGTAGGCAAGGAAGACTTTGAAGCTGCCCACACCTTGCTTGACGATTTCGCGGAGCTGTTTGGCGGACTCGGCGTCAAAGCGGGTCACTCCCATATGGAAGGTGTAGTCGCAGCAGGCCTTGCCTTCGGCCTGCGCCTGCCAGGTGGCGAAGCCTTCGGCCGGCGGCATGTCGCGCGAGGGACAGACCATCTCGAAAATGGTTGTAGTGCCGCCGACGAGCGCTGCTTTAGTTCCCGTCTCGTAGTTGTCTTTCGAATAGGTGCCCATAAAGGGCAGGTAGATGTGGGTGTGGGGGTCGATGAAACCCGGAAAGACGTGTTTGCCTGCGGCATCAATCACTTCGGCTCCGGCGGGCGGCGTGATGTTTTGGTCGATGCGGGTGATCGTCTCTCCTTCGCAAAGGATGTCGGCGGTGTAACGGGTGTCGGCGTTTATAATATCAGCGTTTTTGATGAGGAGGGGCATAACAGTATTGGTAAGTGTTCAGTTTTGGTTGGGGCCCGTCTCGAAGACTCGGCTCAGCTGACAGAGTTTAGAGCAGTTGATTCAGTTGGGGTAGTAGACTAAGCTATATCGGTATGAGCACGGTGCAGGAATTCGAGCAAGCGGCCGAGCGGTTGTCGCGCGCGGATTTGATCCAGCTTCGGGCGTGGCTCGACGACAAGATTGAAGATGATCTCGTCGTCCGTGATGAAGTGACGGATGCAATTGCGCGGGCCCGTGGTGAAATTGCCGCCGGACAGGCGAAAATTCGCCAACCGGACGCGGTGTAGAGTTCGGTATGCCGGCGGCCACACAGGTTTGGTCGCAGACATTCAGCAAGGCGTTCGATGCGCTGCCGGCCGGGGTGCGGATCCGCGTTAGCGAGGCAGTTGATTTGTTGGGGCGCAACCTTTCGTCGGCAGGCCATCACAGGCTGCAGGGCACGGATGCGTTCCGGCTTCGCGTGGGGGATTACCGTGTGATCTACGACTTTGACGTTAGCGAGCAGCGGGTAGATCTGCTGTTCGTCGGTCATCGCCGGGAGATTTACAAGGGGCGTTGAGCCGCGGTCACTTGTCACTCCAGATCGAACCTTCCCCATAACTGAACCAGCGGGTGGTGGTGACTTTTTGCTGGGTGTAGAAGGCGACGCTTTCGCGGCCTTGGATGTGGAGGTCGCCGAAGAAGGACTGGTGCCATCCGCTGAAGGGGAAGAAGGCCATAGGTGCGGGGACGCCGATGTTGACCCCGACCATGCCGGCTTGGATACGGTGGCGGAATTCGCGGGCGGCTTTGCCGCTGCGCGTGAAGATGGCAGCGCCGTTGCCGTAGATCGAGCGGTTGGCGAGCTCGATGGCGGAGTCGAGATCCTCCATGCGGACGACATTGAGCACGGGGCCGAAGACTTCTTCTTTCATGGTGATCATGTCGGGCAGGACGTGATCCAAGACGGTGGGGCCGACGTAGAAACCCTTCGGAGCGGATTCGACTTTGGTGTGGCGTCCGTCAGTGAGGGGTTTGGCGCCTTGGTCGGCGGCTTGGGTGATGAGGTTGCAGACGCGGTCGGCGTGTTTGCGCGTGATGACGGCTCCCATCTGGGCCTGCGGGTCGCGGTCGGTCGGGCCGACGCGGATTTTGGAAACGACATCGACCAGCGCAGGGAGGACGGTATGGGCGGCGTCGCCGATGGCCACGGCGGTGGAGCTGGCCATGCAGCGTTCGCCGGCACAGCCGAAAGCGGACTCGACGAGGCCGGTGGCGGAATTGGTGACGTCCGCATCGGGCATGATGAGGACGAAATTTTTCGCGCCCCCGGCGGCTTGCACGCGTTTACCGTGCGCCGTGCCGGTTTCGTAGATGTATTTGGCGATCGGAGTGGAACCGACGAAGGAGACGGCTTTGATTGTCGGGTGGGTGAGGATGGCGTCGACGGCTTCGCGTCCGCCGTGAACGAGGTTGAGCACGCCGGGGGGAAGTCCGGCTTTTTCCGCGATCTGCGCGATGCGGATCGAGGTGAGCGGGACTTTTTCGCTCGGTTTGAGGATGAAGGTGTTGCCGCAGGCGATGGCCATGGGCCACATCCAGAGCGGGACCATGGCAGGGAAGTTGAACGGCGTGATGCCGGCGACTACGCCGAGGGGTTGGCGGATGGTGTCGCAATCGATGCCGCGGGCGACGTTCTCGAGCGATTCGCCCATGAGCAGTGATGGCGCACCGCAGGCGAACTCGATGTTTTCCAGTCCGCGGCGGACGTCACCGCGCGCTTCGGCAAGGGTCTTTCCGTGTTCGCGGGTCACGCTTTGGGCCAGTTCCTCGAAGTGGTCCTCGAGCATGACCTTGAGCTTCATCAGAATGCGGGCGCGCTCGACGGGCGGGGTCTCCATCCATTTCGGGAAAGCTTCGGCGGCGGCGCGGACAGCTTGGTCGATGGTGTCGGCCCCGCAGAGCGGGGTCTCGGCGATGACTTCGCCGATCGAGGGGTTGTGGACAGGAGTGGTGGCGACGCCGGAGACGTTGGACCACTCGCCGCCGATGAACAGCGGCACGGGGAGGAGTTTGCTCATAAATTGACTGCTTTCGCGGGGGAGACTCTTCTTTTCCGCCCAATCATCGTGCGGATCAAGGGGAAACCCGAACCCGCACCTGCGCGCTCGCCGCGCTTTCGGCAGCGTGTTAAGGGTTTTCAAGTGAAGGTTGCCACAATCGGTTGCGGCGCGCTCGGTTCCTACTACGGGGCGATGCTCGCGCGTGCCGGTCACGAAGCCCACTTTCTCCTGCGCTCAGATTACGATTTCGTGCGCGAACACGGCGTTCAGATCCTGAGTCCCAACGGCGATTTTCAATTGCGACCGCATTGCGCGCGCACGCCGCAGGAGATCGGGCCCGCGGATCTCGTTGTGATCGGCCTGAAAACCACCGCCAACAATCAGTTTCCCAAACTGCTCCCGGCCGTGGTCAGTCCGCACACCGTGGTGCTCACCTTGCAGAACGGCCTCGGCAACGAAGAGGCGCTCGCCCGGCTTTTCCCCGCGGAGCAAATCCTTGGCGGCCTGTGCTACGTGTGCCTCAACCGCACCGAACCCGGCGTCATCCGGCACACGGCGCACGGGGACATTCTCATCGGTGAATTCCAACGCGAGGCCGGGCCGCGCACGCAGGACATCGCCGCCGCGTTCCGCCACGCCGGCGTGCCGTGCACGGTGTCCGATAACCTCGAGCGCGCCCACTGGGAAAAGCTTGTCTGGAACATCCCGTTCAACGGACTCGGCGTCGCCGCCGCGGCAGGCATTGAGGCCATGCTTGACCCGCAATTGCCGGTGACGCGAGTTCAGCGGGTGATGACCACCAACCAACTGCTCGCCGACCCACGCTGGACCGATCTCGTGCGCGAGGTGATGCTGGAAGTTATTGCCGCCGCCAACGCCAAGGGGCTCGCCATCGATCCCGCCCTCGCGCAGGCGAACATTGACCGCACTTTGAAACTGGGCGCCTACCGCGCGTCCACGCTGGTCGATTTCGAGCGCGGCCAACCGCTCGAATTGGACAGTCTGTTTCTCGAACCATTGCGGCAGGCTCAGGCCGCGGGCGTCGCCGCTCCACGGCTGGCGCGACTGGGCGGAGTGCTCAAGGCTCTCGATCCGGGTAGCCAATCTCAGGATGGCCGGGCTCAAAAAGCTGGCCCGCATGGACTCGAACCATGAATAACGGCTCCAAAGGCCGCTGTGTTACCATTACACCACAGGCCAGTAACGATTGGATAACTTGGCTGAAGGTGGGTTCGGGTGCAAGTAAGGAAGTTTGGCCGGTGGTCTCTACAACTGCAATGGATTGAACCACTGCAAGCCAGGGAAGCGATCGAAGTCTCTATCGGTGCTGTAGACCAATGCGGAATGTTCGCGGGCGTGGAGGGCGATGAGTGCGTCTGTGGACAAGTTGCCGCCCATCCCGGCATCTTCGAGCAGTGCGAAGAACGTGGCGAGAGCGCGCTCCGAGACTTGAATGATGCGCGTGTTCGGACTCTCCAGCCAGCCGGCCATGATTTCCCGCACTTGTCCAACCGTAAGCGGATTCATGCAGATCTGCGGGTGGGTCATCAACCGAGTGAAAGCCAGCACGACGACCCAAGGGATGCCGATGGTTTCCGGACCGGACAAGGCGCTTTCCCACCAGTCGCGGGCTTTGCGATGCTGTGGGCACGAAGCGTCGTGCGCGTAAATCAGCAAGTTGGCGTCCGGAATGATCACCTGTTGTCCGCGACCTTGAGGGTGTCCTCCGCTTCAAGCTGGTCGTAAAGCTGGTTCATGCTCATCCCGAGATAGGCGGGCTTGATACCGACCTTGAATGTTTTCGTTTGGACGGCTTTGCGCGTCGGGGTCTTGGCGGCCAGCCCGCGGCGGAGAACTTCCTCGATGGTCGCATTCATCGGGCGTCCGGCTTCGTGGGCTCGGACACGCAGTTCCTCGAGCAAAGCATCACTGATGTTTAAAGTCGTTCTCACAACAGCATCATGATGCTTCACCATGTCTCTGTCAAACCGGCGAAAAGGAAAGCCCGGGGAATTGCTTCCCCGGGCTCGGTTTGGTGCGCGAAATCGCGCAACAGGTTTTTTAGCTGCAGCCTTGGCTCGTGCCGCACTCGGTGCAGACGCCACAGGCGCCGGCGCGGATCACTTTGTTGCTGCCGCAGTTGGAGCAGGTGGTGTCCATGAACATGGTGCCGAGGGCGCCTTGGACGCGTTCGGCGTGGGTGGCGGTGCCGGCGATGTGGACCGGAGTGCCTTCGCTGTTCTGCGTCTGGGTGATGACGTCGATGATCTCGCGTTCGCCAGTGCGCTGGAGGTCGGAGACCGGACGGTTGACGGCGCGGCGTTCCATTTCCGGGATTTCCTTCATGGGAAGTTCCGGCTGGTTGCGGTTCGGCGAGGTGGCTTCCTTGTAACCTTTGATGAACTGGCAGCCGAGCCAGCGGAACACGTAGTCGGTGATGCTGCTGGCGTTGCGGATGTCGGGGTTCTTGGTGAAGCCGCTGGGTTCGAAACGCTGGTGGGCGAATTTCTTGACCAGGCTCTCGAGCGGGACGCCGTATTGCAGCGAGATCGAGGTGAGGGTCGCCACGGTGTCCATGAGGCCGCCGATGGTGCTGCCTTCCTTGGCCATCTGGATGAAGAGTTCGCCGGGTTGTCCGTTCTCGAAGAGACCGACGGTGATGTAGCCTTCGTGTCCGGCGATATCGAACTTGTGGTTGAGCGCGACGCGGGTGTCGGGCAGGCGGTGGCGCGGCGGCTGGTCGAGCTTGGCGCGCATGCCGTGAAGCTCGTTTTCGAGCTCGATGATGCGCTCTTCCAATTCGGTTTTGCTCGAGAGTTCCGCCTCGAGTTCGCCCGTGCTGCCGGTGCCGTGTTTCTTTTTGTCGGTGACGACGGGAGCGGAACGCTTGGAGCCGTCGCGGTAGATGGCGATGGCCTTGAGGCCGAGCTTCCAGCCGTCAACGTAGGTGTCGACGATGTCGTCGACGGTGGCGTGCTCGGGCAGGTTGACCGTCTTGGAGATGGCGCCGGAAAGGAACGGCTGGGCCGCGGCCATCATGCGGATGTGCGCGTGGTAGCTGAGGCTGCGCTGTCCTCGCATCGGCTTGAAGGCGCAATCGAAGACCGAGACGTGCTCGGGGCGGAGTCCGCTCTTGATCGTCTGGCCGTCCTCTTCGACGTCCTCGATGGTGTCGTATTTGTCGATGTGGGCGATGATGGACTCGATGTCCGTCTCGCTGTAGCCGAGCTTTTGCAGGGCGGGACGGACCGTCTGGTTGACGATCTTGAGCATGCCGCCGCCGGCGAGGAGCTTGTATTTGACCAGGGCAATGTCGGGTTCGATGCCGGTCGTGTCGCAGTCCATGAGGAACCCGATGGTTCCGGTGGGCGCGAGCACGGTGACTTGGGCATTCCGGTAGCCCTGCTTCTTGCCGAGGCGGAGGGCTTCGTCCCAGACCTGACGGGCTTCGGCGCGGAGGTGCTCGAATTCGCCGGCTTTCTCGATTTTTTCCACCGCGTCGCGGTGGAGTTGCATGACGTCGAGCATGGGTTCGACGTTGTCCGGCGCGACGGGTTTCTCCACGCCGCTGGCGCTGGAGTCATGGTAACCGGGGAAGGGTCCGGTGATGCCGGCGATGCGGGCGCTTTGCTCGTAGGCGTGGCCGGTCATGATCGAGGTGATCGATCCGGCCAGGGCGCGGCCTTCGGGGCTGTCATAGCCGTGGCCGTAGCTCATGATGAGCGCGCCGAGGTTGGCGTAGCCGAGGCCGAGGGTGCGGAAGATGTGGCTGTTTTCCGCGATGTATTTGGTCGGGTAGCTGGCGTTGTCGACGACGATTTCCTGCGCGGTGATGTAGATGCGCACGGCGGCTTTGAATTTTTCCACATCGAAGGAGCCGTCCTCGCTCTTGAACTTCATGAGGTTGAGCGAGGCGAGGTTGCAGGCCGTGTTGTCGAGGAAGAGGTATTCGGAGCACGGGTTGGTCGAGTTCTGCCGGCCGGTGCCTTTGCAGGTGTGCCACTTGTGGATGGTGCTCTCGAACTGCATGCCGGGGTCGCCGCAGACGTGGGTGCCTTCGGCGATTTTGCGCAGCATGGTGCGGGCGTCCTTCTTCTCGCAGGGCTTGCCGTCGGTCACGCGGACGGTGGTCCATTCGCGGCCGGCGAGGGCGGCTTCCATGAATTCGTCGGAGACGCGAACGGTCAGGTTTTCGTTCTGATACATGACCGAGCCGTAGGCTTCGCCGTTGAAAGAGCCGTCATAACCCTGCTCGATGAGGGCCCAGGCTTTTCTTTCTTCCTTCATCTTGGCCTCGATGAATTCCTCGATGTCGGGGTGCCAATCCTTGAGGGTGTTCATCTTGGCGGCGCGGCGGGTTTTGCCGCCGCTTTTCACCACGCTGGCCACCTGGTCGTAGACTTTGAGGAAGGAAAGCGGGCCGCTCGGCTTGCCGCCGCCGCTGAGTTTTTCGCGGGTCGAGCGCAGGGTGGAGAGGTCGCTTCCGGTGCCGCTGCCGTATTTGAAAAGCATGGCTTCGCTCTTGGCGAGGTCGAGGATGCTTTCCATGTTGTCGTCGACGGACTGGATGAAGCAGGCGCTGGCTTGGGGGTATTCGTATTGGGTCGGGGCGCGCTCGGCTTCGCCGGTGAGGTGGTTGAAGAAGTAGTTGCCGAGGCCGGCGTTCTTGCCGATGCCGTATTGCTGGGCGAGACCGACATTGAACCACACGGGGCTGTTGAAGGCGCCGTGCTGGTGGAGGCAGAGCCAGGTGAGGTCGTGGTAGAACGCTTCGGCGCTGGCGTCGTCGGCGAAATAGCCGTCGCGCTTGCCGAAATCGGTGATCGTGCGGGTGACGCGGTGGATGAGCTGGCGGATGGAGGATTCGCGTCCGCCCTTGTGCGGGTCGGTGCCGTTGGTCAGGTCGCCGTAGAAATACTTCGAGACGGCGATCTTGGTGGCCAGCGCGCTCCAGCTGCGCGGGACTTCGACGTTTTCCTGCTTGAAGATGACTTTGCCGGAATCGTCGTTGATTTCGGCGGTGCGTTTGTCCCATTCGACGTGGTCAAAGGGGGAGCCGGCTTGGGTGTGGAAGCGGGGCTCGAATTTGAGTCCTTTGCTCTGGCCGGCGCGGGGGCGCTCGGTGGCCGGTTTGGTGACACGCGAGGCGGCGGTGCGCGGGGTGGACGACTTGCGGGTTTTGGAACGGAAGGATGATTTAGTTGCGATCATAGAATCTTGTCTCTTTTGGGGGAGGGTTTTGCGCCAACCAGTCAACCCTTGGGGGAGATCACCGGCAGGCCCGACACCACTATAGGTGGGCGAACCCACCTATAAAGCCACAATCTGTGGGGGTGGAAAAGGGATTTTTTGCGACAATCAGCAAAAAAGTTTATCCGTTGGTAATCAACGACTTTTGCCGATGTCAACTGCAGTGATCAGACGCGGTGAGGTGACTTATTCACAACGGCGAGGTCCGCGAGGCCTTTATTTATGGGACTTGGCAAACGTTGAGGCCCGCGAGGCCAGAAATTGAGCCAGTTCGCGCTTGGTAGCGAAATGGACGGGCGGTTGATCGTCCTCGAGCAGGCCGAAGCCGGGTCCGTAGGCCGTGCCGTTGATGATGGTGGCATCGGTGTGGTTAGACGCGAGTTGGGCGCGGGCGATTTCGATGGCGTCTTCGCGCGAGGCCTCGAGTTCGTATTTCCATCCGGCGATCCACGCCCCGGGAAACCAGGCGCGGAGATGCGGGAGGATTTTCGGTGCGGGTTCGAGCACGAGATGAAGTTGGGGAAGGTCGCCGGGGATTTTGCGGACGCTGACCGGGGAGTCGTCGGGTCCGCGCACCGCGGCAACGGCGTAGTCGGAGAGTGCCGCCGCATGGAAGACGGCGCGGATGTCGGGGGCGCGGGTGCTCGCGAATTTCTCGAGTTGGCGGGCGAGATCGTGGTTGGTGGTAAACTCGCGGAGCAGCGCGCCGTCCGGAAGGGCGGTGTGCGTGGCGCCGCGGGCGCGGAAGAGGAGGGGTTCGAAACCGTGGGTGACGAGGGCTTCGGCCAAAAGCGTGCCGATTTCGCCGGTGGCGAAGTTGCTGATCTGGCGCACCTCGTCGATCGGCGCGGCAGCGGGTCCGGTGGTGATGACGGCGAGCATTGGAGGAGTTGAGGGTTGAGGGATGAGGGTCGAGATATTATGGCGCGTCACGGGTTCAGGCGATGATTTCGCTCACGGCGGCGAACATGTCGCGGGCGGCGACGTAGCCGAAGTGGCCTTGGGGGCTGGTGAGGAGGCGGGTGGTTTGCCATGCCTCGGCGAGGGCTTCGACGCGGTCGGGAGGGGCAATGCGGTCATACGCGCCGATCGCCAGGATGATGCGGTCCGGGTCGGTCGTGGGGCGCACATGGAGGGGTGAACTCAAATGGGCGTGGCGCTTTGTCATAGCGCTGTCGATGCCGTTGCGGTGCAAGAGGCGGCGGATGGTGGCGCCGGCGGGGCTTTGCCAGATGGCGTGCTCGACGTCGGCGATGGGCTGGAGGAGGGCGATGAACGAGATGTCGTTTTCCAGCGAGGCGAGGAGGGCGCCGGTCCACGCGCCGTAACTTGTGCCGTAGATGCCGAATTCGCGGCAGCCGCGGGTGCGGAGCCATTGCATGAGTTGGCGGAGTTCGCTGACGCCTTGACGGAGTCCTTCGCCATTGCGGACAAGGTCGGCGGTGACGGCGAGTTCGCCGTTGAGGTAACCGGGCGGACGGCGGTCGTAGTGGAAAGGGAGATGAAGGAAGACGGCGTTCCACCCGAGGGCGTTGAACTTTGCGGCGAGGCGGCGGTAGCCGAGATCGTTGACCGACATGAGGGCGTGGAGGATGAGGACGGTCGGGGCGGACCATCCGCGTTCGCACGGCTGGAGCCAGGCGGAGGCGCGGTCGTTGTGATCGTGGCCGCTGGTATGGGGTGTCGGCCAGACGAGGTGGTGCGGGGATTCTTCGAGGGGCTCGAGGGGTGGTGCGGCGTAGAAGATGCCGGCGCTGAGGGGTTGGCAGGCGGCGAGGTAGGCTTCGAGTTCCTCGCGTGTCGTGGCGTGGCGGCGGTGACGCCATTGGGCGAGGTTGAGCAGGGCGCAGGTCGACGTGTCGGTCACGCGGGCCCAGGGGCGGCGGAGGAATGTCATAGCTCGCGGCCTTTGCGTTTTTGCGGGGTTTGCGGGAGGCAATCGGCGGGGATGCTTTCTTCCCGGATCGTGCGGTGGTAGAGGTCGCGGATGGTTTGGCCGAGTTTTTCGTCGAAAGCTTGGCGGGCGGCGGCCTTGTCGCCGGTGGCGGCGGGCGGATGGAGCGGCGGGCCGAAGACGATCCAGACTTTGGTCTGGCGCCAGGGGAGCCAGCGGGCGGGATTGTAGAGGGCGTCGGTGCCGATGACGGCGCAGGGAATGACGGGTGCTTGGGTCATTTGGGCGAGGGCGGCCACGCCGGGTTTGAGCGGGGCGCCTTCAAGGACCGAGGCCGGGCCGGTGCGGAGCCCGCCTTCGGGAAAGACGCCGACCATGCGGCCGATTTTGAGGCGTTCGATGGCGGTGCGCACGGCGGCGTAGTCCATCTTGCCGCGACCCACGGGAAATGATCCGACCCAGCGGAGGATGCGGGCGAGGAGGGGGTTTTGGAAAAGTTCCTCCATGGCCATCCAATCGACCTGGCGGTCCGCGCTGATGCCGAGGAGGGGCGGGTCGAAGTGGCTGATGTGGTTGGGGGCGAGGACGGCCGGGCCGGTGTGCGGAATGTGGTGTTCGCCGAGGACGCGGCGGCGGGTGAAGGGGGCCAGGACGATGCGGAAAAAGTGCGCGCCGAGGTAATAGCCGGTGGCGGAGACCATGCGCGGATCTTTCAATTCAGGAAGCGGTGCGGAAAAAGCCGCGTTGTTTTTCCGAAATGGGCAGGCTGAGTTTTTCCATGACAAGGAGCATGTCCTCCCAGACTTTGCGTTTCTCGGACATGGAGCCGTTGCGCAGGAGATAGGACGGATGGTAGGTCGCGAGGAGCGGGATGTTTTCGAAGGTGAACCAACGGCCGCGCATCGCGCCCATGGCTTCATCGCGCCCGGTGAGTCCTGCCATGGCGGTTTTGCCGAGGGCGACGAGGATGCGGGGTTGGATGATGGCGATTTGTTCGCGGAGGTAGGGGAGGCAGCGTTGCATCTCGAGTGGTTCGGGCGGACGATTGCCGGGGGAGCCCTTGGGCATGTCGGGGCGGCATTTGAGGACGTTGGCGATGTAGACATCATCGCGGGTCAGGCCCATGGCGGTGATGATTTTGGTCAGCAGTTCGCCGGCGGGACCGACGAAGGGTTCGCCTTTCTTGTCCTCGTCGAAGCCGGGAGCTTCGCCAACGAACATGAGGTCGGCGTCGGGGTTGCCGGCGCCGAAGACGGTTTGGGTGCGGGAGGCGGCGAGGTGCTCGCATTGGCGGCACGCGCGGACGGCCTCGTTCAGCGCGGCAAGACGCGCGGAACGAGGCATTTCAGATTTCAGATTTGAAATTTCAGATCGTTGTCGTGGGCGGGTTTCGGTCAGGCGTTCGAGGGAATCGCGGGTCACGCTGGGGCGGGTGCGGCCGAGGAGAGACCGGCGCGTGCGCAGGGATTGCTCGAGGAGTGCGGTGGCTTCTTGGAGAGAGGACATGGTTGGGGAAATTTCAGATTTGAGATTTCAGATAGAGCGTTTGGGCTGCTTTTTGGCCGGGTGTCCATCGGGCAAGGCCGCGTTGAGCCTCTCGATAAAGGCGTCGGCCTTTTTCTTCTGCTCGTGGCGATTGCGTTCGGCGTTGTTGAGGTGGCGTTGGCCTTTGATGGGGGAGTTTTGGAGCGATTCTGCCCAAGCGCGGAGCTGGCGGGAGCAGGACTCGGCCTGGGATTTCAGATTAGAAATTTGAGATTTGAAATCTTTCAGCGCGGGGCGTCTTTCGAAGTAAGTGAGCATCGATCGGACTTCTCCGGCCGAGCCGCGGGCGATGTAGAGGAAGTTGAGGAGCTCGTTAGTCGTCCCGCGCTCGAAGCCTTCCGCGATATTGTTGGAGACGGAGAGGGAAGCGCGTTCCAATTGGTCCCGCTTCGACCAACTAATCCGGTCTTTGGCCGCGGACAGAAAATCCTCGCAGCCCTCGGCCAGTTCGATGGCGGCGTTCCAAACCGGCAAATCTTCGAAGGACTGGTAGGTCATGGCCTTGGGGATTTCAAATTTGAAATCTGAGATTTGCCTAGGGGCTGTCTCGCTTTCGCTCGGCTCATAAGGGGTGGTTTGCTTTGATCCACGCGATGGCTTCTTCAGCCGTGGTGAGCGTGCCTTCGAGTTGGGCGGTTTGCACGGCCTCCAAAACGGGGCCGAAGTGGGGGCCGGGTTTCCAGCCGAGGGCCATGAGGTCGTGGCCGGTGAGGAGCGGGGGCGGGATGAGAGGTTCGTTGGCGAATTCTTCCGCTTTGGTTTTGAGGAAATCGTAGTTGTCGAGGGCGCCATGGCTGCTCTGACAGTCGACGCGGTGGAGTTCGAGTTCCTCATCGAATCCCTCGCGGGCCATGAAGCGCTTCAATTTGGCGGTGCGCATGTTTTGCACGTCCTTGAAGACCATGTGCTGGCGGACGGCTTCCGACACGCGGTCGATGTCGTGACGGGAGAAGCGGAGTCGCTCCATCAGTTTTTCGGTCATGGAGGCACCGACGCGGTCGTGTCCGCTGAAACGGATGCGGTCTTCATCGGCGTGGTAGCGGAAGGTCGGGGGCTTGCCGATGTCGTGGAAGAGAACGGCGAGTGCGAGGCTGGCCGGTGCCTCGGGCGGGAGAAGTTCGAGCATGGCTCGGGTGTGGACGAAGACATCGCCTTCGGGATGGAATTGGGCGGGTTGTTCGCAGCCTTTGAGGGTTTCGATCTCGGGGAGGATTTCTTTGAGGAGTCCGCTTTGATCGAGGAGATCGAAACCGCGGACGCGGTTGGGATGGGCGAGGATCTTGACCAGTTCCTCACGGATGCGTTCGGCGCTGACTGCATGAATGTCGGCGGCGTGCGCTTTGATCGCATCCCACGTGGCCGGATCGATCTCGTAGCCGAAACGGGCGGCGAAGCGCACGGCGCGGAGGAGGCGGAGTTTGTCTTCGCGGAGGCGGGCCACGGGATCGCCGATGGCGCGGAGGGTTTGCGAGGCGAGATCTACGCGGCCGCCGACGAAGTCGATGAATTTCTCCGCCACCGGATCGTGGAACATGCCGTTGATGGTGAAATCGCGCCGCGCGGCGTCGTCTTCGGGGGTGGAGAACGTGACCATCTCCGGGCGGCGTCCGTCGAGGTATTCGTGGTCGGAGCGGAAGGTGGCCACTTCGAAAGCACGGCCGTGTTCCATGACGAGGATTACGCCGAAGTGGGCGCCGACGGCCTGGGTGTGGGGGAAAAGTTCCCGCACTTCGGCCGGTTTGGCCGAGGTGGCAATGTCATAGTCGTGCGGGTCGAGTCCGAGAAGTTCGTCGCGCACGCAGCCGCCGGCGAAATACGCGGTGTGGCCGGCCTCTTGGAGGCGGCGGGCGATGTCAGTGGCGGCGGATTTCGGATCCATCGGTGATGGTGGGAGTCTATCGGGTGGGGTGGGAGATGGAAACCGTAGAGGGCGCAGAGAACGCAGAGAGGGCGGAAACTTGAGTGGAGCTGTAGCGGCGGCGCCGCCGCCGCCGGTTGTCTTCGGAAACGGCCGTCGCCGGGGACGGCGACGCTACAAGTGTGAAATTCCGCGGGATTCGGGTATGGTGGGAGTCGATGAGTTGGAGCGGTTTGATCACGGCCTTCGGGTTGGGGGTGGTTTATTTCGTCGCGGCGATCCCTGCGGGGGCGGCGGCGGGGGCTCCGTCTTGGTTGGCCGGTTTGGCGGCTTGGGCGGGGTATGTGGCAGGTGGGGGAGTTGTCTTGGTGGCGGGTGCGCCCTTGCGGGAGTGGCTGGTGCGCAAGTTGAAGATTCCGGTGGAGCGGGATTCTTCGAAATTGGTTTGGCGGATGTGGGAGCGGGGCGGTTTGTGGGGATTGTGTTTGATCGCGCCGGTGACGATCGGTCCGCAGGCCACGGCGGTCATTGCCTTGGCGGTGGGCGAGCGGGCGCCGCGTATTGCCTTGGCCATTGCCCTGGGGGTGGCGCCCTGGTGTTTGCTCTTCGCCGTGCTCACGGCGTTCGGTTTCAAGCTGGCGAGCTGAGCACGAGGTCGACGGATTCGTCGTGGGGTTCCTCAGGAATTGCGGCGACCATCTGAACGGCGAAGCATGTGCCGACACGCACAACTGATCTTGGCAGGGTGGAGAGAAGACGGTCGTAGTAGCCGCGACCGCGTCCGAGGCGGCGCCCATCCGGGGTGAAGGCGAGGCCGGGGATGAAAATGAGGCTGGCGGTGGCGGGATCGGCGATGGGGCATTGTGCCGGATCGGGTTCGAGAACTCCGAAAGCGCCCGGTTTGAGTTGCGCGGTGTCTTCCACACGGTGGAAGATCAAGTTTTCTCCATCGGTGCGGGGGAGGAGGACGGATTTCGATCGTTCCCAGTGCAAAGGATGCAAATCGGGTTCGCCGGGCAGTGCGGCGAAGGCGGCGACAACCCGTGCGTCTTGCCAGCGCGCAAGGGATGGGATACTCGTGCGGATGCTTTCCGAGGCGGCTGCACAGGCAGCGGGAGTCATCCGGGCAAGCTCGGCGCGCATGCGGCGGCGGAGTTCTGTTTTGGCCGGGGAGGGCATAGGATATTAGCCAAGGTGAGCGCTGCCGAGAAACCAGACAAGCCCGTGCGCAAGCGGAGGATGATTTTGCCCCGTCTGCGGGAGGGCAAACCGGGCAACCATGTGGGGCTTAAACCGGCGGAGGGCTGGCACAAGCGGAACTTTTTGGCCGAGGTGGTCTGGCCTAGCTTGTTCGAGCGGCGCACGGGGGAGCGGCGTACGCCGGAGTTTCCTCAGTTGAAATCCGGCCAAGTGGCACTGACGTGGATCGGGCACGCCTCGTTTTTGTTGCAGGCCCCGGGGGTCAACTTGCTCATCGACCCGAATTGGGCGCGGTGGCTGAAGGTGATCAAGCGCATGCGCGAGCCGGGTTTGGAGTTGCATGCCTTGCCCGACATCGACGCGGTGCTCATCACGCACGCGCACTTCGACCACTTGGACAAGCGCACGCTGCGCAAGGTGGCGGCCGAGCAACCGATCGTCGTGCCGCGCAATGTCGGGCGCTTGGTGCACGGGCTGGGCTTCGACCGGGTGCACGAACTGGAGGTGTGGGAGTCGATGCAATTGGGTCCGGTCAAGGTGACCATGACGCCGGCGCACCATTGGGGTGCGCGGATGCTGGCGGATGTGCACCGCGGTTTCGGCGGGTTTCTCATCGAGGTGGAGGGGCGTTCCATTCTCCATTGCGGGGACAGTGCGTATTTTCCGGGCTTCGCGGAAATCGGGAAACGGCTGCCTGTGGAGATCGCACTCCTGCCGATCGGTGCTTACGACCCGCCGAGCGGGCGGGAGGTGCATATGACACCGGAAGATGCGCTGCAGGCCTTCGTCGAGTTGGGCGCGCAGACTTTTGTGCCCATGCATTACGGGACGTTCCGGCTCAGCTACGAACCGGCGTGGGAACCGCCTTCGCGCCTCATCGAATGCGCGGGTGCGCAAGGCTTGCTCGAACGGGTCTGTTTCCTGCGCGAGGGGGAACCGCGCGTTTTCTGAGACGGCCGGGTGACCGGATGTTCAGGAAGGTCGCGGGACCGGCACGCCCTTGAAGCGTCCGATCTTCGGCAGGGGCCCCACGAGCGGCGCGGCGTAGGCGACAAAGGCGGGGGTGACGTTGTTGGCGTCCTTGTTGATGAATTTGTCGGGCATGTGCCGGGTCTCGCGCGAGACCTGCCTCAGTTCGACGAGTCCGTAAAGCGGCGCGTATTTCGGACCCGGCTTGCGGTTGATGGTCACCGATCCGCTTGGTGTCCGTCCGGCCACGGCGTGCCGCACGGCGAGGCGTCCCACCTCCCGGGCCTCGGCGGCGTCGACGGGCGAGGCGATGCCGGGGAAGGAGCGTTGCAGGTAGCCGAAGGTGTCGGCGCGGACGCGGGAAATGTTGGTTTTGCTTTTGATGATACCGGCCAGCAGGTCGCCGAGTGCTCCGGAGCCGCTCAGTTGGACATTGCCATGCGAGTCGACCTCCTTGCTGAGTTTGGCGGCGATGGCGGTGCCCTTTTTGTCGCAAATGCCCTCGGAGACGGCGACGACGCATCGTCCGAGCCGCCGGTAAACCTTTTCGACATCCGCGGCGAACTTGTTTTCGTCGAACGGCCGTTCCGGGAGGTAGATGAGGTGCGGTCCGTCGTCGGGATGAACGCGGGCGAGGGCCGCCGCGGCCGTGAGGAACCCGGCGTGGCGTCCCATGATGATGTTGATCTTCACCCCCGGGAGGGCCCGGTTGTCGAGGTTATCGCCCATGAAGGCCGCGGCGACGAAGCGCGCCCCGCTGCCGAAGCCGGGCGTGTGGTCGTTTTCGCGGAGATCGTTGTCGATGGTTTTGGGGATATGAAAGCACTGCAGCGGGTAGCCGTGGGCGCGGGCTTCCTCGTTGATGATGTGCGTGGTCTCCGCGGTGTCATTGCCCCCGATGTAGAAAAAATAGCGCACCCCGTAGCGGCGCAGGACGCCGAAGATGGCGCGGCAGTCGTCTTTGGTCGGTTTTTTGCGGACGGATCCGAGGGCGGAAGACGGCGTTTGGGCCACGGCTTCGAGGTTCGCGGCGCTCTCGCGGCGGAGGTCGATGAAATTTTCCCCGAGAATCCCGGCAATCCCGTGGAGCGAGCCGTAGATCTTTTTGATTTGGCGGTGTTTTTTCGCCTCGAGGACGGCACCGACGAGACTTTGGTTGATCACCATGGTGGGACCGCCGCTTTGGGCGATCAGCATGTTGCCGACGGGAGCTGTGTTTTTGGCCATAACTTCAGCCCGCAGCCTAACGGAACCGGCCCTCAGGGGGCGAGTCTTTCGATGGTCCACGTCCCGTCCCCGCGCGTGTAGCGGAAACGGTCGTGCAGGCGGTTGGCGCGTCCCTGCCAGAATTCGATCTCGGCCGGCACGACGCGGAAGCCGCCCCAGAACGAAGGAAGGGGGATTTCTCCCCGGGCGAACTTGCGCTTCATCTCGTCCCATTTCATTTCCAGAATTTTCCGGCCATCGATCACGGTGCTTTGCTGCGAGACCCACGCCCCGAGCCGGCTGCCGTGCGGCCGGGAGGAGAAATAGGCCAGAGACTCCGCCGTGCTGATACGTTCGGCGCGTCCGAGGATGCCGACTTGGCGCTCCAAGGAATACCACGGAAATAGCAGGCTCACCGCCGGGGCCGCGGCGATGTCACGGGCCTTGCGGCTCTCGTAGTTGGTGAAGAAGACGAACCCGCGCTCGTCGTAGGCCTTGAGCAGGACGGTGCGGGTGCTGGGGCGCGTGCCGTCGGTCGTGGCGAGGACCATGGCGTTGGGCTCGACCAGTCCCGCGGCCGCGGCCTCGGTGAACCACCGGCGGAATTGCCCGAACGGCTCGCCCGGGAGGTCCGCGCGACGCAGGCCGGCCCGGGCATACTCGCGGCGCAGGGCGGCCACATCGGGGTGGTCGGATCCGGTTTCCATGGGGGAAACCTAGACCGTGGCACGCGCGCGGCCAAGACGGGGATTGACGGCGCGGCGTGGCGCGGACATTACTTCAAACGACCGTATGCCGAAAAAGTCCGCCGAAACAACCCGTGAGCGCATCTTGCGCGCGGCCGAGCGTATTTACGCGGCGAGCGGGTTCCACGGCATGTCGCTGCGCGACGTGACTTTGCTGGCCGGGGTCAATCTGGCGGCGGTCAATTACCACTTCGGGTCGAAGGACAAACTCATTTTCGCCTTGGCCGACCGCCGTTTGACGCCGATCAACACCGAGCGTTTGGAGCGGTTGGCGAAGCTGCGCGAGCGGCATGCCCCGGACCCCATCCCGGTGGGCGAGTTGGTGGGTGCGCTGGTCGACCCGATGTTCAAGGCCCTGCGGCAGGGGCGCAATACCCGCGCCATCACAGTGCGTCTGGTCGCCCAGATGATGATCGACGACCCGCAGCGCTTCGCGCAGATCCACAAGACCTTCTACAAGCCGGTGCTGGAATGTTACCACGGCGAACTCCAGCGCACGATTCCGGGCCTGACCTCGCACCAGGTCAACGCCCGGTTTTTCTGCGCCTTCGCCACGGTGCTGGGGATCCGACTGATGCACGAGAGCATGGAGTGGTTCCTCAAGATCCGCGCGGAGGACCGGCAGTTCGACATCCTCGAGCGGGAGATGCACGCTTTCCTGCGGGGCGCATTCACCGACTTGGCCGAGTGATGTCCGCCCGCCCCCGCATCCTCGTTTTCGGCGCGGGCGGCCGCCTTGGGGCCGCCTTGGCGCGGGCCTACGATGCGGAGGCGTGTGTCCAGTCCTGCGGCCGCGCGGAAGCCGATCTGGCCGATCCCGCGGCGATCGCCCGTTTGGTCAGGGCGGCGCGACCGGATGTGGTCATCAACTGCGCGGCCGTGACCAATGTCGACCTTTGCCAGACGGAGCGCGAACTGGCTCGCGCGGTCAACGCGGAGTCTCCGCGGCAAATGGCGCGGGCCTGCACGGAAACCGGGGCGCGGTTGGTGCACATCAGCACGGATTATGTCTTTTCCGGCGAAGCGCGCACGCCCTACGCGGAGGACTCGGTCGCGGCACCTTTGTCGTGGTATGGGTGCACCAAGTTGGAGGGCGAGGAGGCGGTGCTGGAGGCCGGGGCGCGCCACGCGGTGGTGCGCGTGTCGTGGGTCTTCGGTCCGGACCGGGACAGTTTTGTCGACAAGGCCCTGCAGGCGGCGCTGCGCGGCGAGCCGGTGCGGGCGGTGGCGGACAAATGGTCTTCGCCCACCTACACCCTGGATGCGGCGGACGCGTTGCGGGTCTTTTTCGCCGACGCGGCCCCGGGCGGTGTCTACCATCTGTGCAACCGCGGGGTGTGCACGTGGCGCGAGTGGGCGCAAGCCGGCATCGACGCGGCGCTGGCGGCCGGGCTGCACGTGGCGACGACAGCGGTGGAACCGTTGCGGTTGGCCGATCTCACGGCGATGGTGGCACCGCGTCCGGTTTACAGCGCGATGTCCTGCGGAAAGCTCGAGTCTTTGCTCGGGCGTCCTCTTCGCCCGTGGTCGGAAGCGGTGGACGATCACGTCAAGCGGCAGGCGCAGGCCGGGCAGCTGGTGACCGGCTGAGGACGGTCAGTGCGCCCGCAGGATACGGCGGAATTCCTCGATGCCTTCGGGGTTTTCGTTGGTGCCGTGTCCGGAGGGGACGATGTGTTCCGAAGCGGCTCCCTCGAGGCTTGAACTCCAGTAGGGCACGACGCCGTCGGAGCTGTCGGGTGTGTCGCCCCGTCCGCGGTCACCGATGATCGAGTGGTAGGGCACGCCCCGGCGCATGGGGAGCTTGAGCACCGCTTCGAGGTGCGGGGATCGCGCGCGGAGGAAGGCGATGCTGTTGGCGGGCGCGACGAAGAGGTCGCGGAATTCTTCTTTGAGAGCTTGACGCAGATTCATCATGTCCGACCGGACCCAGCGGAGCGGCAAGCGGATAAGTCGGGAGAAAAAATCGGCGAACGGGTTGACCGCAAGTTCGCTGCCGCGGTGGGGCGTGGCAAAGAAAACAACGCGCGAGACGTCGCGGCGGGGTTGGAAGTTGATCAGGCGGACGAGATTTTCTTTGAGCATGGGGGAGAGGTTCAATTTCTCCGGCGGTGTGTTGAGGAACTGTTTCCACAGCTTCTCGCCCCCGCTGCGGATCTGCAGGCCGGAGATGAGTCCGCCCATGCTATGCCCGGCCAGCACCATGCGGTCCCAATTCCGGTTGGTCCGCGCGGGATCGAGGGCGGTGCGGAAGCGGTCGAGTTCTCCGCGCAGCTTGGCGGCGGAAGCCCACACGGGGAGCCCGGTCGGGTAAAGAAAGAACCAGAATTGGTAACGTTCGCGGATTTCCTGGTCGGCGAGCAATTCGTTGACCGCGGGGACCCAGGTTTCGGGGCGCGACATGAGGCCGTGGACAAAAACGACGGGGATTTTTTCCGGGTCGTAGACGGAGAATTGGTAAAGTCCGGCGTCCTGGATGTTCCGGTCGGAGCGGATGAGGGCCCGGATATCGATGTTGCGGTTGCGCCCCTTGGAAATCATGTAGGCCAGGGGCGCGGAAAAGTCCGCGGCGAGGCGGCTGTTGCGTCCGCCGACGAGGGCGTTGTCGGAAACTCTGGTCCGGTAGAAGACAAGCCGGGCGCCCCCGCGGTCGAATTGCCAGACGGCGGTAACGGGATCACAAATTCCGGCCAGCGGGGGAATGCCCGGTTGTCCGCGCAAGCGGGGCGAGTCCGGAAGAAAGCGGGCCACGTAGGGCACGCCGGCGCCCTCCTGCACGATGCGTCGGCGCAATTTGCGGATCTGTACATCCGACGCGGGGATGAGTTCGTCGGCCGTCCGCGGATCGAGGACGCGACGCGAGGCACCCTCGATGCCGAGGCGGCGTCCATCGGGCAGGACGACCGGTGCGAATTGCTCATCGCGCAAGATTGCCACGGCATCCATGGTGGCGATTTCATGGATGCGGCGCCCGGGGCTGCCCGAAGCGGCGTCCGCGGTCAAGCGGGCGGCCTCCACCAAGGCGGCCAACTTTTCTTCCTTGCTGCGCCCGCGGGTTCCCGACTCGACGAGCAGGCGCGCGGCGGCATCGTGGCCGCTGCGGGTGTCGAGACGGCGCACTTCGCCGCGTTGGGCCGCGGGTGAATGGTCGCGGACCTTCACCTTGACCACCGCGCAGGCGGGAAGGAGCAGGAGGGTGGTCGCGGTGACGGCGCGAACAAGGTGCAGGGCAACACGGTTGGACATGGCGTGCGGCATACGATAGCGGCGAGGTTGCTTTTGGGAAGCTCCGCTTCGGAGGTGGCGAATCTGCGGATTTTGCATAGGCGGGGGCGGCGCCACGCTGTTTTGCTGGAACAATGCACGATACGGTCCACGCTATGCTCAACCACGATGCCACCCCGGCCGGGGGCTCGCCCGGCGAGGCCGAGGTGCGCGCGCAGTTGCAGCGGATCCTCGCGAGTCCGGACTTTGTCGCCTCGGACCGGAACCGGCGCTTCCTCGCGCATGTGGTGGAGCGCAGTCTGGCCGGAGAGCGGGTGCGGGGCTACGAGATCGGTGCGGAGATTTTCGGTCGCGGTCCGGTTTTCAATGCGACCACCGATCCCATTGTCCGCATCGAGGCAGGCAAGCTGCGCCGTGATCTCGAGACCTATTACCTCAAGAGCGGCCGCCGCGACCGCGTGCGCATTTCCCTGGCCAAGGGTGCTTACCGCGCGGTGTTCACCCGTCACGAAGAGACCGACCACCGCGCCGGTCCGCCGCGGGGCAGCATGGTTCTGTTGCGCGCCGCTTTGCTGGGGCTGGCCCGCGAGGCTCGGGATTCCGCCGCCGGCTGGCCGTCCGTCATGAGGGAGTATCCCGAATTCCCGCTCGATCCGCTGGCGCTCCGCGATTTGGAGGAGTTGCACGGCGGGGATGAGGTCGTCCGCGGACTCCTCTTGGAAGGCTTGCGTCGGGCTGCCGAGGCCTACGGGGCGAAAGGCTCGCCCGCGGCGGTTGCTTGAGCAACTGTTCCGCGCTGCGAGGCGATCAACCGGCGGCGGTCAGGTCGGATCTTCCATGCGGACGAGCAGCCATTCTTGCGTCTGGCCGGTGCCGTAGTGGACGAAGACGGGGGTGAAGTCTTTGGTCAGGCCCGCGAGGTTGGCCTCGATCGCGGTGGAGTCGGAGTTGCCGGTGCGCCAAGCCACGCGCTGCGTTTCGAAATCGACACTGCCGGTGACGGGCGAGGTTTCGCCGGTGAGCACGTTGTTGTAGGCGCCGGAGACTTCGCCCTGCTTGTTGACGGCGAGTTGGTAGAACATGACGGCGTCGCCTTTTTCCTCTTGGGTGAGGGCCCAGACGCCGAGGGGATACCATCCGGTGTCGTCCTTGTTCTCGACGGGCACGAACGGCTCCTCCGAGACCGGGACGGCGGCGAGGTCGAGGGCCTGCTGGCGGTAGACGGGGGCCGGTGCCACTGGTTGGCCTTGGATGTAGTAGTTGGTCTGGTCGTAATAAACCTGCGTGCCGTAGTTGCGGTCGAGTTGGTTGGCGACGGCGGCACCGCCGAGGAAGGCGGCCAGTCCGGTCCACGCGGCGGGGCGCCACCACGTCCAGGGGCTGACCGCGGGTCGGTAAACCAACGAGGGGCGCCACCACGAAGTGCGGTAATACCAATCGGGCACGAACAGGTTCGTGTGGTAATCACGGACATTGTCGAGGACCTCCCACGCGCGGTCCTGGCGGTAGGATTGCCGGTCATTCGACCAACGTTGCCAGTCCTCGCGGCGGTTGGTGTAGAAATCCTGCCGGTCGTTCTGCACCGCAAAGATATTGTTCCACCGGTCGTCGCGGTTGGTCTGGAATTGGTCGAGACGGTCGGCGCGTTGCGTGTGAAAGGAGTCCCAATGGTTCTCGCGGTTCTGCTGCCATTTGTCATAACCGCCGGGACGACGGTTGAGGTTATCGGCCACGCCCGGGTATTGTGCGAAGCGGTCGCGCGGCGGCACGCTGGCGGGACGCCGGTCTTTGAGGTTGCCGTCGCCTTGGATCTGTCCGGGTCGCGCGGCGGGGCGGGTGAGGTCGGACGGACGTCGGTCGGCGGGGCCGGCCATTTTGTCGTCGCCGGGCAGTTTCGGGCGTTGCGGCTGCAGGTTGCCGAAGTCGACCGGTTTATTGACCCGGTCCTTGGCCGGCTGGCCGGAGGGCAATTTGCCGCCCGCGGCCGGGCGGGAGCTCTGCTGGGGAATTTGCGGGCGCTGCACCGAGCCGGACGGCTTGGACGTTGCTGGACGGTTCGGGCGCTGGTCGCTGGCGGGCTTGCTCACGGACGCCGGCAACCGGCCGCCACCGGGATTGGCCGGTCGTTGGACATTGGCCGGCCGCGGCGCTGGACGCGGCACATTGGTGGGGCGTTGGACGTTGGCCGGACGCTGGACATTGGCGGGACGTTGGCCCCCTCCGCGGGCTGCCGCATTCTGTCCGGCGCGGTTGGCCTCGAGCACCGGGGCGGCGAGGAAGAGTGCCATGGTGGCGACGGCGAGGCGGGAAGCACGGCGGCGGTTCATGGCTATTTGACGGCGGTGAATTTGATCGGTCCGAGTTTCGGCATGGGCACGCCGCCGCTTTCGCGGTTGTAGCCCTCGACGGTGAAGCTGCGACCGTCCGTCGCAGGACGCATCTCGAGCTGCGAACTGCCGCGGGTGCCGTCCGGATTGACGCTTTTCGAAACGAGCATCCAGTTGGCACCATCGGCTTGCCAGGTGGCTTCGCTGAAGCCGCCCTCGGAATCGAATGTCCAGGAGCGGACGCGGTCCTCGGCGGCGTCATAGCCTATGACCTCGGTCGAAGTGCCCCCGGTCCCGTCCTCGCCGAAAGCGTATTCAATGATGAGAAAGTTGCCGTTCTGCGCTTCGGAAATCTCGAGGGTGACCGGAAGTCGCGTGTCTTCGCCGCGCCATTTCCCTTCCAGCCACCGGAGCGCCGACAATTGCGAGGCGGGCGAAGGTTCGCTCGCGGGTGCGGTCTCGGTGATCTGGGCGATGCGCCACTCGTCGCCCTCCTTGGCATAGACAGTGGTGCAGGCGGAAGTGGAGCGTTCGCCGTCCGGCCCGGTGACGATCGACGAGCCGGTTTCGAGGAGGACATCGTCGCCGAGCGGTCGCACTTGCTCCACAGCGAACTCGATGGTTCGTCCGGGAGCGGCGGCAAAAGCCTTGGCCAAGACGGCGCGGATGGCTTCGCGTCCGGAGTGCACGGTGCCGTTGCTGTCGACCCACGCCGCATCTTTGACGTGGAGGGCGGCGAGCCGGTCGGCGTTGCCAGCGTCGAAAGCTTCGCGGTAAGCCAGAGCGACGCTGGCGGCGGGGTTCCCGTCCGGCGCTTTTTCCTCCGCGGCCCAGACCGCGGAAGCGAGAACCAAGCCGGACAACAGGGTGGTGAGGTGTGTTTTGTGTGTCATAATGAAGCGGACCGGGGTCAGGGCAAGAAGAGATAGTTTTTCCACGCCTGCATGCGGATGAGGATTTTTCGGATGAGCTCGGTGGGTTTGGCGCGGCCGGTGTAGATGCAGACTTGGGCGGAGGCACCGGCAGGGAGGTCAAAGCGGGAGAGGTCGTCGGTGATTTTGATGGCGATGGCGGCGCGACCCGCCGGGAAGCGCCGGTGGGCGGAGAGGAGTTCGCCGCCGGGGGCCAGTTGTCCTTCGGCGATGACAGGCAGGATGCGCTCGACTTCGCCGCGCACGATGCGGCCGGGAAGCGCGTCGAAGGCCAGTTCGGCGTGGTCTCCGGGATCGATTTCCTGCAGGACGTTCTGACGGAAGGCGGCGAGGAAGTCCTGCTTCGAAGTGTTGACGAAAGTCATGAGGGGCGCGACTGGCATGGGGACGGCCATGGCGCCGGGTTCGAGGCGCAGTTGGGTGACAAAACCGTCGGCGGGCGCACGCACCTCGGTGCGGTTCAGGTCGTGCTGGGCATCCTCAAGTGCGGAGCGGAGGCGTTTGGCCTCGTTGTAAGCGAAGGTCATGGAGTCGCGCGCGGTGTCCACGGCCTGCGGCGAGATGGCTTTTTTCTGCAGCAGTTCCACGGAACGCTCGTATTCGCGACGGGCACCGTCGTAGGCGGACGCGGCCCGGTCGTAGGCGGCGCGCGCGGTGTCCACGCTGATGCGGTAACCGGCGCTGCCGAGGCGGAAGAGGACATCGCCGGTTTTGACTGCCTCGTTGGCTTTGACCGTGACTTCTTCGACGCGCCCTTTGACCTCGCTGACGATCGGCGTGGTGTAGAAATAGAAGCGTCCGTCCGGCGTGTAGGGCTGGTAGAAATTCATGACCAGCAGGATCCCGCCGATGGCGGCGACTCCCGCGAGCAGGGCGGCGAGCCCGGTCCATTTGTTGAGCGGCAGGAGCCGGAATTGGCCGAAGACAAGCCACAGGAGCGAGCTGTAGATAAGAACGAGGAGGACGATCATGTCGGGCGCGAGTCGGAGCCGTCGGAGGGCACGGTAAGGGCCCAGATGAAGGCGAGCGGCCAGAGAATGCCGGCGGTGAAAAGGCTCAGCCAGCAAGCGGCGTGGATGGCATCGCGTTGCGGATGGTTGCGCCGGGCTGCGATCCGGTAAGGCAAATCGAAAAGGGCGACGACCGCGACGGCGAGGATCACGACGACTGCGACGAGCAGGCCGAGGGCAAGGTAATCGAGCATGGCAGGAACAGCGACCGGTCAGGGTGCGAACACTTCCGCCCAGTCATTTCGCATGTCGACGAGGATCCAGCCGCGCTCCGGCGCGTCGGCCAGTGAGGTGACGAGTTTGCCGGAGCTTTTGGCGTCCTTGTCATAAGCGAACTCGCGTTCGGCGTCGGTGTGGTGGACGATGAGTCCGAGCGACGGGTGCGGGTTGTCGATGGTGGTGTATTCGAGCATCTGCCGGTCGCCGTCGCTGTTGCCGAAGCAGGCGATGGGGCGGCGTCCGATGAATTGATGGATGCCGGCCGGTTTTCCCGCTTTGTCGTCGATGAAGAGGTCGTTCATCGTTTTGACCAGCACGGGACCGTCCTCGCGCAAGTCGTAGACCACGCGGGTGTTTGACCCGACGACTTGCTCGGGCGGGACACCGTAGACGCGTTCGCTGAAGACGCGCATGAAATCGGCGCCGCCGCCGGAGACGAGGAAAGTTTTGAAATCGTGGGCACGGAGGTAGGCGAGCAACTCGAGCATGGGCAGGTAGGCCAGCTGGTCATACGGGCGGTCGAAGCGTGGGTGCTTGGCCGTGGCGAGCCACGCGCGCACGCGGTCGGCGAATTCGACGGTGGTCAGGCCCGAGCCGGTCAGCTCGATGATACGGAAGAGGCCTTTGTAGTGGTCGGCGAGCAGGGCCGGGAGATTGCCCTCGAGGGCGGCGGTGACGGCGGGATCGTCCTTCCATGCCGGTTCATCGGGCAGGCGGCGTTTGAGTTCGTCGAGGGCGAAGGCCAACTGGAAGGGCATCGGGTTTTCCGGCCACAGGGTGCCGTCGTTGTCGAAGACGGCGATGCGTTCGGCGGGCGGGACGAAAACGGCGGAGTCCTCGTCGGAGACTTTGGCGACGAATTCGAGGACGGCCTTTTTGGCGTCCGTGTCGCGCCACGAGGCGAGGGGTGGCGGGACTTTGGCCGGAGGGTCTCCGGGAGTGGCGAGCCCGGTGGCGACGACGGCCAGCAGGCAGGCAGGAAGCACGAGTATGTTCATAGTTCACCGTGGCGAGCCGAGCGCCTGCGCCGCGACATCGATACCGAGGCGCGCGAGTTCGGCGGTGGCCTGCGCGGAGACGGATCCGTCGGTGGCCAGCAGGAGACGTTTGACCTCCGGTTCGCCGGAGCACCAGACGACGAACTCGCGGGCGCGTGCTTCCAAGTCGGGGGTCCAGCGCACCAGATCCGCCCCGACCGGAACCACGGCGGTGCCGGACCGGTCGAGGGCGCAGGGGGTGCCTCGGACCGACATGATGGCGACGAGCGGTTCCACATTGCGGTGGTGGTTTTCGAGAAGGCGCGCCAGTTGGACAAAGTAGACGGCGTCTTCGTCGGTGTAGGCTTCGGCCGCGCGGTCGAGCACGGGCTCGGGGTCGAGTCCGACGGAGGCAAGGGCCGCGGTCACGGCGCTTTTTTGCCACGGGTTGAAAGCGGGGTTGTCGAGAAAGCCGGCAATGCGGTCCGGGTCGGCCTCCATGTCCGCCAGGATGGCACGGTTGCGGGCGGCCAGTTCCGCCGGGGTGGACTCCACGAGGGCGCGTTGGAAGGCCTGGTTGGCATTGACCACGGAAATGGCGGTGCCAACTCCGCCGCCGACAATGAGTCCGGTGAGATTGACCAGCGTGGCCCCGGCGGCCATGGCGCGGGCGGCGGTGTCGAGCTCCGTGCGCAGTTCGGGGTCGCGGGTGAAGGGGCTGACCCCGAGGTCGAGGCAGAGTTGCGCGCGTTTGCGCTGGACGCCGAAGGCGGACTCGGCGGCGTCGGTGGCGCCGACTTGGCCCTCGGCGACATGTTTGACCGTGTTCCCGAGGCGCCCGAAGAACTTCGACGCGCCTTTCGGGAGCTTTTGCAGGGTGTGGACGGGATCCTTGACCGCGTCGGCCACGCTTTGCAGTTTCTCGCCGCCCGAGGCGAGGAGGGCTTTGCCGAATTCCTCGGACTTGTTCATGGCGCGGAGCGTGGCCACGGCGCGGATTTCCCGCTCGCGGTTGGCAAGAAATTGGGTGCCGGTGAGCATCTCGCGTCCGGCGGGCCCGTCGAGGGTGTAGGTCACGTGCCATCCGTCGGCTTCGGCCCGCGGAGCAACGCGTCCGGCGGGGCCGTCGCGCAGATCCCCGGGCAAGAGCATCGCGGTTTCGACGGGTCCGGGAACCTCGTAGGTCGTTGCCGCGTTGGACGGCACGCTTTCCGCCTGCGCCGGGACGAATCCGGCAATCAGGCAGGCAGCGGTCCCCTGAAGCAAGCGGCCCCTGCCAATGATGCGGTGGCCTGGCATATGCCGCGTGGCCTTACTGCTGGACGCTGGTGACGGCTTCCATCACGCGGTCGAGGTTGAAACTGCCGGGTTTCTGGCGCGGCGGATATTCCTTGAAGCTCTGCAACCACTGGCCGACGTAGGCCGTGGCCGGGGCGATGACGAACATGTGTTCGAGATACCACCGGCCGTAGTCCATGCCGATATCCTGCGCGAGCTCGAACGGGTCCATGCGGAGGTTGTTGAGGATCGGGGCGCGGAGTTCGACGAAGGGTTGCTGCCAGACGTGCAATCCGTGCGCCTGCTGCTCGAGGAAGGTGATCTTCCAATTGTCATAGCGCAGAGCGGCCACGCTGCCGTCGTCGGTCCAATAGATGAATTCGCGGCGCGGCCAGGCGCCTTCGCCTTGGAGGGCGGGAAGGAGATTGTAGCCGTCGAGGTGCACCTTGTAACTGCGGTCACCGAGTTTGGCCCCTTTGAGCAGTTGCTCCTTGGCGTCCGGGTTGCCGGCGGCGGCGACCAGGGTCGGGAGCATGTCCTCGTGCGCACCAATGTCATTGATCACGGTGCCGGGTTGGATCACGCCGGGCCATTTGATCATGGCCGGCACGCGGTAGCCGCCTTCCCACTGGGTGTTTTTCTCGCCGCGGAACATGGTGGTGCCGCCGTCGGGCCAGGTGAAGGCCTCGGCGCCGTTGTCGGTCGAATACATGACGATGGTGTTGTCCTCGATGCCGAGTTCCTTGAGTTTGGCCAGGACGAGGCCGACGTGGCCGTCGTGCTCGACCATGCCGTCGGCGTAGATGCCGAGGCCGGTCTTGCCGTCCGACTCGTCCTTGAGGTGGGTGAAGATGTGCATGCGGGTGGAGTTCCACCAGAGGAAGAAGGGTTTGTCCTCTTTGACCGCACGTGCCATGAAGTCGAGGGCCTTGGTGTTGACCTCCTCGTCGATCGTTTCCATGCGCTTGCGGGTCAGCGGGCCGGTGTCTTCGATCTTGCCGCCGGCGAAGCTGTGGATGACGCCGCGCGGTCCCCACTTTTTCTTGAACTCGGGTGTCTGCGGGTAGTCGGGATGCTCGGGTTCCTCCTCGGCGTTGAGGTGGTAGAGGTTGCCGAAGAACTCGTCGAAGCCGTGGGCGGTCGGCAGCATGTCGTCGCGGTCCCCGAGGTGGTTCTTGCCGAACTGGCCGGTGACATAGCCCTGCGCTTTGAGCAGCGTGGCGATGGTCGGGTCCTCCTTCTTCATGCCCTCCGGCGCGCCGGGCAGGCCGACTTTGGTCAGTCCGGTGCGGATGGGGGATTGTCCGGTGATGAACGCGGCGCGCCCGGCGGTGCAGGACTGCTGTCCATACCAATCGGTGAAAAGCGCGCCCTGTTTGGCGATGCTGTCGATGTTGGGCGTTTTGTAACCCATCATGCCCATGTTGTAGGCGCTGACGTTGAACTGTCCGATGTCATCGCCCCAGATGACGAGGATGTTGGGTTTCTTGGTGGCTGCCTCTTGCGCGGAGGCGGGCGAGGCGTGGAGGACGGCCGCGAGGGCGGCGAGGAAGAGAATACGGATGATGTTCATAAATTTCGGTGCAGACACTCTGGGAGAGCGGCGATCCGGCGGCTATGCAAAAATCGCAGAAACAGGCATGGTGCGGAGTGCGGACTTGCTTCGCGCCGGCGGCCGGAGCATGTGATTTACCGTCAGTATGCAAAATTCGCAGAAAACGGCGGGCGCCGGGCAGGTGTTCAGCGGCGTGCTCCGGCGGGGTGCCATCGAGGACATGAGCGGCGCGGTGCGACAGTTTTTCGATTTGGAGGCGGTGCAGCTCGAACCCGGTCCGTTCCGTTGCCGGATCGACTTTATCGCCGCAGGGAACACGTTCCTTTACCACGAGCATTATCCGGTGCGCACGCATTTGACCGGCGAGTTGTTGAGCAACCGGTTCGGGCTCGCCTTGCCGGTGCAGGGGCCGAGTCTGAAGTTCGCCGGCGAGGAAATGGAGCGTTCGCGGCTGGCTTCGGCCATGACCGGCGAGGAGATGGACGTGTATGCGGCCGGCGGCTTGAAACAGTTTGTTGTCCTGCTCGACCACGCACGGTTGCTGCAGCTGGCGGAGGAAGCGGGTTTGCCGGCGGAGGTGCAGCGCGCCTTGCGGCGCGGGCGTGAGACCATGCCGTTGGTGGCCAAGCCGCAGGCGGTGGCATCTTTTTCCCAGCGGCTCCAGCACTTGCTGCGCCTGGCCGCGATCGGCGAACTGCAGGTGGATGCGGCGCGATTCGAGGAATGGGTTTACGGCCAGGCGCTGTCCATCCTGGACGTGAAAGACCTGCCGGCGGGACGTCCGCCGGGCGCGGTGCTGGTGCGGCGCGCGATCGAGATTGCCGACACGCCGCGCGGACCGGTGCCGGTCGCGACGCTGTGCCGTTTATTGCGGGTCAGCCCCGGCACCCTGGAAAGCGCTTTCAAGACGGTGACCGGCGTGACGCCGCACACCTTTTTCCTGCGGCGTCGCCTGAACCACGCGCGGGGCGTGCTGCTCCGCGGGGATCCGCGGGCTTGCAAGGTCACGGACATCGCCACGGAACTCGGCTTCAGCGAACTCGGCCGTTTCGCCGTGCGCTACCGCCAGATGTTCGGCGAAACGCCGTCCGCAACCCTGAAGCGCCGCCGGCAAACCACGGTGGCGGTGCGCGGATGGCGGGACTGAGGCGGGTTTTGGGCGTGAAGATGCCGCCGCTTGTGCTACGGTGCTTCCTTTATGTCCGATTACCTGAGAGTTGCCGGGATCCTGCTTGAGGTTCTCGTTCTTTTTAACCTGATCATCATCGCCCACGAGTTGGGCCATTTTGTGGCGGCTCGCTGGCGCGGGTTGGTGGTGGAAAAGTTCGGCATCTGGTTCGGCAAGCCGCTCTGGAAGAAAACGATCGGCGGCGTGGAATACAGCCTCGGATCCATTCCGGCCGGCGGATTCGTCGCGTTGCCGCAATTGGCCCCCATGGAGTCGGTCGAGGGCGAGAGCAAGCACGACCGCGCCGCGCTGCCGCCGGTCACGGCGTTGGACAAAATCATCGTGGCCCTTTCGGGTCCGGTCGCGAGCATGCTGCTGGCCTTGCTGTGCGCTGTGATCGTCTGGCTGGTCGGGCGTCCGGTCAGCCAGGCCGAAACCGGCACGGTCATCGGCTATGTCTTGCCCGAGGGGCCTGCAGCCAAGGCCGGATTGCAGCCGGGGGACAAGATCCTCGAGGTCAACCGTCACCCGGTCTCGAAATTCGCCGGCATGGGCAACATGCGGCAGAGCGTCACGTGGAACGTGGTGCGCAGCGAGGAGCCGCTTATTCCGGTGAAATTCGAGCGCAACGGAGCGGTGCAAACCGTCGAAGTCGAGCCGACCGTGCCGGAGCGTCAGGGATGGGGAAGGCGTCCCCTCCGCCAGATCGGCATCCTGCCGGCCATGACCCCGATGGTGGCCAAAGTTTTCCAGGACAGCCCGGCCGCGGTGGCGGGGATCCGTCCGCGCGACCTGATCACCGCGGTGGACGGACAACCACTGCTCAGCTTGGCCTCACTTTCCGAGTATCTCGACAAGCACCAGGCGGGCGTGCCGGTCGATTTGACCGTGCAGCGCGGGGAGGAAACGCTGCAGCTGGCCGTCACTCCGTTGCTGCCCGAAGGCGAGACCAAGCCGCGGGTCGGCATCTTGTGGGACGACCGGGGTCCGACCGTGCTGGAGCACCCGAATCCGCTGCAGCTCGTCGCGGGCAGCGTGCGCACCATGGTCGACACGCTTTCGGCGGTCTTTTCGCCGCGCAGCGACATCAAGGCCGAGCATCTGAGCGGTCCGGTCGGGATCATGCGGATCTACTATCTGCTTTTCGAGTCGCCCGACGGATGGCGTCTGGCCCTCTGGTTCAGCGTGGTGCTCAACGTGAACCTCGCCCTGCTCAATCTTTTGCCCATCCCCGTGCTCGACGGCGGACACATCATGCTGGCCATCATCGAGTCGATCCGGCGCAAGCCGATCAATGTGCGCGTCCTCGAAATCGTGCAGAGCGGCTTCGCCTTCCTCATCATCGGCTACATGCTTTATATCACCTTTTTCGACGTGCAGGATCTGCCGTGGCGGGGGAAAGCGGAGGAACCGCCGGCGGAGCTGAAATTTTCGCCGGCTCCGGAAAAGGCCGGCGCCGGGGACGGCGCCGCTCCGGGAATGTAGCGTCGGCGTCCCCGCCGACGGATTTGCGCGATGAGCAGCGACCTTCCGCTTCCGTTTTACCCGGAGCGCCGCCGCAGCCGCAACGTGCGCGTCGGGCGGACCGGAATCGGTGGGGGGAATCCCGTGCGCGTTCAGTCCATGCTGACCTGCGACACGATGGACACGGAGGCGTGCGTCCGGGACTCCGTCGCGCTGGCGGATGTCGGGTGCGAAATCGTGCGCATCACGGCGCCGACGGTGAAGGATGCGCGCAACCTCGAGGCCATCCGCGACGGTTTGCGGGAGCGCGGTTGCGATGTGCCGCTGGTGGCCGACATCCACTTCAAGCCCGACGCCGCGCTGGAGTCGGCCAAGTGGGTCGACAAGGTGCGGGTCAATCCGGGCAACTATGCCGACTCGAAGAAATTCGCGGTGCGCGAATACACCGACGGGCAATACACGGCGGAGATCGGGCGCATCCGCTGGAAATTCGCGCCGCTGGTCAAGGTCTGCCGGGAGGGTGGCATCGCCATGCGCATCGGGACGAACCACGGGTCGCTGAGCGACCGCATCATGAACCGCTACGGCGACACGCCGCTCGGCATGGTGGAGAGCGCGCTCGAGTTTGCCCGTCTTGCGCGGGAGATGGATTACCACGATTTCGTTTTTTCCATGAAGGCGTCGAATCCGAAAGTCATGATCGCCGCTTACCGCCTGCTCGTCGCGCGTTTGGCCGCGGAGGGACCGGACTGGAACTATCCGATCCACCTTGGTGTGACCGAGGCGGGGGACGGGGAGGACGGGCGGATCAAAAGCGCGGTGGGCATCGGGTCGCTTCTGGCCGACGGGATCGGGGACACGATCCGGGTCAGCCTGACGGAGGACAGCGTGCACGAGATTCCGGTGGCCAGGGAGTTGAGCGCGCTTTTTGCGGGGAACTGCGAGGGGTGGACGCGTGGGGAGAAACTTTCTTTCGATCCTTTTGTTTACGCGCGGCGCGAGAGCGGCAAGTTGACGATCAATGGCATCACGCTCGGTGGCGACGAGGTTCCGCGGGTGGTGGTGACGCGCCGGCACCATGAGGCGGTGGCGCACAAGTTGGACGGGTTGGGGGACTTCCAACCCGAGTTGGTTTACGAGGATTTGCCCGCGATGGAAATCGACCCGCGCGATGATGTCGCGGTCAAGGATTTGAACGCGCAGCCCGGGGCTTGTCTGGTCACGGTGAAAGACGGTGTCGATCTGCCGGTCATCGCCGCTTTCCGTTTGTTGGCGGCGAGGATCGACCCGCGGCATCCGGTTTTGCTCAAGGATTCGCTCGACCCGCGGCCGGATCCGCAAACGCCTTTCGTGCGCACGTTGCTTGCGGCGAGCGCACGGCTGGGTTCCTTGCTTTGCGACGGGATCGGCGACGCCGTGCTGCTGCGCACCGAGGACGCGCCGGGCCAGACCTTGCGGTTGTCCTACAACATCCTGCAAGCCGTGGGGGCGCGGATTTTCAAGACCGACTATGTGGCGTGTCCGAGTTGCGGGCGGACGCTGTTCAACCTGCAGGAGACAACGGCCCGGATCAAAGCGGCGACGGAGCACCTCAAAGGCGTCAAGATCGCCATCATGGGATGCATCGTGAATGGTCCGGGGGAAATGGCCGACGCCGATTTCGGCTATGTCGGCGGAGCGCCGGGCAAGGTGAATCTTTACGTGGGGAAGATGGCGGTGAAGTTCAATATCCCCGAAGCGGAAGCGGTCGAACGTCTGGTCGATTTGATCCGGGAGCACGGGCGCTGGGTGGAAGCAGCGGCGAGGTAGGAGGCCGCGGGCGGGGCCCGCGGCGAAAGATGGCTTGCCAGCGGCGCGGTGGAGGGATGTTCATGGTGGGTCATGGGTCGTTATGCGCGCTACCTGCGGATGCTGCGTTCACAGCGGGGGACGCTGCTTGGCGCGGTCGCGCTCGGCGCGCTGGCCGGCGCGGCCAGCGGATTCGGCTTGCCGTTCTTTTTGCAGAAAGTGTTCCGCGATATTTTCGAGGCGGGGGCGGGGCGGTCCTTCGGAGAGGTGCTCCTCGTGGCTTCCTTTCTGCCGCTGGTCTTTTTGCTCCGCGGGATCACGCTTTACTTCAACCAATACCTGCTCAACGCGGTCAGCCTGGGTCTGCTCGGGGAGATCCGGCAGCAGTTGTTCGACAAACTGCAGCGGTTGCCGTTGCTCTACTTCGACCGAAAGCGTTCCGGCGACCTGCTGGCGCGGATTCTGGCGGACACCTCGCAGATCCAGGACGCGCTGGTCGCGGCGACGCGGGAAATCCTGCTCCAGCCTTTTGTCGTGCTGGGGGGCGTCGGATATCTCGTTTACCTCGGGCTGACCAACCGCGACGCGGCGCTTTTGCTCGTGCTGCTTCTGCTCGTGCCGTTGATGACTCTGCCGGTGGTCTACATCGGGAGGCATCTGCGCCATCGCGGACGCCAGACGCAGCGTTCCCTCGGCGAGCTGACCGGTGCCTTGTCGGAGAACCTGCTGGCGGCTGCGGAAGTGCGCGCGTTCAATCTGGAGGAAGCGGAGCGGTCGCGGTTCCGCGGGGAGCTGGCGCGGTTCCACCGCGCCTCGATGAAGGCGGTGAAATACAACCAGGCGACGCAACCGCTGATGGAATTTGTCGCGGCCGCGGCCATCGCCGCGATGTTTGTCGCCGCTTACAGCCGGCAGATCCCGTTCGAGACGTTCGCGGCCATCGGGGCGGCCTTGTTCTTCACCATCGACGGTTGCAAACGGCTCGTCCGGGTGGCCAACGAGATGAGCAAGTCGGCCGGGGCGTTCGAGCGGATCGAGTCGGTCCTCGACGAACCCGAGACGGTGCCGGTGCCGGATCATCCGGCCGCGGTCGGCCGGCTGCGCGGCGAAGTGCGCTTCGACCAGGTGGCCTTCGCCTACGGCGACGGGGTTCCGGCCTTGTACGGCATCGACCTCACGGTGTTGCCGGGCACAGTCTGCGCGCTGGTCGGGCCGAGCGGCGCGGGCAAGTCGACTTTCACGAAGCTCGTTCCGCGTTTTTACGATGTTTCCGCGGGGACGTTGACCATCGACGGGACGGATGTGCGTCGCATGGATCCGGCGGCGTTGCGCGGTCAGATTGCGCTCGTGCCGCAATCCCCGGTGCTTTTCAACACCGCGATCCTGGAAAACATCCGCATCGGGCGCCCGGACGCAACGCGGGAGGAGATTGTCGAAGCCGCCCGGGCGGCCTATGCCGACGAGTTCATCACGGAGTTGCCCGGCGGCTATGACGCCATGGTCGGGGAGAACGCGCGGAGGCTTTCCGGCGGTCAGCGTCAGCGTTTGGCCTTGGCCCGGGCGTTCCTGCGCGATGCGCCGATTCTCATCCTGGACGAGGCCACTTCGGCGCTGGATGCCGAAAGCGAGCAAAAGATCCAGGAAGCGCTGGCCAAGTTGTGCCGGGGTCGCACCGTCTTCATCGTCGCGCACCGTTTCAGCACGATCAGGATCGCGGACCGGATTCTGTTCTTCGATCAAGGAGGTATTGCCGCCGATGGTGATTTCGAAACCATGATGCGCGAGCCGGTCTTCCGGCGGCTTTACGAGAAGCAAACGGGCTGATTTTCCCGCCGGGGGCGGACGGGGAGGGCCCGGCTTCGGCAGGGTCAAGGAGTCCCGACCTCTTTTGTCTGGCCTCGGGGCGGCGGGCCGTTATTCTACCGCGCACTATGAGTCAGCACAGAAGTCTCCGCGGTCAGGGCGCGATCAAAGCGAAGCGCAATGTTTTGAAGCGTTTCGAGCGCGTCGAAGTGCTCAAGAAGCGCGGTCAGTTCAAGGAAGGCCAAAGCGTCCTCGGGCTGAAGAAAACCAAGCCGGACGAGTGATCCCCGCGGTGCGCCGTCCCGCGGCGCCCTGAGCCGGCCCATGCGCCTGAATCGTTACCTCGCCCTTTGCGGGCTGGGATCCCGGCGGGCTTGCGAGGAAATCATTCTCGGGGGCAGTGTGCGGGTCAACGGCCGGCCGGTGCGCGAACTGGCCACAATGGTGGAACCCGGCGACACGGTGGTCGCGCGCGGACGCGTGGTGCGCCCCGCCTCCTCGCGTTACCTCGTCCTGCACAAGCCTTCCGGTTGTCTCAGTTCGCGGCAGTCGCAGGGCGGCAAGCCGACGGTCTACGACTTGCTGCCGCCCGAGGCGTCGACTTTGCCCCATGTCGGACGTCTCGACGCGGAAAGCGAGGGTCTGCTGCTTCTGAGCAACGATGGCGCCCTGGCCCAGGCGCTGACCCATCCCTCGCGGCACGTGGAAAAGGAATACGAAGTGATCCTGGATCGCGCGTTCGACACACAACTCGTCCCCAAGCTGCTCAAAGGCATTTATCTCGAAGAAGGCCGTGCCAAGGCCTCGCAGGTGCACATCGAGGGCGCGAACAAACTTCGCGTTGTCCTCACTCAGGGCATCAACCGCCAGATCCGCCGCATGTTCGCCGCCCTCGGCTACAAGGTGAAACGCCTGACGCGCACGCGACTCGGACCCCTGCGGCTCGGGCGGCTGCCGCGCGGATTGTGCAGGGAGCTTTCGGCCCGCGAGATCGAGTCCTTGCGCCGCGCGGCGGGCCAGCGTTGATTTCGCGGCGGCACCGGATAAAAAGGCAGCCATGCGTCAATGTTTCACCGCCGTTCCCGATGGCCCCTCGGCCATCGGTCCTTACTCCCTCGCGGTTGCCGCGGAGGGAAAATTCCTTTTCGTCTCCGGGATGACCCCCATGGACCCGGCCACGGGTCAAATGAACAAGGGGCCGGTCGCCGAGCAAACCCGTGTGGTGCTGGAAAACTTGCGCAAGGTTGTCGAGGGCGCGGGCGGGCGGCTTGCCGATGTGGTCAGCGTGAGGGTTTTCCTCGCCCAGTTGACCGAGAAAAATTTCGCCGAGATGAACGCGGTCTACCAGGAATTCTTCCGGGGCGACTATCCGGCGCGAACCACCGTGGGGGCGCAGCTGCTCAACATGCAGGTGGAAATCGAGTGCGTCGTGCGGCTGGATGCCTGACGCGTGACGCGGGCCTTCCCGCGGTGTAAGCTCCCGCTATGCTCGCCCGCCGATCCAAGCGCGCCATTCTCGCGTTCGCCGGCCTGGCCTTGCTTGTCGCGGTGATCCTGGCTTCGGTCGGGCGCTATTTCGATTCGGTCGAGCAGAAGCGGCGGCTGCAGGAGGAGAAGGCGCTGCTCAAAGAGCGCGATGATTTCATCCTCACGGTCGAGCCGCGCACCGTCGAACGCGAACGCCGTTACGCCGCGGCGGTCGATCCCTGGTTGGTGTCCGACATCCCGGCCGAAGTTGCCGGGCGGGTCTCCGCGGTGAAAGTCGAGCCGGGCTCGGTCGTGCGGAAGGGCGACGAGTTGGTGCTGCTCGACGACGAAATCGCGGCGAGCGACTACCGGCGGGCCGAGGCCAAGCTGCTGGAATTGCAGCGCCTGCTGGGCGAAGCCGAGACCTTGGGGCGCAGCAGGGTGGTCTCTCGCACGCAGGTGGAAGCGATCCGCGCCGAGACGCGGCAGGCCGACGCCGAAGAGGATGCCACGCGGGCCCGTTTGGATGACCACACGATCCGCGCGCCGTTCGACGGGTCGGTCGTCGAGCGTCTGGTGCAGGTGGGCGAGGCGGTCAATGTCAACCAACCGGTCGCGCGCATGGTCGACACCAGCCGGCTGCGCGTCGTTTTCTATGTCAACGAGCGGGACATCGCGTCGTTTCCGGCCGGCACCATGATCCGGCTGCGCCTGCCCGCCGCGCCCGGGCAGATCTTCGACGTGCCGGTTGTCCATGCGGCCCGGGCCTCCGATGAGGCCACACGCCTCTTCCGCGTCGAAGGCGAGTTGCCCAACGCCGATCTGGCCCTGCGGGGCGGTCTGACCGGGGAAATTACCGCCCGGGTCGGTCTTTACCGGGACCAACTTTTCATTCCCACCGCCTGCGTGCGCCTCGAGGGGGCGGGGGCGACCGTCCTGCGCGTGGCGCCGGGCGAAGGCGGACCCGAGAGCGTGCGGGTGCGGGTCGGGGAGGAGTTGGACGGTTTTTATCCCGTGCTCGAGGGGTTGTCGGCGGGTGACCGCCTGCTTGTGCGGTAGGCAGAGTTGATTGACGGCCCGCGGTCGTCGTGGCAAATAATCGGTTTCCTACGCGCGATTAGCTCAGTGGTAGAGCGCTTGCTTCACACGCAAGATGTCGCAGGTTCGAACCCTGCATCGCGCATGTCTTGACACTCCGGGACCGCTTCAGTAGGTTCCTCGCAACCTTTTCCGACGAAAAGTGGGTTCCGGCCCACTTTTTTTTATCCTTACAAGAGACCACCACCATGAGTAACGAGCTGCTGACAATGCTGGAATATCTGGAGCGCGAACGCGGGATTTCGCGCGAGACCCTGCTGCAAGCCATGCAGGAAGCGATCATCAAGGCCGCAGGCAAGGGATTCGGCGGCTACACCCGCGAGCTACGGGTCGAGATCAGCCCGAAAACCGGCAAAATCCGCGGTGTGGCCAACGTTCTCGTCGTCGACAAAGTGACCAATCCCCAGGAGGAAATGCTTCTGGCCCGCGCGCAGGTCCTCAAACCGGGCATCCAAGCCGGCGAAACCCTCGAGGTGGAAGTCGAGCCCGCCGCCTTCGGCCGCATTGCCGCCGGAGTGGCCCGGAACGCCATCATGTCGAGCATCCGCCGCGTGGAGAAGGAGCGGATTTACGAGGAATTCAAAGACCGGGCGGGCGATATCGTCAGCGGCACGGTGCGGCGCTTCGTCAAAAGTGACGTCATTTTCGACCTCGGTAAATTCGAAGCCGTCATGCCCTCCCGCGAACGTGTGGTCACCGAGGACTACAGCGTGGGCGACCGCCTGCGCGCCTATGTCGTTGCCGTGGAGAACGGGAAAGACGGCCCGCAGATCATCCTCTCGCGCAGCCATCCGAATTTCGTCCGCAAGCTCTTCCAGCTGGAAGTCAGCGAAATTGCCGACGGCACCGTGCAGCTCAAAGGGATCGCCCGCGAGGCCGGCGTCCGCACGAAGGTGGCGGTGGCCAGCGCGGACAGCAAGGTCGACCCGGTCGGCGCCTGTGTCGGCATGCGCGGCGCGCGGGTCAAGAATATCGTCCGCGAACTCAACAACGAGAAAGTCGACATCATCAAGTGGAGCGACGAGCCGAAGGAATTCGTGGTCGAGGCGCTCAAGCCGGCCAAGATCAAGTCCATCGAGATCAACGAGGCCGACAAACGCGTGCGGGTCACGGTCGACGAGGACCAGCTTTCCATCGCCATCGGCAAAAAGGGCCAGAATGCGCGGCTGACCGCGAAACTGACCGGCTGGGAAGTGGACATCGAGAAGGACGCTTCCAAAGAGCAGGCCTTCGAAAACCAAGTCACGAGCGCGACCGAGGCCTTCAAGACACAGTTGGGTCTCGACGAAGAGACGGCGGCCAAACTCGTGCAGAACGGTATCCCGAGCCCGGCGGACCTGGTGGCCGGCGGGGTGGAAGCAGCCGACCTTGTCGGCATGCTCGGCATCGACGAGGCGAAGGCCGCCGAGATCGTCGAACTGGCCAAAGGCCTCGAAGCCAAGAAATCATCACCCGCGGCGGCGGTTGAAGTCGCCGCCGCCGAATAATATTCCCCTAACTGCCACGAATGCCCGCCAAAGCGCCAGCCACCAAGAAGCCCGCCGCGAAGAAACCCGCGGCCAAGGCGGCGTCGGCGGCCAAACCTGCGGCCAAACCGGCGGCTGAGGCCAAGCCGAAAACCGCGCCCAAAGCGCCGGTCGAAGTGCTCTCCTTGATCGACGAGAAGCCGAAAAAAGTGACCGCCGCTCCGCCGGTTGTCCCCGAACCCGCCGCACCCGCGGCGATGGCCCCCGAGGAGCCCGAGGTGACCGAGGACGGGAAGAAAATCATCAACATCAAGCCGCCGATCGTGGTGAAGGACCTGGCCGCGGCCCTCGGACTCAAGCCCTTCGTGGTCATCAAGGACCTGATGGAGGCGAACATTTTCGCCAACCTCAACCAGACCATCGAGCCCGCCGTCGCTTCGCTGGTCTGCGAGAAGCACGGTTGCGTTTTCGAGAAAGAAAAACGCCAGGCCGGCGGCGGCGTGCACAAAGCCGAACCGGTCGTGGCCCCGCCGTCCGAACCGGAAGTCGAAGTGGCGAGCGAGGAACTCGAAGCGCGCCCGCCGGTCATCACCTTCATGGGCCATGTCGACCATGGCAAAACCTCCCTCATGGATTTCATCCGCAAGGCCCGCGTCGCCGCGGGCGAAGCGGGCGGCATCACCCAGCACATCGCCGCCTACTCGGTCGAGCATGGCGGGCACAAAATAACTTTTCTCGATACTCCGGGCCACGCGGCCTTCACCGCCATGCGGGCCCGCGGGGCGAACGTCACCGACATCGTGGTCCTCGTTGTCGCGGCCGATGACGGCATCATGCCGCAGACCGAGGAAGCCATCAGCCACGCCAAAGCGGCGGGTGTGACCATCATTGTCGCGGTCAACAAGACCGACCTGCCCACGGCCAATGTCGACCGCGTGAAGCAGCAGTTGCAGGAACACGACCTCTCGCCCGAGGATTGGGGCGGATCGACCATTGTCTGTCCCGTCTCCGCCACCAAAGGCACCGGCATCGATCACCTCCTGGAAATGATGGCCTTGCAAGCCGAGGTGCTCGAACTCAAGGCCAGCCCCAAAGTTCCGGCCCGCGCCACCATCATCGAGGCCGAGATGGAACCCGGACGCGGCCCCACCGCGACGCTCATCGTCAAGATGGGCACCCTCAAGGTCGGCCAGGCCTTCCTTTGCGGCCTGCAGTGGGGCAAAATCAAATCTCTGATCAACGACCTCGGCAAACCGGTCAAGGAAACCGGCCCCGGCATGCCGGTGAAAATCCTCGGCTTCGACGGACTGCCCAAAGCAGGCGACGAATTGATGGTCATGGATTCCGAACGCGCCGCGCGCACCTTGAGCGAGGAGCGGCAGGAGGAGCAGCGGCAGGAAAAGCTGGCCGCGCCGCAACGGGCCACCTTGGAGAGCCTTTTCGACAACCTCGCCGCCGACCAGCGCAAGGCCTTGCGTGTCGTGCTCAAGGCCGACGTGCAGGGGTCCCTCGAAGCCCTGTTGCAGGCTTTGGGCGAAATCAAAGCCAAGCAGATCGACCTCGAGGTCATCCACGCCGCGGTCGGACCGATCAGCGAGTCCGACATCCTTCTGGCCACCGCTTCGGACGCCATCGTCGTCGGTTTCGGCGTCAAAACCGAGAACAGCGCGGCCACCGCGGCCAAACGCGAGGGCGTGCAGATCAAACTTTATTCGATCATTTACGAGCTGATCGACCAGATCAAGGAGGCGATGGCCGGAATGCTCGAGCCGGAGTTGCGCGAGAACGTCATAGGCCACGCCGAAGTCCGTCAGGTCTTCGACCTGACCAAGGGCATGGTGGCGGGTTGCATGGTGACCGACGGACGCATCCTGCGCACCGCGAGGGCCCGTGTCCTGCGGCGCAAGCAGCCGATCTACGACGGCGGCATCTCGACCCTGCGCCGCTTCAAGGACGACGTTAAGGAAGTGCGTAACGGCTTCGAATGCGGCATCAAGCTCGGGGATTACGACGAATACGAGGCCGGCGACATCATCGAGGCCTACACCCTCGAAAAAGTCGCGCAGAAGCTCGAGTAGTCGGGCGTTGCCGGGGTCCCGCCGCCCGCAACCCTCAACTTTCATCTCTCAACCAACGCCATGAAACACCGCCTCATCCGCGTCGGCGAAATCCTCAAGCGCGAACTGAGCACCGTCATCCTGCGCGAAGTGCCGTCCGACGGCGCCCTCATCACGGTCAACGCTGTCGACGTCTCGCCCGACCTGCGCAACGCCACCGTGCACGTCAGCGTTCTGGGCACCGCGGCGCAGCAGCGGACGGCCCTCGAGCGCCTCGAGCACCACCGCCGCGTCCTCCAGGCCGAGGTGTCCAAGCGCGTCGTGCTCAAGTTCACCCCGCATTTGCATTTCAGGCTCGACGAGTCGGTGGAGCGCGGTTCGCGCGTCCTCGACATTCTCGAGGAACTCGGGACCGACGGCGAGGAGGCGGGCACATGAGCCGCGGTCTCGACGCCACGTTCGGCCAGATCAAGCACACGCTCGACGCGGCGGAGCGCATCATTGTGGCCAGCCATGTGCGTCCCGATGCGGACGCGTACGGCTCGGCCATCGCCATGGCCCTGCACCTCAAGGCGCTGGGCAAGGATGTCACCGTGTGGAACGAGGAGGGGATGACCGAAAAATTCCGTTACCTTCCGGACAGCGACCTCGTGGAGCTACCCCCGGAGCACGAGAAGCGCGACTTCGACGTTTTCCTCGCCCTCGACACCTCGACCAAGGAGCGTCTGGGGCGCGTCCTCAAGGCGACCGGTCATGTCACCACCTGGATCAATCTCGATCACCACGTGAGCAACCACCGTTACGGCGACCTGAATCTCATCGACGACAGCGCGCCGGCCACGGGGCAGATTCTTTACGATTACTTCCGCGAGACGGGCGCGGAGATCACCCCGGCCATGGCGGACAACCTTTACGCGGCGATTTCGACCGACACCGGCTCGTTCCAATACGGCAAGACCTCACCGCACACCTTCCGTCTGGCCGCGGATCTCGTCGAGAAGGGGGTCGATGTCCCCGAGTTGTCGCGCAAGATGTATGACAGCCACCCGCGCCGCCGGCTGGAATTGCTCAAGGCCCTGCTCAATTCGGCCCGCTTCGATTGCGACGACCGTGTGGCCAGCTTCAGCCTGTCGATGGAAACGGCGCAATCTCTCGCCGTGCTCCCCGAGGACAACGAAGGGCTGATCGACCACCTGCGCGCCGTCGAAGGGGTGCAGGTCGCCGTCTTCTTCGAGGAACTCCCGGAGAACAAGGTCCGCGTGAGCATGCGTTCGAAGGAACCCCGCTTTGACGTCTGCAAGATCTGCGGCCTCTTCGGCGGCGGGGGCCACGCCCAGGCCGCGGGGGCGCGCCTGCCCGGACCGCTCGCCTCCGCCGAGGAGAAAGTTCTGCAAGCCATTTGCCATGAAGTCCGCATCAACGATTGACGGGGTCCTGCTTATCGACAAGGCGCCGGGTATGACCTCGCACGACGTGGTGGCCATCACGCGCCGCGTCCTCAACACCCGCAAAGTCGGCCACTGCGGCACGCTCGATCCCCTGGCCACGGGTTTGCTCATCATCACCATCGGCCGCGGCACCAAGATCCAGGATCTCCTCATGAGCGAGGACAAGGAATACGTGGGGACGATCCGGCTCGGGCAGACGACGGGCAGCCAGGACGCCGACGGACAAATCATGGAGGAAAAACCGGTGCCCGCTTTGACCCGCGGAGAGATCGACGCGGCTTTCAACCAGTTCCAAGGGGACTTTTACCAGACGCCGCCCATGGTCTCGGCGATCAAGAAAGACGGCGTGCCGCTCTACAAGCTGGCGCGGCAAGGCAAGACGATCGAACGCGAACCGCGTCTGGTCCATGTCTACGGGCACGAAATCATCAAGGTCGAACTGCCCGAGATCGAATTTCGCGTGGTCTGCAGCAAGGGGTTCTATGTGCGCACCTACGCGCACGATATCGGTCAAATCCTCGGCTGCGGCGGACATTTGAAAGCGCTGCGCCGCACCGCTTCCGGGAAATTCCGGGCGGACGGCGTCCTGACCGTCGAGGAATTGCGCACCCTCCCGCTCGAGCAGGTCATGGCGCGCGTCATGAGCCTGCCGGAGGTTTCACGTCTGCGCGGGGTGTGATCCGCATGGAGGTCCTGCAGGATCTGGGGTCGCTCTCGGCTTTGCGGGGGCCCGTCTATCTGGCCATCGGTGTTTTCGACGGTGTGCATCGCGGACACCAGGCCCTGATCGGGGAAGCGCAGGCCGATGCCAAGAAGACCGGCGGCACGGCGGTGGTCATGACCTTCGAACCGCATCCCATGATGTTCTTCCAGCGCGGCGAGCCGCCGCTGCGACTCTCCAGCCCGCGGCACAAGGAATTTCTGCTCGGACGGCAGGGCGTCACGCACCTGGCCGTCTTGCCCTTCGATGCCGCCCGCGCCGGACAGACCGCCGAGGAGTTCGTGGAGGACTTGCGCGCCTCATGCCGTCCGCTCGGTGGCATCGTCGTCGGGGCCGACTGGAAATTCGGCAAGGGTCGCGGTGGCGACGTGGACCTCCTCCACCGCATGGGCGGCTTCGAAGTCGACGGGATTCCGTCCGTCACCACAGGCCACGAAACCATTTCCAGCACCGCCATCCGCCTGGCCGTGGCGCGCGGTGATCTCACCTTCGCGGAGAACGCGCTGGGACGTCCGTATTCCGTTCTCGGCACCGTGGTTCCGGGCAGCAGGCGCGGGGGCGGTTTGGGTTTTCCCACGGCCAACCTCGACGCCGCCGGTCTGCAGTTGCCGCCCGACGGGGTCTATAGCGTGCGGGTCCGGACGGGTGACGATGTGTTCCGGGGGCTCGCCAACCTCGGGGTCCGCCCGACGTTTTCCTCCGGAGACCGCCGCGTCCTCGAGGTTCACTTGTTGGATTTCGACGGCGACCTTTACGGCCGGGAAATGGAAGTGGAATTCCGCGAATTCCTGCGCGGTGAGCGGAAGTTTGACTCCGCGGACGGGCTTCGCGCGCAGATTGCGCGCGATATCGCCTCGGTGCGTTGACCGGCGCGGCGGCCTCGCGAGCGCGGGCTGGGCTCCGCGCCGGTTGTCCGCTAACTTGATTCACGATGAAAATCTTCCGCTTCCTTCCGTGTCTTCTCCTCATCGTGTCCGCACCGGCCGCTTCCATGAAAATCGGCGCGGTCTACTGCGACTCGGGCCAGCAGCGGGCGCTGGACGAACCTTCCTGGCGGGGCGCGCAGGCGGCTGTCGCCCTGCGCAACAAGGCCGGCGGGATCAACGGTCGCCCGGTGCAACTGGTGCGCATTCCCGCGGACAGCACCCGCGCTTCCGTCACGGCGGCCATGCGCTCCGCCCTGGAGGCCCATCCGGACCTTGTTGCTTTTGTCGGGCTGTCCGATTCCGACCTCGCCCTGGCGGCCGGACGGGAAGCGCGCAAGGCGGGCAAAGTCTTCGTGACCTCGGGTGCGACCTCCCCCTTGCTGCCGAACCAGCTTGGCCGCGGGTTCTTTCTCGCCTGCTTCGGCGACAATGTGCAAGCGGCTGCCGCGGCCGAATGGCTGCGTTCCCGTGGCGCGGGCAAAGTCGCGGTGATGCATGACAGCACCAAGATGTATACGCGTCTGCTCAGTCGTTATTTCACGGAGGCCTTCCAAGCCGCGGGCGGCTCGGTGACCGACCGGGTGGCCTTCCGGCCCGGCGAGCCCGCCGGCCTGCCGCGCGATCTTTCGTCGTGCGACGCCGTTTTTCTCGCCGCGGAATCGCAGGACGAGGCCGCGCGGGTCATCGGCAAGCTGCGGGGTGCCGGCTTCCGAGGGATGGTTGTCGGTGGCGACGGCTATGACAATCCTGCGGCCTGGCAGGGCACTCCGCTGGCCAAGAATGTCTATTACACGACCCACGCTTATCCGGCGCAGGGCCCGGGAGCGGCGGACCGGGCGACGTTGTCCGCTTTCCGCGCCAACTACCGCGGGACGCCGGATGCCTTCAGCGGCTTGGGCTTCGATGCCGCGCGTGTTCTGATGGACGGCTTGGCCCGGGGCGGGAAGGACCTCGCCCGCGACTTGCAGGCTCGGACCGCGGTGGATGGCGTGACGGGACCGGTCCGCTACGCCCGGACGCGGGTGCCGACCAAGCCGGTGGCCTTGGTCGAGGCGGAGCGGCCGCGGAATGTTCTCCGGCAGATCACGCCTTCGCAGGTCCCTTGATCCGGCGAGGGGCCCGGGGCTAATCCAAGGCGATGTCGTAGATGACCACCCGGCGGGCGAGAGGCTGCAGCACTTCTCGCTGCGCCCGCTTGTGGTCGGGGTGGCATTCGAATTCCGCCAGGGCGTCGCGGTCGGCGAAGCGCATGAGAAGCGCGAGATCGAAGGTGTCGTCCACGACGGGACGGTCACTCGGCACGGCCTGTCCGTGGCGGAAGGAACGGATGAGACCGGTGGATTTCCGGAGCTCCGCGGTGGCGCGGACCAGCGCGGCGCGGTCTTCGGCGTGGCCCGGGCGTTTGAGCCAGATGAAGACGGCATGTTCGATCCCGCCGTCCGGAGTGGTGGCGCATCCCGCGCCGAGGAGGCAAAGCAACAATGCAGCGAACCGGCTCACAGTCCGGACGTTAAGGGATGGCAGCGGGCAAGCCAAGGATGGCGGATGGCCCTGTTTTGGCTTTAACATTCCGCGGTGATGCCGCGCGTCTGCACGCTCTGCCTGGTCCTCGCGGCCCTGTCCACCGTGTCCGTCCGGGCAGAGGGGTGGTGGCAATCCGGTTCCGCTTTGCCGCCGGCGGAATGGAGAGACACCTGGGCGGACGACGGCGTTTCTTTCGGCGGTTCGTTCGACTCGTATTTCTTCGGGAACCCGCTCGGCGGCGCGGCGCAGGGATTCGCTTACACGCAGTCGCTTTATTTCCAGCTCGAAGCGGATTTGGAAAAGCTCGCCGGGTGGAAGGGCGGCAGCTTGGTTTGGTCGTGGGCGGACAATGCGGGCGGCAATCTCTCCAACACGGTCGGCAACGAGTTCCAGATCGTCGGCGCCTACGGTCCGAACACGTTTTATTTCGATCTTCTCTATCTGCAGCAGGAAGTGGCGGTTGCCGGCGGGACGCTGACCGCACGGGCGGGGCAACTGACGGCCTTGAGCGACTTTCTTGTCACCGTTCCGGGCAGCAACTATGTCAATGAAGCGTTCCAGGCCGACGTGCTGCGCGGTATCGACGTGCTGGCGACCTACGAACCGGAGTCATCGTGGGGCGCTTTCGTGAAATACGAACAACCGGTCTGGTATATGCAGGCCGGCGTCTACCAGGTCTCGGACCGCATCGGCGACACCAGCAACCACGGGCTCGATTACTCGATCCAACCGGAGGACGGGTTGATCGCTTTGTTCGAAGCATGCTGGCAACCGGTCTGGGCCGGTGCCGCGGGGAAATACCCGGCGCATTACAAGGCGGGCGCGTTTCTTTCCACCTGGGAATATCCGCGCTACGGCGGGGGCGACGAGTTCGTGCTCTCCGGATTTTACCTGCTGGCCGACCAGATGGTCTGGCGTGAGGGGGCGGGGACGGATGAGGGGCTTTATGCGTGGTCGAACGTGATTTATTCGCCGCAGGAGGAGGTCGCGCAGATTCCATGGTTCGTGGCCGGCGGCCTGCAATACACCGGCCTGTTGCCCGGGCGCGGGAAAGACCGTGTGCTCGTCGGTGCGGCCTACGGCGCGTTCAGTATGGACCAAGCTTCGTTGCAGAAAGACGAGGGCGTGCCGCCGCAGTATTACGAGCTGGCGATGGAGGCTTCCTATGGGATCGCGGTCAATGAGTGGATGACGGTCACGCCGGATGTGCAGTTCATCGTGAATCCTGGCGGGACCGGCCGTCTCCCGGACGCGCTGGTTCTCGGCGTGGTCGTGGGGCTGAATTTTTGAGGTGACCGCGACGCAACGCGGGCGACCGGCGGCGGCAAGGGCGCGTCTGCGCAGGACGGGATCATTGCGCTTGTCAGGCCGGGGCCGAAGTCGGGAAACTGCCGAGCCATGGACAACGCGCGGCGCAAAAGCGGGAAGCGCCGGCGGCGCCGGGCCCGGGAAGGTCACGATTATTTCGAGTTTGCCGATGATGACCGTAAGCTGCCAGACGATGCTCTCGAGCAGCGGTCGGTCGGATTGCTGGTGATGTTTGTGGTGGCGCTGCTGCTGGCCGTTTGCTTCCTGCTGATTATCCGGTCCTGCGAGGTGGAAACCTTTCCGATTTAGGCGGGGGAGGTGCATCCGGTGCGGTGCGGGGAACGTTTCGGTCTTTGATGAAAAACCTGTTCACCTTAGCCCTCACCGTCACGGCCTTTGCCGCTTTCGCCACTTCCACCTTCGCCGGCGGCAGCTGCGGCGGTTGCGCGGACGGCGACAAGTCCAAGGACAAGACCACCGAGGGCACCCAGAGCTAAGCCCCGGTCCGTTCATAGCAAGGGGGGCGATCCTAGGGGATCGCCCCCTTTTTTTTGCGCCCGCGCCGCCGGGCGGTTCAAAGGGTGCACGGTTTGAGCGTGCCGAGGGTGGTCCGCACCTCGCGGACGACCCGGCCTTCGAGATCGCGGATCTCGAGCGTGAGCGCCGGGTCTTCCGCCTCCCAATCGATGGTGATCCAGCCGAAGTTCGGCTGGTTGTAGACCGAATCGCCGGCCACGCGGAAGCGGTTGGGTTCATCGGGCAAGCCCGTCTGGTTCAGTCCGCTCGAGGTGACGTCGTAGATCGGGTAAAAAGCTCCGCCCTCCGTCTCCGGCGGCAGCATGGAAATGTCCGAACTGTGCCGGTCGCCGCTCAGGATGACCACGTTGGTCGCCTGGTCGCGGATCAATTCGAGCAGCCTCTGTCGTTCTTTCGGCAGGTTGCCCCACTTTTCCCAGCCGTGATCCAAAGCAAGGACCTGGATGCTGCTGATGAGGAGCCGCAATTCCGCCGGCTTCTTCAGTTCCTCCGCCAACCACGCCCACTGTTCCTCGCCGAGCATGCTGCTGTCGCTCTCCGGGTCCGGCAGATAGCGCCCGACCGCCCGGCCGCTCTCGGCGCGGGCCGCTCTCAGCTCTTCTTTGGTCATCTTGCGGAGCGGGCCGCGGAACCAACGCGTGTCGAGCAGGACAACTTGCACCCGCTTGCCTTCCGGACCGTAAATTTTGGCGTCATAAACCCCGCCGCGCCGCCGCAGCGGGGAATCCTCTGGTATATCGAAAAATTTGAGGAACGCCTCCTTGGCTGCCTGCTTGCCCTCGAATTCCGCACCCGCATCGTTTTTGCCGTAGTCGTGATCGTCCCAGGTTCCGATGACCGGGCAACTCTCGCGCAGCTTGGCGAAGTCCGGGATGGCCGCGAATTTTTCGTAGCTTCCGGCCAGTTTCACCGGATCCGCGGTGTCGGCATAGACATTGTCCCCTGTGAGGATGAACAACTGCGGGTCGAGCTTCCTGATCGCTTCCCAAATGGGCTGCGGACGGTTTTCGTTGGCGCAGGACCCGAAGGCGATGCGGGAGAGGGGTTCTTCGGACGCGGCGGCGAGGCCGGCGGAAGCGAGCAAGACGGCGCAGGTCAGCGGGCGGAAAGTCATAGCGGTGCGGCCAATCTACACCCGCCGCCCCGCGGTCAAAGCCCAATCGGCCGCGCCCGGAAAGGTTGCCAAAGCGGGCGCGACCGGCTATCAAAGCCCTTATGCAGGATCCCTTCGTCAAATCCGCCATGCGCGGCCTCACCCTCGCCCACCTCTGCCTCGGCCTGGCGGGCGGAGGCGCGGTCGTCCTTTTCGGTTTGCTGGCTTGGACGCAAGCCTACGCTTTGGTCGTCTGGGTGCCGGTCGTGGCGCTGGCCTTGGTCACCCTCGGCACGCTGCTTCTGCTCCGTCATGACAGCGCGGCCCGCAAGAAGAGCGGGGGAAGATGAACGCATCCCGCGAAGGGGTGGCAGCGCGCACGGGATTCGAACCCGTGTACCAGCCTTGAGAGGGCTGTGTCCTAGGCCTCTAGACGAGCGCGCCGTGGATCTGACGTGGTAGTATGGACGAAAGCCGCGAAGTTTCAAGCGACGGTGCGGTTTCGCGGGCATGATTGCGTCCTTGTCGTCCCGCGGTCCCTGGGGAATTCTTCTCCCTCCATGATCGTCTACATCAAAAGTCATTGTCCCTGGTGTCATGAAGCCCTCGCTTGGCTCGAGCAGCACGGTTACCGCTGCGAGGTCCGTGAAGTTCTCCAAGACCCCGAGGCCATGGCGCGCATGAGGGAGATTTCCGGCCAGTCCCTGACCCCGACCCTGGAAGTGGAGGGCAAGGTGCTGGCCGATTTCGACACCGGGCAGCTCTCGGAATTTCTCGAGGCCAACGGCATCAAGCCTTGAACGAGCTTCTTCTCTTCCTCGGTCTGCTCGTCCTGACCGCGGCCTTCTTTCATTTCGCGCATCCTCTGATGCGCCGTCTGGGGCTGTTGACTGGCGCGGTGACGGTTTTTGCCGCGGGTTATCTGCTTTCGGGCAATCTCTGGGTCGGCGCGGGCTGCGTCAGCGCGGTTCTCCTTCTTCCGTGGATCGAAATCCTCCTGCGCATCCGCAAGCTGCGACTGCCGCTGCGCAAGCCGTTGCGGCAGGCGACCCCGCCCTCGCAGGAAATGTTCGCGGACCTCGGGGACGTGACCGACACCATCGAGGCTTCCGGTTTCGAACATGCGGCCGATCTCGGTTGGGAAATGGACGGATACCGCCAGTTCCTGCGTCTCTTTGCCTGCCCGGAGAAGCGGGAGGAAGCGGCCATTACCTACGTCGAGCAAAGCCAGATCGGCTTTCATTTCGCCAGCGTGACCTCGCGGGCCGCGGACGGTTCGGTCTACATCACTTGGAACTGCCCGGTGCCCTCGAGCCTCAAGTGCCTCCCCACCGTGCATCTCAACCGCCTGCCGGGCGAGGCGCCGTTCGGAACGTTGCTCGCCGGCCACCAGGCATTTCTCGCGCAGCACGGCCTCGAGCAGGGAAAATTGCAACCGGTGGAAACGGAGTCGGTCCGCCTCTCGGTCGAGTGCGACATGGAATCCCAGATCCAGCACAACCTCCGCGAGGGCCTGCTCGAGCGGGAGGACGAGGA
>CAMDUL010000002.1 GCA_945878135.1 Chthoniobacter flavus | reverse complement strand
AGGAAGATAGCAGAGGAAAGAGCGGGGCACGCTGACACGCGCCCCGCTCAAAGCTTCAGTCCGGAGACTATGTTTGCGCCGTGTCAGCGGCGCGAACACCATCTTCTGTCATCCTCTTCTATTTGCCTCCCCAGTAACTCGAAGTGTTTTCAGGCAGCGACGCTCATAGAGCGCCGCTACAAGTTTTCGTCGAGGTGTAGCGGCGCTCTATGAGCGTCGGTGCCTTTCCCCCTGGCGGGGACGGTAACCCCAGTTACTCCCAGCACACACCCGCCAACGTGCGGGTTCAGGGACTCCCGAGTAACTCGCGGAAGTTAATCTCTCGAAAAGGAATAAAGACAAGCCACGGATGGAAGAAGATAGCAGAGGATAGAGCGGGGCGCGCTGACACGCGCCCCGCTCAAAGCTTCAGTCCGGAGACTGTGTTTGCGCCGTGTCAGCGGCGCGAACACCATCTTCTGTCATCCTCTTCCATCCGTGGCTTTCTGACCTCTGCCTGCCCAGGCTCGCCGTCGACGCCGACCCCAGTTACTCCCCAACCACACCCGCCAACGCGCGGGTTCAGGGACTCCCGACTAACTCGAGGTGTTTTTAGGCAGCGACGGTCATATCAGTTGGCTTCGCTTTGCTTCAGCCTGTCTCGCCAAGCCTCGGCTGACGCGCCGCGACAATTTTTCGTCGAGGTGTAGCGGCGCTCTATGAGCGTCGGTGCTTTTCCCCCTTGCACGGATGATAACCCCGGTTACTCCCGGCACACACCCGCCCGCGCGCGGGTTCGGGGACTATGGGCCATCTCCGGCCGACCGACCTCCGGTTCCAGTTGGAGACGGATTATTCCTGCGAAAAAGACACTACCCGCCGGGCACGGTGCGGTCCGCCGGGAGTTCAAGGACTGAACACTGAGCCGAGTCTTCGAACCGCAGTCCGCTTCGGCGGACGTAGATAGGTGGCCTCAGCGACCAAACGGCCCTTAGGCAACACTGCAAACTCCTCACGCCTGCGGCGTGAGGTCGTAAACCGGCTCGCCTTCGCTGCGGGCGACGACGGCGGCGGCGCAGCTGTCGCCGAAGACGTTCACTGCGGTGCGCATCATGTCGAGGATGCGGTCGGTGGCCATGACGATGGCGATGGCCTCGAGCGGGAGTCCGAGAGCCTGCAGGATGATAACAATGGCCACGAGGCTGGCGGCGGGGATCCCGGCCACGCCGACGGAAGTGAGCAGGGCCAGCACGACGACCAGAATCTGCTGCGACCAATCGAGGCTGACGCCGTAGAGCTGCGCGATGAAGAGAACCACGGCGCACTCGTAGAGCGCGGTGCCGTCCATGTTGACCGTGGACCCGAGGGGCGCGACGAATCCGGCGATGCGCGGGGAAACTTTGGCGTTCTTCTCGAGGCATTCGAGGGTGACGGGCAATGTGGCCGAGGACGATGCGGTGGAAAAAGCGGTGAGCAGGGCGGGGGCCATGGCGCGGTAGTGGGCCCACGGACGGAATCCGCCGAAGACGCGCAGGAGGATGGCGAGCGTGACGAACAGGTGGAAGAGCAACCCGCCGGCCACGCAGAGGAAGAAAAGGGCGAGCGGACCGAGGGCCGCGCCGCCGCTGTCCTGCACGGTGCGCGCGATGAGCGCGAAAATTCCGAAGGGAGCAATGCGCATGATGGCGTGCGTGATGGCCAGCATGACGTCGTTGGCATTCTCCCAGAAGCCCTGGAAGGCCTCCCGCCGGCCGTCGGGGAGGCGTCCGCTGTAAAACCCGAAGAGCAGGGCGAAGAAAATGACGGCGAGCATTTCGCGGTTGTCCGACATGGCGGCGAAGAGGTTGACCGGCACGGCCCGTTTTATGACATCGGCCAGGTCTCCGGTCGATTTGCCGGCCAGGCCGTCGCGGACCTCGCCGACATTCTCCGGCACCGAGGCGCGCAGGGCCGCGGAAACCTCCGGTGCGACCTTGCCGGGCTGCACCACATTGAAGACGACCAACCCGACCACGGCGGCAAGAACTGTCGTGGTGGTGAAAAAGGCCACCGTCTTCCATCCGAGCCGGGCGAACGCGTGGTCGCGTCCCAGCCTCGCCACGCTGGTGAGGATCGAGGTGAAAACAAGCGGCACGACGATCATTTGCAGGAGGCGCAGGAAAAGATCGCCGGCGAAGGCGAACGCAGCGCCGGTGGTCAGCGTGCCGATCCCCGCCGAGGCGGGGATCATCGCACCGGCGATCGCGCCGAGGACGAGGGCGACGAGGATGCGGGCGGGATCGGACCAGGGGTTTTTCATGCGGCACGGAAAGTTTTAACCGCAGAGGACGCCGAGGACACGGAGGAATGGGACTATTTTCGCGAAATAATGTAGCGGCGGTCTATGACCGTCGGTGCCTGGCCATTAAAGTTACAAGATGGGGAAACGGTCTACAGCGCGTAGCGGTCTTCGAGCTGGCGGACCATGCGTTTGACATGGCGGTGTTTGTCGCGCGGTTTGAGGATGGCGTAGCTGCTCTGCGGGTCGCCCCATTCGAGGATCTCGATGGTGACGCGGCGCACGCCCCAGCGGTTCATGTGCCCGCGCGTCGGCTGGTAAAGGTCGATGGTGTTGGTTCCGGCCAGGGCCCAGCCGTAATCGTCGACTTCATAGACTTCGCCGGTCTCGACGAGCTGGAATTTGGTCCCGAGCGGCCAGCGCGACCAGTCGGCGGCGGCACTGTTGATCCCGCCGCGGCGCAGCGTCGTGCCGGCGGCCGTTTTGCGTCCGTGTTCGATATGATCCGCCTCGGTGTGCGTGTAGGCCGTGGTGCGCACCTGCTGGACGGGCGCGCGGGCCAGAGGTTTCTCGTAGTCGGGCAGTTTGCGCCCGGTGGCGCAGCCGGCCAGCAGGAGGGCACCCAGTGCGACGGGGAGGAGACGGCGCATGGGGGACTTGTCGCACGCGGGCATGGTGCGTGCCAGTGAAAAGCGGACGCCTTGCGTGGTCCGTTGCCGGCCGGTAGTCTCGCCGATCGCCCATGCAATTGTTCTGTCTCGGCCTGAGCCACCACACCGCGGCGGTTTCCCTGCGGGAGCTTTTCGCCGTGCCGGAACCGGAAACGCCGGCTGTCCTTTCGGCTTTGCGCGAGTCGGCCGGGTTGCGCGAAGCGGTCCTGCTCTCCACCTGCAATCGCGTGGAGATCTATGGTGCCGCGGCTGATGCCGGTGCGGCCATGGCGGTGGCGGAGGATTTCCTGCGCCGGCGTTCGGCGCAGGAAGCGCCGTTTTACCGGCTCGAAGACGACGCTGCCGTGCGGCACCTGTTCCGCGTGGCCGCGGGGCTTGATTCCATGGTGCTGGGCGAAACGGAAATTCTCGGGCAGGTCAAGGATGCCTACGCCGTGGCGTTCGGCGCGGGCCATACCGCGGGGCGACTCAACCACCTTTTCCAGCAAACTTTCCGCGTGGCCAAGATCGTGCGCACCGGGACGGCGCTGGGTCGCGGGGTTGTCTCGGTCGGTTCGGCTGCGGCGCGGCTGGCTTCGTCCGTGCTCGGCGATTTGTCCTCTTGCCGGGCCTTGCTCCTCGGGGCGGGCGAAGCAGGCGAGGGTGTGGCGCGCAGTCTGTGCACGCGGGGACTCAAAGAATTGCTCATTTCCAACCGCACGGCCTCCCGGGCCGAGGCCTTGGCCGGGGCGCTGGGCGGACATCCGGTGGAATTCGCCCACTGGCGGGACCATCTGGCCACGGCGGATATCGTCATCGCGAGCGCGGCCGCCTCCGAACGTCTGCTCTCCGCCGGCGAACTCGCGCCGGTGCTCGCCGTGCGCGAGGGACGGCCTTTGTTTCTCCTCGATTTGGCTGTGCCGCGCGATTTCGATCCGGGCATCCGTCATTTGCCCGGCGTGGTGCTGCACGATGTCGATGCCCTCGAAGCCATCGCGCGGGAAGGTGAATCACTGCGCGCCGCGGAGGTGGAGCGGGCCGAGGCTCTGGTCGCCGCGCAGGCGGACGAATTCCGGGCCGGAAGCGCCGGAGTGTGGCCGGCCGCGGCCTGAACATTATGACAGACTTCATCCTCGCCACGCGGGGCAGCGAGTTGGCCCGCCGTCAGACGCAACTCGTCATCGGGGAATTGGGCAAGGTGTGGCTGGAGCTGCGTTTTGGCGAGGAGGTTGTCCGCACCACGGGTGACCTGCATCCCGAGGCGGAGTTGACCGTGCTCGGCGGGACCGGCGTTTTCACCAAGGAATTGCAACGTGCGGTGCTCGACGGACGTGCCGATGCCGCGGTGCACAGCCTCAAAGATTTGCCGGTGGAATCCCCCGCGGGGCTGCGGATCGCGGCCATCGCGCCTCGCGGCGAGGCCCATGATGTCTTGGTCAGCCGTCACCCGGGCGGGGTCGATGGACTGCCTGCCGGCGCACGGCTCGGCACGGGGAGTCCGCGTCGCTGCGCCATGATGCAGGCTTTGCGCGGCGATGTGCAAATGGCGTTCGTGCGCGGGAATGTGCCGACCCGTCTGGGCAAAGCGGCGTCCGGTGAGTTCGACGCGGTCATCCTGGCCGCGGCCGGTCTGGCGCGGCTTGGTTTTGCCACGTCGGGACCGGTCGAGGTGGCCGGCGGAACCCTCCACGTCTCACCGCTGCCGGGTTTCCTGCCCGCCCCGGGGCAGGGAGCCATGGCCATCGAAGTGCGCGAGGACGACGACCGTGCTGCGGAGATTGTCGCGGCGCTTCATCACCATGAGACAGCGGTGGCGGTCGGGGCCGAGCGGGCGGTCTTGCGCGAGCTGGGCGGGGGTTGCCATCTGGCCCTGGGCGCGCTCGGCACGGTGCAGGGCGGGATTTTGCGCTTGGAGGCGGTTCTGTTTGACGCCACGGACGCGGCGCCCAAACATGCCGTGCTCGAGGGCCCGATCGACGATCCGGCAGGCTTGGGCAAAGCTGTGGCGAGGAAGTTGCATGGCAAATAAGAAGGAAGGCATTTGTTATCTGGTCGGTGCAGGACCCGGTGATCCCGGTCTGCTCACCTTGCGCGGACGCGAATTGCTCGGGCGCGCCGACGTCGTGGTTTATGACAATTTGGTCAATCCCGAGCTGCTGGCCTTCGCTCCGGAGCGCGCGGAAATGATCTACGCGGGCAAAAAATCCGGCGACCACAGCATGCCGCAGGACCAGATCAACCGGCTGCTCGTGGCGAAAACCAAAGCGGGTCACTGTGTGGTGCGGCTCAAAGGCGGGGATCCGTTCGTTTTCGCCCGCGGGGCCGAAGAGGCGCTCGAACTGGCCCGGGCGGGCCTGCGGTTCGAGGCGGTTCCGGGCATCAGTTCGGCCATCGCGGGTCCGGCCGCGGCGGGGATTCCGGTGACCATGCGCACGATCAACACGGCTTTGACCATTTTCAGCGGACACCGCGACCCCGCGGAGGAGGATGCGGCGGAGTTTTACGCGCAGACCGGCGCGGCGCCGGGAACGAAGGTGATGCTCATGGGTATGGAGCACTTGGGGGGCATCACCGAGGCCATGATGCGCGGTGGACTGCCCGCGCAGACTCCCGCCGCGGTCATTCGTCAGGCCACGCGCGGTGACCAGCAGACGGTGACCGGGCCGGTCGCCGATATTTCGGCGCGTGCGCGGGAATCCGGACTCGCGGCCCCTGCCGTGGTCATCTTCGGCGACGTGGTGGCACTGGCTCCCGACCTGCTCGCGGCCATGGCGCGTCCGCTCGCCGGCCGGCGCCTCGTGGTGACCCGCAGCAGGGCGCAGGCTTCGAAGTTGTCCGCCGCGTTGCGCGACCTCGGTGCGGACGTCCTGGAGATGCCTTTGATCAAACGCGAACCGCCGCCGGACCTGCGCGAGTTCGCCGAGTTGGTGCAGGATGCGCATACCTACGAATGGCTCGTTTTCACCAGCGCCAACGGGGTCGACGTCTTTTTCGAAATCTTCGACAAACTTTATGACGACGCGCGCGAGATCGGGGGGACGAGGTTCGCCGCGGTGGGCGCGGCCACGGCGCAGCGCCTCAAGGAACGCCATTACCACGTCGACCTCACGGCGGAAAATTTCCATGCCGCTTCCCTGGCCGAGACTTTCCGCCAGCAGACCGGCGTGGAAAACGTGAAGATGCTCGTCGTCCGCCCCGCCGAAACGAGCGGCGAACTGGCCTCCGCGCTGTCCAAGATGGGGGCCATCGTCGACGAGGCCATCGCCTACCGCACGGTGCCGGAGACCGACGACCGCACGCGGGCCCGCGAGCGGCTGGTCTCCGAGGGGGCCGACCTGGTGGTTTTCACCAGCGCTTCCACCGTCCGCAATTTTCACGCCCTCAAATTACCGCTGCCAAGCGGCGTGAAGTTTGCCAGTATCGGACCGGTCACGACCCGGACCCTGGAAGAATGCGGGGCCTGTCCCGCTATCGAGGCGGCGCGCCACGATGTTCCGGGCCTGGTCGAGGCGATCCAACGTTATTTTGCCCGCTGACATGCCCGCCGCGCACCAACTCACCGGATTGGTTTCGGTCGCCGTTCCCGTTTTCAACGAGGACGGTGCCATCGACGGGCTTTACGAATCGACCCGCCGGGTCCTCGAGCAAATCGGACGGCCGTGGGAAATCATTTTCGTCAACGACGGCAGCACGGACGGTTCGGACGAAAAACTCGACGCCATCGCCGCGCGCGATCCGCACGTCCGCGTGGTCCACTTCCGCCGCAACTTCGGCCAGACCGCGGCCATGATGGCCGGTTTCGACCACGCACGCGGGGAGGTCATCATCCCGATGGACGGCGACGCGCAGAACGACCCCGCCGACATCCCCCGCATGCTCGAGAAAATCGACGAGGGCTATGACGTGGTCAGCGGATGGCGCAAGGACCGCCAGGACAACGCCCTGCAGCGCAATATCCCGAGCATCATGGCCAACCGTCTCATCTCCGGCATGAGCGGCGTGGACCTGCACGATTTCGGCTGCTCGCTCAAGGCTTACCGCGCGGAAGTGATCAAGGGCGTGCGGCTTTACGGCGAGATGCACCGTTTCCTGCCCATCTACGCCAAGTGGCACGGCGCGCGCATCACGGAAATCCCCGTCAGCCACCACGCGCGCCGCACGGGCTCGTCGAAGTACGGGCTCGAGCGGGTGATGAAAGTCATCTTCGACTTGGTCACGGTGAAGTTCATGGACAAGTTCATGCTCAAGCCGATGTATCTTTTCGGTTCCTGGGGACTGATCTTTCTCTCCGCCTCGTTCGCCTTCGTCCTCTGGACCTTCTACATGCGCTGGCAGGGTTATTACTTCACCGACACCCCGCTGCCCATGATGGCCGTGTTTTCCTTCATGACCGGCGTCATCTGCGTGCTCATGGGCTTGCTGGCCGAAATGGTGACGCGCACTTTCCACGAGTCGCAGGACAAAGCCATTTACCTCGTGCGTTCGACGCGCAATTTCGACCGCGCGGACGGCTGACCCGCGTCCCGGCCATGTGCGGCATCGCGGGATTCACCGGACCGGGCACGCGGGAGGATCTCGTGCGCATGACGCGTTGCCTCGCGGACCGCGGTCCGGATGACGAGGGCTACACGGAGGAGGACGGCGTTCATCTCGGACACCGCCGTCTGAGTATTCTCGACCTCGAGGGCGGCGCCCAGCCCATGTGGAGCGCCGACCGGTCCGCGGGCATTGTCTTCAACGGCGAGATCTACAACTTCTCAGAGCTGCGCGGGACACTGGCGCGGCGCGGACAGGTTTTCCGCACCGATCATTCCGACACCGAGGTGCTGCTCGCCGCCTACGCCGAATGGGGCGACAGCATGGTCGACCAGCTCAACGGGATGTGGGCCTTCGTCATCCACGACCGGAAACGCCGGCGTCTGTTCGCCAGCCGCGACCGATTCGGCAAGAAGCCGTTCTATTACCACCATGCGCCGGCGTCCGGCTTGTTCGCCTTCGCGTCCCAGCTCGACGCGCTCTCGGCCCATCCCGATGTGCCGCGCGGGATCAACCCCGCGGCGGTGCGCAAATACTTCGCCTACGGCTACGTGCCCGCGCCGCTGGCCATGACCGACGGGGCGCGCAAATTGCCCGGGGCGCATTGTCTGTCCTTCGACCTCGCCTCGGGAGAATTGCGCGTCTGGCGCTACTGGGACTACCAGCCCGCCCCGGAGGAGGGCGGATCTTTCGCCGGGCGCTGCGAGGAACTGCGCGGGCTGCTCGCCGCCGCGGTCAAACGCCGTCTGGTGGCCGATGTTCCGGTCGGCGTGTTCCTCAGCGGCGGGATCGATTCGTCGCTGGTCGCCGCCCTGGCCGCCAAGGAATTGCCGGACGGCGCGCTGCGCACTTTCAGCATCGGCTTCGACGAGCCGACCTACGACGAACTTCCCTATGCGGCCGAGGCCGCGCAATGGATCGGCACGCGGCACCGCACGGAAACCTTGGGCCTCGCCGGCGCTCGCGCTTTGCTCCCGGAAATCTACGCCCGGCTCGACGAGCCGAACGGGGACAGTTCGCTGCTCCCGACTTATTTGCTCAGCAAGTTCACCCGGCGCGAGGTGGTGGTGGCGCTCGGGGGTGACGGCGGGGACGAACTCTTCGCGGGCTACGAACCTTTCCGCGCCCTGCGCTATGCCGCGCTTTACCGCCGTCTCGTGCCGCGCGCTTTGCATCCGGCGATCACGGCGCTGGCCGACCGTCTGCCCGTTTCGCACCGTTACCTGAGCCTCGATTTCGCGGCCAAGCGCTTCGTCCGCGGCGCGGCGCAACCGCCGCCGCAATGGATCCCGACGTGGATGGCGGGGATGGACTTGTCCGATTGGCGCGAATGTTTCCGCGGCGCGGATCCCGAGGAAGTTTTTTCCGAAGCCATCGAGGCGTGGGACGGCGTGCAAAGCCGCGATCCGGTGGAAAAAGCCACCGCATTTTTTGTCCGCCTCTACCTGCAGGAAAGCGTGCTCTCCAAGGTCGACCGCGCCAGCATGATGAACAGCCTCGAGGTGCGCGCGCCCTTCCTCGACATCGACGTGGCCGATTTTGCGCGGCGAATCCCGACCCGCTGGCGTCTGCACGGCGGGACGACGAAATACCTGCTCAAAGAAGCGGCCCGCGGGTTGCTGCCCGACCGCATCATCGACCGCAAAAAGAAAGGCTTCGGCGTGCCGGTCGGCGCGTGGTTCCGCGACGGCGCCTTGCGGATCGATCCGGACCTCATGCCGTGTCCCGCCCTGGCCCGCCGCCTGCAAGACGAGCATGCCGCCGGCCGCCGCAACCACCGGCTTTTCCTCTGGAACGCGTGGGTCTACGGGGAATGGATGAAAGCACGCGGATGAAAATTCTCGTGGTCAATTACGAGTATCCGCCGGTCGGCGGCGGCGGCGGACGGGTCGCGGCGCAGATCGCGGTCGAACTGGCGCGGCGCGGACACGAAGTGCGCGTGCAAACCTCCCGGACCGGCGGTCTGCCGCGGCGGCAGATGATTTCCGGCGTCGATGTGCGGCGCGTGTTTTCCTTCCGCCGCGCGCCCGACACCTGTTCGGTGCCCGAGATGGCCGGCTATGTCATAGCGAATGTCCGGCCGGTATGGCAGGCGGCGCGCTCGTGGCGGCCGGATGTGATGCATGTCCATTTCGCCGTGCCGACCGGACCGGTCGCCTGGTGGGCGCACCGGGTCACGGGGATTCCTTATGTCCTGACCGCGCACCTCGGCGATGTGCCGGGCGGGGCCCCGGAGCAGACGGATCATCTTTTCCGCATGGTCAAACCGTTGACCGGCATGATCTGGCGCGACGCGGCGGCGGTCACCGCGGTGAGCACCCATGTGGCGTCATTGGCCAAGGCGGCCTACGGCATCGATGCGGAGGTTATCCCCAACGGGATCGCCGGGATTGCCGCCGTTCCCCCGGAGCCCGCTCCGGACGGCACGCTGCGTCTTTTATTTCTCGGCCGCCTCAGCGTGCAGAAGAATCCCGTCTTCCTCGCCCGGGTGCTGGGCGCGTTGCGCGGTCGTCCCTGGCGCGCGATTTTCCTCGGCGATGGTCCGCTGCGCGCGGCGGTGCGGGAGGAACTGGACCGGGCCGGGGTGGCCGACCGGTGCGAGATGCGCGGCTGGGCGGAGGAAACGGAAGTGCGTGCGGTCCTCGGTCGATCCGATGTCCTCGTCATGCCGTCCTTGTCCGAAGGCCTGCCGGTCGCGGCCATCGAAGCGGCGGCGCACGGCCTGGCCATTTGCGGGAGTGCCATTCCCGGACTGCGTGATGTGCTCGAAGTCGGGGTCAACGGTTGGAGTTGCCCGGTGAACGACGAGGCGGCGTGGGTATGCGCGCTGGGCCAGGCCATGGAGGATCATGCCGGCTTGCGGCGCAAGCAGGCGGCGAGTTTGCAGATCGCAGCGAAGTTCGATCTTTCGGGGATCGTCGACGCTTACGAGCGGACATTGGCGGCAGCGGCGTTGCGGAAGAAAGCGTAAGCGGTGGGCGTGCCGCTTCTTTGTTTTACTCGCCGAGAAAAAGTCCGAGTGCGCGCGCGTGGCGCAGGATCTGGCTGTCGGGCGAGACCGAGCGGCGCCGGCCGACGGCATCGGCCAGGGCGACGTCGGTGACCGATCCGAACCGGTAGCTCACCATGCGGCCGAACATGCCGTCGGCGGCGAGTTCGACGGCGCGGACGCCGAATTGCTGCCCGAGCACGCGGTCGAAGGCGGTGGGCGGTCCGCCGCGTTGGAGGTGTCCGAGCGGACACGACCGGGTTTCGCGTCCGGTGCGCGCGGCGACGAGGGATTCGACGTGCGCGCCGATACCGCCGAGCCGGCTGTCGCCGGTCGAGGTCTGGCGGCGGATTTGCCGTCCGGTCTTGGCCCGCGCCCCTTCGGCCACCACGGCGACGAAGGAACGCTGCCCGCGGCGGTCGGCTTCCTTGACCAGACGGACCAACGCGTCGCCGTCGAAGGGGATTTCCGGAATGAGGGCGATTTCCGCGCCGCCGGCCACCGCGCCGTGCAGCGCGAGCCACCCGGTGTGGCGTCCCATCACTTCGAGGACCATCATCCGCCGGTGACTTTCCGCCGTGGTGCGCAGGTCCTCGACCGCCGCGGCCACGCGGGCCACCGCGGTGTCGAAACCGAAGGTCACGTCGGTCGAGTCGATGTCATTGTCGATCGTCTTGGGTACGCCGAGGACGCGCAGTCCGGCCCGGGAGAGTTGCAGGGCGGTGCGCAGGGAGCCGTCGCCGCCGAGGACGACGAGGGCGCCGGCGCGGTTTTGTTCGAGGGCGGTGCGCGCGGCGCGGACCAGCGGCTCGGGCAGGACGATCTGTCCGTTCGCCCCGCGGCGCGTCTGGAAGCGTCCCTTGTTGGTCGAGCCGAGGATGGTTCCGCCCGTCGCGGCGATGCCGCGCGTGTTTTCCGGGGTGAGCAGCTTGGTGCGGCCGGGATCGAGCAAGCCCTCGTAGCCTTCGGTGAAGCCGACCACTTCCATCGAGCGGCGCGCGGCGGCGCAGACGATCCCGCGGATGACGGCGTTGAGTCCGGCGCAATCGCCGCCGGCGGTGAGGATGGCCAGTCGCGACGCGGGCATGCGGATCAGAGCGTCGAGCGTTTGCTCACCGGACGTCCCTGCGACATCCACCGCTCGTGCAGATCCCACCCGCGGCGGATCATGGCGAGGCCTTCGCCGAAGCGGTCCGGGGAAGCAAGCAGGACGACAATGATGCGGCGCGTGATGGCCACCTTTTGTCCTTGTTCGTTGGTGACCGGCAGCGGTTCGCGGTCGGCGGCGAGGATGAGACAGTCGCCGGCGCGCGCGGTGCGTCCGGTCTTCACGCCCTCGATGCCGTCCTGACCGAGCAATTCGTTGGTGTTGCGCAAGAGGAAGGTGCGCGGCAGGCCGTCCGCCCCCGCGATGGTGATCTCGCGTTCCGGTTGCGACGCGTAGAAATTGAATCCGCCGTGCGCGTAGGCGTAGCGCGTGAGCCGCGCCAGGTCGGACGCGGTGGAATGCGGGGCCGGGCTGCTGTTGTCCAGACCGTGCGGATTGAGAAAGAGCGTGCGCTTCATGCCGAGTTTGCGGGCCAGCGCGTTCATGTGCGCGGTGAAATTGTCGACCGGCGACAGTCCCTGCGGATTGGGCAGGCGCGAACCGACGTTGTAAGCGAGGGTGTAGGCCGCGTGGTTGTCGGACTGCATCATGGCGGCGGAAACGAGGTCGCGCAGCGAAGCGCGGTCGCCGGGCAGGAGCCCGCAAGGATTGACCCCGCCGATCCCGGTGACGGCGGCCGGCACTTCGACCGGCGTGGCCATGGACGTGCCGGTCGCCTCGGCCCAATCCAGCACGACCATCGCGCTGGCGACCTTGGTCAGGCTGGCGATCTGGCGTTTTTCGTTGCGGTTGCCCTCGTCGAGGATGTGTCCGGTCTCGCTGTCGACGACGATCCACGATGCCGCGGCTTGCGCGGCGGGGGTGGCGAGGACCGCGAGCAGGGCGGTGAGCAGGGACAGGAGACGTGGCATAAGCGCGGAATCCCGACCTTATCCCGCGGTCCCCGAAAATCAATGCCTTCCCGGGGTGCGGCCATTGCCGAACGGGCGGGGCGCTGCTTTACTGGAGGGCCGTGAGCAAGCCGTCTTTCGATCCCATCGAGTCCGTCCTCAAAGACATCCGTGCCGGCAAAATGGTCATCGTGACCGACGATGCCGAGCGCGAGAACGAAGGGGATCTGGTCATGGCCGCCGCCAAGGTCACACCCGAGGCGGTGAACTTCATGGCCAAGCACGGCCGCGGGTTGATCTGCGTCCCCCTGACTTCGGAACGTGCGCGGCAGCTCGGCCTGCAACGCATGGTCGCGCACAACCGCGAACTGCACCGCACCGACTTCACCGTCTCGGTCGACGCGGCGCGCGGGGTGACCACGGGGATCAGCGCGCGCGACCGGGCGCGCACCATCAAGACGCTGGCCGGGGCGAAATCCGGTCCGGCCGACCTGACCGAACCCGGGCATGTTTTCCCGCTGCAGGCCCGCGACGGCGGCGTGTTGCAGCGCGCCGGGCACACCGAGGCGGCGGTCGACCTCGCGCGTCTGGCCGGGCTCGATGCCACGGGCGTCATCTGCGAGATCCTCAACGAGGACGGATCGATGGCGCGTTTCCCGGACCTCCTCAAATTCCGCCGCAAGCACCGTCTGAAAATTTGTTCGATCCGCGACCTCATCGCCCACCGCCGCCGCCGCGAGAAACTGGTCGAGCGCGAGCAGTGCGTGAAACTTCCGACCGAGCACGGCGATTTCGATTTGTATCTTTACCGCTCGCTGACCGACGGCGCGCATCATCTGGCGCTGGTCCGCGGGGTGATCGATCCGAAGAAGCCCGTGCTGGTGCGGGTCCACAGCGAGTGCCTGACGGGCGATGTTTTCGGTTCGCGCCGCTGCGACTGCGGTTCGCAATTGCACCAGGCGCTCAAGCAGATCGCGGACCACGGTTCCGGCGTGCTGGTATACATGCGCCAGGAGGGCCGCGGCATCGGCTTGCCGGCCAAAATCCACGCCTACAAATTGCAGGAGTCCGAGGGCCTCGACACCGTGCAGGCCAACGAGCGTCTCGGATTCCCCATGGACCTGCGCGAATACGGACTGGGCGCGCAGATTTTGTCCGACCTCGGCGTGCGCCGCCTCCGCCTGCTGACCAACAACCCGCGCAAGATGGTGGGCCTGTCGGGCCACGGTCTGGAAATCGCCGGCCGCGAACCCCTCAAGATCGAGCCCCACGCCGAGAACGCGCGCTACCTGCAGACCAAGAAGCGGAAAATGGGGCACCTTCTCTGATTGCGCGGGATCCGTCCTTTCTGCGAAAAGACAACCATGTCGACCAAACTTCCGACCCGTCCGGCCAAGGTGTTGGCGCCGTCCACGCCGCGCTTCGCCATCGTGGCCAGCGAATACAACCCCGACTTCGTGCAGGCCCTGATCAACCACACGTGCAAGGAACTCTACGCCATCGACGAGACCAGCGTCATCGAGCTTTTCGGCGTGCCGGGAGCCTTCGAAATCCCCCTGGTCGCGGAGATGATCGCGGCGCAGCGGCGGCATAGCGCGATCATCGCCCTCGGCGTCATCCTGCAGGGGAGGACCAAGCACGCCGAGTTTGTTGGCGCGAGTGTGACCGATTCCTTGCAGCAGGTGGCGCTCAGGCATGTTGTCCCGGTGATCCACGAAGTGCTCCTCGTGGCCAACGAAGACGAGGCTCGCGAGCGTTGTCTCGACAAGGAACTCAACCGCGGCATCGAGGCGGCGCGCGCGGCTTTCGCCATGCTGCGGGTGCGCGAGGAAGTGCAGCGGAAGAAAACCTCCCGCTGATCCCCACCGTCGTGCCGAAAGAAAACCGACGTCAGGCCCGCATCGAGGCGGTGCAGCAGCTTTACGCCCGCGAGATGCGCGGCGTGCTCGTGACGCGGCCGGCGGACGGCGAGCCCGCGTGGCCGGTCGACGGCGGTTCGGCTTTTGCCGCCGCGCTGGTCGAACAGGCGCTCGGCCGGCTTCCGGAGATCGACCGGCTCCTTGCCGCCGCTTTGCAGAATTGGGACCTGCGCCGGCTCGGCTCGGTCGATCGCGCCATCCTGCGCCTCGCGGTGGCCGAGATGCTGGTCCACCCGGACATCCCGGCGGCGGTGACGATCAACGAGGCCATCGAGATCGCGCGCAGTCTGGCCACCGCGGAATCCGCGCGTTTCGCCAACGGCGTGCTCGACCGCGTGCGCAAGGAGATCGGACGCGACCCGCGCACGACCGCGGACTGAGACTATGGCCGCGGGTTTTCTGCGCAGCATTGCCGACCGGTTCCGTGGACGTCCGGTCGATTGGGACGAACTCGAGGCCATGTTCCTGCAGGCCGACCTCGGGGTGAAGACCACCGCGTCTTTGCTGGCCAAGCTGCAGGCGGTCTCCGGTTTTTCCGCCACGGCCGCGCAGGTCGAGCGCGAGGCGCGCGAGGAACTGACCAAACTTCTGCCTCCTCCGCTCCCCCCGTTGCTCCCCGTGCCGGGCCGTCCGCGTGTGCTGCTCATTGTCGGGGTCAACGGCACGGGCAAGACGACCTCGTTGGCCAAGCTCGCGGCTTTGCTCAAGCGCGAGGAGCGGTCGGTCATGATGGCCGCGGGCGACACCTTCCGCGCGGCGGCCATCGAGCAACTCGTGGTCTGGGGCGAAAAGCTCGGCGTCCCGGTCATCCGCGGCGCCTACCAGGGCGATCCGGCCGCGGTCTGCCACGATGCCTATGACGCGGCGGCGCGCGCCGGCGCGGAATTCCTGCTTTGCGACACCGCCGGACGCCTCCATACCAAGCACAATCTCATGCAGGAATTGTCCAAGGTGAAACGCGTGCTTGGGCGCCGCGATCCGGAGAGTCCGCACGAGGTTCTCATCGTGCTCGACGCCACGACCGGTTCCAACGCCCTCGAGCAGGCCCGTCAATTCCGGGAGGCCTGCGGCCTGACCGGCGCCATCCTGACCAAGCTCGACGGCAGCGGTCGCGGCGGCATGGCGGTGGCCTTGCAGCAGGAACTCGGCGTGCCGGTTCGTTTCATTGGCACGGGCGAGGGCGAGAGGGATTTCGCGCGCTTCGATCCGCAGGCCTTCGCCGCGGAGATGTTCTAGAATTCACGGGGCGCCGCAGGCGGCGCGGATCATCTGCACGAAGGCGGGTTCGGCTTTTTCCACCGTCGGCGCGGGGCCGGTCATTTTGAGATAAACATCACCGCCCGGACTTTCGAGGATGGCACCGAGCAGGGCTTGGCCCTCCAGCGGCGTGGTCGGCTGCCCGGGCATGCCGCTCTGGAAAGTGCCGCGTGCGCGGACGAAGGTGACCGGCACGGTGCCGATGGTTTCGCTCGCGGTGGCGGCGCTTTTGGCGTCGTTGTCGCCGTCGAACTGACCGAACCAGCGGTCGACATTCTGCTCCACGGTGCCGCCCTGGCCGGGGCCGAAGTGGAAGACGGTGACGATGGCTTCACCCGCCGCTCCGGTGCCCTCGGGGCCGGGCACGTGCAGCTCGGCGGCGCGCATGGGCGAGGACGGTTGTTCCGCGCGCCAGCCGGAGGGCACGGCGAAGGCGAAAGCGCCGGCTTGGAACGGGGCGGCTTCCTCCGCCGCCGCGAGGCAGACGGAGAGAACGAGCAGAAATCCGACGCGCCGGGCGCGCATGGCTTAGCGTTTGGAGAACTGGAAGCGCTTGCGGGCGCCGGGACGGCCGGGCTTTTTGCGCTCCTTCATGCGCGGATCGCGGGTCAGCAATCCGTTTTTCTTCAGTTCCGGACGCAGTTCCGCGTCGAGTTTGAGCAGCGCGCGCGCGATGGCGAGGCTGGAGGCGCCGGCTTGGCCGTTGACGCCGCCGCCCGATGTCTTGAGCGAGATGTCGAGGGATTGTTTGCGTCCGCTCAACTCGAGCGGGCGCAGCACCGCGGTCTGCAGGCTGGTCGTCGGGAAGTAGTCGTTGAATTCGCGGCTGTTGACATCGATTTTGCCGGATCCGGCTTTGAGGCGGACGCGGGCGACGGCGGTGCGGCGGCGGCCGGTGGCGGTGTGGACTTCGGACATGGTCAGGAGATGGCGAGTTTTTTGGGCTGCTGCGCGCCGTGCGGGTGTTCGGCGCCGGCGTAGACTTTGAGTTTGGTGAATTGGGCGCGGCCGAGACGGTTGTGCGGGATCATGCCGCGCACGGCGCGTTCGACGAGCAGTTCCGGACGGCGGGCCTGCCGCTTCTGGAACGTCTCGCTTTTGTGTCCGCCCACGTAGCCGGAGAAGCTGGTGTAAACTTTGTCGGTCGTTTTTTTGCCGCTGACGCGCACCTTCGAGGCGTTGATCACCACGACGAAATCGCCGGTGTCGCAATGCGGGGTGAAGACGGCTTTGTTCTTGCCGCGCAGGACGTCGGCCACCTTGGTCGCGATGCGGCCGAGGATTTGGTTTTCGGCATCGACGACCCACCAGTTGCGCTGGATCTCCTCGGCTTTGGCGGAAAAAGTCTTCATGGCAAAATTGGCCGCGTAGAATAGGAGCAGGAATTTGCTGTGACAAGCGAAATGTGAGGAAGTGCGCTGTGCGCCGGGCCGCCCTCCGCCTTGTCTGGGGGGATAAGTGAAGGTTTACTGCCCGAACTTGTGATGCGCTTCGACCGTCCCGCTGCCCGGTTCGCCCTCGCGATCCTCGCCCCGTTGGTCTTTTTCCTTCTGTTGGAGGGCTTTTTCCGCGTCACCGGGCTTTTCCGTCCACCCCGCCTGCTCGAGAAGGTCCGCCACCAAGGGGAGATGTTTTTCACGACCCATCCGGATTACGCCCGCCTCTTCCTTGAGAGGGCCGATGTCCCGTCTCCCCCGCCCGTCTGGGTGCCGGCCCGCAAACCGGCGGGCGTCCGGCGCGTCGTCCTCCTCGGCGAATCGGCGGCGGCCGGCTTTCCCATGACCGACCACCATCTCGGACGCCTCGTGCAGGCCCGCTGGAACGCCCGCTTTCCCGGCGAACCCGTCGAGGTGATCAACCTCTCGATGGTCGCGGTCAATTCCCACGCCCTGCGCGAGTTCGCCCGCGAGGCCCTGGCGCTCGATCCGGACATGGTCGTGCTCTACGCCGGCCACAATGAGGTGATCGGCCCGTTTGGTCCGGCCGCGAAATTCGGTCCGCCCGCCGGCTCCCCCGCGCTGACCCGCCTCTCCCTCGCCGTGCGCCGCACCCACACCGGACGCGCCGTCGAATCCTTCCTCGGTCTCTTCGCGGGAAAACCGGACCCGGCGCCTTGGCGCGGACTCGACGAATTCCGCGGCGTGCAGGTCGCGCACGATGATCCGGCGCTCGACACCATGCTGGCCAACACGGAAGCCAATTTCCGCGACATCGTCCGCCGCGCGCTCGACCACGAGGCGAAAGTTCTTTTCGTCATTCCCGCGATCAACCTCGCCGACTGGCCGCCCGTCGGCAGCGAGCCGTCCGGGGCCGCAGACCTGGAGGCCGTCCTCGCCGCGCAGGACGCGGGTGATCTCTCCGGCTTTCGCAGCGCCGCGCTGGTTTACGCAGCCGCGCAAAGACGCCAGGCCGATGGCGACCTAGCCCGCGCGTGGCCGCTTTACCGCCGCGCGGCCGACCTCGACACGCAACGCTTCCGCGCCGACGGCCGCCTGCGTGATCTGCAGCGCCGGATCGCGTCGGACTCCGGTCCCGCCGTCGCCGCCGTCGATGCCGACCGTTGGCTGCATGAAATGAATCCGTCCTTCGCCACCGACCGCGAATTTTTCCTCGAGCACGTCCATCTCACCTTCGCCGGCCGGGCGGCCATCGCCGAACTGACCGTCGACGGCATGGCCGCGCTGTGGGGTCTGGCCCCGCGCGGGCAAACGCCCGCCGACGCGGCGGCGTGGTGGCAGGCTTTTCCCGCCGCGGAGCGGGAGTTGCGGCGCGACGTTTATTTCACCGGCTATGACGAACATGACATGTGGAGTCTCGCCTGGAAGCTGCTGCGCCTGGACGTTTTCGCCGGCGCCCCCGGCCTGGCGGCGCGCCGCGACGAGTTGGCCGCCGCCACGCGCGACCTGCAACGTCAGGCCGTCCTCGGCTGGGACACCACCGACCTCGTCGTCGCCTACGACCGCGCGCTGTTGCAGAACCCCGGCGATGCCGTGACCCATTTCACGGCCGGACGCCTCCTCGGACTGCGCGGCGAAGGCGAGCGGGCCGAAGAAGCTTTCCAGCGCGGCTTCGCCCTGCAGCCGCACCATCCGGAGGCGCGGCTCAACCATGCCGCCATGCAAATGACCCGCGGCGACCTCGACGCGGCCCGCGGGTCCCTGCAAATCCTCCGGGACCGCGCCCCGACCACCCCCGGCCTCCTCAAGATGGAAGCCGCCGTGGCCCTCCGCGACGCCGACCTCCCCGGCGCCGCCTCCATCCTGCAACAGCACCTGCAGTCCAACCCCGGGGACGCCGAAGCTTGGCTGACTCTGTCGGAAATCCAGCTGAAACTGGGGGATTTCGACGCCTCCGAGGAGAGCCGCCGCAAGGGTCGGGAAGGCGGCGGCGGGTAGGTCCGGGCTCTGGCCGGCAAAAAATGTTGCGGGGGCTGAAATTTTCCGTTGACGCCGGTCGGGGTTGGTTTTAATGGGTTTTGAAGTTCAACCCAAATCCTATCGTATGAAAAATACCCTCCTCACCATCACCGCAGCCGCGCTTCTCGCCACGGCCGGAAATCTGCAAGCTGTCGAAGGCAACAGCTCACCTTACACCGATGCCGCCGGAGATATTGATCCGGGCATTGCCAACGCCGGCGGCACTCTCGATATCCTTGGCATGGAGGTGACCAACAATGCCACCGACATCACCTTCACCCTGTCCCTGAATGGCAACATTAGCACCACCGACTGGGGCAATTTTATGATCGGCATTTCGACGGGCAGCACTGCCATTACTAATACCGGCAACGGTTGGGTTCGCCCGATCCAGCTCAACTCGCCAGTCGGCGGGATGGATTATTGGATCGGTTCTTGGGTGAACACCTCTACTAGTTCCAACACTAACACCGGTATTGTCACCACTAACTTTGGAGGTGCTCAATTGTGGACTTACGGCACCAACTGGTCGGGTCCAGCGACCCTCGCGGGATATTCTTTCGCAGCCGGTGCCACGAGCTCAATCACTTACACCGCGACACTCGCCTCCTTAGGCCTCGCGGTGAATGATACATTCTACTTCGATGCCTACTCCTCGGGTGGTGGCGGAACCGACAGTGCAGTTGACGCTCTAGCCAATCCCAACGTCTCCATCACAGCTTGGAACCAGACCTACACCTCCTCGACCACTGGCAGCGGCGGCCCCGGTTTGAATTCCTACCAAGTCGTCCCCGAACCCTCCACCGTCGCCCTGCTCGCCTTGAGCGCGCTTGGGGTGGCTGGATATGCGGCACGTCGCCGCGCGCGGAAATAAATTTCCCCCGAGTCACGAAAACCCCGGTCCGGATTCTTCCCGGATCGGGGTTTTTGATTTTTATCCGGCTGTAGCGGCGCCGTCCCCGGCGCCGGTCGTTATCCGCCCCATCCATTCCCATCACCCGTCCTTGGCCGCCGCGCGATTCCGGCCTAAAGTTCCGCCCCCTCGTATGGCCAAGAAGAAAAATCCCACGCCCCGCCCCGCGGCCCCGCTCTCGCCGGCCAAGCGGCGTCTTTTCACGGTCATCACCGTCCTGCTGCCCTTCCTCGTCCTCGCCGCGGCCGAGGTGACCCTGCGTTTCTTCGGTTGGGGCGGCTATCCGGCCTGGATCCGCGAAGCGGGTCAACTGCCGTCCGGCGCGAACCTCTGCATTGTCGAACCCGCCGCGGCCAAACCCTACTTTTTCGCCAACCCGACGCGCCCGGGCTATGCCGAGCAGACAAATTTCCTCATGCCCAAGCCGCCGGACACGGTCCGCATCTTTGTCATAGGCGAATCCGCGGCCAAAGGCTACCCGCAGCCCCGCAACCTGTCCGTCTCGTCCTTCCTGCAAGCCATGCTGGCCGACGCGTGGCCGGAGAAGAACGTGGAGGTGATCAATCTCGGCACGACCGCCGTGGCCAGCTTCCCGCTCGTTTACCAGGTGCGCGACGCCCTGAAATTTTCGCCCGATCTCTTCATCTTCTACACGGGCAACAACGAGTTCTTCGGCGCCTACGGCACGGCCTCGATCAATGCCGCCGGCTCGCTGCCGCCCTGGGCCCTGCGCGCCATGCGCGCCGCGCGCGGTCTGGCCCTGGTCCAGGCGCTCGACAGCTGGCTTTACCGGGGGGCGGACGAAAACCGCAGCCTGATGGAGGAAATGATCGGGCAGACGGTCATTCCGGCCGGTTCCCCGTTGCGCGAGGCCGCGGCGCGCAACCTCGCGACCAACCTCGGCACCATGCTCGACGACGTGCAGGCGGCCGGCGTGCCGGCCATGGTCTGCACCACGGCGAGCAACGAGTCGGGGCTGGCTCCGCTCGGCGAGGACGACACCGTCGGGCTCGACGAGAAGCAGCAGCGGGAACTGCGCCGCCTCCTCGGCGAGGCGGCCGACGCGGCCGACCGGGGCAACTTCCGCTCTTCGGTCAATCTCCTCCGCGAAGCCGTGCAACTCGCCCCGCGCCACGCCCGCGCGCGGTTTCTCCTCGGACAAGTCCTCGCCCGGGCCGAGCAACCCGAGACGGCGCGGGCCGCTTTCCTCGAAGCCCGCGACCTCGACACCATGCCGTGGCGGCCGATCTCGCTGACCGAGCAGGCCGTCCGCAACACCGCGCTGGCCAAGGGCGCCGTCCTCTGCGATGTGGCGGAAATTTTCCGCCAGGAAAGCCCGGACGGCGCGACGGGTTGGGAATGGCTCGACGATCACGTCCACCTCTCGCTCTCCGGCCAGGCCCTCGCCGCCCGCGCCATGGCCGGCGCCATGGTCAACCTCGCACCCCCGTTGCAACTCGGACCCGAGCAACTCGCCTTGGTGCAGGACGACCAGACCTACGCCGAGGCCCTCGGCACCAACCGCTACGACGACTACCGGGTCAACCACACCCTGCGCGTCCTCTTCGGCGTGCCGTTCATGAAGAAAACCAACGGCCCGGCCTATGACGTCTTTGCCGAGCTCTGCCGCGAGGCCGAGGCGGAAATGCCGCCGCCGGTCCTCGAAGTCGCGCGCCAATGGCAGACCTTCAAACCCCACGCCGGCGGGCTCCGTCCGATCACCGGCATGGTGGCGCGCGTTTTTTTGCGCGAAGGACAGACGGAAGAAGCGCTCGAACTCTACGAGATCGCCGCCCGCCAGGTCCCCGATTACACTTCGTGGTATCTCGAATATGTCTACTTCGCGCTGGCCTGCCGCCAGAAAATCAACGGCGAACTCGACGGGCAAGATCTCGAACGGGCCGCCGCCGCCCTCGCGCAGGCCGATTTCCTCCTGGCCAACGGTTATTCCGAAAGCGGACTGACCGAGCGCTACGCCGGGCGCTTGCACCAGTTGCGCGGCGAGTTCGCCGAAGCCATCCCGTTCCTCCTCGCTGCGCGTCCGAAAATGCAAGCCGAAGACCTCGTCGCCACCGACCAGGCGCTCATTTTGTCCTACCTGCAAACCGGGAAAAAAGAGGAAGCCCTCGCCTTGGCCGACGACGGCATCAAGAACAGCGGTCCGTTCGCCGAAGTCTACCGCCGCCTGCGCGCGGAAGCGGAGAAGTAGCCGCGCGCTGGACGCCGCAGGCCTCTTCCGTCCGCGGGGACAAGCCCCGCGGCGCGGTTCCGAGTGGCGCGGTGGACTTTGTGTCAGGGGACCGCAAAGCCCCACGGCGCGGTTCCGAGCGGCGCGGTGGACCTTGTGTCCACCGACCGCAACAGGCCTGATCAACGCGCCCGCACGTGCGAGAGCGGATACGACGAAAACGTCCCCGCATAAACCCGCGGGTCGAAAAGCAAATACCCCGCCGCGCGATTGAGCGCCTCGCGCAATCCGCCGGCGATCTCATCCGGCGATTGCGCGGACGGCCCGCGCACCGCGAGATGCACATGGTCGGGCATCACCGCCAGCGAATGCACCCCCGGACGCACCTTGGTCGACCCGCCCGCCGCAAGCCTCCCGCTCCACGTCCGCACCGCCGCCGTCACCTTCGGCAGGAAATCCTCGCGTCCGATCCGCCATCGCCCGTTTGTCACCGCCACGAGATGCAGGTTATACCAATAGCGTCCGAAATCGCTGGCCACCGGCTCCTCCAGATCGATGTCGCCGTCCTCCCAGGCCGCCTCGGCCAGCGAGCTGACATAGCGCGGATCGGCCAGGTCCGCGCGATCGAGTTGCCTGGCGATATAACGCAACACAACTTCGAGCGTGTTTTCCCCGAGGGAACGCACGGCGACTTTGCGCTCGAAGCCATGGCGCCATCCCGTCTGGCGCAACGCATGATCGAGCCGTCCCTTGGCCCGTCCGGCCAAGAATTCCGGCGAGACGCCCGCCGGCGCCTCGAAGGTGAACTGGACGAGGTCGTCCTGCCAGCGTTGCGCGATGCGGCGCAGGCCGTCGGCGGCCCATCTCGCGTCGAGGGCGGCGAAGAAATCGGCGTCGGGCAGGGGAGGGAACGGCGCGCCCTTCGGCCATCCGCTCCAGGAGTATGCGATGCGGTGGACCTTGTGTCCACCGGCCGCAACTGGCAAACCCATGACCAGCAAGCCCCACCATCCGCAAGTTATTCACACCTTGTTCCCAACGGTGACATTTTTCGATTTTTGTGGAAAATTTCCAACCGCCCGTTGACAACGGCTTATCTGCTGCGCAAATGTTTGTAGTCCGCACGCTCTACCCAGCGCGCCTGCGGCGAAAAACCCCTCTCCCTCCCATGAAAAAGTCCCTCATCGCGGCGGTCGCTTCGATCGCGCTCTCCTCGGGCGCATTCGCCGCGAACGTTGCTAGCGATAATGCTTCCACTGCGAATTATCCTGGCGGTGCTTGGACGACAGGCAGCAATGGCGGAGTCGGCTTTGGAGCTTGGACTCTCAGCTCATCCCCCTCGGGTGGATTCGCCGGCTCATACATTGGCGGCACAGCACTTGGTAATCCCACTTTCGGCATTTTTTCCGGTAACAACGCCAGTGCCGGTTTTGTTGCCTATCGGCCTTTCACCGGCGGGAATCTGGCGGCTGGACAATCTTTCAGTGTCAGCTTGGCCAACACAGCCACTATCAACGGTCAGATTGGTGTCACCCTCATGTCCGGCGCGTCTGCTCGCTGGACGCTCAAATTTGTCGGGGGTGGACAAAACTGGCTGCTCAACGACGGACAAAATGATTTTGGAGCCGGGCAGGCATACGCCGCGAACACGCCCCTCACCCTCAATTTCACCTACAACGGCGGAAGCTCCTACTCCTACAGCTTCGGAACGGGCAGCGGAAATAATTTTACCGCCACCGCTGACATCTCGAATCTGAATGCGGTGCAATTCTTTTCCACCGACCAAGGCCCGGACCAGAATATGGGCTTCAACGATCTCCAAGTCATTCCCGAGCCGTCCACTTACGCCCTGCTTGCGCTCAGCGGCATCGCTTTCGGTGGCTACTTGATCCGCCGCCGTCGAAGGTAATCGGCACGGGCCGTTTTCTACTTTGCTTCCCAGCGCAGAATTTCCAGGGCCTTCGGTTGCCCTTGGTCCGCTGCGCGTTGCAACCAGAGTTGTGCCTCGTCGCGCCGATCGGCAAACATGTCGCCGAATTTGTAGAGTGATGCCAGAACCATCTGGCAGTCGGCGTCGCCGCGTTCCGCAGGCGGTCTAAGCAACGCTTCCGCCTTTGCTTCGTCTTTGGGCAATCCGTTCGATCCGCGTCCGTAAGCTGTGGCCAAAACAAGCGTGGCCCAGATATGTCCGCTCTCGATGGCACGGTTGACCAGGGCAAGGCCCTCGGCCCGCATTTCCGGATCCGGTTGGGAAAGCATAAGATCACCGGCGGCAAACATGCCTTCCTTGCTTCCGCTCTCCGCCGCGCGCCGGAAAGAGGCGAGGGCTTCGCCTTGGTCCTGCGTCGTGCCCGTGCCTTCGAAATACATCGTGCCCAGCGCGAAATGTGCCTCGGCGAAACCCAACTCCGCCGCGCGCTTCATTTGCTGGAATGCCTCGACATCCGATTGCTCCACGCCGACGCCCTCCGCACTGAGGCCGGCCAGAAGGTAAATGGCTTCGGCGTCATTCTGAGCACCGGCTTGCCGGAGCAATTCGACCCCGCGTTGCTGCCGTTCCGGATCGTTCGTGGTCACGTAGATCTTGCCCAACTTGGTCTGCGCCCACGCCTCTCCGCGCACCGCCGCTTCGAAATATTCCGACCCCGCATTGGCCGGTTCCGCGGTCATTTGCTGCCGTTCCGGGCGCGAGAAATCGACCGGCAGTTCCAACGGCATCGCGTCCGGATCGCTCAAGGTGCGTCCGGAGGGCTTGGCCGTGACTCCCGGGCCGCGCGGGCCGGCCATCGCCGTGGCCAAAGCCAAGGCCAGGATGGTTGCGACTGGGCCGACGCGGTCCATCATGATGAGTCGAACCTAACCGGCCATCGGCTCCGACTCAACCTCGCGCCCCGCAGACGGCCCCGGCGCCCTTCTTTGACAAGCTGTTCTCCTTGCTATTCACTGGTTTAGGTGAATTCGGTCTTGTCCGGTTCACTCTCACTCCGTGAAGCCAGCATCACGCCGCTACGCCTTTCTCGCGCTGGGTCTCGCCCTGACGACGGCGGCCTTTGCCCAAGACTCCGCCTATGATCCGCCCGCCGGCTACTACACGGCGGCCGCGGGTTTGACCGGCCCGTCGCTCAAGGCCGCGTTGCACAGCATCATCCGCAACCACACCATCATTCCCTACACGTCGAGCTGGACCGATGCCTGGGACGCGCTGAAGGCCCTCGACCAGGATCCGCTCAACCCGTCGAATGTCCGTCTCATCTACAGCAACGGCAGTGTCCCCGGGTGGGACACCGCGGGCGACGGCAACCCGTCGATCACCGAAAATTCCTGGGAGCGCGAGCACCTCTGGCCGCGTTCGTTCGGGGTAGGCAACGATGGCGCGGACACCTCGGATTTGTTCAACCTGCGTCCGGTCCGCGGATCGGTCAATTCCTCCCGCGGCAACCGCTCTTACGACCAGGCCGATCCTTTTCACCCGACCGATCCCGCCCGCACCCCGCCGAATTGTCTGGAGTGTCTTTATGACTACTACAACGGGCAGGGCGGCATCTGGACGCCGCGCCCGGAGGAGAAAGGCGACCTGGCGCGGGCCATGTTTTACATGGCGGTGCGTTATGACGGGCGCGATGCCAACACCGTCGACCTCGAGCTTTCCGACGAACCGAACGATGTGGCCGGCACCTTCGCTTTTCTTTCCACCCTGCTGCAATGGCATATGGAGGATCCGGTCAGCGAGGCGGAACGCCGGCGCAATCATCTCGTTTACACGCAATACCAGCGTAACCGGAATCCTTTCGTCGACCGTCCGGAACTGGTCGCGCAGGTCTTCGGTGTGCTCTCCGAATTGCCGGCCCTCACCGTGACGGTGACGCCGTCCGCCGTGGCTGAGGGGCAGAGCGCGACCGGACGCGTGCGCATCGCCGTGGCCATCGCCCAACCGGTCACCGTGCGACTGGTCAAAATCGGCGCGGCGGCTGCCGACATCGCCATTCCCGCGGACGTGACGATCGAGCCCGGACAAACCTCGGCCGAATTTGCCGTGACCATTGCCGCCGATGCCGTGGTCGACGGTGACAAGGAGGTCAGTCTCATCGGGGTGGCCGCCAATTACGAAAGCGGTGCCGCTTCGCTCCTCGTGCTCGATGCGCAGGGTGTCTCGACCGGCGCCAGCACCTCCACCTCCATCAGCGGCGCCGGCTACTACCTGCAGGACTTCAACAGCCTGCCATCGTCGGGCACGACCAGTTGGACCGACGACTCCACGCTGTCCGGATGGTATGCGCAGCGCAGTGTGACCAACACCACGACCATTGTTTCAAGCAACGGAGGATCCTCGACCGGCGGGCTCTACAGCTTCGGCACGACCGGCAGCACGGACCGTGCTCTCGGCTCCGTGGGCTCCTCCGGAAGCGGAGCGGTGGCCTGGGGTACGGCTTTCCGCAACGACACGGCCGGGTTGCTTTCGTTCACCTCTTTGTCATACACCGGAGAACAGTGGCGATCCGGCGGCACAACCAGCGCGGCGCAGACCGTCAGTATGTCATATCAGATCGGCTCCGGCGCGGCCGACCTCACGCCGGGCAGTGATGCGGCCTGGAGTCTCTTGCCGTCACTGGATTTCACCTCGCCGGTCAACAACGCCACGTCCGGCCTGCTTGACGGCAACGATCCGGCCAACCGCGTGTCGGTCAGTTCCGGGTTGGACCTCCTCCTCGCCCCCGGCGCGTGGATCACGTTCCGCTGGCGCGATGTCGATCACTCGGGAACCGACCACGGCCTGGCCATCGACGACTTCCGCCTCGATTGGTCGGTCCAGCCACCGGGCGACAAGCCTGAGGTGACCAGTGCCGACACCGCGTCCGCTTCCCTCGGCCAGCCGTTCCAGTTCCAGCTCGCCGCCACGGGCAACCCCGCTTTCTACGAGGCGGAGGACCTGCCGCCGGGCCTGATCTGCAGCCCGGGCGGACTGATCAGCGGCAGCCCGCAGTCGGCCGGCACGTTCACTGTCCGCCTGCTCGCCCTCAATGCCGCCGGCGCGGGCACCGGCGCCCTGGTGCTCGAGGTGGAGCAGGCGCCGCCCGCCATCACCGCGTTGCCGGCGGCCGCGGCCATCCGCCTCGGTCAACCGCTCTCCGCCGCCACGCTGACCGGCGGCGCGGCCAGCGTGCCCGGTTCGTTCGCTTTCCAAGATCCCTCCTTCACCCCGCCCTTCGGTGTCGCCGCCCGCACCGTGGTTTTCACGCCGGATGACACGATCAACTACGGGCCGGCCGAAACGCAGGTGCCGGTCACGGTCGGTTATGTCACAGATTTCGAGAGCGCGACCAAGGGGAGCTATGCCAGCGGGGATGTCCTGCTTGACGGTATCAGTTGGAACATGACCGAGGCGCTGGTGGGCGGCAACGAAGCCGGCGATTTCAAGAATGGGGTCAAGTCGGCGCGGCTGCGCGGCTACGGCACCTCCGCCCTGACCATGCTTTCCGACCTTTCCGGTATCGGCACGGTCAGCTTCCAGCACCGCTGCTACGGGACGGACACCCAAGTGCAGTGGATCGTGGAGCGCAGCGTGGATCAGGGCGTGGCGTGGACGGAAATCGGTCGCTTCACCGCCGGGGAAAACGCGGCCGCGTTCAGCGCCACCCTCGATCTGCCCTCGGCCGCCCGCCTGCGCATCCGCGCGGCCGCCGCGGGCACCTCCAACCGCCGCGCCAACCTCGACGACATTGTCATAACCCCGTATGTCGCGCCGGTCCTGCCGCGGCCGGTCATCACCAGTCCGCTGGCCGCCGCTTTGCGGGTCGGCCGCGACTTCACCTACCAGCTGGCGGCTTTGCACGATCCGGACGTGTTGGAAATCGAAGACCTGCCGCCCGGTCTGGCCGTCGATCCGGCGGTGCCCGGCCGCGTCACCGGACGCCCGACCGAGGGGGGAACTTTCGCCGTGACCCTGCGCGCCCTCAATGCGTCCGGCCAAGCCACTGCCACGCTGCAACTCGACATCGCCCGTTCCGACTACGCCGCGTGGAGCGGCGAGCCCGCGGGTGCACCGCCGTCCTCCCCGGCCGGGCTGGCCGCCTATGCGGTCGGCGCTGCGTCCGGTCCGGATTCGCCCGGCGAACCTGCCTTCACGCAGATCGACGGGGGATACTTGGTCCTCTCGGCTTTGGTCCGCACCGACGACCCCGACCTTGTGGTCACCGGGTTGGCCGTCGACGACCTGGGCGATTTCGGCGGACCGTCGGAGGTCACCGTTCCCGGCGAGCGGGCGGCCGACCAGACCGGCGTGCCCGAGGGCCACGAGCACAGGCTCTTCCGCGTGCCGGCCGGCTCGAGCGATCGCAAGTTCCTGCGCCTGCGCATTGAACACGGGCCCTGACCGGAGCGCCGTTCCCGCATTTCGCGGTTGATGAGGGACGCCAAATGGCGAATCCTCACATCCCGTTTTTATGAGTCCTCTTTCCCGCGTCCTCGAGGCCCTTTTGTTCGCCTCCGACAAACCGTTGTCCGCCGCGGAGTGCGTCAAGCACCTCAAAGGCGCCGTCGAAGGGGCGCCGGAGGACGCCGGGGTCGCGGCGTTGGCCAAGAGCAAGGCGGACGAAGTGGCCTCGGCCCTGCGTGCGCTGGGCACGGCCTACGAAGAAGAAGAACGCGGCTTCCGCGTGGTGGAAAGCGGCGGCGGATGGAAAGTGGTCACCGCGCCGGACGCAGCCCCGTGGGTGCGCCAGCTTTTCCCGGAGAACCGCCCCGCGCGGCTCAGTCCTTCGGCCCTCGAAACCCTCGCCATCGTGGCCTACCGCCAGCCGATCACGCGGGCCGACATCGAGGCGGTGCGCGGGGTCAACGTGGACGGCGTGACGCAGACTTTGCTCGAGCGCGGGGTCATCCGCATCGCCGGTCGCGCCGATGTGCCGGGACGTCCGCTCCTTTACGGCACGACGGAATTTTTTCTCGAGCATTTCGGACTGCGTTCGATCGATGACCTGCCGAATTGCGCGGAGTTGCGGCGCGTGGAATTGCCGGTGGCGGGTCAGGACGAAAGCCAGCCGGATTTGCCGCTGGCCGAGGCCGAGGGAACAAACGGCACGGAGGACGCTCCCGCTGCGGAGCCCGAACCGGCCGGGGAGGCATCATGAGCTTGGAGCAACTGCGTGCCGCGATCGACGGGGTCGACGACCGGATCCTCGATCTTTTGCGCGAGCGCGCGGAGTTGGTCGAGGAGGTGGGTCGGCTCAAGGACAGGAGCGGCGAGTCTTACTACGCGCCGGAACGCGAAGAGGCTCTGCTGCAGCGTTTGGTCGCGGCCAACAAAAGCCGGTTGCCCGAGCCGTCGTTGCGGGCGGTCTACCGCGAGATTCTTTCCTCCATGCGGGCCCTCGAGCAGTCGATCAAAGTGGCCTACCTCGGTCCGCGCACGACGTTCAGCCACCAGGCGGCGGCGACGCAATTCGGCCACGCGGTGCAGTTCCTGCCGGAGCGCACCATCGGCGAGGTCTTCGAGGCGGTGGAGCGCGGACGTGCGCACTACGGGGTGGTTCCGATCGAGAATTCGCAGGAGGGATCGGTCAGCGCCACGCTCGACCGGTTCATGGACGGCGACGTGAAAATTTGCGCGCAGATTTTTCTCCCGGTCGAACTCAACCTGCTCGGCGCCGGTCCGCTGGAAAAAGTGCGCAAGGTTTACTCGCACCCGCAGCCCTTCGGGCAATGCCGCCACTGGCTGGCCGGCCATCTGCCCTCGGCCGAATGCGTCGAAGTCTCGAGCACGGCGCGCGCGGCCGAGTTGGCGGCGGCGGAACACGACGCGGCGGCCATCGCCGGGAGCATGGCGGCCGAGGAATTCGGACTTCCCGTGCTGGCGCCGTCCATCCAGGACGCGGCCAACAACGTCACGAGGTTTTTCGTCATCGGCAAAAAGCCGGCCCGCCCGTCGGGTCGCGACAAGACCTCGGTCATGTTCGCGGTGAAGGACCAACCCGGCGCTCTGGCCAAGGCCCTCGAGCCTTTCGAGAACGCCGGCATCAGCCTGACCCGCATCGAGAGCCGTCCGTCGAAGCGCCAGGCGTGGGAATACTATTTTTTCGCCGATCTGGCCGGCCATGCCGAAGATTCCAAGGTGGCCGCGGCCCTCGGGGACCTGGGCAAGGTTTGTGCTTTCACCCGGATCCTCGGGAGTTACCCGGACAAGCCGGCTGCTTGAGCCGGATTGCACCGGGCTGTCCGGGCTGGTAAGATCGTTGCTCCCCGTGAAAACCGAAAAAGACCTCTCTCCCGCGCAACGCAGTTCCTATCTCAAGGCCTTGAACGCCTTGGAAACCGGCAATCACGCGACGGTCACCGCCTTGCTCGGCCCGGTGGTGGCGGCCGAACCCGAGTTCGTCGCCGGACGCAGATTGCTGCGCCAGGCGCAAATGGCGCGTTCGCGGGGCAAGTCGGGCTTCCTCGGGTTGTCGGGCGGCGGGCTCAGCCTCGGCCGCAGCAAAATCAAGAAATTGCTCGAGAGCGGGGACTGGAAGACCGCCTTGGCCGAAGCCGAGAAGGCCCTCGAAACCGATCCGACCGGCGTGCAGCCGAACAAGGATCTTTTTGACGCCGCCGAAGCCGCCGCCCAGCCGGCCCGCGGGGAAATGGCCGCCGCCAAAGCCGCTTTCGACGCCGCCCCTGAGGATGCAAAGCCGGCCGCCGCCCGCGCCTTGGACGCCGCATCCGGCCGCGTCCGCGCCTTCGAAAGCATCGCCCGTCTTGCCCTCGAAAGCATCGCCTTCGACCCGAAAAACGCCAAAGCCAAGCACGAGTTGGGCGACTACCTCATGCGCATCGAGGAATACGACGAGGCGGCGAAAGTTTTCAACGAGATTTCCAAACACAACCCCTCGGATCTCGATTCCCCGGGCAAGGCCAAGGAAGCGGCCGCGCGGCGGTCCATGCAGCGCGGCAAACTCGGCACGAGCACTTTCGCCGATCTGGTCAAACAGCGCGAGGAAGCCGCCAAGCAGGGCGGGGAGAAAGTGGTCGGAGCCGGCGAATCCGCCGAGGAACTGGCGCTGAGAGTTTACGAAGCCCACGCGGCCGGCAAACCGGACCGCGAGGCCGCGCGCAAGCTGGCCGAGCTTTATTACAACAGCGAGGACTTCGCCAACGCCCTCGAGTATTTCCGCTACCTTTCGGCCCTGGCCAACGAGACCGACGCCGGTTTGCTCCGCAAGATCAGCGATACCGAGGTCCGCCGTCTCATGCGGTTGATCACGGACAAGGAAAAAGAACTCGCCGCCATGCCTTCCGGGGATCCCGCCGCGGCCGCCTTGCGGGACGAGGTCGAGGAACTGAAGCGCGGCCGCGCCGAGCAGATGTTGGGAGAGGCCCGCAAACGCGTGGAGCGCAACCCGACCGATCTGCAATACCGCTTCGAACTGGGCGAGCAACTCGCGCTGGCCGGACACTACAAGGACGCCATTCCCGAGCTGCAAAAAGCGCGGTCCAACCCGAACACCCGGACCAAAGCCCTCAACATGCTCGGCAAATGCTACACCGAGCGCAACATGCTCGACCTCGCGGCCAAAACGCTGACCGACGCGGCCTCGGAGATTCCCGGCATGGACGGGACCAAGAAAGACATCATGTACAACCTGGGCCTCGTCTACGAGCGCATGGGCAATGTGGAAAAGTCGCTCGAGTGCATGAAGGAAATCTACGAGGTCGACTACGGCTATCTCGACGTGGCCGAGCGGGTCGAGGCGTCGTATACGGCTTGAAGTGGAAGCGGCGTCGCCGCCGGAACATGAAGTACAAGGCACCGACGGACACAGTCCGCCGCTACAAATCAAGAGACTTGGCCACGACGTCGTAGACCTGCGCGCCGGTCACCTCGACCTCGGCGAACTGCCCGACGGGCAACGCGGATTCGAGGAGCACACGGCAATCGACATCGGGGGCGTCATGCTCGCTGCGGGCGACTTGCGGTTGCTCGACCAAAACCTTGATCGTGCGCCCTTGCTGCGCCGCAGCCAGTTCGCGGGCGATTTTTTGCTGCAGCTTCATGGCGCGGGCGTGGCGTTTGTTCTTCACCGACGCGGGGATTTGTCCGTCCATCTTGGCGGCCCGCGACCCTTCTTCCTGCGAATATTTGAAGACGCCGAGACGCTCGAAACGCACGCGTTCGATGAATTCGAGCAGGCTCCCGAAATGCTCGTCGCTCTCGCCGGGGAAGCCGGTGATGAAGGTCGTGCGGATGGCCAGACCGGGAATGCCGGCGCGCATCTTCGCGATCAGGTCCTCGATGTGCTGCCGCGAGGTCTCGCGGCGCATGAGTTGCAGCATTTCCTCGTCGATGTGCTGCAGCGGCATGTCGACGTAGCGGGCGACTTTCCGGCTCTGCGCGATGGTGGCGATGAGTTCGTCGCTCCAATGCGCGGGGTGCGTGTAGAGCAAACGGATCCAGAAATCGCCTTCGACCTGGTCGAGCGCCTCGAGCAGGCGGCAGAGGGTCGGCCCCCGCGAGGAATCGACCGGCTGGCGCGGCCCGGCTTTCACCTCCCAGAGATCCATGCCGAAGTAGGTGGTGTCCTGGCTGATCAGGTTGAGTTCTTTCACTCCCTGCCCGACGAGTTGCCGCGCCTCGGCCACGACCGAATCGATGGTCCGGCTGCGGTGGCGTCCGCGCATCTGCGGGATGACGCAAAAACTGCACGGATGGTTGCAGCCCTCGGCGATTTTCAGGTAAGCGGTGTGGCGCGGGGTGAGCAGGAAACGCGGGGTGTCGTAGTCGGGGATGTAACGCGACTTGCGGGTGACCAGATCGAGCGGTGTCGCCGCCCCGGCAGCGGGACGATCAAGCACTTCGCGGACGATGCGCGGAAATTCGGCGATCTGGTCGAGCCCGATAAAGGCGTCGACCTCGGGGATCTCGCGCTTGAGCTCCTCGTGGTAACGCTGGGCGAGGCATCCGCTCACGATGATTTTCTGCGCGGGCCGCGCGGACAAACGCCGCTGGTGCATTTCCAGGATGGTATCGATCGACTCTTCCTTGGCCTGGTCGATGAAGCCGCAGGTGTTGATGACCAGCACATCGGCTTCGTCCGGCTCGCGGGTCAGATCGAAATTTTCTTTGGCCGCCCCGCCGAGCATGATTTCGGCATCGACGAGATTTTTGGCGCAGCCGAGGCTGACCATGCCGATTTTGGGACGCGCGTCGGAGGCCATGCGATGAAGGGGCGCCCGGACAGGACGCCGGGTCAGAGTCCCGGCACGAGGATCAGCTGCACGGGTTCATCCAGCGTGCAGCGGGGCATTTCGATCATGACCGGCAGGGGTGCCGGTTTGGCCGGAAGGACGGTGCGCGGGCGGGGGTTGCTCTCGTCGATGTCCAAGCGCGAGAGTTTGGCGTTCAAGGACCACAGACCGATGGCCAGAACGGTGACCACGGCCGCGCTGGTGGTCTTGGCGATATTGACCAGACGGTTGCGCTGTGCGGGGCTCAAGCGCGGAGGTTTGGGCGGACGTCCCATGCGGCGGACAAAAAGCCCGACGGGCGAGATGCGGGTGCCATGGTCGCCGCGGACCGCGGGCCGGTGCTCCGGCGCCATCTCGAGGCCGAGGTAACGCGCATACATGCGGAGGGAGAGTCTGTGGTAAACGTCGGGAAAATCGGCGGCGGTGGTGCGCTCTTCCAACTCGCGCAGGAAACCCGGACGCAGACAGGTATCCTCGGCGGCCTGCTCGATGGTGAGACCTTGCGATTCGCGGAGTGCTTTGAGTTCGGGGCCGGTGGCCGTGTTCATGCCACGGTCAATATGGCTCAATCCGGCAGGCTTTCCAAGTCCACAAGTATCTCGCGGTCTTTGGCCCCGTCGCGGGGTCCGAGGACGCCGCGCTGCTCCAGGATGTCGACCACCCGTGCCGCCCGGGTGTAGCCGAGCCGCAGGCGACGCTGGAGCATCGAGGTGGAGGCTTTGCCTTCCTGCTTGATGATGCCGAGGCACTTGGTCACGAGTTCCTCGTCCTCGTCCGTGACATCGCTGTCACCCCCGCCGGTCGAGGTCATGGCTTCGTGGAATCCCGGGTCGAAGGCCGGCTCGGCTTGCGCGCCGACATAATCGACGACGCGGTGGATTTCCTCGTCGGTCACCAGCACGCCCTGGGCGCGGACCAGCGTCGAGGTGCCGGGCGGGAGGTAGAGCATGTCGCCCTGGCCGAGGAGTTTGTCCGCGCCATTGGCGTCGAGGATGACCCGGCTGTCGAGTTTCGACGCCACTTGGAAAGCGATGCGGCTGGGGATGTTGGCCTTGATCACGCCGGTGACGACGTCGGCGCGCGGGGTTTGCGTGGCCACGATCATGTGGATGCCGGCGGCGCGGGCCATTTGCGTGATGCGGGCGATGGAACTTTCCACGTCGGCCGGCGCGGTCTGCATGAGATCGGCCAATTCGTCGACGATGACGACGATATAAGGAAGGCGGTCGGGGATGACGAGTTCCTCGCCCTTCTTCGGTTTCACGGCCTCGAGCACGGCATCCTCGATGCCTTCCTCCTCGGTTTCGTTTTCCTCCGGTTCGGGAGGCGGCACGTCTTCGGCTTTCTTCTCCTGCGGGCGCGTGTTGAAACCGTGGATGTTGCGCAGTCCGCATTTGGCGAAGATGCGGTAGCGGCGTTCCATCTCGTCGATGACATAGCGGAGGGCGAGGAGGACCTTTTTCGGTTCGGTGACAACGTTGGCCGCGAGGTGGGGCAGCTTCCCGTAGTGCTGCATCTCGACGACTTTCGGATCGATCATGATGAAGCGCAGCTCCGCGGGGGAAAACTTGTAGAGCATGCTGGCGATGATGGCGTTGACGCACACGCTCTTGCCGCTTCCCGTGGTGCCGGCGATGAGCAGGTGGGGCATCTGCGCGAGGTCGGCGATGATGGTGCGCCCGTAGACGTCCTTGCCGAGGGCGAGAGGGATCTTGGCCTTGCTGTTGACCCATTCGTCGCTCTCGAGGAGTTCGCGGAAGGTGACTTTGATTTTTTTGCTGTTGGCGATCTCGATGCCCACGGTGTCCTTGCCGGGGATGGGGGCGAGGATGTTGATCTTCTCGGCGCGGGTGGCGCGGGCGATGTCCTTTTCGAGACTGACGATGCGGTCGACGCGCACGCCGCGCGCGGGGTAGAGCTCGAACCGGGTGACGGTCGGCCCGCGGGTGATGTCGCCGGCACTGGCCTCGAGGCCGAATTGCCTGAGTGTGTCGAGGATGCTGCTCTGCATGGCGAGCAATTCCGCGGGATCCGCGCTCTGCCGTCCGGCCAGGTCCGGCGATTCCAGCAGGTCGAGCGGCGGCATCTGGTAGTTCTCGATGTGGATGTCGGGCACCGCGCCGAGGGGGCCGGTCTCCTTCTTTTTCGGCGGCGCGGGCGCCGGCGGTTTTTTGACCGGCGCGGCGCCGGTGTCGATGATCTTGGGTTCGGGGAGGGGAGGCGCGGGGGCGGTCTCTTCTTCCGCCGTTTCCTCTTCCTCCGCGTCCCCGGGCATGGGTGCTTTTTTGCGCGGACGGGACGGTCGGGACCGCGGCGTGGTGGCCAGCGCTTCCTCGACGGCGGCTTCCTGTTCGAGGCGGATGCGCTCGAGCTTCGCCTCGCGGCGTTCGCGCAGCCACGCGGGGATGGCGACCATGAGGGTCTTGAAAAATTTCACCGGGTGCATCCCGGTCATGAAGATCAGGCTGGCCAGGTAGAAGAGGGAGAGCAAGATGGTCGCCCCGACCATGCCGAGGAGCCCGGCCAACACGGTGCGCCCCAAGGCGAAACCGGCCCAGCCGCCCGGCCCGAGGATATTGAAGTGCTCTTTCCACGATTGGAGGAACCACGGCTGGATGCCCGCGAGGCAGGCGCCGGTGACAATGAAGGCGGCGATCCACGCCCAGCGTTTGCGGTCGAGGCGCAGACCGTGGGAGAGGAACTTGGCCCCGCCGAAACCGATGAGGACGACAGCCAGCAGGTAAGAGGCTGCCCCGAGCAGGAAATAGGCTGCCCCGGCCACAATGGCTCCGACCGGGCCGATAAAGTTCTCCGTCGGCCCGCCCCCTCCCGCTTGTTTGCTGATGAACGGGACCCACGAGGGCACGTCTTCGGGATTGTAGGAAACGAGGGCGAGGAAAAGCAGGGTGCCGGCGCCGAGCAGGACGAGCCCGAGCACCTCACTCCACGCCTTGCTGCCTCCTTCTTCTTCTGTTGTTTTACCGCGGGCCAAGGGGTTTTTATTAACAGAGAGATGCTACGGGCGACAAGGAAGGCGTTTGCGCGGGGGCGGACGCCCTGTTAGGAGAAGCGGCTTTTCTTCCATGGAACACCAACGCGAAAGTCTCTCCACCGTGCTCGCCGGCTTGCTGGCCCGCGATCAATCCGATGCCGGACTCACGCTGGGCGAAGTCTTCCGGCGCATTGGCGACCGCGGGTTCGGTCTGCTCCTCATCGTGCTCTCCCTACCCAGCGCGCTGCCCATTCCGGCGGCGGGCTACAGCACGCCGTTCGGCATCCTCATCGCGGTGCTCGCGCTGCAGATGCTCGCGGGACGCACCACACCCTGGCTGCCGGAACGCGCGGCACGCACCAAACTGCACGGCAAGTTCATCGACATCATGCTGGGGTTCTTCTCGAAATTTTTCAGCAAAGTTGAGTTCCTCATCCGCCCGCGCTTGCCATGGGTCGGCTCGCGGGGGGGGCGTGCTTTCCTCGGGCTGCTCGTGCTCATCATGGCCGGCCTGATGATTCTGCCCATCCCGCTGACCAACACCTTCCCCGCTTTTGTCATATTCCTGACCGGCATCGGCCTGACCGAGGAAGACGGGCTCTTCAGCATCTTCGCCGGGCTGCTCGGGATGGTGTCCACGGCGCTCTACGCGATGGTGATTTATATTTTCATCCGCTTCGGTCTCGAGGGCATCGAGATGATCAAGGAGTGGATCAAATCCGGCGCGGGTCTGGCCGGGTGAGGCGGCGCGGCTTTGCGCCGGATGGGTGCGCCGTGCTATGGGTTCGGTCATGACGGATCACCAACCAGCGGAGGCCGGTCGTCCCGGACACGGCCGCGCGGCGCGCTTTCTCGGTCTGCTCGGCAACCGTCTCCTCGCCGGCATCGCTTTCGCCGTGCCGCTGGTCGTCACCTATTGGGTGCTGGCCTTCGGTTACCGGGTCATCACCGGTCTGAGCGAACCGTGGTTGAAGACCTTCGGCCTGAACATTCCGGGTTTGGGTTTCCTCATCACCCTGGTGTTTTTCACCGCGCTCGGCTTCATGGCGGCCCATGTGCTCGGACGCCGCGTGCTCGAACGCGGCGAGAACCTGCTCCTGCGGGTTCCGGTGGTGGCGGCCATCTATGCCGGGACGAAACAAGTGCTGCAGTCGCTGCAGGGCGGGGCGGCCGCCGGAAAATCGAAGCGCGTGGTGGTCGTCGATTTTTTCTCCACCGGCAGCTACCTCATCGGCTTCGCCACCGGACATTTCACCGAGGCGGGCACCATCCGGGGCATGACCACGGTCTTTGTTCCCACCGCACCCAACCCGACCACCGGCTTGATCATTGCCGTACCTTCCGACCGCGTGCGCGATTGCGACATGACGATGGAAGAAGCAACCAAAATGCTCTTCTCCGGCGGCTTGGTCACCCCGGACCGCCCCCTCGGGATCGACCCCGGGCCGGCCGGACAGAGGGAAAAAACGATCGTTTGAAATTTTGAACGTCCGGGGCGGACGGCGGTCGAAGCTTGTATGAAAACGAAGAGCTTCAACCCCTACCGCAAATTCAACCGGACCCGCCATTCCCTCGGCGAGTTGGTGGCCGCCGTCGGCTCCGCCACCAACGACAGCCGCGAGGCCGTGGCCGCCCTCGTCGACCTGTTCCAGACCGGACGCGTGCAACTGCGCGACCATGGTCACCTGAAACGGGTCAGGGTTTGCGCGTAACGACAAAAATTTTTTCATGGCAAGCAGGGTCGGGGCCGGGTGGCTTCCGGCCCTTCTTGTTTTCCGTGGTTGTCCGCCTTCCCCGATCCGCTAACCTGCGCCGGTGATTGACCGATATTCCCGGCCGGAGATGCGCGCCCTCTGGTCCGACCAGCGCAAATACGAAATCTGGCTCGAGATCGAGACTCTGGCCTGCGAGGCCATGGCGCGCCTCGGACAAATCCCGTCCGCCGACGCCGAGGCCATCCGGGCCAAAGCGAAATTTTCCATCCCCGAAATCCTCGAGATCGAAAAGCGGACCAACCACGACGTCATCGCTTTTCTCGAAAACGTCGCCTCTTCCGTCGGCCCCGCCGCCCGCTGGATGCATCAGGGGCTGACTTCCTCCGACGTCCTCGACACCACGCTCGCCGTGCAGATGTCCGAGGCCGCGGATCTTCTCGTCAAGGGCGTCGATGAAGTCCGCGCCGCCGCCGCGGAACAGGCCCGGGCGCACAAACTCACGCCCATGATGGGCCGCAGCCACGGCATCCATGCCGAGCCGGTCACTTTCGGACTCAAGATGGCCCTGATGTATGACGAGTTCGGCCGCGTGCGCGAGCGTCTCGTCGAAATGCGCAAACGCATCGCCGTGGGCAAACTGAGCGGCGCGGTCGGCACGCGCGCCCACCTCGACCCGCGGGTGGAGGAGGAAGTCTGCGCCAAGCTCGGACTCAAGCCGGCTGTGCTCTCCACCCAGATCGTGCAGCGGGACCGCCATGCCGAGTTCATGACCGTGCTCGCGCTGGCCGCCAGCTCGCTCGACCGCTGGGCCACCGAGTTCCGCCACTTGCAGCGCACCGAAGTCCTCGAAGTGGAGGAATTCTTCGCCCAAGGCCAGAAAGGCAGCTCGGCCATGCCGCACAAGCGCAACCCGATCACCGGCGAGCGCTTGAGCGGACTGGCCCGTGTCATCCGCGGCTACGCCGTCACCGCGATGGAAAATGTCGCCCTCTGGCACGAACGCGACATCAGCCACAGCAGCGCCGAACGCATCATCCTGCCCGACGGCTGCGTCCTCCTCGATTACATGCTCGCGCTCATGACCAAGCTGGTGCGCGGCTTGCAGGTCTATCCGGAAAACATGCGGGCCAACATGGAGAAATCCCGCGGCCTCTTCGCCAGCCAGTCCGTCCTGCTCATGCTCACGGAAAAAGGTTTCGAGCGTCAAAAAGCCTACGAAGCCGTGCAGCGCGCCGCGTTGAAAACCTGGGCCGGCGACGGCGAATTCCTGGCCAACCTGGGTGCCGATCCTGAAATCAGCGCCGTGCTCGGTGCCGCCGAGCTGCAAGATGCCTGCGGCCTCGACCGCCACTTCCGGCACGTGGACAAGGTGTTCGCTGACCTCGGAGTAAAGTAGAAGCGGCGTCCCCGCCGCTTCTGCTCCTTCAGACCGCTAAACTTGGTATCACACCGCATCCTCTGCTAAGGTATCCAACCGTCATGTTCATAAGCCTCATAAAAAAACTGCGGACTTTCGTTGGATCCGGCCGGCAAAATGGCAGCGCATGCACTGCCGTGCATAAGCAGCAAACGATTCAGGACGCTAGGTTTCATGATTTGGATCACTTGTCGGGCTCCTGGGTTGAAGATGAAGATTTTAACTCCGCGGTAAAAGCATTCGACTTGATCGAACAACCTAGCTTGCGCTGACAGGACGCATTTCTTGCCCATGTTTTCCCGCCTCTCCGACAAACTCCAGGACGTCTTCAAAGACCTCCGCGGGCACGGACGCATCAGCGAGTCCAATGTCGATGCCGCCCTGCGCGAAGTGCGTCTCGCCCTGCTCGAGGCCGATGTGCATTTCAAAGTCGCGAAAGACTTCATCGCGCGGGTCAAAGAGAAAGCCCTCGGCGAGGAAGTGCTGCGCAGCGTCACACCCGGGCAGCAAATCGTCAAAATTTTCCACGACGAGTTGTCCGCCCTCCTCGGCGGCGGCGCCGCGCCCCTCAACCTCGGACCGCAGGCCCGAATCCTCGTCGTCGGTCTGAACGGCGCGGGCAAGACCACGACCTGCGCCAAGCTCGCCGCTTGGCTCAAGAAAAACGGGCGCACCCCCGTGCTCATCGCCTGCGATTTGCAACGCCCGGCCGCGGTCGAGCAACTGGCCACTCTGGCCGCCCAGATCGGCGTGCCCATGTATCGTCCGCCTGCCGGCGAAAAAAACGTCCTGCGCGTCGTGCGCGACGGCATGGCCTGGGCCAAGGACCAGGGCCACAATGTCGAGATTTATGACACCGCCGGACGCCAGGATCTCGACGACGAACTGATCGACGAGCTGCGCAAAGTGAAAGACCTCGTCCAGCCGAACGAAAGCCTGCTCGTCTGCGACGCCGCCACCGGACAGCAGGCCGTCGGCGTGGCCGAAAAATTCCACGGCGCTGTCGGGGTCACCGGCCTCATCCTGACCAAACTCGACGGCGACGCCCGCGGCGGCGCCGCCCTCTCGCTGCGCGAGGTCACCGGCCAGCCGGTCAAATTCGCCGGCACCGGCGAGAAGGTCGACGCTTTCGAGGTCTTCCACCCGGACCGCATGGCCGGCCGCATCCTCGGGATGGGCGATGTGGTCAGCCTGGTCGAGAAAGCGGCGGCCAATTTCGAGGTGGAGGATGCCGCCCGCATGGAGGCGCGCCTGCGCGGCGGGAACTTCGACCTGAACGATTTCCTCGAGCAGTTCAAAATGCTCCGCAAGATGGGTCCGCTGGAGAACCTCCTTGGACTCATCCCCGGCATGGACAAGATGAAATCGCCCGGGGTTGATGAGAAACAGATGCGCCGGGTGGAGGCCATCGTCCTCTCCATGACGCCCGGCGAGCGGGCGCGACCCGACGTTCTCAACGCCCGGCGCCGCCAGCGCATCGCCCGGGGCAGCGGGACGACGGTCACGGAGGTCAACAACCTTCTGCTGCGGTTCTCGGATATGAGAAAACTCATGAAAAAGCCCGGCAAATTGAAAAAAATGATGGCAAGGGCAGGCGGTATGGGCATGCTTGGCCGGAACTAACGAAAAACTTATGGCAACGGCAATACGACTCCGCCGCGAAGGCAACCGCAACAGCCCCTACTACAAAGTGGTGGTGGCCGACAAACGCAGCCCCCGCGACGGCAAATTCCTCGAAATCCTCGGCAACTACGATCCGAAGAAAACCGGCACCAACTACAAGATCAACGTGGCCCGCATCGACCATTGGGTCAAAAACGGCGCGCAGATGTCCGACACCGTGCGCAGTCTGGTCAAAAAAGCCCGCCAAGCTGCGTGAGCCCGATCGAGGAATTCCTGACCTTCGTCCTGCGCCGTCTGGCCGGCCACCCCGACGAGGTTTTTCTCTCCCATGCCGCCATCGACGGCAAAGACGTCTACACCGTGCAGGCCCGGCAGACCGACCTTCCCCGCATCATCGGCAAACGCGGCCAGACCATCCACGCCATCCGCAGCCTCCTCGACGCCGCTGCCGCGAAACACGGCGGCAAAGTGCGCCTGGTCGTCCCCGATTGATCGCGTGAAATATTTTTCCGTCCTCCTCGCTGTCGTTGCACTGGTCGCGGTCTCCTGCGAACGCATCCCGCCCTCGGTCAGTATCCCGGATTACGACAAGAAGAAAGCGGCCGAGGAAAAGACGGAAAGCAAACCCCTCGGCGCCGCGGAAAACCCGCCGGAGTTCTTCCCGCCGCAAGGCCAAGAGTGAGCCTGTAGCGGCGCCATCCCGTCGTTTCCCAAGTTAGGGACGGGCGGCCCGCTCGTCCGCATCCGTTCCAAACGGACACGCGAGCCGCGTGTCCCTACCATTCCAACGAAACGAACTCCCGCCCCTCGCCGGCATTCTGCTATAGATTGTGATCATGACCGACCGCCGCGAATTCTTCTCCCGCGAAGCCGAGAGCTTCGCCTGCGCCTTCCGCGGTATTGCCGCGCTGCTCAAAAGCGAAGTCCACGCCCGCATCCATCTCGTCGCCACCTTGGCGGTTATCGCCCTCGGTTGGTGGTTCGCCATTACGCCCGGCGAATGGATCGCCGTTGTCCTGGCCATCGGCCTCGTCTGGGTGGCCGAAGCCTTGAACACCGCGATCGAATACGTGGCCGACCTCGCGCACCCCGACGAACACCCCGAAGTCAAAAAACTGAAAGACCTCGCCGCCGCCGCCGTCCTCTTCGCGTCCATCGCCGCCCTCGTCGTCGGCCTGCTCGTCTTCTGGCCGCGTCTTTGCGCCACCTGCGTCTGATGGCAGCATCGCGGTGTTATGCATTGAAATCATGATTTATATGCATAAAGTGGGGGCATGAGAACGACACTCGACCTGCCTGCTCCGCTGCTCCAGGAAGCGATGCGGGTTACCAGGCAAAAAACAAAAACGGCGGTGATCATTACCGCGTTGGAAGACCTCATCCGGAAAAACCGGACGCTCGGCCTGAAGAAATACAAAGGCAAAATTGACCTCAAGATCGACCTCGACAAGCTGCGCGATCGCCGGAAGTGAGGGTGCTGGTCGACAGTTCCGTGTGGATCGATTACTTCCGCGCGGGGCGTCATGCGGCGGAAGTTGAATCCCTGCTCGACGACGGCCGAATCGTCATCAACGACCTCATCCTCGCCGAGCTTGTTCCTGCCCTGCGCGTGAAGCGCCAGCCACGGTTGATCGATCTCCTCGGGAAGCTTGAACGGGAGCCCATCCAGCCCGATTGGGAAGAAGTCATTCGCCTGCAGATCACATCTCTGCGCGAGGGCCTCAATGGGGTCGGAATTCCCGATCTGCTCATTGCCCAGAACGCCATGCAGCACGGACTGCAACTCATGACACGCGACAGTCATTTCGTGCGGTTGGCGCGCCATGTTCCCCTGCGGCTTCACTCCTCTGCGGTTTGACCCACTCGTCACTCATCACCCGCCACCCGCCACATCCCATGACCTACCTTTACCTCGCCGTCGCCATCGTGGCCGAAGTGATCGCCACTTCGTCGCTCAAATCCTGTGAAGGCTTCACCCGGCTGTGGCCGTCGGCTGCCGTGGTGGCCGGCTATGCCATCGCCTTTTTCTTTCTTTCGCTCACCCTGCGGTCAATGTCCGTCGGCATCGTTTATGCCATCTGGAGCGGAGCGGGCATCGTGTTGGTCAGCATCATCGCCTGGATTCTCTTCGGCCAGAAACTCGACGTTCCCGCGATCATCGGCATCGCCCTGATCATCGCCGGCGTGGGGGTAATCAACCTGTTCTCCAAGAGTATCGCACAGTGAGGCGCGCGATGATCAGAGGCGTGCGTCGCTGTAGTTCTCGCGGAACCAACGGTAGGCGTCGGCGATGCCTTCGCGCAGCGGGATGCGCGGGCTCCAGCCGAGGGACTTGATCTTCGAAATATCGAGCAGCTTGCGCGGGGTGCCGTCCGGTTTGCTCGCGTCGAATTCGAGCGTGCCGTCGAAGCCGAGCACGTCGCAGACCGTTTCGGCCAATTCGCGGATGGTCACGTCCTCGCCGCAGCCGATGTTGAGGAGGTCCGGTTCGTCGTAGTTTTCCAAAAGAAAAACACACGCTTCGGCCAGGTCGGTGGTGTGGAGAAACTCGCGCCGCGGCGTGCCCGTGCCCCAGACGGTGATGCTTTTCGCGCCGGCCTGTTTCGCCTCGTGCACTTTGCGGATGAAAGCCGGCAGGACGTGCGAGTTGTGCAGGTCGTAGTTGTCGTGCGGACCATACAAGTTGGTCGGCATGCCGCTGATGAAATTTTTCCCGTATTGGCGCGCGTAGGACTGGCAGAGCTTGATGCCGGCGATCTTGGCCAGCGCGTAGGCGTCGTTGGTCGGCTCGAGCGGCCCGGTGAGCAGTGCGCTCTCGGGGATCGGTTGCGGAGCCATCTTCGGGTAGATGCACGAACTGCCGAGAAAGAGCAGCTTGCGCGTGCCGAAATCGGCCGCGGCTTCGATGAGATTGTTCTGGATGGTGAGATTTTGGAGGAGGAATTCCGTCGGCTGTTCGTTGTTGGCCAGGATGCCGCCGACCTTGGCCGCGGCATCGACGACGATGGACGGCCGCTCCTTCCCGAAAAAAGCTCGCACCGCGGCGCGGTCGAGCAGGTCGAGTTCTTTGCGGGTGCGACCGAGCACTTTGGTGAAGCCTTTCTCGCGCAGCTTGCCGTGGATGGCGCTGCCCACCATGCCGCGATGACCGGCCACGAATATTGTCTCGTCCTTCGACAGGCTCATTGGATACCTTTGGTAAGCTATGGCAAAAACCCCCGCCGCGGCAAGAAACGGCCGTCTGCAAGTGCTCAAGACCTACAAAATGTATGTCGGCGGGGCCTTTATCCGTTCGGAAAGCGGCAAAGTCGTCCGCGCGCTGTCCCCGGACGGCAAGACGACGCTGGCCCAGGTCTGCCGCGGATCGCGCAAGGATTTCCGCGATGCGGTGGTCGCCGCGCGCAAAGCCTTCGGCAAATGGAGCGGCGCGGGTGCGTATCTGAAAGGCCAGATCCTTTACCGCGCGGCCGAGATGCTCGAGATGCGGGCCGAGGAAATGGAACGCGAGATCGTGCGCAGCACGGGATGCACCGCCGCGGCCGCGCGCCGCGAAGTGGCCGACTCGGTCGAGTTGCTCGTCCACTATGCGGGATGGTCGGACAAATTCACCGCCGTCTTCGGCTCGGTCAATCCGGTGTCGTCCCCGCATTTCAATTTCACCTACCCGGAAGGCACCGGCGTGGTCGTCATTTTCTGTCCGGATACGCCGTCTTTCGTTGCCCTGGTTCATTTGGTCGCCGCGACTATCCTGACCGGCAACACCTGCATTGTGGTGGCCTCGGAAAAATATCCGTTACCGGCCCTGACCTTCGGCGAGATCCTCGCCACGAGCGACCTGCCCGGCGGGGTGGTCAACATTTTGTCCGGACCCCGCGCCGATCTCGCCCCGACCGCGGCGACGCACATGGATGTGAACGCCATCGTCAACGGCTGCAAGGATGACGCGCTGGACAAAACCCTCCACGAAGGCACCGCGACCAATATGAAGCGCTACGCGCGTCACACCGTGCCGGCCGGCGATTGGCGCACGGCCGACCGTCCCCAGTGGATCCTCGACACAATCGAGTTCAAGACCGCTTGGCATCCGATCGGGTGGTAAGCAGTTTGTTGGGGCGATGCACATTCCGTCCCTCATTGAAAGGAAGCGCGATGGCGGCGCGCTGACGCCGGACGAGATCCGTGCCCTGGTCGGCGCTTATGTGCGCGGCGAGGTGCCGGATTACCAGATTACGGCGCTGGCCATGGCGGTTTTTTTCCGCGGGATGGACGATGCGGAGACCGTGGCGCTGACCATGGCCATGCGCGATTCGGGCGATGTGTTCGCGTGGCCGGCGGGCACGCCGCCCAAGGTCGACAAACATTCGACCGGCGGGGTGGGGGACAAAACCTCGCTCATTCTCGCCCCCCTCCTGGCCTGCGAGGGCGTGTGGGTGCCGATGATTTCCGGCCGCGGTCTCGGCTTCACCGGCGGCACGCTGGACAAACTGGAAAGTATCCCCGGTTTCCGCGTCAATCTCGCGTGGCCGGAGATGCTGGCGCAGCTGGAGCGTGTCGGTTGTTTCATCGCGGGGCAGACGGACAACTTGTGCCCGGCGGACAAAAAACTTTACGCCTTGCGCGACGTGACCGGCACGGTGGCATCTTTGCCCCTCATTGTGGCCAGCATCATGTCGAAAAAGCTGGCCGAATCGCCCGACCGGCTCGTGCTCGACGTGAAATTCGGACGCGGCGCCTTCGTGCAAAAGCGCGAAGATGCGCGCAAGCTGGCCGATGCCATGGTCGCGGTCGGGCGCGGCGCGGGCGTCGAGACCCACGCGCTGCTCAAACCGATGGACCAACCGCTCGGCCGCACGGTGGGCAACGCTCTTGAGGTCGCCGAATGTGTCGAGGTGCTCCATGGCGGCGGTCCGCAGGACTTGGTCGAGCTGACCCTGGATCTGGCCGTCAAACTGGTGGCCACCTCGCGCGATGACTTGCGCAAACGGCTCCACGACGGGAGTGCGTGGCGGAAATTCATCGCCATGGTCCTGGCGCAAGGTGGCGATGCTTCCGCTCTGGAGAAGATGCGCGAAGTCCACCGCGCCCCGGTGATCACCGATGTGCCCGCTTCGGCGGACGGCACCGTCGTCGAACTCGATGCGTTGCAGGTCGGCCGCCTTTGCGTCGAGCTCGGTGCGGGCCGGGGTAGGGCGGGCGACGCGGTCGACTTCGCCGTCGGCGTCGAGTGCCTCCGCAAGGAAGGCGACAAGGTCTCCCGCGGGGAACCTGTTCTACGGATCCACAGCCGCGTCGCGGTCGATCCGGCGGCGTTGGCGGGGAGGATTCTCACGGTCTGCTGAGCGGGTTGCGAGGTGGACGCCGGGCCGGGCTTCCTTCGGGCTACCCACCCGGGGACCGGACCGGTATAGATTGGCCAGGCAACGCGCCCGCGGCTTTGCCTTCCCCGCGTCCTCCGTGTCCGATCGCACCATCCTCCGCCAAGCCGTTTTTCTCGCCGGGCCGACTTCGGTCGGGAAATCGGATATCGCCCTTGCTCTGGCCCGGAACTACCGCGGCGAAATCGTCTGTGCCGATGCCTTCCAGCTTTACCGTGAGTTCCCCGTGCTCAGCGCCCAACCGTCCGCCCGCGAACGGTTCCTTGTCCCGCATCATCTTTTCGGAACCGTGGCCTGCAGCGAGGAGATGGACGCCGCACGATTCGCCATCCGCGCCTTGGAGGCCATCGGCGACATCGTGGCGAGGAATAAAACCCCCTTCGTGGTCGGGGGGAGCGGACTCTATCTCGACGCGCTCATCCGCGGGTTGCCGCAACTTCCCTCCATCGACCCGGCGATCCGCGAGGAAGTGCGTGCTATGACACTGAAAGAAATGCTCGCGCGCTTGCAGTCCCTTGATCCCGCCAGCCTTGCTGTGATCGACGTTCATAACCCCCGCCGCGTGGCCCGCCGTTTGGAACTCTGCCGGCAAACCGGCCGGCCCGCTTCGCAGCTGCTCACCGGGTTGCCTTTTCCCGAAGGCCTGCGCGGAGTCGTGCTCACCCGCGGGCGCGACGACCTCAACGCCCGCATCGCGGCCTCCGTCGGGGCCCGTCTAACCGCCGGCGCCATCGACGAAGTCCGTGCCGCCCGCCATCTCGCCGGCCGCACCGCCCGTCAGATCCTCGGCTGGCGCGAAATCACCGCGTTCCTCGACGGAACGGTCGACCGCGCCGCCTGTGCCGGACTTCTCACCATCGCCACCCGTCAATATGCCAAAAGGCAGTTGACGTGGTTCCGCTCCAAGTCCACGTTTCCCCCCGAGGATTTGACCGACGTGACATCCGACCACTTGGACCGCATCGCCCGCCGCTTGGGGCTTTCATGATGAAACCGGCCGGCAAGTTTCCCCGTTCCATATCCTCCGTCCTTTAGTTTCCCGGATGCTCCTGACCACCCCGCCTCCCACCGCCACGGAGAAAACCGTCCTTGTCGGGCTCGAGCACGCCGGCGTGAGCAAGTGGGACCTCGAGGAATCGCTCGGCGAATTGCGGGAACTGGCCGCCACGGCCGGCGCCAACGTGGTCGATACGGTCACGCAGAAGCTCCAGCACCCGACCGCCCCTTATTACATCGGCAAAGGCAAAGCCGAGGAAGTCGCCGCGATCTGCACCGAGCACGGCGCGGGTTCGATCATTTTCGACGACGAGTTGTCCCCCGCGCAGGGGCGCAACCTCGAAAGTGTCACCTCGAAAAAAATCCTCGATCGCACCCAGCTCATTCTCGACATCTTCGCGCGGCGCGCCCGCAGCCGCGAAGGACGCCTGCAGATCGAACTCGCCCAGCTCCAATACCTCCTGCCGCGCCTGACCCGCATGTGGACGCACCTTTCGCGCCAGACCGGCGGCATCGGCACGCGGGGTCCGGGTGAAACCCAGCTCGAAGTCGACCGCCGCCGCGTGCAGGAACGCATCGCGCGGCTGCAAAAGGACCTCGAGGAAGTGCGCAAACACCGGGCCATCCAGCGTGAAGGCCGCGCCCGCCACCAGTGGCCGGTCGTGGCCATCGTCGGCTACACCAACGCCGGCAAATCCTCGCTGCTCAACCGCCTGACCAAAGCCGGCGTCCTCGCCGAGGACAAACTTTTCGCCACGCTCGACCCGACGACGCGCCAGTTTGTCCTGCCCAACAAGCTGAAGGTCCTTTTCACCGACACCGTCGGCTTCATCCGCAAATTGCCCACGACCGTCATCGAGTCCTTCAAAGCCACCCTCGAGGAATTGAAATCCGCCGACCTTCTCGTCCACGTCGTCGATGTCAGTCATCCGCAGTGGGAGGAGCACATCGCCGCGACGGAAGCCGTCATCCGCGAACTCGATGCCGCCGGGAAACACACCCTCATTGTCTTCAACAAAATCGACCGCCTGCCGAATCCCGAGGCGGTCGAAGCCGCGCTGGCCCGCTATCCGCACAGCGTCGCCGTCTCGGTGAAAACCGGGGAGAATCTCGAGGACTTTGTCGACGAGTTGCAAAACCAACTCTCCGCCTGGCGCCTCCGCCAGAAATTCCGCATACCGCAGTCGGATAGCGCGGCGTTGGCCGAGTTGCACCGCGCCGGTCACGTCATCGACATCGCCTACGAAGGCGACGATGCCCTTCTCACCGCCCACATTCCCCCCGCGCTGGAAGCCAAGTTCGCCCGCTACGCGGTCTGATCCTTTTGCCTCGCAGGCACCGGCGCTCACAGCGCGCCGCTGGAATCCAGCTCACCTCTTTCTCTGCGTGATCTGCGCACTCGGCGGTTTTTCCGGTTCTGCTGGCCAAGGCCGGCACGCTTTGGAAAAATCCACAGCGTCCAAACAGACCGTCATGCCCAAAGTCCACCTTCCTTACCCCATCCCGCCCGAAGCCCAGGCCATCCTCGACGCCGCCCCGCGCGTCACCGTGGCTTCGTCCGTCGATGAACTCGTCGCCTTGGCCACGCGCGATGCACTCAACGGATGGCACGAAGTGTCTTATGACGTGCCCGGCCGCGGTCGCGTGGTCGAAGCGCGGGTCTGCGCGGTCAGGAACGGGATCGCCGCCAACTACCTCGAGCCCTACATGCGCCGTCGCGACCCGGATTGCATGGTCATCGGCGACGACCGTCCCACGGACAAACCCACCTTCCGCCAACGTTTCGGCCGCGACTTCGGTCCGGTCCGCGAGGAAACCTTCGCCTGGCTCAAGACGCAGAACCTCGCGGTGTTTCCCTTCCTCGCCGGGGTGGACGGCAAGGGCGTCGATGCTTTTGTCATCGCCCCGGACAACGCCGGCTTCTTCGCCCTCGGCCTCGCTTTGCTGCAGGGCTTGCTCGGGCCCGCGCAGATCCCGCCCGGCTTCGCGCCCAAGGCGGTCATCTATGTCGCGCCGCCCTTCCGTCACACGCATTTCGACGGACGCCAGATCGTCGTCCACGCGCGGGGCGAGCATTGCCACGAACTGTTCAGCTACAACCTCTATCCCGGGCCGAGTGCCAAGAAAGGCGTCTACGGCGTCCTCCTCAACGTGGGTGAGGGGCAGAAGTGGGTCACCATGCACGGTGCCACCGTGCAAGTCATCACGCCTTACGGCATGAAGGTCGTCATCTCGCACGAAGGCGCCAGCGGCGGCGGCAAAAGCGAACTGCTCGAGCAACCGCACCGCCAGAGCGACGGCACGCTCCTCATGGGGCGCAACATCATCACCGGCGACCAACGCACGCTCACCCTGCCGCGCAGTTGCGAGTTGCGCCCCGTGACGGACGACATGGCGCTCTGCCACCCGTCGCTCGATCGCGGCACCGGCAAACTCGTCGTTGTCGATGCCGAGGAAGCGTGGTTCGTCCGCGTCAACCACATCCGCCACTACGGCACCGACCCTCATCTGGAAAAACTGACCATCGAGCCCGCGGAAAAAATCCTTTTCCTCAACATCGAGGCGCATCCCGGTGCCACCGCGCTCATCTGGGAGCACATCGAGGACGCGCCCGGCCAGCCGTGTCCGAATCCGCGTGTCGTCATTCCCCGCCGCATCATTCCCGGCATCCTCGACAAGGCCGTGGAAATCGACGTGCGCAGCCTCGGCGTGCGCTGCCCGCCCTGCACGCGCGAACATCCCACCTACGGGATAATCGGCTTTTTCCATCTCCTGCCGCCCTCGTTGGCCTGGCTCTGGCGCCTCGTGGCCCCGCGCGGCCACGCCAACCCGAGCATTGTCGACAGCGAGGGCATGAGTTCCGAAGGCGTCGGCTCCTACTGGCCCTTCGCCACCGGCCGGAAGGTCGACCAGGCCAATCTTCTCCTGCAGCAGATCATCGACACGCCGAAGGTGAAATACCTTCTCGTGCCCAACCAGCATGTCGGTGCCTGGGAAGTGAGCTTCATGCCGCAATGGATCGCCCGCGAATACATCGCCCGCCGCGGCGGAGCCGAATTCGGGGCCGAAGACCTCCACCCGGCCCGCTGTCCGCTCCTCGGTTACCTGCCGACCTCGATCATGGTCGAGGGCCGCACCGTGGGGAACTGGTTCTTCGACGTGGACAAGCAGCCCGAAGTCGGAGAGGAATCTTATGACAAAGGTGCCGGAGTTCTCACCGACTTCTTCCACCGCGAACTCCAGGACCTGCTCCACAAAGACCTCCACCCGAAAGGCCGTGCCATCATCGACTGCTGCCTCCGCGGCGGCACCCACGAGGAATACGCCGCCCTCATCCCGCACGAGCTGATGCGGTCCGGCGAGTAGGGAACCGGCCCGCCCTCCGCGGTTTGAAAACCCGCCATGAAATCCCACCGCGAAGAACTCTGGTTCGAAGTCCCGGCCCGCCGCGGGTTGGTCAATATCACGCCGGACGTCGACCGTTGCCTGCGCGCCAGCAGGATCAAAGAAGGAATGTGTCTGGTCAATGCCATGCACATCACGGCCAGCGTCTTCATCAACGACGATGAAAGCGGACTCCACGCCGACTTCGAGAAATGGCTGGAGAAGCTCGCCCCGGAGAAACCGCACAGCCAATACCGTCACAATGGCGCGGAAGACAACGCCGACGCCCATCTCAAGCGCAGCATCATGGGCCGAGAAGTCGTGGTCGCGGTGACCGGAGGCCGCCTCGACTTCGGTCCGTGGGAGCAAATCTTCTACGGCGAATTCGACGGCCTGCGCCGCAAGCGTGTGCTGGTCAAGATCATCGGGGAGTGACGTGTCTGCGACCGGGTGTCACACCGGCGTCCCCGCGCTTTTGGGCGCCTGTCGAAATCAAGGGGAACGGGCGTTGCGCCCGTTTTCTTGCAAACCGCCGCCACCAAAGCGGGTAGGCGTTGCGCCGGCCTACTTTTCGCCGAGGAGTTCTTTTTTCGCCGCGGCGAGTTCCGCGCGTTGGGCTTTGCCGGTTTTGGGGTAATCGAGCTTGAGCGAGTCGAGGGCGTCGATCAGGGCGGCGGCGACGACGACGCGGGTGAACCATTTGTTGTCGGCCGGGACGACATACCACGGGGCCTCTTGGGTCGCGGTGTGGCGGATGGTTTCCTCGTAGGCCTTCTGGTAGTCGTTCCAGAACTGACGCTCGTGCGAGTCGGCGGTGGAGAACTTCCAATTTTTGTCCGGCTGGTCGATGCGTTCGAGAAAGCGTTTTTTCTGCTCCTCCTTGGAGACATGGAGGAAAAATTTGCGGACGAGCACCCCGTTGCGCGAGAGGTAGCGCTCGAAGGCGCGGATATCCTCGAAGCGCTGCTTCCAGAGATCTTTGCCCAGCACGGCGCGCGGGATTTTCTGCCTGGCAAGGATTTGCGGGTGCACGCGGACGACGAGTGTCTCCTCGTAGTAGCTGCGGTTGAAGATGCCGATGCGTCCGCGCTCCGGCACGCGTTTCGAGCAGCGCCAGAGGAAATCATGGTCGAGTTCCTCGCTGGTCGGGGCTTTGAAGGAGTGGACTTCGCAGCCCTGGGGATTGACCCCGGACATGACGTGTTTGATCGCGCCGTCTTTGCCCGCGGCGTCCATCGCCTGGAAGATGAGGAGAACGGCCCACTGGTCCTGGGCGTAAAGTTTGTCCTGCAGGGCCGAGAGCGCCTCCACGCCTTGGGCCAGCGCCTCCTTGGCGCGGCCTTTGTCTTTGCTCTCGAACTTCAGCGTGTCCGCCGGGTTGCAGTCCTTGAGGCGGAAATTTTTCCCCGAGCTGACGCGGAATGGTGCGGCCAGTTCGCGGGCGCGTTTGACGAATTTGTCGGGTTTCATGGGGGATAAAGTCAGTTTGCCTCCACCTTGGCCGTGTCCTCAATGGCAATCGGGAGGAAATTAACAGCAAAGCCGTTTGACCCTTGCCACAGCCTCCCTATAATTGGCTTCTTAATCATGAAAGCATCACAATCCAACTTCACCCCACTGAAAAACCGTATTTTCACCTCCTGCGCAGCACTCCTTTTCGTTGCCTCTGCCGTGCATGCCGAGGAAGCCACCGCCACGGCGGATGCCGCGACCGAGGCCAAAGCCACCGCAGGCGAGTGGGCCAGCAAGACCGGCCAAGACGCGGCGGGCACCGTGACCGGAACGGCCGAGAAGGCCGGGACCACCGTGATGGATGCCGGCAAAGGCATTTTCGACACGGCCAAGAGCGCGGTCGAAGGCGTCGGCAACACGGCGAAGTCGGTCGGTGAAACCGCCGTCGACACGAGCAAAGCCCTCATCAACAAGAACCCGGCCGAAGGCCTGGGCAACGCGGCCAAGGCGCTCGGCACCGGCGTGGTCGGCACCACCGGCGCTGCCGTGGGCACCGTGACCGACACGACCAAGCAGGCCGTGGGCACCACCGCGGGAGCCGTCGGCGGCACCGTGGGCACGGCCGCGACCGCCGTTGAAGGCACCGCCAAGACGGGCGTCGATGCCGCCAACACCGCCGGCGCCGCCGTGCGCGATGGCGCCAGTGCGGTGAAAGACGCGGCCACCGGTCAGAAAGCCGAGTAATCCGTCCGCATTTCCACGAGAAGGGGCTCCTGCCAAGGGGCCCCTTTTTTTTGCGGTCAACCGCGCGGGACGAATCCGACCGCCCGCATCCCTCCCCACACCGCCGCCACGCACAGCACCACGCTGGCCAGCGCGTAAGCTGCCGCCGGGAACACTTCGCCGCGCCGCAGCAGGTAGACCGTCTCCAGTCCGAAAGCCGAGAAAGTGGTGAACCCGCCGAGCACGCCGGTGAGCAGCAGGAGGCGCAGTTGCGGGGTGAACCATTCGAGGCGCGTGGCGAGTCCGGAAAGGACGCCCATGACGAGGCATCCGAGCACATTGACCGCCAGGGTGCTCCAGGGGAACTTGGCCGCCGCGGTCTGGTGCAGGATCCATTCGCCGGCCAGATAACGCGCGACCGCGCCGGCGAATCCGCCGGTGCCGACGATGAGGATGTCCGTCAGGTTGCTCACGATGACACGACCGCGCCGTCAATCGCGACGGATGAAAGCGGGGATGTGGATGATCATCATCACGATGGCCGCGGCGGCCAAGGGCGTTTTCCACGGCGGGCCGGCAAGGAGAGCAAGGAAACCTCCGGCTTCGGCCAGAGCGAGTCCGGTGACGAAGAGCGGGAACTTCTTCGCGCGCGCGGCGCGGGGGAGCCAGAGAAAGCGCAACACGGCCGAGGCGGCGAAGGGAGCGAGCGCGAGCAGGGCCGCGACAGGCGGAACGGCCACCTCCTGCCCTGCGGCTTCGAAGGCACCGAAAATCACGAAGAAGGCGGCGATGATGGCCCCCCAAATCACCCACCAGACGACCGGGGGCGGCGGCGGGTTCATGGGAGGGTTTTCCATGGGAGTCGTCCGAGCAACCCGTCGAAACCGAAGCCCGTGCCCGGGGGCGGCGCGGTGTGCGGTCCGAGGGTCCGGATTTGGGCGCTGAATTCGTCCGCTTGGTAAAGTCCCTTGGTTTGGAGGCCGCCGTCGCGGACGAGATCGCCATGCCGCTGGCGTAAACGCATGGCGGTCCAGAGCGCGACGGCTTGGCCGAGGGGATGGTCCATGCTGTGGGTAACGACAATTTCCATCCCGGCGTGCGCGGCGGCGAGGGCGAGGGGGAAGGCGTCTTGCGAGGCGGGTTTGATCACGAGGATTCGCGCGCCGGGCCATGGCGGCGGGGAGGAGGGAAGTTCCCAGTCGAGGGCGAGGGGAATTTTTTCGCGTTCGCTCAGGGCGGACCATGCGGCGCTATTGTAGGGTGTGGGGTCTTCGAGGAATTCGATATTTCGGAGGATGCCGGCGGACAATTGCGCGAGGAAATGGGCAGGGACGAGCGGCCCGCTCGTCCGGATCGGATCAAGCGGACGAGCGGGCCGCTCGTCCCTACCTTGGGCATTGGCATCCAAACGCCAGCGTAGCGGCAAACCGGCGAGGGCGTTGAGTGCGGCGGATTCGCGTTCGGGATCATGTCCGATCTTGAGTTTGGCCGCGGTGTAGCCATCGACGACGCACTCTTCGAATGCGCTGCGCGGCGCAGCGGCCCAATTGGTGAAGAGCGCATGGCTGCGCACTTCGGGGATTCCGTCGAAAAGCGAAAGGCCGGCTCGGCGTGCGGCGGCATCGATGCGCGCGTGACGCACGGCAAGGTCGGCCAAGGGTGTCGGTTGGTCCGTGCGCAGCGAGCCAAGATTCTCGGCCAAGGGAGCGTGGCCGAATTCCTCCCACGGATGCAGGTCGGCATGGCCGATGGTTTCATCGTCGAACTCCACGCGGAGAAGTGCACCGTGACGCGGACTACGCGCGGCGCGGGCCGGATCGGATCCGGGCTCCAGCGTGTAGTGGTGCGTCCAAATTTTCACGGCAGGAGGAAGGCGAGAGCAAGGAGGAGTCCGAAAGCGGCGTGCAATGCGGCGGCTTGGGCCAGAAGCCGGTTGGTTTCGCGCGCGGGCGCGGCCTCGAGGCAGGCGCGCGCCAACCACCAAGCGAGTGGCAGCGTCATGAGCGGCAGGAGAAAAGCCCACAAATATCCGAGCGGCAGCCAGAGAAGACCGAGGACGAAAGGCGCGATGACGAGCGATGCATTTTCGCGCCGGGCAAAGGTCAGACCGAACCGCGCGGCCAGTGTCCGCTTGTTCGCCGCACGGTCCGTTTCCAGATCGCGCAGATTGTTCACCGCGAGCAGGACACTGGAGTGCAGTCCGATTTGCAGACCGGCGAGCAGCGCGGCGGAGGAAAGCGCAAGCGTGTTGAGGTAAAATGTTCCGGCCACGGCGATGATTCCGAAAAAGAGAACGACGAAGATTTCACCGAGTCCGAGATAGGCGAGCGGGAAGGGCCCGCCGGTGTAGGCGTAGGCGAGAAAAAGCGAAACAATGCCGAGCACGAGAATTGGCCATCCGCCGTGCAGGACGAGCGGGATGGCGAGAACACCGGCGAGGATCAGGCACACGGCGCCGCCGGTCATCATGGCGCGCGGCGAGAGCAATCCGGCGCTGGTCGCGCGGACGGGTCCGAGCCGTTCCGCGGTGTCGGCACCTTTGGCGTGATCGATGGCGTCGTTGAAGTAGTTCGTCGCGACTTGGATGAGGATGGCGCAAATCAGGGCGAGCGCGGACGTCAACGGATCGAATCCACCCGCAGAGAAGGCCAGGGCGCAACCAGTCACCACCGGCACGACAGCCGCACCGAGGGTGCGCGGGCGGGCAGCGAGGATCCACGGGTTCATCGGGGTTGATGGCACGTGGACGGGCCGCGGAGGTCAATCTTTTGCCACACTTGCCTTTCGTAGCTTACGAAAGGCGCGGGTCGTGGAGGACTTCATCGAGAGGAATGGTCTTCCCGTTCTCCAACTCTTGCAGGGCATCGGCCGCCATTTGGTCGAAAGCGCCGGATTGAACGGCAGCTTCGAGTTTTTGATCAACCATAGCGGCAGTCCATGCGTCGAGCAGCCGCGCCAAGTCGAGCACCTCCTTTTCGGGGAGCTGCTTGGCGAGATTCATGACTCCGGCGGCGCTCATCCGGAGAGACGAAACCACAGAATGGGTGTGATGACAAATATTCCGAGTTAAGGGTCGTTGGTGCGGATCGCTGGCCTCCGGCTCGTGGAGCCCTACGGGCTCAGAGGCCAGCGATCCCTGCCGTGGCAAGTTGCTTGCGTTAGGGAGTCCCTGAACCCGCGCGCGGCGGGTGTGGTTTGGGAGTAACTGGGGTCACCAGTCCCTGCCAGAGGGAAAGGCACCGACGCTCATAGAGCGCCGCTACACCTCGACGAAAGCTTGTCGCGGCGCGTCAGCCGAGGCTTGGCGAGACAGGCTGAAGCAAAGCGAAGCCAACTGATATGACCGTCGCTGCGCGAAAACACTTCAAGTTACTCGGGAGTCCCCGAACCCGCACGTGGGCGGGTGTGGTTTGGGAGTAACTGGGGCTACTCTCGTTGCAAAGAGGGAAAGGCACCGACGCTCATAGAGCGCCGCTACACCTCGACAAAAAATTGTAGCGGCGGTCTATGAGCGTCGGTGCCTCAAAACACTTCGAGTTACTCGGGAGGGTAGGGACACGCAACCCGCGTGTCCGTTGGGAAAAGAGCAGACGAGCGGGCCGCTCGTCCCTACCTTGGGGAGCATGGCCCGAACGCTTTTGGGAATTGGCACGAGAGTAGTGCCGTGGCCGGGGATCCGCAAGCGGACGGACAGGCTGTTGACGCTCCAGGTTCTGCTTTTGTTGGCGGTGAATGCTTGCGCGGGTGGGAGGATCGAGACGTTGCTGGTGGAGTCGGATGATGCTTCGATTCCCTCGCGCGAGGTGCGGGTCTGGTTGCCTGCGGGCTATGACAAAGGAGAAGAGCGGTATCCGGTGATTTATTTCCATGACGGGCAGAATGTGTTCCGTCCGGGCGGACCCTTCGGATGCTGGTTCGCGGAGGATGCGGCGGCGGAAGAAATGAAGGCCGGCCGCGTGCGCGAAGCGATCATTGTGGCCGTGCCGAACAACGAGGCGGATCTCGGGAATGCGCGGGTCACGGAATATCAGCCGCCGGGCGACACGAATCCGCGCGACCCGTCGCGCGGCCCGGGACTCTGCGACCACTACGGGAATTTTCTCGCCGGCAAAGTGAAGCCGGCCATCGACGGGAAATACCGGACGCTTCCGGACCGGGCGAACACGGTGGCGGCCGGTTCCTCGATGGGCGGGCTCGTTTCGCTCTGGCTGGGATTGAACACGGATGTTTTCGGGGCGGTTGGTGTTTTTTCGCCGGCTTTCTGGACGAGTCCGAATTTCACCAAGGCGGTGATGGAAGGAACGAAGAAGGATGGTCTGCGCATCTACATGGACATGGGCACGCGGGAGAAAGGGAGCCTTACCGGCGACTACTGGAAAGATGCGTTGGCCGTGCGCGACGCCTTGCTCAAGCAGGGCTACGTTGAGGGAAAGGACTTTCTTTGGAATCCGGGGGAGGGCGACGAGCACAACGAGAAGGCGTGGGCCAAGCGCTTGCCGGTGGCCTTGCGGTTTTTGCTTCCAAAGATGTAGCGTCGGCGTCCCCGCCGACGGATCGGCTGAAACAACCGGCGACGTGGACGTCGCCGCTACATTTTTACGTCCAAAGCGGCGGCGATGGTGTTCGGCGAGTTTCCTTCGAGGCGGTTGTTGACGAAGGCGTAGCTGGGACGGGCGGTGGGACGGGTCACGCTGCGCTTGATGAGGGAGCGAAGGGCGGCGCGGGCTTCTTCGTTTTTTTCTTTGGTTTCACCGTAGGGCTGGAAGCTGTCGACGGCCTGCTGGTAGGCGCGGCCGGGGCGGAGGAGAAAGCGGGCGGCGAAAAAGTCGGCGGTGAAGGCCCCGGGCATGGCCATCTGCTCGTCAACGGGCGGCATTTTTGTCCAACTGTTGAACACGTGGGCCACATTGTGCGCGCGGAGGACGTCGAAGTATTCCGCGCGCAGCAACTTGGCGTTGCGTACCTCGACGCCGTATTGCCAGTCGGCGGGGAGTCGTCCGAGAAAATGATCAAGCACGGCAATGAAGTCGCGCAGGCGTTCGAAGTGTGTGGGGTAAAACGCGGAGAATTCGAAGATGAGGACGCCGGTTTTTTGGCGATGCGGGGACAGAGGGCCGAGGAACGCGTCGATGAAAAGTTTGGCGTCGAGGAAATGTGCGTTGTCCGTGCCGGCGCGGTCGCCGAAACGGTCGAGTCTGGGAAATTTTTTGACCGTGATTTCGTCGGTGACTTTGAAGCTCAGGCGGAATCCGTCCGGCACCTGCGCGCCGAGGTTGGTGAGGTATTTTTCCGAGGGGAACCGGTAGTAGCCGGCATCGACGCAGACCGAGGGGAAAATCTCCGCGTATTCCTCGAGGCACTCGGTCTCGAAGCGTTTGGTCGAGAGTTTCCCGCGCGTGAGGTAGCGTTGCTCGTCGTAGATCTGTCCGAGCCAACCCTCGTATTTCCACGAGGACGTGCCGAGGTAGAGGTTGGATTCCCGCGCGAGGCGGGACGTCTCGCAGGCGAGTGCCGCGGGGAGCGCGCGGGAAGTTGAGGACTGAAGGTTGAGAGAAAACAACTTGTCGATCCGGGCGGACTCACCCCAAGAGTGAGGCAAGCCGATGACGTAAATCGCTCATGCTCAGTCCCTCAATTGGTCGCCGCGGCGACCTGTCTCCGCTTTGCTCCGGCTCTCATCCTTCAACTTTCAACTACATCAAGGCCTTCAGCCTTGAGGTCAGGTCGGCTTCGCTCTGGAGCCCGACAACCTGTTCGCGCACTTCGCCGTTTTTGAAAAAGAGAAGCGTCGGGATGGAGGAGACGCGGAAGCGGCCGGCCACGCCGGGGGCTTCATCGACGTTGACCTTGGCCACAACGGCTTGGCCCACGGTGGCGTCGGCGATCTTGTCGAGGACGGGCGCGATCATGCGGCACGGTCCGCACCAAGGGGCCCAGAAATCGACGAGGACCGGAGTGTCGCCTTTGTTGATTTCGCTGTCGAAGTTGCTGTCGTTGAGGTGGAGGACGTTGGCGCTGGCCATATGGTGTGAGCGGTGGGTTGTTGGCGTTTCGGTTTTTTTTAGAGGAACATCCAAACCTGCATGCCGAGCGCCGCGAGGGCGAGGAGTGTGGCGGCGATGGCAAGGATGCCGGTCATGGAGTCGGCGGACGAATCCACGGCTTCCGGTTCGGCGACTTCGGCTTTTTTCAAGGCGGGGGCGGGAGCTGCGGCTGCTCCGGCCGCAGGGGCCGGGGCGATTTTCACCGTGGCTTGCGGGGCTGGCCGGGCCGGGGGAGTGACTTCCACCTTGGCGGTGGATTTTTTCGCTTCGGCGCCGGGGGCAGCCGGTCGCAGCGCGGCCGGGGGCGCCACGGCAGGCTTGGGCGCGGACACGGCCGGCTTGAGGGGAGCCGGCGGGGTCGGCGCGCCCGGGGCCGCCGCCATCTTTGCCGGCGGTTGCGGGGCCGGCGGTTTGGGCGGGGTCAGGCTGGCCGGCATCGGCGGTTTCGGAGCGGTCACGCCGGCGAGTGGGGCCGGAGCTGCGGGAGGTTTCGGAGCGGTCGGCACGGGGGCGGTCTGGACGGCCGGAGCGCCGGGCACGTTCGCTTTGGGCGCGGGAGGAACAACGCCGACCGGTCTCGGTGGCGGTGGGACCGCGGGGGCCGCAGACGCACTGGGCGCACTGGGTGCGGCCGGGATCGGGACCTTGGGGGCGGCGGGTACGCTTGGTGCCGGAGGTGTCGAGGGCATGCTGAACGGCTTCGGGGGCGGCGGAGTGGACGCGCTCGGGACGGGGGGCATGGCCGGCCTCGGGGGCGCGGGCATGCCGGCCGGTGCGGCGGCGGCGGTGGGCAAGGGCTTGGGAGGGAGATTGATCATGGCTGCTTCGCGGGGATTGGCGGCGACGGGCGTGCCATCACGCCGCGGGGGCAGCACGATGCGGACGGTTTCTTTTTTGGGCTCGTTCATGGCGGGTGGTGACAGCTGTTGGCGGTTCGGCAAGGAGCCTCTCGACGGACAGGAGGGAAAGAATTAACCGCGGCTGGTGGGGTGTCAAATATTTCGCTTGGACAGAGGTATTTTTTCGTTCCGATTTATTTAGAGCTTGCCAAGCGGGAGCCGCGGTGGGATGCTACGCGACCATTTTCTGAATTATGGCCAAGACTGCATGGAAAGAGCGCGAAAAGCGCAAGCGCGAGACGGTGGCGAAACACGCCGAACTGCGCGCGGAGTTGAAAAAGAAAGGCGACTACCTCGCCCTTTCGCAATTGCCGCGCAATGCCAGCCCGGTTCGTTTGTCGAACCGCTGCCGCGTCTCGGGCCGCAAGCGCGCTTACATCCGGGAATTCCAGATGTCGCGTTTGACCTTCCGCGAGCTGGCCTGCGCGGGTCTGATCCCGGGGGTAACCAAGGCCAGCTGGTGACAGGTGCCGGGAGCGGCACCGGCCGGTGCCGCTGATGTTGTTGATCGCGCGCCGGAGTGGTTGCTCCGGCGTTTCTCTTTTTTCCTTCCGCGTGACTGAACGATGACTTTTCCCCTTTCCATATCCCTGGCTTCCGCCGGTCCGGAGATCGCCGCCGGGGCGGGCTGGCGCCTGCTCGCGGTGGCGGTGCTGCTTTTCCTCAACGCGTTTTTCGTCGCGGCGGAATTCGCCATGGTGAAACTCCGCGCGGGGGGCTGGGACGAGGATGACGATTTCGGCGGATGCCGCAACGGCGCGCGCGTGCGCAAGATGCTGCAAAACACGCAGCCTTATTTGTCGGCGGCGCAGCTCGGGATCACCCTGACCAGCCTCGGGCTGGGCTGGGCGGGCGCGCCTTTTGTCGGCCCGCTGCTCGAGCCGTGGCTGGCGTGGTTCGGTCTCCGCGGTGAGACACTGGTGGCGGTGGTCTCGTTCGCGCTGGTTTTTTCGGTCCTGGCCTTTTTGCACGTGGTCATCGGCGAGCAGGTGCCGAAACTGCTGGCCATCCGGCGCGCGCGGCAGGTCATGCTTTTCGCGGCGCGCCCGATGCGGCTCTTCCACTTCGCGTTGCGTCCGTTGGTGCGCGTGGTCGATCTGGCGTCCGGCTGGATTCTGCGCCGTGTCCTGCGCACGCCGCCCGATCCGCAGGTGGCGGGAGAGGATGCGGAGGACGAACTGCGCGCCCTCCTCCGCCACACGGCCGAGGCCGACGGCAGCACGGTGAGCACGCTGGGTCGCGAGATCCTGATCAACGCCCTCGATCTGCGCAAACGCGTGGTGCGCGATATCATGACGCCGCGCGGCGAAGTGGTCTTCCTCGATCTGGAGGAGAGTTTCGAGGACAACGTGCGCACCGCCCTCGATTCGCGTCATACGCGTTTCCCGCTCTGCCGGGGGCACCTCGACGACGCGGTCGGTCTGGCGCATATCAAGGATTTGCTCGTCTTGGTGCAGGAGGACAAGACCGATCTCCTTTCGATCAAGCGCGAGCTGGTCCATGTGCCGGAGCTCATGCCGTTGGAGCGACTGCTCAAGCTCTTCCTCGGCAAAGGCGCGCACCTCGCCGTGGTGGTCGACGAATACGGCGGCGCGGTCGGCGTGGTCACGCTGGACAACGTGCTGGCCGAACTGGTCGGCGAGATCCAGGACGAGTTCGACACCGACGAGGAGGACTACCGGAAAGTCGGCGAGGATGAATTTGTCCTCGACGGCGGCGTGGCTTTGCACGACCTCGATGATTTGCTCGGCGTGAAAGTCGAGAGCCCCGAGGTGAGCACCATTGGCGGTTATCTGACGCATGAACTCGGGCATCTCCCGAAAAAAGGCGAGCGGGTGCGGGTCGACGGATACGAGTTCACCGTGAGCCAGACGGACGGACGGCGGGTGGTCAGTGTGCACGCCAAGCGTTGCGCGGAGCCGGTCGAGGTGGGCGATCCCGTCATCTGAAGCCGCCCGAATCGCCTTGCGGCGCACGCTATCCCGCTGTCTATTGAAGTCATCATGGCTTTGTCCGAAACGCCCCCTTCCCGCGCCCCGAGTGCGGCGGATGTCTCCGCCAAGCATTTGGAGTCGCCGCATCTGCGCGACCACGAATACGCCTTGGAAGAGGCGCGGTGGATGCTGGATCTGGTCAAGAAGCCGGCCAAGGAGGTCTCGCTCGAGGCGCGCCAGCGCATTGCCGAGCAGACGGTGGAAAATTTCGCCCAGCACATCAACGCCGGGTTTCTCGAGCACCGCAAGTCGGCCACCCTCGGCGGCGAGTTCGCTTTCACCGAATGGGAGGGCGAAGGCTCGCTCATCCGCGACGCCCTCGGCCGCGAGTTCATCGACATGCTCGGCGGGTTCGGGCTCTACAGCTACGGGCTGCGCCATCCGAAGATCATCGAAGCAGTCAAGGCGCAACTCGACCGCTCGCCGCAATACTCGCAGGAAATGCTCGACCCGCTGCGCGCGCAACTCGGACGCGTCATGGCCCACATCACGCCGGGCGACATCCAGAAGGGATTCTTCGCCAACAGCGGCACCGAAGCGATCGAGGGCGCGCTGAAGCTCGCGAAATTCTACACCGGCAAAAAAGGCATCATCTCGATGCAGAAAGGTTTCCACGGCAAAACGCTCGGGTCGTTGTCCGTCACCGGCAAAAGCGTCTTCCGTGAACCGATCCTGCCGCTGCTCGAGGGCGTGCGTTTCGTGCCCTACGGCTGCGCTTGTGCGGTCGAGAAGGAACTCGAGGCGGCGCAGAGCGTCGGCGACGATATGGCCGCCGTCATTATCGAACCCGTGCAGGGCGAGGCCGGGGCCATTGTCCCCCCGCCGGACTTCCTGCCGCGCCTGCGTGCGATCTGCGACCACTACAATGTCCTCCTCATTGCCGACGAGGTGCAGACCGGTTTCGGCCGCACGGGCAAAGTTTTCGGGGTCGACCATTCCGGGATTGCGCCGGACATCATGTGCTTCGGCAAAGCCCTGGGCGGAGGCGTGGTGGCCTGCAGCGGATTTTTCTCCACCGCGAAGATCTGGAGCGTGATGGAGCCCAACCCGTTCATGCACACCACGACGACCGGCGGCAACCCGATCGCCTGCGCCGCGGCCCTGGCCGCCATCGAGGTCATGTTCGAGGAAGACACCCCGGGCCAGGCCGCGCGCAAAGGTCACTACATGATGGCCAAGCTCAACGAGTTGAAGGCGCGTTATCCGGATATTCTGAAAGACGTGACCGGTCAGGGATTGCTCATCGGCTTGAAATTCCCGTCCTCCACCGTCGGCTACAAAGTCGCGCAAGGCATGTTCCACCGCCGCGTGTTGACCGCGGGGACCTTGATCAGCGCGGAAAGCATCCGCATCGAACCGGCGCTCAACGTGCCGCAGGAACTGCTCGACGAGACGCTCAACCGCTTGGAAGACACGCTGAAGAGCGTGAAGCTCGAGCCGGGTGACGTCCCGGCCGCGCCCAAGATGCACAGCTTCTCCAAGCCCGAGTGCTACGGCCCGTGCGGCTGGGGCACGAAGTGCTTGGCGAAATCCTAGCTCCTGTAGCGCTTGGCTTGTGCAGAGATCTCGGCCATGCGCCGGTTTCGGAAACGCCCCTCACCGGAATGTTTCCGCTGGTATCGCTGTTTTATCTTTTGTGCCTCTTTTATTCACTCCTGTTGTCTTTCGGGCTCCAGTGTTTGACACGCAACGCGGAATCAGTGAGGCGAGCGATACGCCGCTGAGAGTTCCGGTTTCAATTCGGGCGGATCCATGAACATGTTCAGACGCGGCCTGAGTGTGTCGTCATCGGCGGTTGCTCGACCATGTTGTCGGGCCGAGCAGGCTTCGTTGGTTACGGGCGAACTACCACAATGAGAGATGACACCGAAAAGGAGACGCTATGAGTGTCCGAATCCTGTGGGCCCGCTTTCTCACCATTGCGGGCTACATCGCCATGTTGGTCGGTGCTCTTGATCCGTTGGAGGGATCGTTGTTGATCCTTCCCGGCAGCGGCTCGGTTGCGCTTGGTGCATGCCTCGGCAAAAACGACCGCCATGTGATTACCTATCGGGTCATGGTGTTTCTCCTGATTGCGGTTGGTGTGGGTTCACTTTGGTGGTTAAGCAGTGTCGGAGGGTTTGGCGGACCGGGGGAACGCTCCATGTGGTGGGGGTCATTGGTTCTGCCCTACCTGATTGGCTGGTCGATGGGGATTTGGGGACCGGGATCGCCACGGTGGGTGTTGGCCCTGGGCATCTTGGTAGGCGTGTTCTATCTGGCGATCACGCCTCTGGTTCTTGCCCGGGGTCACGGACCGGGTCAGGGCATGGTCGCCTCAGTCATCGTCACGCTCGGTCTTCTGACGATTGCGGGCTGCCTCGTCCGATGGAGGAAGCGGCCTCCGGGAACCGGACCAGGTGCCGCACCGAATGGCGGTCCCACGAGGGTCAGTTGGTGACCCGGGAGTCATAGAGGCGCCGCCACTCGGGAGCTGACTCGTCGGCAACTTGATCTCCTTGACAACCGAAACGGATCCGTAATGGTTGTTGTATGGTGACCATCACGCTCAAAGATATTCCTTCCACTGTGCACAAGGCGTTGAAAGCCCGCGCCAAGCAGCATGGACGCAGTCTGAACAGAGAGGCGTTGGCCTGTCTTGAGAGCGCGGTTGCGCCGAGCAAGGTGGATGTCGCGACCATGCTTGCCGACATCCGGCGTCACCGCGATTCGCTGCCGGGAAAACTGACGGACCGCCTTATCTTTGCGGCCAAAAGCGAAGGTCGGCCATGATCGTGGTCGATTCGAACCTCATCGCTTACCTTCTGATTCCGGGAGAGAAAAGTTTGCTGGCGGAAAGAGTCTTCCGCAGGGATCCCGAGTGGGCAGTGCCCATCGTTTGCCGGTCTGAGATGAGGAATATTCTCACGCTTTACATTCGCCACGAGGGCATGTCCCTGACCCAGGCCAAGCAAACGATGGAGGCGGCCGAGGCCCTGTGGCGCGGTCGTGAGTATGCGCTGCCGTCCGATGATGTTCTGGATCTGACGCACGGGAAAAATGTGACGGCCTACGATGCGGAATTCGTTTGTCTGGCCGAGGCGCTCAAGGTTCCGCTACTCACCTTCGACAAGCCCCTGCGAAAAGCCTGCCCGAAGGTTGCCATCGATCCTGCGGATTTCGCCGGAGTTTGAAACTGATCAGCGGGGCGCCTTGACCGCTGGCTGCGGCCGATAGCTTCACCAACCGCGTTTGATGGCGAAGCCGCGGGATTCGAGCAGGGGTTGCAGACGGTCGGGTTGGTCGCCTTGGATTTCGATCGTGCGGGCGTTGATTTGACCGCCGCAGCCGAGGCAGGCTTTCAATTCGCGCAGGAGGTCGCCCAACTTGGCTTCGTTCCAGGCGGGGGAAAATCCTTCGAGGACGAGGACGGTTTTGCCGCCGCGGTGGGCGGTCGAGCGGCGCAGGAGGAGGCGTACGGTGGAGGTAGGGCCGAGCGGCTCGCTCGGCCGTTGGTGTCGAGCCGGACACGCGGGCCGCGTGTCCCTACCTTTTTGGGATTCGCGGCCTTGGATTTCGAGGGCGGCAAAGGGATTCGTCCGCAGCTCCGGTGCGGCGTCCGTGGCGATGCGCTGTTTTTTTTCCCGTGCCACGGGTGATCAGCGCAGCCAGCGCTTTTTCTTGATGTAGATGAGCGGGAGGATGGCGGAGAGGAAGGTCAGGCCGATGGTCACGGGGAAGCCCCACTTCCAGGACAGCTCGGGCATGTAGGAGAAGTTCATCCCATACATCGTGCCGACCAGCGTTGGCGGGAGAAACACGGCCGTCAGAATGGTGAAAACTTTGACGATCTGGTTCTGCTGCATGTTCAGGATACCCATGGAGGCCTGCTGCAGGTAGCGGACTTTGTCGTGTTCAAACGCGAGGTGGTCTTTGATCCCGGCGACGTCCGCGGCCAGTTCGTTGACCCGGGCCTGCAGCTCGGCATCGGTGAAGCCGTCGACTTCGGCGTTGAAGTAGCGGACGACCCGGGCCAGTTGCAGCACGCTCTCGCCGCTCTGGGAGATGAAGTCCTCGTAGCGCGACAGCTCGGCGAGCAGTTCGCTGATTTCGGTCATGGTGCCGGTCTTGCCCGTGCCGAGTTCGGTCGGCATCTCGGCGATGTTTTTCGACAATTGCTCGAGGTCGGTGCCGACGGCCTCGACGCGGTCGGCCACGGTTTCGCTCAGGGCAAAGAGGAGGCCCCAGAGGATTTTCTGCGGGGTGTCATAAAGATGCGCTTTGCGGCGGATGCGCTGGGCGAAGACGGCCACGGGCATGAGTTCGATCTCGTGCAGGGTGACGACGCAATCCTCGTGCAGGATGAAGGTGAGCTTGTTGACCCGCGTTTCGTTTTCCTCGTCCTTGCTGACCAGGCCCATGGTCATGAAGAGCGTGTCGTCCTCGTGGTAGATGGTCGGATGCTGCAGGGTCAGTTCGATCTGCAGGGCGGAGCGGAGGATGTCCTTCTCCTCGGGCGTGGGGCGCAGGACATCGATCCACACGGCATCCTTGAGTCCTTCGACGGTCTGCACTTCCCGGGTGAAGCGGAAGCTGCCGTTGTCCTTGAAGAACGCAGTGATCATGGCCGGGTGGCGTGCGGTTCGCCGCCGGGCACGCCGTATTGCGAGGCGTGGCTGGGCGAAGGCGACGACGATTTTGTCTCCTGTCCCTCGGGTTGCAGGTGGTGGATGAGGAGAAGGACGCCGGCGATGAAGAGATAGAGCCCGATAACCGCCCAGATGACCTCGGTTTCAAGGGCGTGTTTCGGCTTTTCCGGCGCTTTCTTCGGATCAGGCATAGCGAGGACGTCCGGGGGAGACTCGGAACCTTCGCCCGAAGACGTGCGCGGAAGAAAGCAAAAAGGGCGTTCCTTGCGGAACGCCCTTGGTGTGATTGGTTGATCGCGGTCTTACGCGTCGGCCGGGACGGCTTCCTGGTCGCGCTCTTTCATCGCGGCTTTGCGGCTCAGTTTCACTTTGCCGCGGTCGTCAACGCCGATGCATTTGACCCAGATCTGGTCGCCGACTTTGACCACGTCTTCCACTTTGTTGACGCGGAAGTCGGCCAGCTCGGAGATGTGGACGAGTCCGTCCTTGCCGGGCATGACTTCGACGAAGCAGCCGAATTCTTTGATTGTCACCACGGTGCCCTGATACATCGTGCCGACTTCGATTTCCTTGGTCATGCCGGAGATGATCTCCTTGGCCCGGCGCAGGCTGTCGCCGTTGCTCGAGTAGATGTGGACCGAACCGTCGTCCTCGATGTTGATCTCGGCGCCGGTCTCCGCGACGATTCCTTTGATCGTTTTGCCGCCGGGGCCGATGAGGAGGCCGATTTTGTCGACGGGGATCTTGAGCGTTTCGATGCGCGGGGCATAGGGGCTCATTTCCGTGCGGTGCGAGGCGAGCGCGGCATTCATGACCTGCAGGATCTTGCCGCGGGCTTCGGTCGCTTCGTCGATGGCCAGCTTGAGGATGTCGAGGCTGATGCCCGGGAGCTTGAGGTCGAGTTGGAATCCGGTGACACCTTTTTCCGTGCCGCAGAGTTTGAAGTCCATGTCGCCGAAGTGGTCCTCGGAACCGAGGATGTCGGTCAGCGTGGTGTAGCGTTTGAGCGCACCGCTCTCGTCGAATTCGCTGACCAATCCGACGGAGATGCCGGCGACGGGTCGCTTGATCGGCACACCGGCGTCCATGAGGGCGAGCACGCCGGAGCAGACGCTGGCCATCGAGGTGGAACCGTTGGACTCCATGACTTCGCTGGTCACGCGGATGGCGTAGGGGAATTCGTTTTCCGGCGGGATGACCGGGAGGACGGAACGCTCGGCGAGCGCACCGTGTCCGATTTCACGGCGGTTCATGCCGCCGAAGCGGCCGGTTTCACCGACGCTGAACGGAGGGAAGTTGTAGTGCAGGATGAAGCGTTTGGTGGCTTCACCGCCGGTGTAGTTGTCGAGGTTCTGCGCCTCGTCGGCCGGGGCGAGGGTGGCGAGGGCCATGGCCTGCGTCTCGCCGCGGGCGAAGATAGCGGAACCATGGGCGCGCGGGAGCACGCCGACTTCGGCCTCGAGTTTGCGCAGGTCGTGCAGTCCGCGTCCGTCGCAACGCTGTTTGCGGTCGAGGATGCTGATGCGGAAGGCTTTTTTCTGAAGGTAATCGAAGGCCTGGCCGATGGTGAACGGGCTGGCTTCGGGAAACTTCGCTTTGATCGCAGCTTCCACTTCCTGGCGCAGGGCGCCGACCGCTTTGGCGCGGTTGACTTTGCCGCTGGTGTAGAGGGCGGCCTCGATTCGGTCGCCGGCCACGGCGTAGGCGATCTCGAGGAGCGCGTCGTCGACCTTGAGCGGGGCGTAGTCGCGTTTCGGTTTGCCGGCTTTCTGCGCGAGTTCGCGCTGCATGGCGATGAGTTTGGCCACAGGCTCCTGGGCGAAATCGAGGGCGGCTTTGAAGTCGGCCTCGGGCAATTCATCACAGGCGCCTTCGATCATGATGACTTCGTTTTCCTTGCCGACGTAAACGAGATCGAGGTCGCTCTGTTCGCGCTGGGCGTGGGTGGGATTGATGACGAACTCGCCGTTGACCCGTCCGATGCGCACCGCGCCGATCGGGCCGGCGAAGGGAATGTCGGAAACGGTGAGCGCGGCGGAGGCGCCGTTGATGCTGAGGATGTCGGCATCATTCTCGCCGTCCGCGCTGAGCAGGAGGCTGATGATCTGCGTCTCGAAGAAGTAGTCCTTCGGGAAGAGCGGGCGCAGCGGACGGTCGGTCATGCGCGCGGTGAGGGTTTCTTTTTCGGTCGGGCGTCCTTCGCGTTTGAAGTAGCCGCCGGGGAATTTGCCGGCCGCGGCTGCCTTTTCCTTGTAGTCGACGGTCAGCGGGAAGAAGTCCTGCCCCTCGCGCAGTTTGGTCGCGGAGACCGCGCTGGCCAGGATGATGGTGTCGCCGGTGCGGACCATGACGGCGCCGTCGGCGAGTTTGGCGATTTTGCCGGTTTCGATGGTGATCTCATTCTGGCCGATGCGGCCGGAGACGATGGTGTGTGACATGTGGTGTGTTTACGGGTTGTTGGTTTGGCTGAACCGCTGCCCCGCATCATCCCAAAGCACAGGATGCAAAACTCCGGTTTTGGAGCCCTGGATCCCAGGCTGCGGTATGAGCGGCGGGGTCGTGCGTTTCGATAGTTCCAGCAAAAAACCACCGCAAAGTGAGGCGGTTTGGTTTATTTGCGAAGATTGAGACTCTCGAGGAGTTTGCTGTAGCGCTCCTCGGCGGTGTCTTTCAGATAGTCGAGAAGGCTGCGACGGCGGGCCACCATTTTGAGGAGGCCGCGGCGGGAAGAGTGGTCTTTGGCGTGCCCTTTGAGGTGCTCGGTCAGCTCGTTGATGCGCTCGGTGAGGCGCGCGACTTGCACGTCCGCGCTTCCGGTGTCTTTCTCATGCAGCGCCACGCTGCTTACGGCGGTCTTGGTCATATCGGGAACCGCGGATATTAGCCGGTTGGCGGCGCGGGGCAAGGGGGAAGTTTTGGAAGAGAGGGCGGAGACTTGAAGGCTGGCCCTGAGTAACAGAGGGCGCCGATCGGTGGTTGCCAGTGCCGGACCCGGGGTCTACTCTTTCGGGATGCACCCGGTGGCGAACATTGACGAAAAAACCGGCAAGACCGTGGGGCGGCGGCGGATCAAGGACTCGCTGGAATAGGGGTTCGGCCTCCAGAGGTCGCTGGCCCGCATCCGGGAGGAGGCTCCCATGCCTTGTTTTCCCAAGGGTGTCTTCAGATTCCGCTCCTTCGAGGAGGCCGATGCATGGACGATGCACTACCTGACGAGGCCGAGGAGCTGATTTCGCGGCCTCCGCAACGTGAGGATGTCGGGGCGGCCCAAGGATCAGGGGGATTTGTTTTTTCTGCGCGGGTTGTTCGCGGCCGGGGGGCGGCAACCGCCGGATGATCAGCCCGCATTCGGCGGACTGCTTGGAGCGACCGGCTTATCTGAAGAAATTGGTGTCGCGGTAGGCGCAAAAACTGAAGACGTCGTCGGCCGTCTTGAGGCGGGGATTGTCTTGCGTCCGGTTCTTGCCCAGGCTCACCACAATGAACGTGCTCGGGATATTTTCGCGGTTTCCTTTGTCATAATACTCCAGCTTGCCGCTGTTATCGATATCCCATTTCATCGAATATTGGTTGCCCCAGGGGTCCTTGAAAGTGCCGTCCTCCTTGATCTCGCCTTCGCCGTAGTAGGGGCGGAGGTTGACCATGACTTTTTTCCCGTCGTTCAGTTTGGTGGGGGGGGCCATACCACGAGTTGAACTCGCCGTTGGTGGCCTTGCCCGCGGGCCAGCGGTCCATGATGCTGCGGTAGGATCCGACGGACAAGGCGGCGAGGACGGCAATGACGACCAGAAGCTCGATCAAGGTGAAGGCGCGGTGCACTCCGGACGGGATTTTGTTTGGCGGGGGGAGACCATAATCTCGGAATATTGTTGAAAACCCGCACTGAACAACAAAAATCATGGTCATTGCCCAATTTTTGTTCAATCGGGCGCGGTTTTTTGGGGGGGCAATGGACCCGGGGAGGCATGGCGGGCGCGGCGCGGCGCTGGCGGGGAGGATGCTGTCCGGTCCCCCGCACCTTGCCGCGGGCGGGCGGGACAAGGTGTGCGGGACGCATCGGATGCGGCGGAGGATGGGCTGGTGGAAAGGGCGTGCACCGCGGAGCGGACGGCGGCCTCTCCCTTTGGCCTCGCCAAAACTCGCTCGTGTGGATTAAGCATTTCCTTTCAAGGATATGAGCGAGCGTCGTGTGGTCATTACAGGTATGGGGGTTATTTCCCCGGTCGGCAACGATCTGGAGTCCTTTTGGGAGAGCCTCCGGGCGGGCCGGAGCGGCATCACGCGCTACAAGGCGTTCGATTCGGAAAAGTTCGACAGCAAGATCGCGGGCGAGGTTCGCGACTTCGAGCCCACCCGGTATTTCAAGACGCCGAAGGACGTCAAACGCACCGACCGCTACACGCAGCTCGCGGTGGCGGCCGCCAAGATGGGCCTTGATGATTCCGGCCTGGATCTCGCGTCGACCGATCTCGACCGCGCCGGCGTGATGATCGGCAGCGGGGTGGGCGGCCTGCAGACCATGGAGGACCAGGTGACAAAGATGGCGCTGAAGGGTCCCGACCGCACGTCGCCTTTCATGATCCCGATGATGATCAGCAACATGGCCAGCGGTTTCATCTCGATGGAGCACGGGCTGCGCGGACCGAACATGGCCATCGTCACGGCCTGCGCCACGGCCAACCACTGCATGGGCGAGGCCTGGCGCATCATCAAGTTCGGCGATGCCGATGTCATGCTGACCGGCGGCAGCGAAGCCTGCATCGTGCCCGTGGGCATCGCGGGATTCTGCGCCATGCGGGCTTTGAGCACGCGCAACGACGAACCGGAGCGCGCTTCGCGTCCGTTCGACAAGGACCGCGACGGCTTCGTCATGGGCGAGGGGGCGGGCGCCATCATCCTCGAGGAATACGAGCACGCGAAAAGGCGCGGCGCGAAAATCTATTGCGAGCTGGCCGGTTACGGATTGACGGCCGATGCCTACCACATGAGCGCCCCGTTGCCGGGCGGGGAGGGGGCCTCGCGTTGCATGGGCATGGCCATGAAGCACGCCAAGGTCAACCCGGAGGACATCGACTACATCAACGCGCACGGCACTTCCACGCCGGTGGGCGACATCTGCGAGACCAAGGCGGTGAAGCACGCGTTCGGGGAACACGCCAAAGGCCTGCTGGTCAGTTCGACCAAATCGATGACCGGCCACCTGCTTGGTGCGGCCGGTGCGGTGGAGATGGCCGCCTCCGTGCTGGCCATGCGCGACGGCATCGTTCCCCCGACGATCAACCTCGACAACCCGGACCCCGAGTGCGACCTCGACTACGTGCCGCACCGGGCGCGGGAGAAAAAAGTCAGGGTGGCGATCAGCAATTCCTTCGGTTTCGGCGGACACAACTCGTCCGTGGTGATCAAGGCGCTCTGAGGTTTTCCGCATGGCATCGGCGCGCCCCGGTCCGGACGAATTTGCCGGCGTTCCCGAGGTGCTGTCTTCGTTTCGTCCGAAAGCGGCGCTGGTCCTGGGCTCCGGTCTCGGTGGTTTCGCCGATGCCTGCCGCCAACTTTTCGAGGTGTCCTACGCCGGGATCCCGGGACTGCCGGAATCGAAAGTCCCGGGTCACGCGGGCAAATTCGTCGGCGCCGAACTGGGCGGGGTGCCTTTGCTCCTGGCCATGGGGCGGGTGCATTATTACGAGGGGCACAGCGCGCGGCAGGTGGCCGCCCATGTGCGGTTGATGGCTTCGCTGGGGCCGGAGGTGCTGTTTTTGACCAACGCGGCGGGGACCTTGAACCGCGATTTCGCCCCGGGCGGATGGATGATGTTGAGTGACCACCTCAATCTCACCGCGGTGTCGCCGCTGGAGGGCAGTCCGAATTTCCACGACATGTCCGAGGTTTACGACGCCCGCCTGCGCGGACTCTTCCGCGGACTGGCCGCGGAGTCCGGGATGCGTCTCCACGAGGGCGTGTATGCCTCGGTGCCGGGGCCGCAATACGAGACGCCGGCCGAAGTGCGGATGTTGCGCACGCTCGGGGCCGATGCGGTGGGCATGTCGACCGTCTTCGAGGCCATCCAGGCGCGCGCGCTCGGGTTGCGGGTCGCGGCCTTTTCCTGCCTGACCAACTGGGCGGCGGGGGTGACCGACCGTCCGCTCTCCCACGGCGAAGTGATGGAAACGGGCCGCACGGCGGCTGCCGCGCTGAGTCCTCTGCTGGAGAAGGCCTTGCGGCACGGTTGGGAGAGCTAAAAGGCACTCCCCGGGCCCGGCAGCATCCCTGCTTCCCCCTGCGGCGGCGGGTCTGATAGTGTCGTCGATCCTCATGGCTGAAGTCGCCGAAGAACAAGAGATCAATGATGTCGATCTCGTGGCCCGCACCCAGGACGGCGACCCGCGGGCCTTTGACGACTTGGTGCGCAAATACAGCCCGCGCCTTTACGGTTTGGTCTACAACATGACCTCCAACCACGAGGATACCAACGACCTGCTGCAGGACATTTTCTCCAAGGCCTACCGGTCGATCCGTGGCTTCAAGGGCAAGTCGAGCTTCTACACCTGGCTGCACACCATCGCCACGAACATGACGATCAACTTCCTGAAAAAGCGGTCCCGCACCCGCGGCATGAGTCTGGATGATGTGGACAACGGGATCCATCACGACCCGGATTTCATCGAGATGACCTCGGGGCCGGATGCAAGGCGAGAGGTCAATCTCAAAGAACTGCAGACAAGATTGAACGAGGCGATGATGAAGCTGTCGAATGAACACAGAGCCGTGGTCACTATGTTCGACATCCAAGGCATGCCGCATGCCGAAATCGGGAAAATCCTGGGGATTTCCGAGGGAACGGTGCGTTCCCGTCTCTTTTACGCCCACCGCCAGCTGCAAAACCACCTGCAGGAGTTTTTGGTTCCTTAGCCTATGAATAGCGACGTCCACAAATTGCTGCGCCTCAAGCGCTACGAGCATCCCACGCCCGATTATTTCGAGCGCTTCGTCGACGAATTCCACGACCGCCAGCGGTCCGAGTTGCTGCGCCAACCGGCCTGGAAGCTGGCTTGGGAACGGCTCGTTGATTCCCTGCCCGACTTCCGGGTCCCCCGTCTGGCTTACGCCGCGGTCGGCGCGGCCGCCGTCGCGGTCTCCGCCGTCATCCTCGTCAGCCAACAAGACCAAGGTCTGCCCGCCACGGCGCTGGCGCTCAATGACCCGCGTCCGATGGTCAATGTCCTGCCGCCCGGTCGCGGCGATGTTCGCCTGCCTGTCTCCTCGCGTTCCGATTTCCCGCCGCACTACGTTCTCGAGGCCCGGCCGGTGAGCTATGAGTCGCCTTACAGTTTTTAGTCTTTGCGCCGCGCTGGTTGGCGCGGTGCAGGTGAGTCCCGCCGGAGCCAATCCGGCGGGACCGCCGCAGTCACCCGTTCTCGATGGTGACACGATGGGGGATGCCATCGAGACAACGGTGGGCCAAGTGTTCCGCGGCAGCACGGACGCCGTGGTCCGGGTCGAGTCCGGCGACGAGTTGGGCAAAGTGGCCGGCACCGGATTTTTCATCGACGCCACCGGGCATCTCTACACGCTTTCTTCGGTCGTCGGGGACGGATTGAGCATCAACGTCACGCACGGTGGCCGGTCGATGTCCGCCCGCCTGCTGGCCAAAGATCCGCGCAGCGGCATCGCCCTGCTCAAGGTCGATGACGCCGGCGGCGCCACACCTTACCTGGCCACGGGCGATTGCCGGGCGCTCCATGCGGCCTCGCCGCTGGTCATCGTCGGGTTCCCCTTCGACCACGAGGTCACGCCGAGTTTCGGCGTGGTCGGCGGTTTCGACCGCCAGTCGAAAGGAAGATTTTTCACCACCACGCACATCCGCGCGAACATCCCCGTGCAGCGCGGACAGGCCGGCAGCCCTGCGCTCAATCTCGACGGCGAAGTGATCGGCGTGCTGGTCAGCGGTTTCGAGGAGGGGTCCGGTTGCTACGTGTTGCCCATCCGCGCCGCCGAGAAGGTGCGTGCCGACCACGCGCGTTTCGGCGAGGTGCGCCACGGGTGGGCCGGCGTCACGGTGCAGGAAATTCCCGAACCGGTGCAGGGCTCGCGCATGGCCATCGACATGGTCGACCCCTCGGGCCCGGCCGCCGCGCAGTTCCGTCCCGGGGATGTCATACTGCAGGTCGGCGATATCGCCGTGCGCGAACCCGAGGACGCCCTCGATGCCTCCTTTTTCCTCACCGCGGGCGATGCGGTCGATGTGAAGGTGTCGCGCGGCGGCGAAGTGCTCACCCTGCCGTTCGTCGCGGGCGAACACCCCGCCGGTCGCAAGCCGAACTTCCAGGCTCTCGGACCCGGCAGTCTCGCGCCGTAGGCGCACGGGGAACCGGAGAGGAGAACGCTGCGGCAGACCCGACGGTCCGCGCTACTCCCCGCCGAAGACGCCCATGCGCCGGAATTTTTCGTAGCGGGCGGAGAGCAATTTGGCGGTCGGTTCCTTGGCCAACGCATCGAGGTTCTGCACGAGGGATTGCTTGAGCAGTCCGGCCGCCGCCGCCATGTCATGGTGCGCGCCGCCCTGCGGCTCGGGCACGACACCGTCGACCAGGCCGAGTTCCTTGAGGTTGCCCGCGGTGAGTTTGAGCGCCTCGGCCGCTTCGGGGGCGTGGCTGCGGTGTTTCCACAGGATCGCGGCGCAGCCTTCCGGGCTGATGACCGAATAGTAGGCGTTTTCCATGATGAGCACGCGGTCGGCCACGCCGATGCCGAGCGCGCCGCCGGATCCGCCCTCGCCGATGACCACGGCGACAATGGGGGTCTCGAGGAGCATCATTTCGCGCAGGTTCACCGCGATGGATTCCGCGATGTGCCGTTCCTCGGCGCCGATGCCGGGAAAGGCGCCGGGGGTGTCGATAAGCGCGACGACGGGCAACCCGAATTTTTCGGCCAGCCGCATGACGCGCAGCGCCTTGCGGTATCCTTCGGGGTGGGCGCTGCCGAAGTTGCGTTTGATGTTCTCCTTGGTATCCCGGCCCTTCTGGTTCGTCACCACCGCCACCGGGCGTCCGTCGATCTTGGCCAGCCCGCAGGGCATGGAGGCGTCGTCGCCGAAAAGCCGGTCCCCGTGCAACTCGGTGAAGTCCTCGAAGCACAGGCCGAGGTAATCGAGGGCGAAAGGTCGGGCGGTGTGGCGCGCGATCTGCACGCGCTGCCAGGCGGTCAGGTTCCCGTAGATCTCCTTCTTCAGCGCGCCGATCTTTTTCTCGATCTTGCCGACCTCGGAGTCGACGCCGAGCTGGGTGCCGTTTGCCTTGTCGCGCAACCGGGCGAGCTGCTCCTCCAGTTCGGCGATGGGTTTTTCGAAATCCAGCGGTTGGACTTTCATGGAAGGGTATTTTGGCCGGACCGCGGCCTTCTGGGCAGCACAAAAAACGGGACCCGGGGGCTCAAAGGAGCCCGCGTTTTTTCCATTCCCCGACATTTTCCCCGGCCGAGCGCCGGGCGGTGTCGAAAGCCAGCTTGAGCAGGGACACTTCCCAGGCGTCGTCCACGCTCTCGATGACGGCCCGCCGCGTGTCGCCCGTGTCGCGGGCCTGGCGCACGGCGTCGGCGATGATTCCGTCGAGGCGGCCACTGACCACATCTTCGCGCAGGTTGCTCTTGGTGAACTGGAACCCGTAGCGGAGGAATTTGAGATCGTCGCCGTGCTGCTCGAGCCAGTCGGCGAATTCGCGCGCTTTTTCCCCGAAGCCGTCGAGCATGATCTTTGCGTAATGCTCCGGGGTGACGAGGCGCGGGCGTTCCGCCTGCATGGTGCCGCGGCGCAAACGCACGCGGTCGACTTCGTCCATCAGCTCGCTGACCAGGGTGAAATCGAAGACCGTCGAGCCGAACGTCTCGATCAGCCCCGAGGGTTCGAGGTGCGTGCGCGTGTTTTCCAGCGCGTAGTGGAAGCTGTCGCGGTCCATGGCGGAAAAGAAAACGATAAGCGGTCGTCGGCCGGATGCAAGAGGCCGGTCAGGTTGACATTGGACGCCGGGGGCGCCCGCGCTACATTCGGGTCCATGCCCCCGGCCGCCGCACCCAAGCGAGTCAACCTCCGCACCCCGGAGGTCATGGAAGAGGTGCAGGCCGCCGTCGAGTCGCACTACCACAGCCCGATGGTCGAGCGGCTCAAGGCTTCGGGCGGCGTGGCCACCTTCGGCGATGTGACCGTGCGCCTGGCCAAGCAATTCGGCTTCTGCTACGGCGTCGAGCGCGCCATTGACCTCGCCTACGCGGCGCGCAAGGTTTTTGCCGACCGCAACCTCTTCCTCGTCGGCGAAATCATCCACAATCCGGACGTCAACGCGCAGCTCGCGTCCATGGGGATCCGCACGCTGACCGGACCCTGCAAGCTCACCGACATCGACCGGCTTTCCCCCGAAGACGTGGTCATCATCCCGGCCTTCGGCGCGGAAGTCGCCGTGCTGGAGCGCATCAAGGCGCGCGGATGCCAGATTGTCGACACGACCTGCGGCGACGTGATGAGTGTGTGGAAACGCGTCCGCCAATACGCCGATGATGGCGTGACTTCCGTCATCCACGGCAAAGCCGGCCACGAGGAAACCCGTGCCACGAGTTCCCGCGCGCGCGCGGCCGGCGGGGGGCGCGGGCATTTCGTGGTGGTCTACGATCTGGCCGAGGCGGACCTGGTTTGCGACTACATCCGCGGCCGCGGCGAGCGCACGGCCTTCCTCGACAAGTTCCGCCACTCCGTGTCGGAGGGCTTCGACCCCGATCTTCATCTCGGCAAGGTCGGCGTGGCCAACCAGACGACGATGCTGCGTTCGGAAACCGAGGAGGTGCAGCGCCGCATCCGCGAGGCCGTCATGGCACGCGACGGGTCCGAGGGGAACTTCCGTGTCTTCGACACCATTTGCGGCGCGACGCAGGAGCGCCAGGATGCGCTCAAGGAACTGCTGGCCCAACCGCCCGACCTCATGCTGGTTGTCGGCGGCTACAACAGCTCGAACACCACGCACCTCGCCGACATGGGCAAGGAAAGGGCCCCGACTTATTTCATTCTCAATGCCGCGTGCATGGAATCGTCCGGGCGCATCCGGCACTTCGACACGCAACGTCAGGCGGAGACCGAGGACCACGATTGGCTGCCGTCCGGTCCCGTGACCGTGGGCATCACCGCCGGGGCTTCGTGTCCGAGCAATCTGATCGAAGACGTGCTGCGCCGCCTCATGGAGTTGCGCGGCATCGAGCCCGGCAAGGCCGGCTGATCCGCCCTCAAGGCAGTTCGCGACGCAGAATCTCGATCGACGCGCCCCGCAGGGAAGTGCGCTCCAACAGCGTGAAGCCGTGCCGCCGGAAAAGTCCGCCGGCCGACTCGCTGAAGACGTGAAGTTGTCTCTCCCCGGCCTCCGCCGCATGGCGGACGGCTGCCTCGATCAAGCGGTGCGCGTGACCCCGGCCGCGGAATTCCGGAAAGACATAGAGGCTGGCCAGCCACGGATCGAGATCCCGGCGCGCCTGGCAATCACCCTGGATCAAACTGACCGAACCGGCCGGTTGTCCGCCCTCGCGCAGCAAAAGCGTGGCGGGCAGCGAGCCGTCGGTTTTGTGCGCACCGAACTCAGCCCGCGCCGCCGTGCTGTCCCAGTTGCTGTAAAGGTGTCCCCACTCTGCAACGTGCCGGTCGGCCAACTCGCCGGCCAACGGTTCCGCGCCGTCGAGCACGGTCACAGCGATTTCAGCCATGCGGTGCGCGCCTCAAGGAATCGTCGTGACGAGAACCGCGCAGCGGTCGGCGGCGGGGGCGACCGCGGGTGCGCCCGATGCGGGGAGCAGCAAAAAGTCGCCGGTGGCGAAATGCGATCCTCCGCAGGAGGCGGCGCCGTCCACCACGGTGACGAGGGCGAAGTCGCCGGCCGCCCCGAGGACTTCCGGGGCGTCGAGGATTTTTCTCTCCACGCGGAAATGCCCGCACTCGGCGACAATCCCGGATGCGACGTGCGCGAGGGGCGGGGCGAAGTCGTCAAAGTCCGTCGAAAGCATCGACTCTTCGATGTGCAGATCGCGCGGCTTGCCGTCCAAGCCGGCGCGGTTCCAGTCGAACACGCGGTAAGTCGTGTCGCTGTTCTGCTGGATCTCGACGATCAGGTTGCCTTCGCCGATGGCGTGGAGGCGTCCGCTCGGGATGAAAATGCTGTCGCCCGCGTGCGTCGGCAGCACGTGCAGGCACTCCTCGACTTGGCCCGCGGCCAGCTTGTCCGCGAAGTCCGCCCGCGAGACGCCGTTTTTCAGCCCCGCGTAAATCCGGCTCTCCGGATCGCAGGCGAGGAAATACCAGACCTCCGTCTTGGGTTCCCCGCCGAGTCGCGGGGCGACTGCCGCGGGAGGATGGACTTGCACGGACAGACGGTCTCGCGCGTCAAGCAGCTTGCAGAGCAAGGGAAAGCGGGGGCCGGCGTCGGCATGGCGCGCGCCGAAAATCTCCGCGCGGTGACCCGTCCACAATTCATGCAGCGTCTTCCCGGCCAGCGGACCGGCGGCCACCACGCTCTGGGCTTCGGCGCGGTCGACGACTTCCCACGCTTCGCCGATGGGCTGCGCGCCGGGCAAGTCGCGTCCGAGTCGCGTCGCAAATTCGCGTCCGCCCCAGACGCGTTCCATGTAGATCGGACGGAAGGTGATCGGGTTCATTTCCGCGCAGTGTAAATCGACACGATGCCCGCGGCGAGCGGCCGGGTGAGGGCGTCGCGCAGATTATTTTGTTGCATCAGTTCGCACATGGCGCGGCCCGAGGGGAAGGCTTCGATCGAGGCGCCGAGGTATTCGTAGCCTGCACGGTTGCCGGTGATCATGCCGGCCACGCGCGGCAGCACGCGGTGGAGATAGAAGCGGTAAGCGAACGCGAGGGGCGGACGCGGCAGGGAAAAGTCGAGGACGAGCAAGTGTCCGTCCGGACGCAGAACGCGCGACATTTCGCGCAGCGCGCCGGGCCAGGATTCCATGTTCCGCAGGCCGAAGGCGACGGTCACCGCATCGAACGAGGCGTCGGCGAACGGCAACCGCGTCCCGTCGGCCACCACGAGCGGGTGCAAACCTTTCCCGGCCGCGACTTGCAGCATGGGATGGCAGAAATCCGCGCCGACGATACGTGCTTCCGGCAATGCTTTGCCCAGGGCCAGCGCGAGATCGCCGCTGCCGGTGGCGAGGTCGAGGATGGTCCGCGGCCGCCATGCCTTGACCATGCGCACGGCGCGGGCGCGCCAGAGAAAATCGAGACCGCCGGACAACACGTGGTTGGCGAGGTCGTAGCGTGCGGCGATGGCGGTGAAAATGCCGCGGACCTTGGCGGGGTTTTGCATCGGGATAATGCTCACGAGAGGACTCGAACCTCCACGGGTCACCCCATGCGCTTCTGAGACGCACGCGTCTGCCAGTTCCGCCACGTGAGCAGCAGGAACGGTTAAATTGCACCGCCGCCGCCCCGGTGTCCACCGGGAAAACATCCGGGCCGGACAACTTGGGTTGCGCGGCTTTGGCCTTTGCCGTTAGCTAAAGCCATCGCCCTGCAACACTACATCAACGCGGCCCAAGGTTATCTCGAACTTGGGATGACCGACGAGGCGCTCGCCGAACTGGAGCGGGTGCCGCCGGGGGACCGTGCCCACGAAGATGTGGCGCAGTTGCGGGTCTATATCCTGATGCGGGGGGGGCGCTGGCCGGAGGCCCTGGCGGCCTGCGGGGTCCTCCGGGCCGAGCGTCCGGACCTCGGCCTCGGATACATCCACGGCGCCTTCTGTTTGCACGAACTCGGCCGGACCGCGGAGGCCATGGAACTCCTGCAGCAGGGGCCGCCATCGTTGCTGCGCGAGCCGATTTATTTTTACAATCTCGGCTGCTACCACGCGGTGCTCGGCAATCCGGAGGAGGCGCAGAGCTACCTGCAGATGAGTTTCAACATGGACGGGAAATTCCGCGAGATCGCCCGCTACGATCCCGATCTGGAAGACGTCATCGGCAAGCTGGCATGATCCGCGTCGACGAAGCCGCCGTGGCGCGCGTGCGCACGGCGTTCGAGGACAACTTTGCCCGCGGCGGGGAAATCGGCGCCGAGGTTTGTGTCTGGCAGGACGGCCGCGAGGTGTTGCGTTTCGGCGGCGGTTGGCGCGATGCGGCGGCGACGCAACCTTGGACCGAAGACACGCTCGTTTTCTGCTGGTCGGCGACCAAGGGCCCGGGGGCGGCGTGCGCGCTGCATGCGCTGCAGGAGGCGGGCGTTCCGCTCGAGGCGCCGGTCGCCTCGGTGTGGCCGGAATTCGGGGCGGCGGGCAAAGACCGGATCACTCTGGCCGAACTGCTCGCCCACCGCTCCGGTCTTTCCGCCCTCGGGCGGTCCGGGCTCGATGTTTTCGACCTCCAGGGCGTGGCCTCCGCACTGGCCGCGCAGGCTCCGGATTGGGAACCGGGCACGGTGCACGGCTACGCACCGCGGACCTTCGGTTATCTGCTCGACGCCCTCGTGCGTCGCACCACCGGGAAGCCTCTCGGCGAATACTGGCGCGAAGTTTTCGGCGCGGCGCTGGGCCTGGCCTTTTGGATCGGGCTGCCTCCCGAATTGGACAGCCGCATGGCCCGTATGCACGCGGCGCGCACGGAAGATCTTGTCGAACCGGGCCCCTTCGAGCGGGCGCTGGCCGACCGGGCCACCTTGACGGCCCGATCATTTGCCCGGCCCGAGGGCCTGTCCGGCGCGGCGGCGATCAACCGGCCGGAAGTCTGGCGCGCGTCCATCCCGTCCTTCGGCGGCATCGGCAACGCCCGATCGCTCGCGCGGTTTTATGAACGTCTTGCCGCCGGGGAATTTTTCCGCGGTCCGTGGCGCGAGGCCTTGACCCGCCGCAAGAGCAACGGGCCGGATCTCGTGCTGCAACAGCCGACCGCTTTTTCCGCCGGCTTCATGATGGACCCCCTTGATCCCTCGGGCGTCAAAGTGCGTCCGACCTTCGGTCCGTCGTCCGCGGCCTTCGGTCATCCCGGCGCCGGCGGCAGTCTCGCCTTCGCCGACCCGGAAAACCGCATCGGTTTCGCCTACGTGATGAACCGCATGGAAAGCGGCGTTCTGCGCGAGACGCGTCCCGCGCGGCTGGTGCGGGCGCTTTATGGAATTGAGGATGGAGGGAGGAGCGCCGAGAGTGCCCGCGGATGATCGCGAAGACGGATAGTTTCGAAGTCCGCACGCGCGGGCGCGGGAGTTACGAAATCACCGGGGAGGTCGCGCGGATCCTCGGGGCCTCGGGCCTGCGCGAGGGCCTGGTCACGGTGTTCGTGCGCCACACCAGCGCCAGTCTCGTCATTTTCGAAAACGCCGACCCTTCGGCCCGCGACGACCTGCACGAGTTTCTCGACCGTCTCGCCCCCGACGGCCAAGCGTGGCATGTCCACACCATGGAGGGTCCGGACGACACGGCCAGCCACCTTCGCATGACCGTGACCCGCACGAGCGAAACCATTCCGGTGGCCGGCGGCCGCATGGCGCTCGGGACGTGGCAGGGCATTTTCCTCCTCGAACACCGCCACGCGCCGCACCGGCGGGAAATCGTCGTGTCGGTCCTGGGAACCGACGCGCACCATTGACCTTGGCGCGCCGGTTCTGGGATGCTCGGTGCTTATGAGCAAAGGAATTCTCGAAGGCAAAACAGGGGTGGTTTTCGGCGTGGCCAACAAACGCAGCATCGCGTGGGCCATCGCCAAAGCCTGGAAGGAGGCGGGCGCGAATCTCATCTTCAATTACCAGGGCGAGAGGGTGAAGGAGAACGTCGAGGAGTTGGTCGCGGAATTCGGCGCGGACGTCCCGGTTTACCCCTGCGATGTTTCCAAGGACGGGGAAATCGCCGCGTTCTTCGACAAGGTGAAAGAGCGCACCGGCCAACTCGACTTGCTGCTCCATTCCGTGGCCTTCGCCCCCAAGGAGGCGCTGGAGGGGGATTTTGTTTCGACCTCGCGCTCCGCGTTTTCCACCGCCTTGGACATCAGCGCCTACTCGCTGGTCGCGCTCTCTCGCGCGGCGGCACCGATGATGACCTCCGGCGGCAGCATCGTGGCCATGAGCTATCTCGGGAGCGTGAAAGTCGTGCCGCATTACAACGTGATGGGCGTGGCCAAAGCGGCGCTGGAATCTTCGACGCGCTACCTCGCCTACGATCTCGGCGCGAAAAAAATCCGCGTGAACTGCATCAGCGCCGGACCGATGAACACCCTGGCTGCCCGAGGTGTTTCCGGTTTGAGTCTCATGATGAAGCACTACCAGGAGCATGCGCCGCTCAAGCGTAGCTGCACACTGGAGGAACTGGGCGCAACGGGGGCTTTCCTCGCCAGCGACGGCGCGGCGTCCATCACCGGCCAGGTGCTTTACGTGGACGGCGGCTACGAGATCATGGGAATGTAAACGCGTGGACGCGCGGATCATCGACGAACTGCGCCGGATCGCCGGCATCGACGGCGTGCGGACCGACGACGCTTCCCTTGCCGCGGCGGCGGGGGACAAGTGGTTCGCCCGGAATACGCCCGAGGCCGTGGTCTTTGCGCGCTCGACGGCGTCCGTCGCCGGTGTGATGAAGATCGCGGCGCGTGGAAAAATTCCCGTGACCACCCGCGGGTCGGGATACGGCTATGTGGGCGGATGCGTGCCGGTGCGCGGGGGGATCGTGCTCTCGACCGCGCGCATGGACCGCATCAAGGAAGTGAGCGCGGAGGATTTCGTCGCGGTGGTCGAACCGGGTGTGATCACCGGGCGCCTGCAGGAAGCGGCCCGGAGCAAAGGTCTTTTTTATCCGCCCGATCCGGCCAGCCTCAAAGACTGCAGCATCGGCGGGAATATCGCGACCAATGCGGGCGGTCCGCGCTGCCTGAAATACGGGGTGACGCGCCATTACGTTCTCGGGCTCGAAGTGGTGCTGGCCGACGGCACGGTGGCGCGCGTCGGGGGGCGGACGCACAAGAACAAGACGGGTTTCGATCTGGTCGGGCTGTTCACCGGATCGGAAGGGATGCTCGGGATCGTGACCGAAGCAACGCTCCGTCTGCTGCCGTGGCCGCCGTCGCGCGCGGTGCTTTCGGCGAGCTTTCCCGACATGCGGTCGGCGGCTGCCGCGGTGCAATCGATCTTCGCGCGGGGCCATTTGCCGTCCGCGGTGGAAATCGCCGACCGTTTCACGCTCGAGGCGGCGCGCAAGCACGCGGCCGCGGAAACGGCGATCCCCCCGGGGGAGGCGCATTTGCTCGTGGAGATCGACGGGCAAGAGGTCAGCGTGCAGGCGGAGGTGTCCGGGTTGACCGCCCTGCTCAAGGAGGCGCGCGCGGTTTCGGTCGAGACCGCGATGACCGGCGAGGGATGCGACCGCCTGTGGGCGCTTCGCCGCGGATTTTCCGAATCGTTGAAGGCGACCGGACTGAAAAAACTCAACGAGGACATCGTGGTGCCGCGCGGGAAGCTGGTCGAGCTGGTCGAGTTCGGCGCGCAACTCGGGCGGGACTATGACGTTCCTGTCGCGTGCTTCGGGCATGCGGGCGACGGGAATATCCATGTCAATTTGATGGTGGAAAACCCCGATGATCCGGCGACGAAAGAGCGTATGGACCGCGCGCTGGATGCGCTTTTCCGCGGTGTGCTCTCCATGGGCGGTAGCATCACCGGCGAGCACGGGGTGGGGTTGGCCAAGAAGCATTGGTGGAAGGATGCGGTCGAGGCGGGCGCGGACGGGTTGCACCGGCGGATCAAGCGCGCGCTGGACCCGGAGGATCTGCTGAACCCGGGGAAGTTCCTCGACAGGTAGAGGCATCGGGGACGCCGCTGCCACTCTGCAGTTACATCCGCTCCGGCACGTCGACCCCGAGGAGATCGAGGCCCTGTTTGAGCACGCGGGCGGTGGCTTCGCAGAGGACGAGGCGGGAGTGTTGGGTCACGCCTTCGGACTTCAGCACCGGGCAGGCTTCGTAAAAGGTGTGGAAGGCATTGGCGGTCTCGAAAAGGTGGTTGGCCAGCAGGTTCGGACGGAATTCGTGGAGCACCAGGGGCACGGCTTCGCCGAATTGGAGGAGTTTTTTGGCCAGGGCCAGTTCGGCGGGTTCGGTCAGGACAACCTCCTGCGCCGTGCCGAGTTCCGCGCCGAGCTTGCGGAAGATGGAACGCACCCGGACGTAGGCGTTTTGCAGATACGGTGCGGTGTTGCCCTGCAGGCTGAGCATTTTCGACCAGGAAAAAACGTAGTCGGTCATGCGGTGCTGGGAGAGTTCGGCGTATTTGACCGCGCCGATTCCGACGATGCGCGCGATGTGGTCCTTCTCCTCCGCGGGCAGCTCGGAATTCTTTTCCTCGATCATGGCGCGGGCGCGGGCCACGGCCTCGTCGAGCAGGTCGCGCAACGGGACATTGTCGCCCGAGCGCGTCTTCATGAGCTTGTGGTCCTCGCCGAGGATGCTGCCGAACGCGATGTGCTCCAGCCTGGTCGCCACGCCCATGCGTTGCGCCGCGGCGAAGACCTGCTGGAAATGGAGTTGCTGCGGCGCGCCGGTCACATACCAGACGGCGTGCGGTTCCCAACGCTCGACGCGGTATTCGATGGTGGCCAGGTCGGTCGTCGCGTAGAGGAAGCCCCCGTCGCTTTTGCGGATGAGGCAGGGTTTGTCGGCCAGCGCGGCGATGCCGGGAAAGAAAATGCAGGCGGCGCCCTCGCTGATTTGCGCAACGCCGTTGCCGAGCAGTCTGTCGACCAGCGCGGCCAGCGCCGGATCGTAGAAGCTTTCGCCGAGCCGCTCGTCGAAGCGGACGCCGAGTTTCTCGTAGATGTCCTCGAATTCGCTCCACGACAGATCGACCAGTTGCTGCCAGATGGCGCGGTTCTCGGGATCGCCCTGCTGGAGTTTGACCAATTCTTCGCGCGCGGCCTTGTGCACGGCGGGGTCGGTCTGCTCGAGGGCGTTGACCTCGCGGTAAAGGCGGGTCATTTCGGCGATCGGATCGCGCTCCAGCGCGGCGCGGTCAAGCAGGTGCTTCCACCCGTAGAGGACTTTCCCGAATTGCGTGCCCCAGTCGCCGAGGTGGTTGTCGGTCACCACTTCGTGTCCGAGGAACCGCGCGATGCGGGCCAGCGCGTCGCCGAGGATGGTGCTGCGGATGTGTCCGACATGCATCGGCTTCGCGATGTTGGGCGAGCTGAAGTCGATGACGACACGTTGCGGGCGGTCCGTTTCGGGAACGCCGCAGCGCGCATCGCCCGAGAGGTCGCGCAACCGGCGGGAGATCCACTGCGGTTTGAGGCGGAAGTTGAGGAAGCCGGGTCCGGCAATTTCCGGTTTTTCGCAGACCTCGCCGCCTTCGAAATAATCGGCGATCTTCGCGGCCAGTTCGCGCGGGTTGGCTTTCGCTTGTTTGGCCAGGACCATGGCCGCGTTGGCTTGGTAGTCGCCGAAGCGGGTGTCGGCTGCGGCGGTGACTTCGCCGCGCTCGGGTGGCAATCCGCACGCGACCATGGCCGCGTGCAGCCGCCCGGTCAGCACGGCCTGCGGTGTGGCGCTCATTCAGCGCGGGCCGCCGCGGCTGGCGAAGACCTGCAGGATGGCTTCCGCGTCGGGCGCGGCAGCCAGTTGTTCGCGCACCGTGCGGTCGTTGAGGAACTTGGCGATGGCGGCGAGGGTGCGCAGATGGACCTGGAACTGGTCGCGCGGGACGACGAAGAGGACGATGAAGTGGACCAGTTCGTTGTCGAGCGAGTCGAATTCGATGCCGGCGGTGGAGCGTCCGAAAGCGGCCACCACTTCGCCGACGTGTTCCGAGGAGGCGTGCGGGATGGCGATGCCGAAGCCGATGCCGGTGCTCATCGTCTCCTCGCGCTGTTTGAGGGCCGCCAGCACGCTCTCGCGGTCTTGCGGTCCAATACGTCGGGTCGCCACGAGCAGGTCCACGATCTCGGTGATCGCCGGCCAACGCTCCGTCGCCTTCATTTCGGGTATGATCTGCCCGACTGTGAGCAAACTCGACAGGGTCATGCGCCTTAAACCTTGCCATCGTTATCAACGTGCGCAGCCAAGGCAAGATGATTTGCCCGCGGCGAGGTCGCGCCTGACAGGACGGGCGACCGCTGCTAGAGCTTTGGGCGTGAAAGATTTGCCGTCCGGCCATGCTGCCTGAACTGCGCACCGAAATTCCCGGGCCGCGCTCGCGCGAGTTGGCGGTCCGCCTGCGCCGTGCCGAGTCGCGCAACGTGACCATGGTGGGCGAACACTGGCCGGTTTTTTGGGAACGCGCGGACGGCGTGAATGTCTGGGATGCGGACGGCAACCGGTTCCTCGATTTCACCGCGGGCTTCGGGGTGGCGGGTTTGGGCCACGCGGCGCAGCCCGTGCGCGAAGCGCTTGTCGGGCAATCGGCGCGACTGCTCCACGCCATGGGCGACGTGCACCCCGCGGAGAGCAAAGTCGAACTCTGCGAAATGCTCGCCGAAATGACCTTCGGCCGCTGGGGAGCGGGCCGCGGCAAAGTGATCCTCGGAAACTCCGGCTCGGATGCGATCGAAGCCGCGTTGAAAACCGCGGTGCTGCACAGCGGCAAGCCCGGCGTGCTGGTTTTCGAAGGAGCGTATCACGGGCTGGGTTACGGCGCCTTGGAGGCGTCGGCCCTGGAATTTTTCCGCCGACCCTTTGCCGCGCAACTCGGACGCTTCGCGGTCCGCGTGCCCTATCCGTATTGCTACCGCTGTCCTTTCGGCCACGGCGGCGGCTTCGCCTTGGAGGGCGGTGAGTTTCCCAATTGCTCTTCCGCCTGCCTCGGCGATTTGCAAAACCGTCTGCACGGCGAAATCCGCCGCCGCGAAATCGGCGCGATCCTGGTCGAGCCGGTGCAGGGACGGGGCGGGGAAGTGGTGCCGCCGCGCGATTTCCTGCGCCTGCTGCGGCGGATCTGCGACGAGGAAAAAATCCTTCTCGTGGCCGACGAGATCTACACCGGCTTCAACCGCACCGGACGCCTCTTCGCCTGCGACCACTCGGACGTCGTGCCGGACATCATTTGTCTGGGCAAGGCGCTGACCTCGGGTTTTCCGCTCTCCGCCTGCGTGGGCCGTGCCGATGTGATGGACGCCTGGCCGGAGTCGGCGGGCGAAGCGCTGCACACCAGCACGTTTCTCGGCAACCCGCTCGGCTGCGCCATGGCGCTGGCCGCCTTGCGGGAACATGCCAAGCCGGAGGCGGCGGAACAGGTGCGGGCGGCCGGACGCCACCTGCGCGGCGCGCTGCGCCGAATCGTCTCCCCGCGTATCGGCGAGGTGCGCGGAACGGGGTTGTTGGTCGGCGTGGAAATGGTCCGGGCCGACGGCTCACCCGATGCGGAAACTGCGGGCCGGTGCGTGACCGGCGCTTTGCGCGAAGGACTGCTTTTGCTGGCCGGGGGACGCCACGGCAACGTGCTCTCGCTTTCCCCGCCGTTTGCCATCACTCCGGAAGACTCGGATTTTCTGGCCGGGAAGCTGGCCGGAATTCTCGAAGAAGTCTGAGGGAGCCACGCCCCGCGGTGGGACCGATCGAGACGAGACCGGCGCCCGGGTTTCAGTTCCGCCAGTCGAGGGCGCCTTTTTTGACCGCGTAGACGTAGCCGATGGTCAGCACGGTGACAAAGCCCGCCATGCTCCAGAAGATGACGCTCCCGTGCTGCGCCAGAAAGTCGCGGTAAACCACGGCCCACGGATACATGAAGACAACCTCGATATCGAAGAGGATGAAGAGCATGGCCACGAGGTAGAACTTCACGCTGAAGCGCGGCGCGGCGGCCTCGCGCACGGGCATGCCGCACTCGTAGGCCATGTCTTTGTCCGGCGTCCGCTTGCCGGCCCTTCCGAGCAGGAGGCTGGCGGCAAAGATGGAAACAGCCAAGCCCACCGCGACCACGATGTGCAGGGCCAGCGGCAGGTATTGCCCGGTGAGCATGAAAGGCGGGGCTGGTTCAGCGAGCCGGCACGTCGGCGGGCTCGAGGGCGTTGGCCAGAGAAGCCAGGCCGCGGTATTTCTTGCCCGTCTTCTTGACCATGCCGCGGGAAACGAGATTCTGCAGCTTTTCGTAGGCCCTCAGACGGAGCATTTCCTCGCCCCCGCTGGCCGCGTTGCGCTTGCGCAATTTCTCGTGGACCAAATCGAAGAGCTGTTTGAATTCAAAGGAGCTTTTCTTGGAAAGCACACTGACCAATTCCTCGGTCACCAAGTCCGGCAACCGGCGCGAAAAGGCACTTTTTCTCTGGATCGGCATAAGACAAAAATCCTAGCACAGAGTCGCCCAGCTGGCCAGTGAAAAATCCCCGAACGCGGTCACTTACGATTATACATTCTCTTTTGTGTGGCTGTCACCGGACTTCAATTCCGCGACCAAGGCCTTGATGGCCAAAGCGATATGCTCGGTTCCGCTCCTCGCTGGTTGGCTGGGTGACCGGTGGCCGCCGCCGAGCAATCGGACAATGGCGGGCGGGCGGCCCGGAATGTCGTAAACGTGCCAGTAACGGAGGCGTCCGGTTTTGTGCATGGCCTTGGCCAGGGCGAGGAACTTTTGCTCGACCATACTTTTGTGCTCCTCGCGGCACATCCCGACGACCAGATCCGAGCCAGTCAGGTCCTCGATGTCGGCCACCAGCGGATCGCGGGGCTTTTCCGCCAGGAGCGCGTCCAAACCGGCCACCTTGAGGTAGCTCGCAGCGTGCTCCGACAGGCCTTTCAGCTCGCCGGCCGCCAGCATTCCGCGCGAGTCCGCAACCCAAGGGATCCCGGCCGCGGCGGCCTCGTGATTGAACAAAATTTCGGCCAGCCGGCTGCGATAGTAATTACCGCTGCAGAGGAAAAGGACGCGCTTCTGCTCCGTCGCCGGCGCCGTGTCGGACTGTTTTTTCATCCCGCGCGAAGTTGCCTGCAAGCTTCGTAAAGCACAATCCCAACCGAAGTGGCCAAGTTCAGACTGCGCGCCCCCGCCGCCATCGGGATGGTCAAAAGATGCGCGCTCTCCGCGGCCAGCAGGCTCTCCGGCAATCCGCGCGTCTCCCGCCCGAAGACCAGATAGTCGCCATCGGTGAAATCGGTCTCCCAGTAGGGGCGCGTAGCTTTGGTGGTCAGGAAATGGAAACGCGCGCCCCCGGCTGCGCGGCGCAAATCCCCGAGGGACTCCCACCGCCGCACGTCGCACTGCTCCCAGTAATCCATCCCGGCGCGCCGCAAAGCGGCGCCGTCGATGACGAAACCGAGTGGTCCGGCGAGATGCAGGCACGCCCCCGCCGCGAGACAGGTCCGCGCGATGTTCCCCGTGTTTTGCGGGATCTCGGGCTCGACAAGGACGACGTGCAGCATGCGCGGTCAGAGCCCGCGTTCGTTGATGACCAGCGACTTGAGTTCCGTCATGTCCTCCATGGCGTAGCGGACGCCCTCGCGTCCGAACCCGCTGTCCTTGACCCCGCCGTAGGGCATGTTTTCCGTGCGGAACGTCGGGACCTGGTTGATCAGAACGCCGCCGACGTCAAGAGTGTCATAAGCGCGGTAGGCCTTGCCCAGATCGCCGGTGAAGACGCCGGCTTGGAGACCGAACTTTGAGTCGTTCACCGCGGCCAGCCCCTCGTCATAAGTGCGGTAGCTTTCAAGAACGACCACCGGCGCGAAGGCTTCCTCGCAGGAGACGGCCGCGTCGCGCGGGACGTTTTCCAGGACGACCGGATGCAGGACCTGTCCGTCGACCTTGAGCGGCGTGAGCAACCTGGCCCCCCGTTTTTCCGCGTCCTTGATCCAGCCGACCACATTGTCCAGTGCCGCCTTGGTGATCATCGGTCCGACCAGCGTCTTCGCGTCGCGCGGGTCGCCGGCCACCGCTTTCCCGCCGACCGCCGCGAGGAACGCGTCTTTGAATTCATCGTAGATCTCCGCCTGCGCGAAGATGCGCTGCACGCTGATGCACGACTGACCGGCGTAGGCGAACGCGCCCACCGCCATCTTGGCGGCGTGCCTCCGCCAGTCGGAGTCCGGTTCGACCACGCAGGCCGCGTTGCCGCCCAGTTCGAGGGTGATCTTTTGTTTGACCGCCTTGGCTTTGAGTTGCCACCCGACGTCCACCCCGCCGGTGAAGGAGAGCATCTTGATCCGGGGGTCGCGCAGCAGGGTGTCGACGTGCTGGTGCGAGAAAGGCAGGAACGCGACCTGACCGGACGGCGCGCCGCACTCCGCGAGGATCTCGCCGAGCAGCAGGGCGCAGAGCGGCGTTTTCATGGCCGGCTTGAGGATCATGGTGTTGCCGGTGGCCAGACACGGCGCCACTTTGTGGGCGACCAGATTGAGCGGGAAATTGAAGGGGGTGATGCCGAGGATGACGCCGAGGGGGAAGCGTCGGGCGAGGCCGGCGTGGCCCGCACCGGCCGGGGTGGCGCCCATCTCGATGGGATGGCCGTTCGGTTCGAGCGCGCCGGCCGCGGCCAGTTCGAAAGTCGATTGCGCGCGCTGCACCTCGATCTTGGCCAGCGTGACCGGCTTGCCGGCCTCGGCGACGAGCAACTCGACGAACTCGTCGGACCGCTTCGCGATGGTGGAGGCGATTTTGTTCAGCAGGTGCGCACGGTCGACCGGGGCCTGATACCGCGTCTCTTCGAACGTCGCCGCCGCCAGATCCAGCGCCCGGGCGATTTCCCCCGCGCCGGCCGCGCAGACTTCGGCCACCAAGTCCCCGTTGTAAGGATTGCGCACCTCGGCTGTCTCGTCCGTGGTCACGGCACGACCTCCGAGCAGGAACGGCTTCGGTTTCATACGCGTTCGGTCTCGCGCTTCTCGACGAAGATGGGCAGACCCTCGTGGCTGAAATGCGTCATCAATTCGTTCGGGTCGAGCGCCTCGGGCATCATCACGCCGCGCTCCTTGATCTTGCCCTCGACGAGCAACCGCGCGGTCAAGGCCGGCGGAATGCCGGTCTGCACGAGCGTGAGCGAATACCCGTGCTTCTCGTAGCAGTCGCGGTGGCTGTCCATCGTGTAGATGAAATATTCCACCCGGCGGCGTCCGAGCGTGCCGCGCACCTCGGTGCCGACGCACGAATAGCCGTCGACCGTCGGACCCAGTTGCGCGGGTTTGGGCAGCGCGTGCGTGGCCACGCGCACCGGCGACACTTCGGCCCCGTCGACTTTCACTTTTTTCCAGGTGTCGAGATCGAGCAGGGCGAGAGATTTGCTCAGGTGCTTCACCTTGTCGCTCACGCTGTATTTGAAGACCGAGTAGCGGACGCCTTTCTGCACGAAGGGCGGATAGATCCCGAGGCTGACGCCTTCTTCGTGGGCCACGGCGTAAGTCGGCTGCAGCCCGATCGGTTCGGGGAAACGGATCCACTCGAACTCCGCCTCGAGCGGTTTGCCCGAGGTGACCTTGCCGTTTTTGACGAAATAAGGCGTGGCCCCCAGTTCCTCGAAGAACGTCTCCGGGGAAAAGAGCACGGCGAAGCGGTAGCCCTTCACTTCGGCATTGTCGGCATCGAGCACGCGGATGCTCGTCGCCGTGTCGAGGCGGTCCATGGCCCAGCGGGCGAAGACATTCACCGCACCCGGATCCATGCCCATGCAGAGAATGCCGGCCAGATTTTTTTCGCGGAAGGTTTCGTCGAACGCCTCGATCTCCGTGTCGAAGGAATTCTTCGAGGTCCGTCGCGCCCCCGGCGGCGCGTAGATGTCGGCCGCCATGTCGAGATAGTGCGAACCCGCCTCCGCGCACGCGGTGAGGACCGAATGGTTGGTCGCGCAGATGGCCGCGTTGCAGGTCACTTTGACCCGGTGCTCTTTCATCAGCGCGGTGGTCGCTTTGACGTCCATCGCGTCCGCTTTGACCACGACAAACCTGTTGTTCGGGATGCGCTTGGCCAGCTGCTCGGCGAAGACCGTATCGCGGTCGGCGCAGATGATGCGGTCGATGCAGTCGTACTCGTGCAGTTTCTGGGCGATCACCGACCCCACGCCGCCCATTCCGATCACCATTGCATTGGCCATAAAATTGTTCGCCGACGGTGTTGCCTTGATGGTGCCGCCGGCTGGCTTGAATGTAGTCCGCCCGATCGCGGCGGCAAGCTCAATCGCCCCGCAAGGCCCTTATTTGCTGGCTTCGCGGGCGGCAAGGTCGCCGAGAACACTGATGCCCTTCAGGGTCCACAGCGGATCGACCGTGACCTTCAGGCCGGTCAATTTCGCGACCAATCGGGCATCGCCACCGGTGAAAACAACATGTTCGGCCGGCAGTCCGCGCAACAAATGCCGCACCAGTCCGGCGTATCCGCCGCCGACCCCGGCACGCAACGCCTCGCGCGTGTTGCGTCCGGCCGCGCGCCGCGGAGGAACAAGATCGGGCACGGGCAGCTGCGCGGTTGCAGCGGACAAAGCTCCGGCCAGAACGCGCCATCCCGGCGCGATGGCGCCGCCGGCAAAGCCTCCGCGCCCGTCGAGCAGATCGAAGGTGGCCGCCGTGCCGAAGTCGGCGACCAGCGCGCTTCGGCCGAACCTCCGCGCCGCTTGCGCCATGTTGGCCAGGCGGTCGGCCCCGACCGTGCGACGCTCCACCGATGTGGAAAAACCGAGCCGCGTCGCCGGACCGATGAAGGAAACAAACGGGCATCCTGCGCGCAGAATGCGTCGGACCGAAGGAACCACGCACGAGGCCATGGCCACGCGACAACCGCTGCGGCGCACCATCGCTTGGACCCGCGCCGGCGTGAGGGCCGCCGTGGCCACAGTGCCCGCCATGCGCGGCACCGCGTGACGCTTCGCCACGCGGGCGAATTTCACGGATGTGTTGCCTGCGTCGATGACCAGCATCGGGTAAATTTTTTCGGCTCCCACGGGTTCCTTTTAGCGGTTCGGCCGACGGTGTGACACCGCTTTCTTGCCGGCAAGCAGCCGCGGTTACGGCGACCGGGTCCCGGCGATCGCGCGCAACGCCGGATCCTTGGCCAGCATCCCGAGCGCACGGCCCAGGAGCGTCTTGCCCGGCTCGGTGCGGTGCCAGGTCGACGCGCCGGAAGGATGGGGGAGGGCGATGAGGCCGAATTTCACCCCGCCGCGTTCCAATGGGATGCGGCGTCCGATCACTTCGCTCAGTTTTTCCGCGGTGACAAATTGCGAGATGGCCAGCTTGCCCACGGGAATGACCAGCTTGGGGCGCAGCAGGGCGATCTCCCGCTCCATCCAAGGCGCGCAATTGGCGATCTCCCGCTCGTCGGGCACGCGGTCGCCGCTTCCCTTGGGATGCTTGCCGGGAAAACAGCGGCAGACCGCCGCCATGTAGATGCTCGAACGGAAAACCTCCTCGCCGAACCCGCAGGCCTCCTCGAACCAGCGGAAAAGCGTTCTTCCCGCGGTCCAGGCAAAAGGCCTTCCCAGCTGCGGTTCGCGCACGCCGGGGGCTTGTCCGACCAGCATCACTTCGCTGCGCACGGGCGGACCCGAGACCGGGACCGAAGCCATGCCCGGGCACCTGCGGCAGGCGTGCAATTCCGCGACGTGCGCGCGCAGGGCATCTCGGCTCATTTGCCCCGGAAGTCCGGCGTGCGCTTTTCTTTGAAAGCGCGGATGCCTTCGGCGTAATCCTCGCTGTCATAAACCTTGCGGCGGACGGCCTGGATTTCCTCGGCTGTCTCCGCGTCGATGGAATGCCCCCGGGTCAGCAGGCGGAATTCGGCCTTGAGCGACTGCACGGCCAGCGGCGCGTTGCCGGCGATGGCTCCCGCGATGTCCATGGTGAAGGACTCGAGGTCCTCCGGGGCGACCACATGGTTGACGAATCCGTTGTTCCAAGCGTCGGCCGCGGCGACCGGTCGCGCGGTGAAAAACATCTCTTTGGCTTTGTGCACGCCGATGAGATTGGTGAAGTGGACGAGGCCGGACGCGTTGTAAGGGATGCCGATCTTGGCCGGGGTCATGGCGAAAGTGGAGTCGTGCGCGGCGATGATGAGGTCGCACGCCGCGCAGAGGTCGCACGCGCCGCCCCAGACCGAGCCTTCGACCATGGCGATGACCGGCACCGGGCAGTCCTGGACCTTGCGCAAGAGTGTTTCCAGCGCTTCGAAATACCCGAGCGGGTCGCGTCGCGGTTCGGGGATCTCGTTGATGTCGTGTCCGGCCGACCAGACTTTCACGCCGGGTGCGGCGCGGATGACGATGACCCGGACGCCGTCCGCCGCCAGATCGTCGAGTCCGGCCGTCAGTTCGCGCATCAAATCGCCGTTCAGGCTGTTGTGCTTTTCCGCGCGGTTGAGCTGGAGGACGCCGGTCTTGCCGGTCAGCGTTTTCTCGACCAGAGCCATGGATCCCTGTTGCTATGCGAGGCGCGGCGGCGAGTAAAGAGCGGCGGGCGTCAGGGTGCGGGTTGCGCGGCCAGTTCCTGCCACAGTCGCAGAGCCTCGTCGCGCGCGGCGGTGTTGCCGAGTTGTTCCTCCATCACGGCAAGATTGCGCGCCGTGCCCGGCGTGGCGCGGATGGCCAGCGATTGCCGCATCAAAGCCGCGCCTTCGTCATGGCGTCCGAGTTTCCACACCATGACGGCCAGGTCGTTGAACGCTTCCGCGTTGTCGGGGCGGCGCGCGATGACCTCGCGCATCAGTTGCTCGCCTTCCGCGGTGCGTCCGCGGTCGTCGAGGGCGGACGCGTAGTTGTGCATCGCTTTCCAGCTGCGCGGATTGGTTTCGAGCGTGGCGGCGAAAAGTTTGAGGTCCTCGGACCACAACGGCAGCCGCTGCATGGTCGACCAGGCCAGACCCGCGACCCCGGCCGCCGCCAGAGCGGTGACCCATCCGCGCGCCGCCTGGGCGACGATCATGGCCACGGCCAAGGCCGGTCCGAGCAGCGCGAAGTAGGCGTAGCGATCGGCCACCGTGCTGACCAATTGGAAGTTGAACGGCACCAGACCGAGCGTGGGCAAAAGCGCCGCGGCAAAGACAAGGAAAGGCACGAGATACCAACGGAGGGGTTTGAGCAAAACCAGCGCGGCCGCGAGCACCGCGGGTCCGAGCCACGTCCACCACAACGATCCCGCCGCCAGCACCATGTCGGGCGAGCGCCCGTAATCGGCCGACAGCCCGGTTGGAACGAGGGTCTTGGCCAGATAAAAGGCCAGCGCATCGCCGGCCACGAGCGGACGCATCCACACCGGCACCAGTCCTTCAGCCAGCTGCGCGGCCCATTGCGCATTGCTGGTCAGCACCACCCAGAGCGCGCCGATGAGCAGCCATGGCCCGAGCGACCATGCGATCCGCCGCCGTTCCCAACGGAATGGCATCACGGCGAGCACGGCGGCCACGAAAGGCAAGGCCACGCCCGCGGGCTTGGCGGCAAGGGAGGCCGCGAAAAGCAAGGTGGCCACGATCCAACGCGCTCTGGCCCGATGCCTGCTGCCGAACAAGACGACAAGCGCGGCGAGACCGAGGCATCCGCCGAGCGCGTCGCGCAATCCCGAAATCCACGCCACCGATTCCACCTGCAGCGGATGCAGCGCGAAGAGAAGCGCCCCGAGAGCCGCGGCTATCCCGGCCGTGCCGCGCGCCACCCGCGGGAAAAATGCCCCGACCGCGCGATGCAGCAAAACGAAAGCCAGCACGGCCGACAAAATGTGCACGACAACATTCGCCCCGTGAAACCACGATGCATCGAGCGCCCCGTCCGCCACCGGCACTCCGGCCATCCGCCGCGACAGCACGGCCAGCCCGGCCCACACCGTGTAAGTTAGGGGAATGTAAAGCTGCTGCCACGGACCGGACCACAGCGCGCCGATGCCCGACCAGGAAAGATCGGCAATGTGCGGATTGGCGTGCACATGGATGTCGTCGTCCCAGAAAGGCAGAAAAGGAAACCGCACCGCCGGCAGAAACACGAGGCAGGTGATCACCGCGACAATCGCCGCGGCAGCCCGGCCCGTTATCGTGCGGTTCTGCTCATTCACGGCTCTTGGCAGCCTGGCGGGGAATGCTGCTCAGCGCAATTCCAGCACGACCGGGCAGTGGTCTGATCCCGGGACGTGCGGCAGGATGCGCGCGGCTTTGACCCGCGGGACCAGCGCCGGCGAAACGAGGAAGTAATCGATGCGCCACCCGATGTTGCGCGGACGCGCGTTGTTCATGTAGCTCCACCACGTGTAGTGGCCGTTGCCTTGCGTGAAGAGGCGGAAGGTATCGACGAAGCCTGCGTCGATCAGGGCCTGGAATTCGCCGCGTTCCTCGTCGGTGAATCCGGCGTTGCGCCGGTTGGTTTTCGGATTGGCCAGATCGTCCTCGGTATGCGCGACATTGAGGTCGCCGCAGACCACGACCGGCTTTTGCTTTTCCAGCTTCTTGAGGTAAGCGCGGAAGGCCGGTTCCCATTTCCTCGTGCGATAGTCGAGCCGCGTGAGTTCGCGCTGCGAATTCGGCGTGTAGACATTGACCAGAAAAAATTCGTCATATTCGAGCGTGACCACGCGTCCCTCGCGGTCGTGCTCCTCCGCGCCGATGCCGGTGGTTCGACCCGCGGGCTTCTTTTTGGCGAAGGTGGCGGTGCCGGAGTAGCCGGGCTTCTCGGCGCTGTTCCAGTGAGGCTCGAAGCCGCGCGGCCAGGTCACATCGGCGACTTGCTCGGGCTTTGCTTTGGTCTCCTGCAAGCAAAGCACACCGGGCTTCTCGGCGGTCCAGAAATCGAGGAGCCCTTTGCCGAGGATCGAGCGCAGGCCGTTGACGTTCCAGGATATGAGTTTCATGAAAGCCTTCCGCGCAATGTTGCCTCGTCGATCACCGGCACGCCGAGCGACTTTGCTTTGTCCAGTTTGCTGCCGGCTTCCTCGCCGGCCAGGACGTAGCTGGTTTTTTTGCTCACGCTGCCGCTGACCGCGCCACCGTGGCGGCGGATCAGCTCGGCGATTTCGTCCCGCGGACGGCTGAGCGTGCCGGTGATGACCCACGTTTCGCCGGCGAGTTCCTGCGAGGCGGGTGCGGCGCGTTCATCGCGCTCGCCGAAGTTGAGTCCGTGCCCTCGCAGCAACTCGACGAGTTTCTTGTTGTGCGGCAGGCGGAAGAAATCGTGGATGGCTTGGGCGACGATCGCGCCGACATCTTCGGTATTTTCGAGATCGTCGACCGGAGCCGCCGCGATCCGGTCGAGGGTCTGGTATTTGCCGGCCAGTTTGCGCGCCAGGGCCGCGCCCACGTGCATGATGCCGAGACCGAAGAGCAGGCGCCATAATGGCTGCTTCCTGCTGCCTTCGATCGCGGAGAGCAAGTTCGCCGTGCTTTTCTCGCCCATGCGCTCGAGGGCGGAGACTTCCCCGGCTTTGAGCGCGTAGATGTCGGGCAAGGCTTGGACCAGGCCCGCGGTGACGAGTTGGTCGACCATGGCTTCGCCGAGACCTTCGATGTCCATCGCGCCGCGCGCGGCGAAATGCTCGAGACGCCGGCGGATCTGCGCGGGACAATCGGGGTTGATGCAGCGCACGGCGGTGAGTTCGGGATCGCGAAAAACCTTGCTCCCGCAGGACGGGCATTTCTCCGGCATTTTGAATTTCTTTTCCCGGCCGGTGCGCGCCTTGGTGTCCACTCCGACCACGGCGGGGATCACTTCGCCCGCTTTTTCGACAAAGACCCAGTCACCGACGCGGATGTCTTTGCGTGCGATTTCCTCCTCGTTATGCAGCGTCGCCCGCGCCACACGGCTCCCGGCGATCGGCACGGGTTCGAGTTCGGCCACCGGAGTGAGGGTGCCCATGCGGCCGACCTGCACCGTGATGCTGTTGAGTTTGGTCCGCGCCCGCTCGGCTTCGTATTTGTAGGCCATGGCCCAGCGCGGCGCTTTCGACGTGCTGCCGGTCTGTTCGCGGCGTTTGAATTCGTCGAGCTTGATCACCGCCCCGTCGGTCTCGAAGGCGAAGTCGTGGCGGATTTTTTCCAGCTCGGCGATGGCTTGGCGCACGCCGGCTTCGTCACCGGCTTCCCAGAATTTCGGGACGACCGGAAGGCCGGTTTTTTTCAGCCAGGACAAAAGTTCGGACTGCGACGACGGCGCCGTGCCGCCCTCGACCGCACCGAGCCCGTAGAAGACCGCGCTCAATCCGCGACGGGCAACGATGGATGAATCGAGAAGTTTGAGCGAGCCGGCCGCCGCGTTGCGCGGGTTGGCGAAAAGGGCCTCCCCTTCTTTTTCGCGCTCCGCATTCAGCGCGGCGAATTTTTTCTTCGGCAGGTAAACCTCGCCGCGGATTTCCAGCACTTCGGGGACGCCGCCCTCGAGCTTGAGCGGGACGGACCGGATGGTGCGGACGTTCTGCGTGACGTCGTCGCCGGTTGCCCCGTCGCCGCGTGTCGCGGCCAGCTCGAGGACACCCTTGCGGTAGGTCAGGGAGAGGGCGACCCCGTCGACTTTCGGTTCGATCGTCCAGCGCAACTTGATCCCGGGAAGCAGGCGTTCGACCCGTGCCATGAACTCGTCGGCTTCCTCCAGCGAATAGGTGTTGTCCAGGCTCTGCATCGGCACGCGATGCCGCACTTGCGCGAACCCCCCGAGCGGCTGACCGGCCACGCGCTGGGTGGGGGAGTCGGGCGTGCGCAGATCCGGATGCGCGTCTTCCAGATCGCACAATTCGCGGAGCAGCGCATCGTATTCGCGGTCGGTGATCTCGGGCGCGGCTTTCCCGTAGTAAAGACGGTCGTGGTGCGCGATCTGCCGCCGGAGTTCACCGGCGCGGGACGAAACGTTCGAGGAGGGCATGGGTGGTGAGCGTCGATAATGCGCCGGCGATGGCGCCGAGGAAATCCGCAATCCAGTCATAAAGGTCGCCGCCGGTGCGGCCGGGAGTGAAGGTTTGGAGGGCCTCGTCGAGCGCGCCGAACGCCGCGACGAGCAAGATGGCCAAGATGATCCGTCCGGCGACGGAAGCCTGCGGGCGCGACAGGCGCAGGGCGGACGCGGTCAGCCACCCGCCGACGGCAAAGGCGATGAAATGGTTGAATTTGTCCCCGGCGAGGAAGGCGGTGCGCGGGAGTTCGTCGAGGGTCAGGGACGAGAGCCACAGCACGACGCCGGCCCAGACGAGTGCCGCCAGCCAAAGCAGGGCGGGGAGGGCGCGGCGCGGCATCGTGCTACGGAACATGGCCAGCCAGCCGGGCTCAAGCAAGGATGTGGGATTGGTCAAAATTGTCCATTCACGCGGTGATGCGGTTGGATCGACAGAGACCGGGGCACGCCCGGAGCCGATTGGCACGCGGGCTGCTGCATAATATCGCCAGCCTGCTTCACCGCGGGCCACAGCCTGGTTGATCCACCAGCACGGCGAGTCCGGGGGGAACTCAATGGCCGGATCAACCGGGCTGTCTCTCGGTCGGCACGACGATGAAGCCGCCGCGGAGATCGCCCAAGATTTCCACCGAGCGGCGTCCGCGCGCGGCCCACTGCCATCCGACCAAGGCGCAGAGCAGCGCATCGGTCATGTCCTCGGTGTCTTTGGTCCAGGCGGTGCGGAGCAGTTTCCGCGTCGGGGGGTCCGCCGCGATTTCCGGGGCGTGGTCCTCCAACCACTCGCACAGCAGGCGTTGCAGGCGGGCGAACTCGCGGCGACGGGCCGCGGCGGGTCCGCGTTTGTATTTGATGGTGCAGGCGAGTCCGAACCAGCGGACGGTTGCCGGATGGGGAAAGACCTCGATCATGGCGCGGGCTGTCTCCGGCCATCCGGTGGAAATGTCATAGCCCGCCCGCCGCAGACGACGCACGACACGCAGCGGCCGGGCGGCGAGGACGCGGTTGGCCGGATGGGCCGCGGCCTGCACGCGATGGAAGAGGCGGTGGGTCAGCCGGTCGACCGGCCGGGCCCCGCGGCGGTTCGGACATACCACCGGCGCGTCGAGACAAAGCAGCACCGCTGCGCGGGGAGGGAGGTACCCGCCCAGGTGCGCGAGCAGGGCTTCGTCGCCGCGGGTCAGCGAATATGACACACTGACGACCTTCTTCCCCTTCCCGCAGAGGAGACACAATCCGTCCGGGCGGCGTTCGCCCCATGCGAGGTCGATCCCGGCGACCGCCCAGCGGCGCGGCATGTGGTTCAGAGCTCCCGCGGCGCGTCCGGCGGATCGCCGGCCAGCACGGTGTGCGGCGGCGCATCCGGGGCGGCCGCGGCGACGGCGGGCGGTTCGGACGGCACGAGCTTGGGCAGGCGCTGGGCGAGCGGTTCGCGGAAGATGTCGACCCGCGCCCCGGTGCCGACGCGGTCGAAGAGGGCGATGACGTCGCGCGAGCGCATGCGGACGCAACCGTAGCTGACCGGCAGGCCGATGTTGCGTTCCTCGGGCGTGCCATGGATGTAGATGAAGCGGCCGAAGCTGTTGCGGTTATGACTTTCTTTGCCGTCCAGCCAGAGAATGCGCGTGACGATCGGGTCGCGTCCGGGCGCATCGACCGGAAGCACCTCGCCGGTGGGACGGCGGGACTTGAAAACGGCGCCCGGGGGGAGTCCGTGGCCGATTTTTTTCACCACGCGGTGCTTGCCCAAGGGAGTTCCGTAACTGCCGGGCGCGGAACTCAGGCCGAACTTCGAGGTCGAAACCGGGTAGGACGCCACGGGTTGCCCCGCTTCGGTCACGAGCATTTTCTGGTCCGCCACGCTGATGTGCATGACATGGCGGTTGTCCATCTGCGCGCAACCGGCCAGCACGATGGGCGAAAGGAGAAAAAGCGCACGGAGTCGCATCTTTTTCCAGAGTAGCACAGCTGGCCCCAAGGTCGAGCGATGGCCTGGATGTATCGGGAATAAAATCTCAAATCACGGTCTTTGGCGCCTCCGGGAAATTTTTTGAACATCGGCCGCCCGGCGTGGTCGAAATAACCGGTTTGGTTTGCGCCAAGAGCCGCCGGGCCGGTCAGTTTTCTTGTTTTCTGACTGGAATCACCGGCGGCTCACTTTTTTTACCTTTGAGGCAGGGTCATGTCTTCCTAGCGTCCGAGGCGTGAAACCTGAAGAAGCCGCATCGGATACGGTTCTTGTCATCGAGGACGAGGCCGATGTGCTGGAGTTGCTCCGTTACAACCTCGACCGGGCCGGTTTTCGCGTGCTTTTGGCCGGTGACGGCCGCTCCGGCCTCGATGAAGCCCGCGCGGCACGGCCCGATGTCATCGTCCTCGACCTCATGCTCCCGGAGATGCGCGGCGAGGAGGTCTGCCGCAAACTCAAATCGTCCGGGGATACCGCGTCGATCCCCGTCATCATGCTGACCGCCAAGGCCCAGGTCGACGAGCGCGTGGCCGGACTCGAACTCGGGGCCGACGACTACGTGGCCAAGCCTTTCAGTCCGCGCGAGCTGGTCTTGCGCGTCCAAGCCGTCCTCCGCCGCATGCGCGCCCCGGGCCCGGGCGGTTCGCTCGTGCTCGGGCCGTTCGAACTCGACCGCGGCACGTTCGAAGTGCGCCTCGAGGGCGCGAAGCTCGATCTGACCGCGATCGAATTCAAGCTGGCCGCCGCGCTGATGGAAAAACGCGGCGCGCCGATTTCGCGGGAGACCTTGCTGCGCGATGTCTGGGGCTACCGTAATCCGATCGACAGCCGCACGGTCGACACGCACATGCGGCGCCTGCGTGCCAAGCTCGGCCCCCATGCCGGTTGTTTTGCCACGGTGCGCGGCGCGGGTTACCGGTTCGACGCGGGAGGGACGGAAGATTGAGCGGGTGGTGGTGGGCGGCTGCTTTGCTCGGCGCCACGGCGGCGCTTCTCCTCGCGGCGCGTTACCTCGGCGGACTCCGCCGCCTGCACGCGGCGCTGCGCCGCATCGCCCACGGCGATGTCGCCCGGCCGCTGGCCCTCGATTTGCCGCGCGGTCTGCGCGCCGCGCAGCGCGATCTTGAAGTCATTGCCCGCCAGGCCCGCGACCTCGACTTGGCCGCCCACCGCGAGCGCGCCGGACTCGACGCCATCCTGGCCAGCATTCCCGAGGGGATTTTCACCGTCGACCGCCGCCTCTGCCTGCGGCAGGCCAACCGCGGGGTGCAGGCCATGTTCCGGCTTTCCGCCTCGCCGGCCGGCCGCACCGTGGTCGAGGCCTTCGGGCACGCCGCCATGCACCGTCTGGTCCAGGAAGGCCTGCAGGGCGGCCAGCCGCACCGCGGGGAGATCACTCTCGAGCAGGACGGGACGCGCCGGGTTTTCGAGCTGAGCATTTCCCCCCTCGAGCTGGACGCGGACGGACCCGGTGCCGTCGTGGTGGTGCACAACATCACGCGCATCAAGAGCCTCGAGCAGGTGCGCCGCGATTTCGTGGCCAATGTCTCGCACGAACTGCGCACGCCGTTGACCATCATCAACGGCTACCTCGAGACGCTGGTCGACGGAGGTCTCGAGGACCGCGCCATGACGGAGAAAGCGCTGCGCGTGATGTTCAAGCATGGCGACCGCCTCGGCCGCCTGGTCGACGACCTGCTCACCATATCGCGCGCCGAGTCACGTGATGTGCCTCTGGAAACACAGCGGCTCGACCTGCGCGATCTCCTGCGCCGCGTGGTCGAGCAGTTCGACGAACCGATCCGCCGCCAGGGCGCCGTCGTGCGCATCACCACCGCGGAAGGCGACCTCTCGCTCGAGGCCGATGCCGGCCGGCTCGAGCAGGTTTTTTTGAACCTGCTGGAGAACGCGCTCAAATACGGCAACCGTCCGGGCCTGGTCGTCGGCCTTTACGCCGAGCGGGCCGGACCGAACATCCACGTGCAGGTCACCGACAACGGTCCCGGCATACCGCACGAGGACCAGGAGCATATTTTCGAGCGATTTTACCGCGTGCACAAAGACCGCTCGCGCGAGACGGGCGGCACGGGCCTCGGCTTGTCGATCGTCAAAAATGTCGTGCAGGCCCACGGCGGGAGCGTGGCCCTGCGCAGCCTCCCGGGCGCGGGCGCGACTTTCACCGTGGCCCTGCCGGTCCGCCAGGCCAAGCCGGTCGCGCCGCCGCCATGGTCTGCCGCGAAAAAAACCGCAACTGCCGGGCCGGGTCCGGGGTTGGATCGGGTGTTATGAAAAGATTCACCATCCTATCCATCGCTCTGGCCGCGGTCGCCGCGCCGCTCCTGGCCCAGAACAATCCGTCCATGCCCGGCCAAGCGGAGCAACCCGGCTCCCGCCCCAACCAGCAGTTCAGGAAACACTCCGCGGGGCAGATGCTTCCTCCCGACGAACGCAAGCGTCTCGAAGCGGCCAAGGAGAAAGCCAACAACGACCCGACGGTCCGCTCGCTCCTCGAAGCCAAAGAAAACATCGAGGAGCAACTCGCCAATGCCATGCGTGCCGCCATGGTCGCAGCCGACCCGGCCTTGGCCCCGACCTTGGACAAAATCCGCGACGCGCGCGGTCGCGCCAAAGACATGCGCAACCGCTACGAGTCGCTCACCCCCGAGCAGCGCGAACAACTCAAGTCCGCCCGCTCGGCCGCCAAAGACGACCCGGCCGTTGTCGCGGCGCGCGAGAAAATGAAAAGCGCCGAATCTCCCGAGGCGCGCCGCGCGGCGGGCAAAGCCATGCACGAGGCGATGAAGGCCGCCGTGACCAAGCAAAATCCGAGCCTGGCCGGCCTGCTGGAGAAACTCGGCCCGCCTCCGGGCGGACCCGGACGCCCCGGCGGCCCTGCGGGTGGTCCGATGGGACCACCTCCCGGCATGGAAGACGGCATGGAATAAATTTAGCGCCGCTCACCCGACGGGCCCGCCACACCGGCGGGCCCGCACTCTTTCCGCGCGCGGCCCGGCCGGTCTCCGATTTCCTCATTGCAAATCCGCGCACGGCTCTTATCTTGGCAGAGTCTTTTTCGGACACGACAGCCATGATTGTTGTTACGTCTTGTCTGCGGGCAACTTATGCGACCGGGCGGCTTCTGCCCGATTTGCTGGCCATCCTGCTGAGCCTGCCGGTTTTCCGGCGGCTCGGGCGCGGCATTCCTGCTGTCCACGAAAATCACACGGAAAGGCCACCCGGCCGCGGACCCCAATCCGCCCGGGCAGCCGGCGCCACGTCGGTGCCGCTTCCGTTCCACCTCCGCGGGAAGCATCCCCGGCGCGAAGAGCGCGCCCCGCGGTCCAACTGCCATCCATCAACTACCGATCGTTCCAATGAACTCAAATCAATCTGGTCCGCGTCGCCGCCGTCGTGGCGGACGTTCGCGCGGCTCTTCCCCGTCATCCCACCCGCGTTCCAGCGACCACTACAAGGTCACCCGCGAACCCCGCAAGCCGGCCGGCTTCTGGGATAAAGTCAAAGCGTTCTTCGGCCTCGCGCCGCAGCCCGCCGCATCGTCCGCCAACGGCTCCGCCCGCCGCGAACGCCCCCGCGACGAGTCCCGCGATCGCGAGGCGCGTCCGCCCCGCGAACCGCGCGAACCGCGTGAATCCCGCGCGCCCCGCGAATCGCGCAAACCCGAAGCCATCGAGGTCACCACGCCGCGTCTTTACGTCGGCAACCTCTCCTATGACGCCGCGGAGAGCGACCTCCTGGAGTTGTTCTCCGGGGTCGGCACCGTGGCCAATGTGGAAGTCATCACCAACAAACACACCCAGCGCTCCAAAGGTTTCGGGTTCGTGCAGATGAACAGCGTGAGCGAAGCCAAGCGCGCCGTCGATGAACTCCACGACAAGGACTACATGGGTCGCAAACTCGTGGTCAGCGGGGCCAAGCTCCCGCCCGACCGCGCCATCGGCCGCGACGACACCGCGTCGTCAGACCACGCCGAAGAACCCGCCTCGCAGGTCTGACCTCACCGACATTCGAAACACGCACGGGCCGGCCCACGCCGGCCCGTGGTATTTCCAGCGCGCACCCCGCTTCCGCTGCTCAATAGATCAGCCCGATCGACGCGGTGTAGCCGTGGAGAAAGTTTGATCCGCCGACGGGACCGATCTCGCCATTGCAGAAAAATCCGGCGGACGGATGCGGTCCGAGCATTCCGGCAATCGCCTTGGCGTCGTGGTCGGGGGCGCCGAAGAGGTGCCTGCCGCGTCCATTGCAACTGAAGAGCAACGAGGCCACCGGCTTTTCCGTGCGGGCGGCGAGGGGCGCGAGCAACGTTCGTAGTTCCTCGTCCGCCGTGGCGGCATCGCGCAACTGGTATTGCAGGGTCTGGCCGGTGCGTGGTGAGGCGCCGACCACCACGGCTCCGGTGGCGGGATCGGCGCCGAGGATGTTGCGGACGAGAAAATCCCCGCGTCCGAACTGCTCCTTGTATTCATCGACGGCCAAGCCGGCGAAGAGGTTGCCGCGGGCGCGCTGCTTTTCCGCGTCGGCCAGCGTGTTGAAGGCCTGCTCGAGGACCTGGTAAGCGGGGCGCGAGCCGAGTTCGAGGAGAAGATGCTCGTCGGCTCGCGTGACCGGAAGGGGCTCACCGATCGGGCGGCAGCCTTGGCTGACCACCGTCTCGAGCCGCACGCCGTCGAGGGCGATGGCCAGGGCATCGGAGGTTTGCCCGATCGCCGGACCGAAAACAGTCACCGCCTCGTTGTCGACGCCGCCGCCGGCGAGGCCGCCGAGCACGGGGACTCCACGGTAAGCGCTGTTCCATTCGCGCAGCCACGTGTCGGCGTCGAAGCGGAAGGGATTGGCCAGAGCGAGCCACGCGGCCGGGTCTTGACCGGCCCGCCCGCGCCAGAACGCGTCTCCCGCGGAAGTCTCCACGTCACCCTGCGCGACCGGCACGGCGCGGATTTTGGCCGCGGGAAGGTGGAGGAAAAGCAGCGAAAAGCCTTCGGTCGTTTCCGCTTCGCGTGAAGTTCCGATCAGGCCGGATCCGGTGCAACCGCAGAGAACGGCGGCGTGCCCGTGCACGGCGACGACTTCCTGAAACTCTGCGAGATGCTCCGCGTAGCCCGTCGAGAGAAAGGCCAAGGCGAGGGTCGGATCCGCCCCCAGTTCGGCCCGCAATTCCTCCGCCGCTTCGCGTACGCGCGCTTCGTCGTAAGGGGCCAAGACCAGGCGTGCGGCCGCGCGATTCATCGGGCGACCATGGGGCCTGCGGCGCGAGGCGTCAACCGGCACAAACAAAACGAGCGTTTAAACGAACAATCCATCCGTTGCGTTGTCTGAAATTTGTGTGTAATTGAATTAAGGCGCGGTCAAGAAACCTGACCGCTCTTTAAATATAATCCCCTCAGCATGAATTTGATACGACGTTCTGTTGTCCTGCTCGCCTTTCTTCTGGCCGTTTCCGCCAGGCTCCCCGCCCAACCCGGTGTCACTTCCCCGTTGCTGGATTCCACTTACGGCCTGGTCCCGCGTCCAGCCGGGCATGTCCATTTCCCTTCTCCGGCAGACTGGCGTGACATCAATATGTATCAGATTTTCACCGACCGTTTTGCCGACGGTGATGCGGCCAACAACACGACCAGTGCGATGGGAATCAACCGCTCGTCGTGGTTCGTCAACAACAGCGGCCGCTCCTTCCCCCAGAATCGCAACTTCCACCACGGCGGCGACTGGAAGGGACTCAAAGACAACCTCGACTACCTGACCGGCATGGGGGTCAACGCCGTGTGGATCTCCGGCGTGCAGATGAACGCCCAGGGACGCGACGGGCGTTACACGCCCTACCATCAATACCACCCCACCGATTTCTTCAACGTCGACCCCGCGCAGGGCACGTTCCAGGAACTCAAGGACCTGATCGACGCCTGCCACGCCCGCGGCGTTTACGTCATCCTCGATGTGGTCATCAATCACACGGCCGACCTGAACGGCCTGTTCGGTAACAACACCAACGACGACAAGCAATACTGGGGCGGCGGCAACAATACCTTCGGCTGGTGGGGTGACCGCAGGCATCCTTTTCCGTTCAACCAACTGTCCCATTTCCACAACAACGGCACGATCAACAATTGGGACACTTTCCCGGAAACCTTGCGCGGGCAATTCAAGGGCACCGACGATCTTGCCACCGACTCGACGCACGTCACCTACTGGATCACCGAGGCTTTCAAGAACCTGATCGACGCCACGGACTGCGACGGCTTCCGCGTCGATGCGATCAAGCACGTGGAATACAACTGGGTGAAGAAGTGGGCCGACGACATCCGCAAGCACGCGGCGAGCAAGGGTAAGGGTGACTTCCTGCTTTTCGGCGAATTGTTCGTCTATGACAACAATGCGCTGGCCAGCTACTGCAAGGATCCAGGCTACTCCTTCAACTCCGCGCTCTTTTTCCCGATGAGCCAGACAATCAAGAGTGTGTTCATCGACGGAGCCGGCAGCGGCCAACTCACCCAGCAACTCAACAATGTTCCCGGGTATGGTGAGGGAGCCACCCGGCTGGTCGCCTTCATTGACAACCACGATGTCAACCGCATCAGCATCCAGAACTCCGGCGACACCAGCAATGACGTGTGGAAACTCCGTCCTGCGCTGTCCTTCCTCTACCTCGCCACGCCCGTCCCCTGCCTCTACTACGGCACGGAGCACGCTTTCAATCAGGGCAACCACTTCAACGGCCAAGATGCCGGGCAGCAATACGAAGGTCAGGCTTATGACGATGCCGACTGGCAACGCGAGTGCATGTTCGACCGCGGGTTCCAGCCCGGTCCGGCGCAAGGCAACAAACTCACCGCGACCGATGCCCCTCTCTATCTGCACATCAAAGCCCTCAACGAGGCCCGCGGCAAACACCGCAGTCTGACCCGCGGCAATTTCACCCAGCGCTGGGATTCCGGCGGGCAAGGTCCCTATGCCTTCAGCCGCGTCTTCAACCAGGAGGAATCACTCGTCGCCCTCAACACGGCGGACGGCAACGTCAGTCTCACCCCGCAGGTCGGCAAGCCCAACGGCACGGTCTTCATCAACACGCTCAACCCGAGCGACACCCTCACGGTGAGCGGCGGCACGCTCAACGTCAGCCTCTCCGGCAAAGAGACCAAAATTTACGTCGCCGGCAGTTCTTCTCCGGCCGACATCGGTGTGACCCGCAGCGGGAACATTTTCACCGTCACTTACAAGCCCAATGACGGTCCGCTCAAGGGTGCGACCTCGATCAAATTCTTCGCGCGCGTCCCCGGCGCCACGTCGATCACCGAAGTCACCATGACAGCGGGGGCCGCCGGCGTCTTCACCGCGACCTACCAGGCACCCGCCGGCGCGGAGACGGTCGAATACTGGTTCAACTCGGTCATCGGTGCTTCGACGGTCTGGGACAGCAACAACAGCAACAACTACACCTTTTCGGCCTCGACCGGTTTCGTCATGGACGGCGAGTTCGACAGCCAGAATTTCATCGTCTCCGACAATGGCATGCGCATTTACGCCGCCATCCGCGGCAACAAGCTCTACGCCGCGACGTGGTCGACCAAGGGCGGCAACAACGATCACTTCCTTTTCATCACCGACCAATTTGGCAATCCGCTCAACCATCCCTGGGCCAAAGCCGGGCGGATTTACGGAAAATTCGATTTCACCGCCCAGACCAAGCCTTGGATCGGGGCCAACCCCACGGATGCCTATGCCAACGGCTTCGGTGCCGCCGGAAAATTTTTGCTGGGCAACCAGGGCAAAGCGATGGAAACCGAGATCGATTTGGTGCAGGTCTTCGGTTCTGTGCCGCGCATCCTCTACCTTGCCGTGGGAGCCTACCCGCGGGCCGACGGCAGCAACCTCATCGGCCAGGCTCCGGCCAAATTCGGAAATTCCGACAACGACATCGAGGTCGCCGAATTCCAAGCGGTCAACACCGCTTCGATCCGCGACGAGAACCTTGACGGCCGTTTCGATATCGGCGCCCCCGAGCTGATCACCTCGGTCAACGGCAACGAGGCGGACGGCAACTACGGTCTGCGCCGTTTCTATCTCGACGAAGTGGCGGGCGATGCCTCCTCGCTCACGGTCAAGTTCCAGCCCAACGCCGGTTCGGCCGCCGTCTCCGACGTGGAGGTCTACACCAACCTCAATCGCCGCGACCACGCCGTCCTCGAGGAAGATCCGGCCACCGTGACCACTTCATCGGGCACCTACTTCCGCGCCTACGCCATGAGTGGTCCGGACGCGCAGGGATTCTACACCGCGACCCTGCCGGTCAATCTCTGCGGCGCCTACCGCCTGCAAGTCCGCTACAAATTGGCCGGGGTCAACGGAGGCAACTTCATCTACTACACCGACCACGCCCAGCGCCGCGACTGTGCCGTCGTCGTGTCGCCGAAGAAGGCGCTCGACGTGAATATGTATGAGGTCAATCCCCTCATCGTTGAAGCGAAGGATAGCACCTTCGCCGGACGCAGCACCTTCCTCGACCTGGTCAACGATCCCGCGATTCCCGGGGAATCCGGCGGCTTCGACGGACGTCCCGATGCGCTGAACAAGGAGCACTACGCCGCGCTCGGGGCCAACATGCTCTGGCTCCAGCCCATCCATCCGATCGGTGTCGAGGGCCGCGACACCAATCCGGAAACGCCCGGTCTGCCCTTCGATCCGGGCAGCCCTTACGCCGTCCGCGACTACTGGTCGGTCGCGCCCATGCTGGCGCGCGGTGCCGGCGACAGCGCTTCCGCGGCCATGACGGAATTCCAGACCTTCGTCTCCCGCCTCGACCAGTGGGGGGTCGGCGTGATGATGGACGGCACCTTCAACCACAGCGCACCCGATGCGGTCATGGGGCAGGGGGCGACCGACCTCGGTCTGCCTTATGCGCCCACCGCGCAGATCCGCAACGCCAACCCCGCGTGGTATGCCAAGCAGGGCTTCCCCGCGCAACCGGCGGCCAACGCCGCCGAAACCGCCATCGCGCCCGACCGCAACGACTTCGGCGATTGGAACGACGTGCGCGAGATTTACTTCGGAAACTATGACACTCTGGTCAAGGCCAAAGGCACGCAGAATCCGGACAAGTCCTATCCCGACAACGCCCACAAGTTCGAGTTCCTCCTCGAGCGTGACGAGTTTTTCGGCCACACCGAATCGACGCGCCAGGTCTGGGAGTACTTCGCTTATTACCCGATCTACTGGCTCGAGCAGTCCGGCCACCCGCGCGGCACGCCGAAGGAAGAGTCCCACAAGGGCATCGACGGACTGCGTTGCGACTTCGCGCAGGGCCTGCCCTCGCAGTTCTGGGAGTATTGCATCAACAAGACGCGCAGCGTGAAGTGGGACTTCATCTTCATGGCCGAGTCGCTCGACGGTTTCCGCGAGGTGGCCGGGAGCAAGCGCCACGGTGTCGGTTACCGTTCGGCCCGCCACTTCGACGTGCTCAACGAGAACATCGTCTTCTACTGGCGCGACACTTTCTTCAACTATCCGGCCAACGGCGGAACCAAGGTCCCGGCCACGCCCAAGACCTTCGACACCTTCAAGGCCTACGACGACCGCCGCAACGCCTTCGACAACGTCACGCTGCTCAACAGTCTGGTCAGCCACGACGAGGTCTTCCCGCACAACGATGTCTGGGCGCTCGCTTACGCCTACGCCCAACTCGGCGCGCTCGACGGCATCCCCATGCTGCTCTACGGCCAGGAAGCCGGGGCGCAGAACAACAAGACGGCCTACGGTGCCAGCGAGGCGGCCTTCGGACCGATCAACGCCGGCAACAACTTCGCCAAATACGAAAACAACTTCGGCAAGAACATCCCGAACTTCAAAATCTACAACCACATGGCGTCCATCTGGAACAACCGGACGGCCGACGAGCGGCGCCTCCAGACATTCTACGGCCTCGTCAACCAGGCGCGCCTCTCCGCCCCCGCGCTGCGCAGCCAGAACGTCTATTTCCTCAACAAGAAACAGGTCGGTGCCGGCTATGATGACAACATTTTCGCCGTGGGCAAAGTCCTCAACGTCGGACAGTCCGCCGGGGCTCCCGGACAAAGCGTGGTCTTCGCCTTCGTCAACAACAACTACCGCGTCAACGCCACCGCAGCAGCCAGTTTCGACGTCAATGCCGCCGGCCCCGGAGGTTCCGGCAACTACTTCGGCATTCAACCCGCCCGCACCTACAACCTGCGCGACCTGCTGGCCGACACGGACGCCATGGTCTGGGACACCAACAAGACCGGCACCGAGATCCTGGCCGATGGCATTTACGTCGGCCTGCCCAACACCACAGCCGGGACCGGCAGCTACCAGGCGCAATACCTGCAACTGATCGACATGAGCGCGCCGACCATCATCTTCAATCCGCCGGCCTCGGCCGTCTTCGGCAGTGTGGTCCCGCTCAGCGCTTCCAACTCGGCCAATGCGTCCGTGACCTACAGCGTCGTCGGGGGTGATGCGGACAAGGTCACGCTCAACGGCAACCAGCTGACCATCGGATCCGGCACGGGTTCGGTCACGGTCCGCGCCACGGTGGCCGAGACGCCCGAGCGCGCCGGAGCGCAGTCCGACGCAACCATCACCTTCGCCAAGGCGGCTCAAACCATCACCTTCACGCTTGATCCCGCCAGCGGATCGACCGGAACGTCGCGCGCTCTCGACGGTGCCGCGTCTTCGGGTCTGAACGTGTCATACACCACGTCAAGCCCGGCCGTGGCTGCGGTCAGCGGCAGCACCCTCACGCTCGTCGGCGCCGGCACGGCGACCGTCACCGCCGTGCAGAACGGCGACGAAAACTTCGCCGCGGCGACCTCGGTGGCTCGCCAGATCTCGGTCGCATCCTCGGGAATCAGCTTCGGAGATCTTTTCCCCGGACAACTCCCGGGCGACGACCTCGACGGCGACGGCCTTCCCGCGCTGCTTGAATACGGCCTGGGCGGCGGGACCAACCATGACCGCAGCATCCTCCCGCAGATGGATATGACCAATGGCAAGTTCACCCTGACCGCTCTCATCCGCACCAACGACCCGCTGCTGACCCACCGCGCGATTTGGAATACCAACCTGGCCGCACCCGATGCATGGCAGACATCCAACATCATCTCGACGCGTCACACCAACCAGGGTGGCGTGGAGGAAGGCCTCGAGCGCCGCGTTTTCTCCATCGATGAGGGCGATCACGAGGCGATGTTCATGCGGCTGCAGTTCGAATTGCAGGACAACTGACCCGTTGCGCGCGTGCGACTCCCGCTTTGCCGTTGCCTCGCCGTCGCAGCGACTGCGCTCGCGGCTTGCCGTCCTCCTTCCCCGCCCGCGGAATCGCCCGCCGCGCCCGTGACGCCCGGGGAGCAGGCCGCGCAGGAACGGCACTACGGGGATCTGGCCGCGCGTCTCGCACCGGAAGGCGCGGAGGCGCTGGCCGGACTGTCAACTTCCCCGGATCCGGGCCACGGGGCCGTTTTTTATCAGGGACGCGTTCCGGCCACCGGGAGCACGGCCTATCTGCGGCTCGTGCAACTCGGTTCGGGCGACGGGACCTTGCGACTGGTCATCCGTTACCAAGGTGCCGACTGGATCGAGGTCGACCATGGCACGGTCGCGGTCGATGGCCGGAACGTAGGCACCTTCGCTCCGCAGAAGATCCGCGCCGAACGCGCCGAAGACGGTGTCGTGCAACTCTTCGATACCGACGCGGACCTGCTGCGCCCGGCCTTGACTGCTTTGCTCGAGGCCAACTCGGCCGAAATCCTCTTGCGCGGGTCCCGCGGCCAGAGCGTTATCCGTCTGGACGGCCCGCAACTCGCCGAAATGCGCCAAGTCTTCGCCGCTTCCCTGCACTTGCAGGCGCAGCCCTGAGTCCGCAAGAGCCGGTCTGCAGAGCGGGGCGTACGAGGTGCCGATGGACGGCGGCTCCGCATTCTTCCGCGTGGTGGTCGAGGGCGGATAAGGCTTCCAGCCGTCGTTCCAGGGCGAATATTCCCGCGTGGGCCCACTTGATCGTTTCTCCGCCCTGAGTAGGTTGAAAGACAATCCCCAACCAAGGCGTGCCTCCGCGTTTCCGGCTGTCACGTAACTGTTTCCCATGTCCCGGCGCCCCAAATTGCTCCTGTTCGCGGCCTCCCTGATTACGGGGATAGCCTGCTGGTTGCTTTATCACGGCCAACCGGTCGAACCATCACGGACCGGCGGCGAGGCCGTCACAGCCGCCCGCTCCGACGAAGGAAGCGGAGGTGCGACCAGCACCGCCCTGCCGCCGGCCGCCGTCGCCTCCGGCACGGCAACCCAAACGTCTTCCGGGCCGGCGGGAGGGTCCGGTCCCGCGGACGAGTCCGGCACGGACGTCTCCCCGGTTTCCGGCGGAGCGGCGGTTCCGCCGGTCTTCCCGCCGGTCGGTGGCGCTGACGGATCTCCGGGCGGCCCATCGCGCCGCTCCATCGCCGATATTCTCGAGGGCGTCGATCTCGCCGATCCCGCGCAACGCGAGCGCGCCGTGGCGGAAATCGCCGCGTTGGAAAATGAACGCAAGCAGGCCGGCATGGCCCGCGCGCGGGAACTCGGCCTGCCCCTGCGTGTCGAACGTCCCGACGGCACAGTGCAGGAAGTCGTCGGCCTCGACGATGACGGCCACCCGCTTTACTTCACGACGCACAACGTGAATGCCGCCATCTCGACCGGCGCCAATGTGCTCAACGCCGCGCCTTATGATCTGCGCGGGACCAGCGCCCTCTTCCTCGGCGTCTGGGATGGCGGTTCGGCCCGTGCCACGCACCAGGAATTCGGCGGTCGCGTTTCGGTGCGGGACGGCTCGGGTTCGATCGACCACGCCACGCACGTGGCCGGCACGATGATCGCGGCCGGAGTGACGGCTTCGGCCAAAGGCATGGCTCCGGCCGCGCCCGTCGCGTCCTACGACTGGAACAGCGACAAGGCGGAGATGACCGCCGCGGGACCGGCCACCCCGACCGAAGCCATCAATGCGTCGAACAAATTTCTCATTTCAAATCACAGCTACGGATTCATCGCCGGCTGGAATTATGTGGCCTCGGGCAGCCCGTATCGGGTCTGGGAATGGTATGGCAACGGAACCGCCGCGACCTCCGTCGAAGCCGATTTCGGCATCTACAACACGCAGGCCCGCGACAGCGACTCGATCGCATTCAGCGCGCCCTACTTGCTGATGTTCCGCAGCGCGGGCAACGAACGGAACAACAACCCGTCCACCGGCCAGGCCGTGGCCTTGTCCCCGGGAAGCAGCACCGTGGTGAATTACGACCCCGCGGTCCATCCGGCCGGGGACGGAAGCTACCGCGGCGGCTTCGAAACCATCAGCTTCGACGCCGTGGCGAAAAACGTGCTCACCGTGGGTTCGGTTCTCGATGCGGTGACCTCGGGGGCGCGCGATCCTTCGAAGGCGTCGCCCAGTTCCTTCACGTCCTTCGGCCCGACCGACGACGGACGCATCAAGCCCGACCTCGTGGCCAATGGCGAAACTGTTTACTCCAGCCTCAACTCCGGCGATGCATCCTACGGCACCTACAGCGGCACGAGCATGTCGTCGCCGAACGCGGCCGGCACGGCGGCGCTCCTGGCCCAGGAGTATGTCCGCCTCTTCGGGCAGGCCATGCGCGCGAGCACGCTCAAAGGATTGCTCATCCACACGGCCGACGACCGCGGCAACGCCGGGCCCGATTACAAACACGGCTGGGGGCTGATCAACGGGAAAGCGGCCGTCGACCTGATCCGCGACCATCAGGCCAATCCGCCCAAGGTGCGCCTGACGGAAGGCACCATGCCGACCAATGGCACGACGATCACCCATGAATTTGTCTGGGACGGAAGTTCGCCCATCCGCGCCACCATGTGTTGGACGGATCCGGCGGGGACATCGACCACCACCGCCGACCTCCGCTCGGCGCGATTGCGCAACAACCTCGACTTGAAAATTGTCGCGCCCGACGGCACCCAACACCTGCCTTACACGATGCCTTTCGTGGGAACGTGGACGCAGGCCTCCATGGACCTGCCGGCCACGACCGGAATCAACAACACCGACAATGTCGAGCAGGTCTATGTGGCCGGCCCCGGCGCACCCGGCGTCTACCGCGCGGTGGTCAGCTTCCAGGGTGTGCTGGCCAACAGCCAGGTTTACTCGCTCCTCATTTCGGGTTCGGCCAACGAGGTGCCGCCGCCGCCGGCACTCGCGCTGGAGTCGGTCTCGCCGGACAACGGCACCGCGGGCAGTGTGGTGACCTTGCAGCTTTCCGGCGTCGCGCTGGCCGGAGTGGACTCGGTCAGGCTGACCAAGGACGGCCAGAGCGCGATCAACGCCACTTCGCTTTCCATGGCCGGCGAGCAACTCGTTTGCCAGGTCAATCTGGCCGGCGCCGCGGCGGGAACGTGGAATGTGGTCGCGGCCAATGGAACCGAAACATCCACGTTGCTCAACGCCTTCAGCGTGGTCGCTGCGCTTTATGGCGAATCGTTCGACGGGACTGTGACCGGTTGGTCGTCTTCCTCCGTGCGTGGATCGAATGCCTGGACTCTCGCGTCGAATAATTTCAAATCCCCGCCGCGATCTTATTTTTGCCCGGCTCCTGCCGCGCAGACCACGACCTACCTTGTTTCGGCGCCGATTGTTGTTCCGGCAGGTGCCTCCGGTTTGCAGTTCAAGTTCTGGCACTCCTACAACTTGGAATCGCGGCGGGACGGGGGGCGTGTTGAGATTTCCGTCGACAACGGCGCGACATGGACCGGTGTCGATGCGGGCGGTTCGGGCGTCGCGTTCGCCGGCAACGGCTACAACAACACCATACGCAACGGGACAACGAGTGATTTCGGCCCCGGAACATCGGTCTGGACCGGGAACAGCGGCGGCTTTGTCGAGACCGTCCTGAGCGTCACGGACAACGCCAAGTTCGCGGGCAAAACAGTCCGTCTGCGCTGGGGCCTGGCGACAAACAACAGCAACAGGTCGTCCAGCACCGGTTGGTATGTCGACTCCGTCGCCCTTTTCGGAAACGCCGATGTGCTGAACCAGCCGCCTTCGGTGACGTCCCAGGCCGCCGTTGCGGAGGCCGGGACGGTGACCGACGCCGGCAACGGGATCACCTACAGCCTTGTCGCCTCGGCCGGTGCGACGTTGTCCGTCTCGGCCGCCGACGACGGCGGCGCGGCGAATCTGAACTACACTTGGACGGCCACCGGTCCGGCGCCGGTTTTCTTTTCCCCCAACGGAGGAAATGCCGCTTCCTCCACCCAAGCCGACTTCGAGGCTCTCGGCGACTACCAGATCAATGTTACCGTCACCGATGCCGGCGGTCTTTCCGCAACGAGCACGGTTTATGTCCGCGTCGAGGCGGTCGCTTCCGCCGTGCGTGTCTCGCCGCCGTCTGCCTCGCTCGGCGTCGGCGGCGTGCAGCAATTCGGCGCCACCCTGCTCGACCAGTTCGGCGGCGCAATGGATACTTCGGCGGCGGCTTTCACCTGGACCGCCACCGGCGGCGGAACTGTCACTTCCTCGGGGCTCTTCACGGCGACGCAGGCCGGCGAGAATTTCGCCGTGGTCGCGGGCACGGTATTGCCCAACGGAGCGGTCTTCGGCGCGCTGGCGACCGAGGTTCCGGCACCGGACTCCGAGGCCAGCGACTTCGCGCAGGTCACGGTGACGCCGGGTGCCGCCACGGTTGGACTGGGCAACTTGGCGCGGGTTTATGACGGTTTTCCCAAGCCGGTGGACGTCATAACCGACCCGCCGGGGTTATCCGTGTCCGTGACCTACAACGGGGCCTCGTCCGCACCTTCCGCGGCGGGAACCTATGCGGTGGAGGCGGTGGTCACCGACCCCAACTACCAGGGCGGGGCCAGCGGAGTGTTGGCCATCGAACTCTCCGCTTACGACGCTTGGCGTCTGGAAAATTTCGGCGAATCTTGGGAAAGCAACCCCGCCTCGGCCGGTTCGGCGGATGCGGATGGGGATGGGGCGGACAACCATGCCGAGTTTTATCTCGGAACCGATCCGGCCGACCCCGGTTCGCGGCTCCGCATCACCGCCGCGCCGCTGGGCTCCGCGTCCGCGACCGTCACCGTCGCTCCCGCGGTCACCGCGGGCGTTTATCTGCTGAAGTCATGGACCGATTTGACCGTGACGCCGACCTCGACGGAGTTGGAAATCCGCGAAAATGCGGCGTCCGCCTCGTTTGAAGTCCCGGCCGGCACGGACCGGAATTTCTACCAGCTGCTCTACACACCGCCGCCGTTGCCCTGACGGCAACGTTCAGATCAACTGCGCGGCGATTTCGTCGGCCAGCAAGCGGCCGCGGTCGGTGAGGCGGACGCGCGGGCCGTGGTCTTCGAGGAGACCTTCCTCACGCAGGCTCGCGACCAGATCGCGTTGGCCGGCGAGTTGCAAAGGATCAAGGCCCGCGTTCATGCGGAGGCCGAAAGCGATTTTCTCCGCTTCGCGGGTTTCGGCGGGAAGAATTTCCTCCTCGGCCAGCGGACGCACGCCGGCTTGCAGGGCGCGGACGTAAGCCGCGGTGTCGGGAATATTTTGCCAGCGGCGCTCGCCGACCGTCGACCAGGCGCTGGGGCCCAGTCCGAGGTAGTCGGCTCCTTCCCAGTAGGCCAGATTGTGACGGCAGGTGCGGCCGGGTTTGGCGTAGTTGGAGATTTCGTATTGGGCGTAGCCGGCGGCCGAGAGCAACTCGACGCCACGCTCGAAAAAGACCGCGTCTTGATCGGTGTTCTCGCGAAATTCACCGCGCTGCAACCGCTCGAAGTATTCGGTGTCCTCCTCGTAAGTCAGGCAATACGCGGAAATGTGGTCGGGTTGCAGCGCGATGGTCCGGTGCAGGCTGTCCTCCCACTGCGCGAGTGTCTGGCCGGGCACGCCGTAGATGAGATCGAGGTTAAGATTGTCATAGCCGGCCGCACGGAGGATGGAGAACGAACGACGGACCTGTTCCGCGTCGTGGACGCGCCCGAGGACCTCGAGCAAATGCGGGTCCCACGACTGCACGCCCATGCTGACCCGATTGACCCCGTGGGAATGGAGAAGTTCCGCTTTGCGGGCGGTCACCGTGGCCGGGTTCATTTCGATGGTGAATTCGCCTGCGCGGGTCAGGTCGAGGTGGCGGTGGAGACCTTGGAACAGTCGATCGAGCTGCGAAACGGAAAGGGCGGTCGGTGTCCCGCCGCCGATGAAAATCGTCTCCGGAACGCAGTTCGCCCCGAAGAGTTCCGCTTCCCGGATGATGGCTTCAACCAGCGGATCCGCTTTGCCCGGGCCCGCGATGTCCTTGTAGAAGCTGCAATACGGGCAGATCTGCAGGCAGAAGGGGATGTGCAAATAGAGGTGCTTCGCACCGGTGACGAGTGACGGGTGACGAGTGACGAGTTGCTCTGCCTGAGCCTGCATTCGTCAACCCTCAGTTATTTCCTGAGGGAGTCAATGGCCGCGCGGAGGTCATCCTCGGTCACATCGTCGGCCACGAACGCCTCGCCGAGGTGGGGTGTCACCACGTAGCGGATGCGGCCTTCGCTGAACTTTTTGTCGTGGCGCATGGCGGCGAGCAGAGCGTCGGTGGCGAGATCGGAGGGCATGGTCACGGGCAGGCCGTAGGCCTGCAGTTTCGCGCGGACGCGGCCGGCGTCCGCGGCGGAGAGTCCGTATTTGCCTTGCGAGATCTCCAAGGCGGCGGCCATACCGAGGCTGATGGCCTCGCCGTGGAGGAACTTGCCGTAGCCGGCGACATTCTCGATGGCGTGGCCGACGGTGTGGCCGAAATTGAGCAGGGCCCGCAGGCCGGCGCGCTCCTCCTCGTCTTGCGACACGATCCCGGCCTTGATCGCGATGTTGCGGGCGATGAGCGGCGCGAGGGAGGCGCGCGGGGCGGCGGGATCGAGGTCGTCGAGCATGGCGGCGTCGCGGATGATGGCGTGTTTGATGACTTCGGCGAAACCTTCGCGGTATTCGCGGTCGGGCAGGGTTTCGAGCGTGAGGGTGTCGGCGAGCACCAACCGTGGTTGGTGGAAGGCGCCGATGAGGTTCTTGCCGGCACGGGCGTTGACGCCGGTCTTGCCGCCGACGGAGCTGTCGACCTGCGCGACGATGGTGGTGGGAATCTGCACGCAGGGGATACCGCGGAGGTAGATGGCGGCGACGAATCCGGCGAGGTCGCCAACCACCCCGCCGCCGAGGGCGACGACAAAAGAACCGCGGTCGAGGCCGGCGGCGAGCAACCGGTCGACGAGGTCTTCCGCGGCGGCCATGGATTTGGAATTTTCCCCCGCGGGGACGGCGAGCAGTTGCGGGGAGAATCCCGCGGATGTGAGCGCTTCGATCACGGCGGCGCCGTGGAGGGGTCCGACATTTTCGTCGGTGATGACCGCGCATCCCCCGCGCAGTCCGGCGGCGGCGCAAAGGGCTCCGGTCTGCGCGAGAAGACCTGGTCCGGCCAGCACGCGGCAGGTGCGTCCGGGAAGGGCGACGGGAATCTCGATCATGCGGCGGGCGGACCTCCGGCCGCGACAAGCGCCGCGCCGACCAGTCCCGCCTGGTTTTGCAGCTGGGCCGGGACCACGGGGACCTTGACCATGCCCTGGACAACGGGCAGGAATTTGTCCGCCTTGCGGCTGACCCCGCCACCGATGATGAAGAGGTCGGGGTTGAACAGGAACGCGTAGCGGGCAAGGACCTCGCCGACGCGCTCGGCCCACTCGGGCCAGCCGAGGTCTTTTTCCTCGCGCACGCGCTCGGAGGCACGCGCTTCGGCGTCCTTCCCGCGGATTTCCATGTGCCCGAGCTCGGTGTTGGGCAGCAACTTGCCGTCGAGGAACACGGCGCTGCCGATGCCGGTGCCGAGAGTGATGAGGATGACCACGCCTTTGATCCCGCGGCCCGCGCCGAAGCGCATTTCGGCCATGCCGGCTGCGTCGGCATCGTTCAGCACGGTGCAAACCCGGCCGAGTTTGGCCGAGAAAAATGTGGCGGCTTCGAAGCCGGCCCAGACCGGATCGATGTTGGCCGCGGTGAGAACGCGGCCGCTTTTCACCACGCCCGGGAAGGTGATGCCGACGGGGCCCGGCGTGGCGGGAAAATTTTCGAGGATCTGCCGGATGGCCCCCGCCACCGCGTCGGGCGTCGAGGGTGCCGGGGTCGGGAGGCGCAGGCGCTCGGCGAACAGCGTGCCCGCGCCCGTGTCGACGGGCGCGCCCTTGATGCCCGAACCGCCGATGTCGATGCCGATGATGTTCACCGGCGCCGATTGCACAACAGCGGCACCCGCGCCGCAAGGGGGAAGTCGCCGGTGTTTGCTCTTGGCAACGGGCCGCGGTGGGGGACAATTTCCGGCATGCCCCTCCGGATCGATTTCCATGTCCACTCGTTTTTTTCGATGGACGGGATCAGCAGCCCCGAGGACCTCATCGCCGCGGCGCGGGCGGCGGGGCTGAACGGGTTCGCCGTGACCGACCACAACACTTGCGAGGCGGTGGACTACATGCTGGAGAAAGGATTCATGCGGGCAGACGGGAAGCCGGTCGACGGGTTTCTCGTCATTCCCGGCGTGGAAGTGACCACGTCCGACGGGCACCTGCTCTGCTTGGGCTGCCGCCTTCCCTCGAACCTGCGCGGGCGTCCGGCGGCCGAGGTCTGCGCCGCCGCACACGAAGCGGGCTGCCTCTGCGTGGCCCCGCATCCGTACGATTTGTTCCGCGCGGGCATCCGCGAAAGCGTGCTCGACCAGCTGCCGCTCGACGGGTTGGAGGTTTTCAATGCGGCGACGACCCTCAAGCGCCACAATCGCAGGGCCTACGACTACGCGATGCGGCGTGGCCTGCCCATGACGGCGGGCAGCGATGCGCACCATGCCGGGGCGGTCGGCGTGGCCTGCACCATTCTCGAGACGGAGGACTTTTCCTTGCCCGGCGTGCTGGCCGCAATGCGGGAGGGGACCGAACTCGAGCAGCGCTACCTCAGCACGCGCCAGACCATCCGCAAGACGTGGAACAACTGGTTCCGCCTGCGCAGCAAGCCGCGCGGCGCACGGCTCGCGCGGGAGAGTTGACCGTATCTCCTTGACCCTGCCGGGCCCGGCGGAAACCGTCTGGGAGGTGAAAGCGAAAGCGCGCAAAAGTCCGCTTTGGGACGAGGTCTTTGCGCCGGACGGCGGACCGCGGGACGTTTACCGTCCGTTGCTCGACCTCGTGCTCGCTCTGCCGCGCGGGGAGACCAAGCTGATCATCGAGCGTCTCGAGGCGACGATGCGCGAGATGGGAGTGACCTTCGACATGGCCCGCGACCGTCCGTGGGGGAAGCGTCCGTGGTTCTGCGACGTCCTGCCCCAATTGTTCGGCGGCCGCGAGTGGGAACACCTCGCGGCGGGCGTGCGGCAGAGGTTGCGCGCGTTCGAAATGTTCCTGGGGGATATCCACGGGAAAAAAGAAATCCTCCGCGCGCAGGTCATCCCTTCCCGTCCGGTCCTGGGCAGCCCTTATTTCCAACGTCCCGCGGTCGGCCTGCCGCGTCCGGGCGGCGCGTTCCTCCATTTGTCGGGTCTGGCCTTGTCCCGCTTGCCGGACGGACGCATGGCCGTGGCGCACCACTATTTCAGCAATGCCTCGGGCATTTCCTACATGATGCAAAACCGGCGCGCGCTCTCGCGCGTCTTTGCCGGGGCTTTCCAGGACCGCAATCCGCAGAGTATCGCCGATGTTCCGGTCTCCATCCTCGAGACTTTGCGCGCTCTCGCCCCGCAACCGACCGGCGAACCGGTGGTCGCCCTGCTCACGCCGGGGCCGGGGAGCCGTGCGTATTCCGAGCACAGCTTCCTCGCCCGGCGCATGGGGATTCCACTCGTGCAAGGAGGCGATCTCCTCGTGCTCGACGACCGGCTTTATTTGAAAAGCGTGTCCGGTCTCGAGCGCATCGACGTCCTCTACACCCGCGTGGCCGACGCGTGGCTTGATTCGATGGTTTTCCGCCGCGACTCGCTGCTCGGCGTGCCCGGCCTGGCCCAATGCGTACGGCGGGGTCATGTCGCGGTGGCCAATGCCATCGGCAGCCAGTTGGCCGACGACCGGGCGCTCTTGCAGTTTTCCGGACGCATCATCCGTTTTTATCTCGGCGAAGAGCCCGTCCTTCCCACCCTGCGCACCTGGTGGCTGGGTGATCTCGACCAGCGCGACCATGTGCTCGACCGCCTCGACGAGTTCGACATCCGTCCGCTCTATGGCGAACCCTTCTTCCACCATGCGGCGAGCCGGCAGGACGACCTGGGGAAACTGCGCAAGCTGTTGAACGACGAGCCGCAGAATTTCGTGGCCCAACCGCGCGACGCGGGGGCGGTCACGGTCTGTCTCGACCGCAAGGGCGCGCTCGACGACCGCCGGCAGGACCACATCGTGTTCGCCCTGCGTTGCCCGGGCGGCGACTACGAGGTTTTTCCCGGTGCGTTGACCCGCGTCTCGCCCGAGGACAGCGCTTTCACGGCGTCCGAACTGGGCGGCGGCAGCAAGGATACCTGGGTGTTGGCGGGCGAGGAAGAAGTCGGACCGCGTGCCTTGGCGGTCAACCGGCCCGCGGAGGCCTATGCCCCGCAGGCTTATGTCACCAGCCGCGTGGCCGATTCTTTCTACTGGCTGGGACGTTACCTCGAGCGCGCGCAGAGTCTCGCCTACATGGTCGGCGTGATCGAAAGCCTCGAAACCGAGGAACTGAACCGCGCCGAGCAGCAGCTCTACCGTCCGGTCTGGAACCGCGTCCTGCCCCCGCTGGAAAACCGCGAGAGCGGACGCAAGCGCGGCATCTCCAGCGCACTCGAGCGCTATCATCTGGTGCTCGACGGACGCGAAGAAGGCTCGGTCTCCAGCACCTTGCGGCGCGCCGCGTGGAATGCGGGCCAGATCATGGAATGCCTGAGCGTCGAGGCTTACGGGGTGCTGAGTCATCTCGAGGGACGTTTCTCCCGCGCTCGATTCCGGTCCGACATGGACAAGGCCGGGTTGGCTTTGGCCACGCAGCGTTTCAGCGCCGAGGCGACTTCGGGTATCGCGGAGTTTTTCGGCATGGCCGAAGCGACGATGCTGGCCGATCGCGGGTGGAATTTTTGCCTTCTCGGCCAGCAACTCGAGCGGGCGGCCATCACGGCCAATGCGGGCCTGACCATCTTCAAATCTCTCGCCCGCCGCATGGAGACGCAGCCGGAGTGGCCCGAGCATGCGGTGGAAATCGAACTCTCCGCCTTCCTCCGCCTCCTCGGTTCGCGCGATGCCTACCGCCGTGTCTACCAGATGCGGGCCGAACCGGTGCCGCTCCTCGAGTTGCTCTACGATCATCCCGAGATGCCGCGCTCGGTGCGCCGTTGTCTCGGGCGCTGCGCGCAGCTGCTCGGGGACGCGGACAGGGGCTCGCCGGGCTTGCTCCGCACGCACGAGGCGCTCGAAAGCGTCAGGCAACGGGTCGCCGCAGCCGGTTGGCCGGCTTATCTCCTGCCGGCCACGGCAGCCTCAGGCGAAGCGGGTGGCGGGGTGCAACTCGATCCGGCGCGCATCGGTGATCTGGTCGCGGTGCTCACCAGCATCACCGAGCAAACTTACGCCATCCACGAAGTGGTTGCCGACGGCTTCATCAACCATCAGATCCTTCTCGACTGATGCGCTTCGAGATCCTGCATACGACCGGATACCGCTACGAGGAACCGGCCAGCGAGGCCTACATCGAGGCTCGTTTGACGCCGCCTGCGCGCCCGACCCAGCAAATTTTGGCCCACGACTTGCTCTTTGATCCGTCCGCGCCCTCGTCGTCCTACACGGATTACTACGGCAACCCGACGACTTTCTATTCCATGGTCAAACGGCACGAACATCTCACCGTGGCCAGCAGGATCCTGACCGAAACCTCTCCGCCTGTGTTGCCGGCCGAAGCCCTTGACCTGAGCGTGGGGGAGGCGCGGCAGATTTTTTCATCGGTCACAACCGATGTTTTCGATTACCTCCGCGCCTCGCCGGCCGTGCCCACGGGGGGTGAAGCGGCCGATTGGGGACGTCGCTGGTTGCGGCCCGAGGCGACGATGCGCGATGCCCTCGGCGCGCTCAACGAAGCCATCCATCGCGGCTTCCGTTATGTGTCCGGATCCACGGAGAACTGGACGCCGCTGACCCGGATCTGGAAAGCGCGGTCCGGGGTTTGCCAGGATTTCGCGCATCTCATGATCAGCGTGTTGCGGACCTCGGGGCTGCCGGCGCGTTATGTCTGCGGTTACATCGAGACGGATCCGCCCAAAGGCGGACGCCGCCTCGTCGGTTCGGTCGCCACCCATGCGTGGGTCGAGGTGCTGGTGCCCGGCATGGAATGGGTCGCGCTCGATCCGACCAATGATCAATGGTGCGGCGAGCGTCATGTCGCGGTATCGTTCGGGCGTGATTTCGCCGACGCCACGCCGCTGCGCGGGACGTTCAAGGGCAGCGGCGGACAACAAATGACGGTCAAAGTCGTGATGAAACGCACCCCATGAAACTCACCGTCGATTACTCCGCCACCTACCGCTACGAGGGCAAGGTCAGCTTGTCCCCGCATGTCGTGCGCTTGTTCCCGCGCGATGCCCTGCAGGCGCGCGTGGTCTCGCTGGACTTCGCGACAAACGCGAACGGTTCCGTGCATTGGCGGCACGACCTGTTCGACAATGTCGTCGCTCAGTGTTTCTACCCGCGCGAGGACGACCGGCTGGTCTACACCCTGCGCGCGGTGATCGCGGTCGAGGAGCGCAATCCGTTCGGCTTCCTCCTCGACAGCCGCGCCTTGCAATGGCCGGCCGGATACACGCCGCGCGAGCGTGAAGTGCTCGCGGCCTTCATGGTGGCGGGAAAAACCGATTTTCCCCCCGCCTTGCGCCCCATGTCCGGCAGCGAAACGGTCAACGCGCTGGTGACCATGAACCAATGGATACACGCCCACATCGACTACGAACGGCGGGAGGAAGGCGAGCCGCATGCCCCGGAAGAAACCCTGCGTCTCCGGCGCGGCGCGTGCCGTGATACCGCCGCGCTGCTCGCCGCCGCCTTGCGCGCCCAAGGGTTCGCCGCGCGTCTGGTCAGCGGATTCCTGTGGGAAAGCGCGACCGATCCGGCCGAGCGCAAGGCCGATGGCGCGTTGCATGCGTGGACCGAAGTGTTCCTGCCGGGCGCCGGATGGGTCGGGATGGATCCGTCGAACGGCGTTTTCGTCGATCACCATTACCTTGCCACCGCGGTGGGCGTTTCGGCGTCCGCTATCGCGCCGGTCAGCGGGCTTTATTTCGGCGAACGCCCCGTGCCGCACGAACTGGAGACGAAGCTGACGATTAAGCGGGAAAAGTAGAAGCGGCGTCCCCGCCGCTTTTATTTTTCAGGCCATGATCTCCTCGTGGAAAAGTCGGCCTTCGGTCGTGGCTTTGACGTAACCGGCGCGGATGGTGAAATCACCGAAGTGTTCACCCTCCTGACGCTCGGTGGCGTAGCGGCGGATGATGGGGGCGAGTTCGTTGACGATCTCCTCCGACTTGACCGACGGCTTGTAGAGTTTGTTCAGACGCGAACCGTCGAAAGCGGCGCCGAGGTAGATGTTGTATTTCCCAGGCGCGCGGCCGACGAAACCGATCTCGCCGAGGTACGGCCTCGCGCACCCGTTCGGGCAACCGGTCATGCGGATGACGATCTCGCTTTCGCGCAGCCCGCATTCCTCGATGACCTGGTCGAGCTCGCTGATCAATTGCGGCAGGTAGCGTTCGCTCTCGGCCAGAGCCAAGCCGCAGGTGGGCAGCGCGACGCAGGCCATGGAATTCAGGCGCAAGCCGGTGATGCGTTCCGGGATGTCGAGTTTGTATTCTTTGAGCAGCGCCTCGATGCGGGGCTTTTGCGCGGCGGTCACGCCGCCGATGACCAGGTTCTGGTTCGCCGTGAGGCGGAAATCGCCGGTGTGGATTTTGGCGATTTCGCGCAGTCCGGTCTTGGCCGGAAATTCCTCGGTGTCGCGCAGGCGGCCGTTCTGGATGAAGAGTCCGTAGTGCCAATTGCCGTCGGTGCCTTCGCTCCACCCGTAGCGGTCGCCGGAACTGGTGAATTCGAAAGGACGGGTCTCGCCCAGTTTCCAGCCGAGGCGGGACTCGAGTTCGTTTTTGAACCAATCGACCCCCCGGTCCTCGATGGTGTATTTGAGGCGCGCGTGCTTGCGGTTGGTGCGGTCGCCGAAATCGCGCTGAACGGTGAGGACTTTTTCCGCGACTTCGACCACTTTCCCGCGCGGGAGGTAGCCTATGACATTGGCCAGACGCGGATAGGTCTTCGTGTCGCCGTGCGACATGCCTAGGCCGCCTCCGACCGAGAGGTTGTAGCCGAGGAGTTTCCCGTTTTCCCCGATGGCGATGAAGCCGAGGTCCTGCGTGTAGACATCGATGTCATTGCTCGGCGGGATGGCGAAGCCGGTTTTGAATTTGCGCGGGAGGTATGTCTTGCCGTAGATCGGCTCTTCCTCGTCGTCGGGCGTGACTTTTTCGCCGTCGAGCCAGATTTCGTGGTAGGCGCGGGTCTGCGGGGTGAGGTGCGTGCTGACCGCGCGGGCGTCGTCGAGCACGGGGCCGTGCAGGGCGGATTGCCACGGATTCGGGTTGGCCATGACGTTGCGGTTCACGTCGCCGCAGGCCGCGATGCAGTCGAGGACAGCGGCGTCGATGCCCTGCATGGTTGTCTTGAGGACATCCTTGGTGATGAAGTGCAGCTGGAAGGCCTGACGGGTGGTCAGTTTGAGCGTGTGGCTGCCGTAGCGGTCGGCCAGCGCGTCGATCTTGAGCCACTGTTCCGGCGTACAGACGCCTCCGGGGACGCGGACGCGGATCATGAAGATGAAGGCTTTTTCCAGTCCGGCCTTTTTTCTTTCGATGCGCTGGTCGCGATGGTCCTGCTGGTAGATGCCGTGGAACTTCGACACGGTTGTGTCGTCGTCCGAGATGGCGCCGGTCGAGCGGTCTTCAAGGCTGGCGGCCAAGGTGCCCCGGAGGTAATTGCTGGCTTCTTTGAGGCCCTCGACTTTGGAGGGCGGTTTGGGGTCGGCGGTGTCTGAAATCATGGTTTCGGCAGTGGGTGGAAATTAGTGGTCCGCCCGGCGTCGGGCAACCGCGTAATGCGCGGGTTGCACGAGGGCACGGTTTACGGCAAAGGTTACGCTGCCATGTCGGATCTGGTTTCGCAGTCCTTCCCGCCCGAGCGGCTGACCGCGGTCTCGGTGCTGCGGGCCTACCGCGATGGATTTTTTCCCATGGCCTGCGGGGACGGACGGTTGCGTTGGTTTTCTCCCGACCCCCGCGGGGTCCTGCCGCTGGACGGCTTGCATCTCCCGCGCGGATTCCGGCGGGTTTTGCCCAGACTGGAATTCGCGGTGACGGTCAACACGGCGTTCGACGAGGTTGTCGCCGGTTGCGCAGACCGCGCGGAGACTTGGATCGATCCGGCCATCGCACGGGTCTATGCCGATCTGCATGCGCAGGGAGCGGCGCACAGTGTGGAGGTGTGGGCCGGGGGCAGTCTCGCCGGCGGGCTCTACGGTGTGCAGTTGGGCGGGGTTTTTTTCGGGGAGTCGATGTTTTCGCGTGCCAGCGAGGCGTCCAAAGTCGCGCTTCTCGCCCTCTCCGGCATCCTGCGCATGCAGGGCTTCGGTCTTCTCGACATCCAATGGGTGACAGACCATTTGGAAAATTTCGGCGCGGTGGAAATCCGGCGGCCGGTCTATCTGAACTACCTGCGCGAGGCCATGATGCGCTCGTGCTTTTTCCCAGCAGCCGGCGAGGTGCGCGTCGCGGAAATGCCGCGCCAGCGTCCCCGTCGCCGGTTGATTCCGGCAACAGCCCTCCCCGGGGACGGCGGCACTACACAGGTTCCGACTTGATTTCGCCGTCGGCGAAAAGAGTGACGATTTCCTTTTCCCTCGCGGCTTGCTCCGCCGAGGTGAGCGGACGGCGTTGCGCGTCCATCGTGATGGTGAATCCGCGGGCCAGCGTTTGGCGCGGTCCGAGCAATTCCAGGGCATGCGCATGGCGGGCATGGCGTTGGCGGCTCTGACGGAGGATGGCCGACGCGGCTTGCTCTCGGCGGTGACGCAGGGCGGTGAGGCGTTCCGACCACGAGGCCAGTCGCGTCGCGGGGGAGCGTGCGGCGAGAATGGCGCGCGCTTTGTCCGCACGCTGCTGCAACACCCCCAGCGCCGATGACGCGGACGCCTTGGCGCGTCCACGCAGATCGTCGGTTTCCTGACGCAGGTCCCCGATCCGCCGCAAGGGGGCGCGGAAGACTCCGGAGGCGGTGCGCAGCTCGAGCCGTGCGGTGTGGCCCGCGAGATGCACCCCGGCATCGCGGTGGAGACGGCGCAGAAACGACCGCAAACGGTCCAGCGTCTCGGCGCGGTCGCTGCTCAGGATTTCGGCCGCGGCGCTCGGCGTGGCGGCGCGCACGTCGGCGGCGAGGTCGGACGTGGTGAAGTCGATTTCGTGCCCGACGGCGGAAATGACCGGCACCGCGCTGGCGGCGATGGCGCGGGCAACGGTCTCTTCGTTGAACTCCCACAAATCCTCGAGGCTGCCGCCGCCGCGGGTCACGACGATGACATCGACCGCGGGGAATCCGCTGCGTGCCGGCTCGGCGAATTGCGAGACGGCCCGGGCGATTTCCGCCGCCGCGCCGCGTCCCTGCACTCGGACGGGTGCGATCACGACGGCGATGTGCGGCGCACGTCGTCGCAGGACATGGAGAAAATCACGGATGGCCGCGCCGGCCGGGGAGGTGACCACGCCGACACGCACCGGGTGCGGAGGCAACGGTTTCTTGCGGGCCTGCTCGAAGAGTCCTTCGGCGCGGAGTTTTTCCTGCAAGGCGCGCAGCCTGGCTTCGAGTTCACCCGCCCCGCGCGGCTGCACGCGGCGGACGATGATCTGGTATTGCCCGCGCGGTTCGTAGACGGAAATTTCGCCGGAAATTTCCACTTTGAGTCCGTCGCGCAGGGCGGGAGCTCCGGCGCCGGCGCTGCGGAAGAGGACGCAGGAGACCTGCGCGGCTTCGTCCTTGAGGCTGAAATACTGGTGACCGGACGGCTGGCGCCGCAGGTTGGAAATTTCGCCCTGCACCCATACCTTTCCGAGCCGTCCTTCGAGGCATGCCCGGACCTCGCGGTTGAGCTGAGCGACCGTCCACGGTGCTTCGTGCGGCGCGTCCTTGTCGTCCTCGGGAAAGGCCAGAATGCCTTGGTTGCTGCGCGGCATCAGGAAGGGAATTGCTGCCACTCGCGGCGGAGGATGTCGACCAATTTTCCGAGACGCAGCGAGAGGTTGGGCTCGGACAGGATCTGCTGCGCGGCCAGGGGATCGCGGACCAGATGCTGCGCGAAAAGATCGCCGAGCATGGCGGGGTCGTGCATTTCGCCGGCGGCCTTGACAAAAGTGTCGGGCAGTTCGATGCCGCGCGAGACGAGACCGGTGCAGATTTCCTGCAATTCGCGCCGGCGGGCATGGCAGTCGTCCTCCCGGTCGATAATGGTCGGCAACGGCCGGGCGCGGCCGACGAGGTATGGCTCCTTTTGGTCGAAGCTGGTGAATTCGATGCGGCCCAAACCCTGCAGGATGAGCTGGCTGGTGCCATCGGGCTGCCCCACGCACGCGCGGACCAGACCCGCCCCGGCCACGGGAAAAATGGATTCCTCCCCGGTGTCGGGCCGCACCATGCCGACCGCGAAAATGCGGTCGCCGGCCAGCACCGTGGCCAGCATCTCGCGGTAGCGCGGCTCGAAAATGAAAAGCGGGAGAAGGGCGTTGGGGAACAAAGTCACTCCGGAGAGTGCCATGACCGGCAGCGATGCGGGGAGCTGGATGGGTTCCGTCTTCACCTAGTCCAATTTACGTCAGATTCGGCCGGTCGGGATCTTTTTTCGCGGCTTTTTCGCTTCAAGAGGTGCGGGGGCCTTGGCTACGTTCACGCCATGCCGTCCGAGCCGAAATACCGCCGTATCGTCCTCAAACTCAGCGGCGAGGCTTTGCGCGAACCGGGGAGCAAGGACAACATCTCGCCCCAGATCGTCAACCAGATGGCGCTCGAGATCAAAGAGGTCCAGAGCCTCGGGGTGCAGGTGGCCGTGGTCATCGGCGGGGGCAACATCTGGCGCGGACTGGCCGCCTCGCACCGCGGCATGAACCGCACCACCGCCGATTACATGGGCATGCTGGCCACCGTGATCAACGGCATGGCCTTGATGAGCGGACTCGAGGACATCGGCCTGACCACGCGCGTTCAGACCGCCATCGAGATGAACAACGTGGCCGAACCCTTCATCCTGCGCCGCGCGCTTCATCACCTCGAGAAAAGCCATGTCGTCATCTTCGTCGCCGGCACGGGGAACCCGTTCTTTTCCACCGACACGACCGCCGCGCTGCGGGCCAACGAGATCGGGGCGGATGCCATCCTCAAGGCGACCAAAGTCGACGGCATTTACGATGCCGACCCGAAAACGAATCCCGGCGCGAAAAAATACGACCACATCACCTACACCGAGGCCCTGCAGCGGCGCCTGCAAGTCATGGACTCGACGGCCTTCAGCCTCTGCATGGACAACAAAATGCCGATTGTGGTTTTCAACATGGCGGATTCGGGCAACATCAAGCGTGCTGTCATGGGCGAACCGGTCGGGACGCTTGTGACCGAGGGCTGAGCAATTATGGACGAACTACTTTTCACCGCGGAAGAAGGCATGGAGAAAGCCCTCGACTTCATGAGGCACGAATTTTCCAGCGTGCGCACCGGCAAGGCATCGCCCGCTTTGGTCGACGGTATCGACGTCGATGCCTACGGGTCGGTCATGAAGCTCAAGCAAGTCGCGCTGATCAGCACCCCCGAGCCGCGTCTCATCGTCATCCAGCCTTTCGACGCGGCCAACATCAAGCCGATCGAAAAAGCGATCAACGAGTCGAAGATCGGGATCAGCCCGGTGGTCGACGGCAAAATCATCCGCCTCCCCATTCCCGAACTCAGCGAGGAAAGGCGCAAGGATCTGGTCAAGACGATCAAAACGATGGCCGAGGAAACCCGGGTCCGTATCCGCGCCGCCCGCCGCCACGCCATGGATGCGGCCAAAAAAATGCAGAAAGACGGCACCCTCACCGAAGACGACCTCAAGAGCGGAGAGACGCAGATCCAGAAGCTCACCGACAAATTTGTCGCCGATGTGGACAGCCAGGTGGCTTCCAAAGAGGCCGACATCATGAAAATTTGATCCCGGTCATGCGCCGCCTCACCGCCTCCATCCTTCTCTTCGTTCTCTTCTCGTCGGCGGGTCTGGCCAACGTGGTGCGGGGCGCCCCCGAATTCACCTGGCTCTCTTCCGGCGCGCGCGGGCAGACCCTCAAATCCGTGCGCGGCCAACCCGTCGTGCTCATCGTCGCGCAATCGCCCGCCCAGCGGATCTTCCGCGCGCAGGTCGGCCAGTTGCAGAAGGTTTACCAACTCCTCGGCAACGAGAAGGCCTTGGCCGTTGCCGCCTTCACGCAGCAACCCGGCCTGATCAAATCGAACATCCCTTTCGTCCTCGCGGCCAATCCCCCCGCCGTGGCCGGGGCCTACGGGGTGAACGGACCGTTCGCCATTTTCATCATCGGGAAAGACGGCAATATCGACGCGCTTTCCGACCGGGTCATGTCCGGCCAGCGCATCCTCGATGTGATGAACAACTCGTTTGTGGTCCAGCGCGACAACCGCAAGAGCGAGTAGCGCGCTCAGCCCGCGCCCAGGATCGCCTCGGTCATCCGCAGCGCTTCGACATTCGCGCGCACGGCGTGGACTCGGAAGATGCGCGCGCCGAGTTCCCGGCCGAGACTCGTCAGCGCCACCGTCGGCGCGTCGCGGTCGGCGATATCCGGGCAACCCGCTGCCGCCGCGAGGAAGGACTTGCGTGACACGCCCAGCACCACGGGGCAACCGAGCCCGGCGAAAGTTCCGAGCGAAGCGATGAGTTCCAGATTGTGCTCCGCGGTTTTCCCGAAACCGATGCCGGGATCGACGGCCAACCGGTCGCGCGCGATACCGGCCGCTCCGGCCGCCTCGAGTCTCTCGCGGAGAAAGCCCGCCACGTCCCGCGCCACCGCGTCATAGTGCGGATCCTTCTGCATGGTGCGCGGGGTGCCGCGCATGTGCATGAGCACCACGCCGGCCCCGCTTTCCGCGCCGACCCGCGCCATTTCCCCGTCGCCGCGCAACGCGGTCACGTCGTTGATGATTTCCGCACCCGCCTCCAGCGCGGCGCGGGCGACGTCCGCCTTCGAAGTATCGATGCTCAGCGCGGCCGGGGTCCGTCCGGCCAGACCCTCGATGACCGGAAGTACCCGCCGCAACTCCTCGTCGCGCGGGACGGCGCCCGACCCCGGCCTTGTCGACTCCCCGCCGATATCGAGGATTTCCGCACCTTCCTCGGCCAAACGCAGACCGTGCGCGATGGCGGTCGCGGCATCGTTGAACACGCCGCCGTCCGAAAACGAATCCGGCGTGACATTGATCACGCCCATGATCACGCCGCGGTGCGTGAGGTCGAACGCCCGCCGGCTCGTGCGCCAGATCATGCCAGCCGGATGCGGGCCGAGCGGCCGTGCGCGTCGAGTCCCTCGACGCGGGCGAAGGCGTCGACCGTTTTGACAGATCTGGCCAGCGAACGCTGGTCGAACTCGACCACGCTCGTGCGCCGCTGGAACTGGTCGGCGGTCAGGCCGGCGAACGACTTGCCCGCGCCGCCGGTCGGCAACTCGTGGCTCGGGCCGGCCAGAAAATCCCCGACGGCCACCGGCGACCATCCGCCGAGGAAAATCGCGCCCGAGGTCAGCAACTGCGGCGCTAGTGCACGCGGATTTTTGACCTGCAAAGACACATGCTCCGACGCGAACGCATTGGCCAGGCGCACGGCTTCGTCCATGCCGCGCACCAAGACAAGCGAGGATCCGCGCAGCGAATTTTTCAGGATCTCCCCGCGAGGCAAGGTGGCTGCCTGCTTTGCGATCTCGCGCGCCACGGCCCCGAGCACGGTCTGCGCATCGGTCAGCAACAGCGCCACGCTGTCACTCCCGTGTTCAGCCTGGGCCAGCAAGTCGGCCGCGACCCATGCCGGATCCGCCGTGCGGTCGGCAATGACGAGAATTTCGCTCGGGCCCGGCAGGAGATCCACTGCCACGCGTCCGAAAAGTTGGCGTTTGGCCTCGACCACGTAGCTGTTGCCCGGACCGAAGACCTTGGACACCGGAAGGATGCTCTTGGTTCCGCAGGCCAGCGCCGCCACGGCCTGCGCTCCGCCCACGCGGTAAACTTCCGTCGCGCCGGCCAGGTGCAGTGCGGCGAGCAGTTCCCTGCTGATCCTGCCGTCTCTGCCGGCCGGAGTGACCGCGACGATTTCCGGCACGCCCGCCGCCGCGGCGAACGTGCAGGTCATCAGCGCGGTGGAAACCAACGGCGCCGTGCCGCCCGGCACGTAGATGCCGACCCGATGGAAAGGATCGAACCTCTCGCCGACCTTCGCGCCCTGCGCGTTGCGGGCCGACCAGTTTTTCCGCAGGCTCTTCCGCGCGAACGCCGCGATGTTGCGGTGCGCCGCTTGCAGCGCGCGGCGTGTCGGGGCGTCGAGAGACTTCCATGCGGCAGGCAATTCGCGCGACGGCACCCGCAGTTGTGCCGGGGTCAATGCCGGGCCGCCGAATTTCCTCGTGTAGCGGACCAGCGCCGCATCGCCGTCTTTCTCGATGGCTGCGATGATGCCCCGCACCGTCTTCTCCGTTTCCGGCGTTGCTCCGGCGCGCCGGTCGAGCGATTTCAGGAAGCGGGCGTAGTTTTTGTCACGCGGACGGACGATGCGCATGACTCCAAACATGCATGAGCCGCCGCGCAAGCTCAACAAAAGTAGAAGCGGCGCCTCATCCCACCCATTGGAAATCCACCGGCTTTTCCATCTCCGGATGCAGGCTCTTGTGCACCGGGCAGGTGAGCGCGGCATTTTCCAAAAGGACACGCTGCGGATGGTCGGGGGGCAGGGGAACCTTGATCGTGGTCTCCAGCTTGGCGATCCGCCGCGGCGTGTCGGACGCCATGACTTTGGTCACTTCGATCTCCATGCCGCGCAGATCCAACTGATGCCGCTCGGCCGCGATCCCCATGATGGTCGCCATGCAACTCCCGAGCGCCGTGGCGACCAGATCCGTGGGCGAAAAAGACTCGCCCTTGCCGTGGTTGTCCAGCGGCGCATCGGTGATGAGGTTCTGGCCGGACGGCCCGTGGGATGCGGTGGAGCGCAAGTCGCCTTGGTAGCGGATCTCTATTTTGACCATAATGACGGAGAATCAGGAGGCGCGCCCCTGCAGGCAAGCTCATTGCGCTTGAAAGCTGGGCGGGATGAGGGATGGTTGGGGGATGAAGCGGGCACGCTGGCTTTTGTTGGTTCTGCTTTTGCCGGCAGTGACCGATGCACGCGCCGTGGTGGTGGCCGGAGCCAATGGCGGCGGCAACACGTCGAACAACACCACCGCCGCGCAGATGGCGGCGCAGCTGGGATTGGGCAACACGTCGTTTTATGACAATATTTTGCCCTACAGCGATGCCGGTTCCGTCTACCTCGGGTGGGCGAACACCGTCGCCGGCCCGCGGGCCTACCTGCTTTCCGCCATGCATATCAATTTGAGCAACACCATGCTCATCAATGCGGTGTCCTACAGCGTGACCCGCCAGTCCATCGCCGGTTCGGATCTGGCGCTCCTCACTTTGAGCAACGCCAATGGAATCATGCCTCCGCTGCCGGTGGTCAGTCTGGCGACCACGACACCATCGATCGGCACGGATGTCATCATGGCGGGTTTCGGCCGCAATCGCGTGCAACCTGCCACCACCGGCGCCAACATTTCCGACGCGGTGGTTGTGCCGGACGGGACGGGCTACACCACCACGACGCCGCACATCCTGCGCTGGGGCACGAACGACACGGTCAGATTCAACAACTCCGGGCCGCCGGCTCCCGCCGGGAGCCTGAGCATCGGCGGGCTTCCCACCACCGTCTTCGTCACCGACTTCGACCAGCCCGCCTCCGGCGCATGGCTGACCAGCAGCGAGGCGCAAGCGGTTCTCGGCGATTCCGGCGGAGGTGTCTTCGGTTTCGATGGCGTGCTGCACGGCATCATCGTGGCCGTCTCGGGTGCTGACGTGACGGATGCCGCCTTCGGCGAGAAAACCTATTTTGCCGACGTCGCGACTTACAAGACAGCCATCGACACCGCGATCGGCTACACGCTCGTTCCCGAACCCTCGACCACCGCACTGCTCGTCTTGGGCGCCGGAACAGCGGTGTTTTTCGCGCTCCGTCGCCGCGCTTAAGGCCGCTTGGCCAGCAGTGCGAGGAAAAACAAACATCCGAACACCCCGGTGACCGCGCCGACGGGCAACTCCGTTCCCGCCAGCACGGTGCGCGCGGCGAGATCGGCCCCGACGGTCAACATGGCTCCGACCAGCGCCGTGGCCGGGATCGACATCCCGTGCGGCGCCCCCGTCAAACGCCGCGCCAGATGCGGTGCCATCAGTCCGACAAACCCGATGGTTCCGCAGGCCGCCACCGTCAGGGCGGCCAAGACGGCCGCCAGTGCGATGCCGCCGGTTTGCAGCAAGCCGACCCTCACGCCGAGGTGATGCGCGCTTTCGCCGCCCAAAGCGACGAGGTCGAGCGGACGGTGGAGAACGCAGACTATGACAATCCCGAGCAGGGCGGCGGGCACCAGCAACCAGACCTCGCTCCATCCGCGACCGGCGAAGCTTCCCATCAGCCAGAACAGAATGCTGCGCAGGGCCCCGGGATCGAAGCGCAGGATGATTACTGTGGTGAACGCCTGCGCCAAGGCGCCGAGAGCCACGCCGACCAGCAGGAGCGACGGCAGATCGGCCGCGATCCGTCGGCGGCAGAGAAGGAGCACGATGCCCGCGATGAGCAAACCTCCGGTCAAAGCGGGCCAAGTGACCGCGGTGGCGCCGGCGGCCAAGGCCAGCACCGCGCCCAGCGCCCCGCCGGAGGAAAGTCCGAGAAGGTAAGGTTCCGCCAGCGGATTGCGGAAAATGGCCTGCAGGAGGAGTCCGCCCAGCGCCAGATTGACTCCGGCCGCGGCGGCCAGCAGCACGCGCGGCAGGCGCAGTTCCCAGAGGACAAGCTGGGCCCGTTGCAATTCGGGTGTGACCGGACCGGACCGGAGCAAGTCGACCAAACGCGGCACGTCGAGCAGTTGCGTCGGACCGATGCAAACCGCGCCGACCAGAAGGGTCAGCGCCGCTCCTCCGAGAATTCCGAGTCTAAGCGCCGTGTTCATGGGACAAAAACCGTTCCCGGTCGCCCGGTGAAAGGGTTGGGGGCCACGCGCAGCGCGTCGCATTGGAAGACGGCCTGTAAATTTTCCGCTGTCAGCACTTCCTCCGGTCTGCCGAGCGCGCGGACACGTCCGCTGGCCAATATCATCAGCCGGTCGCAAAACTCGGCCGCAAGGTTCAGATCGTGCGAGACGCAAAGGACGGCACGTTGCTGCTCGCGCGCCAGGCGCCGCAGCAGAACATGCACCGCGAAACGGTGTCCGGGATCCAGATGTGCCGCGGGTTCGTCGAGCAGCAGGACGGGCGTCTCCTGGGCCAAAGCGCGGGCCATGAGGGCGCGCTGCCACTCGCCGGTGCTCAAGGCGCGGATGCTGCGCTCGCGGAGCCCGTTCATACCGGTTTCGGACAGCGCCCGGGACACCGCGGCGCGGTCTTCCCCCGTGGCCAAGGCGAGGGGAGCGCGGTGCGGATGGCGTCCGAGCAGCACGAACTGTCCGACGGTATAATCGAAAAGTGGTGCTTCGACCTGCGGCTGCACCGCGCAACGCCGCGCGCGCTCCATGGCCGGGAGATTTTCCAACCGTTCCTCGCCGAGGATGACTTCGCCACCGCGCAGCGGAAGCAATCCGGTGACCGCCCGCAGCAGCGTGCTTTTGCCGCAACCGTTCGGACCGACCACGCCGAGCACTTCGCCCGCGTGCAGTGCAAAGTCGATGCCGTGCAAAACGTCCGTTGCCTCATATCCGGCCCGGACACCACGTCCTTGCAGCATCGCCGTCCTCAAAATTTTTTCACCTCCGCGCGCAACTTTTCCCCCGCTTCCAACGCCGCCGGTCCCGGCACGCTGAACGCCGGCGCGGGAAAGACCACGATCCGCCCGGACCGCACCGCGGCCAGATGGCGCCGCACCGGGTGCCGTTGCAAAATCTCCAGCACCTCCTTCCGGTTGGCGCCGCCGTAATCCGCGATGACAATCACATCCGGATCGGCCGCGAGCAGAAATTCCTCGCCGAGTTGCGGCCACGGTCCGCCGGCGTCCGCGGCAATGTTGCGCAGTCCCGCAGCCTCGAGGATTTCATGCGCATGCGTGCCGCACCCCGCGCTGTATCCGGTGTCGGCGCCAAAGAGGAGCGCCACGGATTTTCCCGTCACGGGCTTGGCCGTCACCGGCAAAACCGGCGCGGCCACCCCCAGCAGCCCCGCCAACTTTTGTTGCGTTCCCCTGATGCCATCCAAAGAATCCGCATCGAGCACCTCGACGCGCACCCCGAGCCTCGCCAATTGCTCGCGGGTCGTGGCTGGCGTCATGGAAGTCGCCAACACCAAGTCCGGCCCGAGCCCCAGCACCGTCTCCGCCTCCGGTTGGATCCCGCCGGGCAGGCGCGCGACATCCGCGGGCGCCTGGCAAAACGGCGTGACCGCCGCCAGCGACCCTCCGCCTCCGAGCGCCACGACCATTTGGGTCAGGTTCGGAGCCAGGCTGACAATCCGTTCCGGCGGGGCCGCGGCACCGCCGCACGGCAAGGCGCAGAAGGCAAGAAACAGGCCGGAACGGAGCATGAGGTGAAGTCCTTATTAAGAATTATTCTTGAAACAATTTGCCTTTGGCGCGATATTCCGCGGATTGATGGCCGCCAAGACTGCCAGTTCTCAGACCCAGCTCAAGCGCTACGAGGAATCGATCGCGCAGGACGGGTTGCGCCTGACCCGCCAGCGCAAGCATGTTTACGGGGTGCTGCTCGGCCGCCAGGACCATCCGACCGCCATGGAAGTCTTCCTCCGGGCCAAGCCGGAAATGGAATCGCTCTCCCTGGCCACCGTTTACAATGTCCTTGAAACGCTGGCCGAGCGCGGCCTCGTCCGCAAAGTGCATCTGGACAGCGGCTCCACGCGTTATTGCGCGAACAATTCGAAGCACGGCCATTTCACCTGCTCCGGCTGCGGCGCGGTGCTCGATGTTCCGCTGCTCCCCGGCGCGGAGTTGGAGAAACTCCACCAGCTGCCCCGCGGCTACACCGTGACGCAGCAGGAAGTTTCGCTCCACGGCCTCTGCGCGACCTGCCGGAAGAACCAATCCTGACTTATGCAACACCTCAAAATCGACAACCTTCACGTCAGCATCGGTGACCGCGAAATCCTCCGCGGACTCAACCTCGACCTCCCGACCGGTCAAGTGCACGCCATCATGGGTCCGAACGGCTCGGGCAAAAGCACGCTGGCCAAAGTCATCGCCGGCCATCCCGACTACACCGTCACCTCCGGCGATGTCCTTTTCGACGGCGAGAGCATTCTCGAAATGGAACCCGACGTGCGCGCGCGCAAGGGCATCTTCCTCGCTTTCCAATACCCGAGTGAAATCCCCGGCGTGACCATCGCCAATTTCCTCCGCGCCGCCTTGCAGGCCCGCCTGCCCGAGGGCGAGGAACTCGAGGCGACCGAGTATTACGCCAAGCTCTACGAGAAAATGGACCTTCTCGAAATGCCCCGCACCTTCACCTCCCGCGCGGTCAACGAGGGATTCTCCGGCGGCGAGAAAAAGCGCTGCGAGATCCTCCAGATGGCCATGCTCCAGCCGACCTTCGCCCTGCTCGACGAAACCGACTCCGGTCTCGATATCGACGCGCTGAAGATTGTCTCCCACGGGGTCAACTCCCTGCGCGGACCCGCCACCGGCATGCTGGTCATCACCCACTACCAGCGCCTGCTCAATTACATCGTGCCGGACGTGGTCCACGTCATGGTCAACGGCCGCATCGTGGAGAGCGGCACCAAGGAGCTTGCCCTCAAACTCGAAGCCGAAGGCTACGATTGGGCCAATGAACCGGAATCCGAAGCTGTCGGCGCCTGAAGGAGGAAAACACCATGAGTGACGCACAAACCCAATTGGACATCGACCGCGAGAAGGGGAACTTCCGTTATGACGTCGACTACGAATTCGACGCCGGCACCGGACTGACCGAAAAGACCATCGACTACATCTGCGACGTCAAAGACGAGCCGGATTGGATCCGCCAATTCCGCAAGGACGCGCTGAAAAAATTCCTCGAGAAACCCATGCCGACGCATTGGGCGTCGAAGGATCTGGAGAACATCATTTTCGACAATATCCGCTACTACCTCTCGCAGGGCGGGCAAAAGCCGAAGAAGACGTGGGACGAAGTGCCGGAGGACGTGAAGCGCACCTTCGAGCGGCTCGGCATTCCCGAGCAGGAGCGCAAATTCCTCGCCGGCGTGGAAGCGCAGTTCGACAGCGAGGCGGCCTACTCCAACATCAAGGAAGCCGTCGGCAAGCAGGGCGTCATTTTCATGGGCAGCACGGACGGCCTCAAAGAGCACCCGGAAATTTTCCGCAAGTGGTTCGGCAAAGTGATCCCGACCGGGGACAACAAATTCAGCGCGCTGAACAGCGCGACCTTCAGCGGCGGCTCGTTCATCTACGTCCCGCCCGGGGTCAAGGTCTCGCACCCGTTGCAGGCCTACTTCCGCATCAACGCGGAAAATTTCGGGCAGTTCGAGCGCACCCTCATCATCGCGGACGAAGGCGCCGAGGTGACCTACATGGAAGGCTGCACCGCGCCGAAATTCGACACCGCCACGCTGCACAGCGCGGTGGTCGAACTGGTCGCCCTCAAGGGCGCCAAGATCCAATACATCACGGTGCAGAACTGGTCGAACAACGTGTTCAACCTGGTGACCAAGCGCGGTCTGGCCATGGAGGACGCCGAGGTCAAATGGATCGACTGCAACATCGGGTCGCGCCTGACCATGAAATACCCCGGTGTGGTCATGAAAGGCCGCGGGGCCCGCGGTGAAGTGATTTCCATCGCCCTGGCCGGCGACGGCCAGCACCAGGACACCGGGGCGAAGATGATCCACGCGGCCGACGACACGACGAGCAACATCGTTTCGAAGTCGATCAGCGTGGGCACGGGCCGCGCCACCTACCGCGGATTGGTCAATGTCCCCCGCCACCTCAAAGGCTGCAAAAACAACACCGAGTGCGACGCCCTGCTCATCAACACGAACAGCCGCACCGACACTTATCCGGCCATCACGGTGCGCGGCACGGGCAATGCCTGCCAGCACGAGGCCAGCGTCAGCCAGGTGAGCGAAGAGCAGATTTTCTACATGCAGCAGCGCGGCCTGACCGAAGCGCAGGCCATGAGCCTGAGCGTCAACGGGTTCGTCAACGACCTCGTCCGCCAATTCCCCATGGAATACAGCGTCGAGCTGAAACGCCTCATCGATCTCGAGATGGAAGGCTCGGTCGGCTGAGCGGACGGGAGGTCCGAACATGATTATGTCAGCATCACCCGTTTCCGGCGTCCCCTTGATGGAAGGCGCCCTGGTCGAGGGCCAATGGCCCGCATGGTTCGCCGCCTCGCGCCAGCGCGGTTGGGACGATTTCCAGAAACTCCCGGCACCCGCCGCGAAGGACGAAAAATGGCGTTTCTCCAACGTCAAAGCCCTCGCGCTGGACGGCTTCCGCTACCCCGGCGCGGTGGGCAAGGCCGCCGCGCTGGTCGAACGTTCCACCGGACTCGGTGAATCCGCCGCCCGTTTCGTCTTCGGCAACAATCGTCTGCTTTCCGCCACCGCGCCCGCCGTGGATCTGGTCAAAGCGGGTCTGGTCGTCATGACCATCGAAGAGGCCGCGACCAAGCATGCCGACCTCGTGCAGAAACATTTCATGGCGCAGGACGCCAAGCTCGGCTCGGCCAAATACGCCGCTCTGCACCGCTCCGGTCCGGTCAACGGCGTCTTCATCCGCGTGCCCAAAGACCTCGAAGTGCCGCACCCGATCGAAATCTTCCACTGGGTCGAAGGCGCTGGTGCCGCCGTCTTCCCGCACACGCTGGTCATCTGCGAGCGCCACAGCAAAGCCACGGTCGTCGATTGCTTCCGCAGTGCGGATGACGCCCCGGCCTTCGCCTGCGGAGTCAACGATCTCGTCGTGGAGGAGGGCGCGAAACTGAACTATGTCGCCGTGCAGCAATGGGGTCCGGCCACCACCGCGTTCCATCTCAATTCCACCACGGTCGGACGCGACGCCGCTTGCCTCGGCATGCAGGTCAACCTCGGCGGCAAATTCGTCCGCAACGAGAACTACAGTCGCATGGTGGCCGAGGGCGCGCGCAGCGACATGCTCTCGGTCAATATCGCCGCCGGCGACCAGATGATCGACCAGCGCACCTTCCAGGATCACGCCAAACCGAACGCGACGAGCGACCTGCTCTACCAAAACGCCCTGACCGGCAAAGGCCGCACCGTTTTCTCCGGCGTCATCCGCGTCGAACCCGGCGCGCACAAGACCGACGCCTATCAGAAAGTCCGCAACATCGTCCTGAGCGACGAGGCCGAAGCCAACAGCATGCCCGGTCTGGAGATCGAAGCCGATGACGTCCGTTGCACCCACGGCGCAACCACCGCACAAGTGGACGATCGCGAGCTGTTCTATCTGCTGGCCCGCGGAATCCGCCCCGAAGCCGCGCAACAATTGCTCGTCATGGGCTTCTTCAACACGGTTCTCGACCGCCTGCCCGAAACCCGACTCCGCGGCCACATCGAAAGCTTGGTCGAAGCCCGACTGAGCGCAGCCCTGCGCGGCTAGGCGTAGCGCGACACCGCGGCGCAGCAGCTTCCCGCCTGCCTGTGAGCGACGATCGCTTCAGTTGGCGTCGCGTCCGGAGCTGGGTCTGTCCAAGGCAAGCTTTGACCGAGCAAGGACAAAGCATGGGCTTTCTGCAGAAAGCCCATGTAACGGATTTGCGGGCCCCGCCTGACTCTGAACAGCGGGGGCACCGGGGACACGCAGCCGGCTGGTGCTGCGGCGGGGTCAGTTGCCGTCCAAGCCTTGGCCGGGGAAGCCGGCGGGGAGCTTTTCGGCCAGCATTTTCTCGAACAGTTCGTTGAGCGCGCTGGCCGGGAGGCGGAGGGTCTCCTGGTTTTCGGCCGGTTCCCAAGCGGTGGGCGGCAGCTTGGCGGCGAAGTTCATTTTTTCCACCTCGACCTCCAGCGAGTAGTCGGCGCCTTGCACCGTCACCCGCCGCGGCTGGTATTCGCTGTTGATCCACGCGCGGGCGTCGAAGTCCTCCGCTTTGATCGATTTCTTCAACTCGGGCATCAGGGCGAACTTCATGCCGCGGTGCGGTGCACCCGCCATTTCTTCCGTGCCCAAGTCCTGCACGTCGAAGACCACCGGCAAAAAGACGAGCATCTGCGGATCAAGGGCCAACGGGATGAGCGGGGGAGAATCCGCATCGGGCGAGGTTTTGTCCACATCGATGCCGGCCCCGCGGGCCAACGTGCGCATCGTTTCGACCGGGGCGGCCCAGAGTTCTTTGCCGGCGCGGCAGGCCGTGAGGACCATGCCGTTGTAGGCCAGATCGACGCGCAGGTGATCCGGTGCCTGGACCGCCAGCCGCAGTTTCATCCCGCGCGCGGCGGCCAATCGACCGGTGGCCTCCCCGACGGAACACTCGGCGACCATCGCGCCCGGCTGTCCGGCCGCACCGCCGAAGACGGACGAGGCGATCGGGGCCAGCGCTTTGGCAAAGACATCGTAGATTTCCCCCTCGGCACCCCGGCCCGCGGGCGCCGCGAGAAAGAACGCGGCGAGGCATCCCGCGATCTTGCCTGCCTGACGGCGGCTTCTAATATGCTGCGTCATGCCTTTGCCCGGTTTTCTCGCCTCCGGCGGACTGATCTTCGCCTTCCAGGAAACGAGTTTCTCCGGGCTGGCCATCATCGCTGCCTTGTTCATCGCGTCGATTTTCAGCTGGTCGGTCATGATCACGAAGTTCCGCATGATCCGCTTTGCCCGCAAGCAAACCGAGCGCTTTTTCGCCATTTTCCGCAAGAACCGGCAACCGCTGCACATTTACGAGACGGGACTGAGCTTCGAGGGTTCGCCGGCCTACGCGGTTTACCGCGCGGGATGCGAGGAATTGACTTTCCAAATGCTCGGTTCGACCGAAGTGGACGACACCTTCGGCGCGCGGGTGGAAGTGGCCGACCGGATCAGCCCGGCGCAAATGCGCGCCGTTTCCGTGGCCATGGAGCGCGCGGTCGGTGAATCGGGTCTGCGCATGGAGTCGCAGATGATCATCCTTGCCACCGCGGTGAGCGGTTCACCCTTTCTCGGATTGCTCGGCACGGTCTGGGGGGTGATGGACACCTTCAGCGGCGTGGCCATGGCCGGCACGCCCAATCTCGCGGCCATGGCGCCGGGCGTTTCGGCCGCCTTGCTCACCACGGTGATCGGCCTGCTCGTCGCCATCCCCGCCATGTTCGGCTACAACTTTCTCGTCACCAGCCTGCGTTCGCTGATTGTGCAGACGGACAATTTTGCCGCGGAGCTGGCTTCGGATTTCGAGCACCGCTTCGTGAACTACGAGCGGCAAACCTGAACCATGCGCCGCTATTCGGACAAACAGGCCCTGACCACGCTCTCGGAGATCAACGTCACGCCGCTGCTCGATCTGGCCTTCGTGTTGCTCATCATTTTCATGATCACCACGCCGCTTTTGGAGAACAGCATGGACCTCATCGTGCCGACCAGCGAAGCGGCCGAGGGTGCGGTCGATCCGTCGAAAGTGCTGACCGTTTCGATCGACAAAAACGACGTGATCAAGCTCGACAAAGAAGAGATCACCTTCGCGCAACTCGAGGACAAGCTCGCCGCCCTGCGCGCGGCGGATGCGCAGACCGCCGTGGTGGTCCGTCCGCACCGCGACCTCCCGGTGCAGCGGTTTATTTCGGTCATGGACGTGATCGCCCGCGCGGGTATCACCAAGGTCGGTGTGATGACACGTCCCGAAGGGACCTGACGCGTCATGGGGGAACCCCGCTTCCGGTGGACCATGGCCGGCGTGGCGCTGCTTCACGCTGCGCTCATCGGTCTGCTCGTCTGGTGGAGCCTGCGCGAGATCCGAAATCCGCAGGTCACGTGGATGAGCCCGGCCGATTTTCTGCCGCCGGAGGAGGAAGAAGACGATCCGCAGCCCACGCCGACGCCCGATCCGGCCAAGCCGCGCGATGAACCCGAACCGGCAGAAACCCCGCTGACGGCCAAGAGCGAGATCCCGCTGCCCACCCCCACGCCGACGCCCACTCCCGAGCCGACGCCGACCCCCACACCGACCCCGACGCCTACTCCCACCCCGACACCCACGCCCAAGCCTTCACCCAAGGTCACGCCGAAACCCACACCCAAGCCTTCGCCGAAAAAGAGCCCGAAGCCCACGCCCAAGCCCTCACCCAAAGCCAGTCCCAAGCCGAGCCCGAAGGCCTCGCCCAAAGCGACGCCGAAAGCCACCCCGAAGTCGACGCCCAAGGCTGTGCAGGCCGAGAAGACCGGCGAATCCACGGCGCCCAAAGCCGAGGCCGTCGGGAGCAAAGCCGGCGCATCCGGCACGTCGAATTTCGGTTGGTATCACGAAATGATCCACGACCGCTTCTTCGGGCTCTGGGATCAGCCGACGAGCATGGTCGGCAAGGCCAAGTTCACCACGACCCTGAAAATCACCATCGCCGCCGATGGCCGGATCAGCAATTTTTCGGTCCTCCGGTCGTCCGGCAATGTGGTCATGGACGAAAGTGTCATGGCTGCAGCCCGCCGGGTCGGACGGATCGATGCCCCGCCGAAAGACCTGCTCAAGGGCGGATCCTACACTGTTAACATCAACTTCGAGTTGGATTGAGCCTTCTTTCGCCGCGGCCCGAGAGATCCCAAAGGATTGACCTCCGGGCGCAGGAATCTTTAAATATCCGTTCCTCCCGCAACGCATCCAAAAATACAAAAAAATACAAAAATGACTAAAATCGGTATCAATGGCTTCGGGCGCATCGGGCGCCTCGTTTTCCGCGCGATTGCGGAGCAGGGATTGCTGGGCAAGGACTTCCAAGTGGTGGCGGTTAACGACCTCGTGCCGGCGGACAACCTCGCTTACCTGGTTAAATACGACTCCACCCAAGGCGCTTTCAAGGGCACGGTCTCGAGCGAGAAATCCTCGCCCTCCGCGCCCGAGGACGACGTTCTCGTGGTCGACGGGCAGAAGATCAAATGCCTCGCGGTCAAAGAAGGTCCGTCCGCCCTCCCGTGGAAAGAACACGGCGTGGACATCGTGCTCGAGTGCACCGGACTTTTCACCGAAGCAGCCAAGGCCAAGGGCCATTTGGATGCCGGCGCGAAGAAAGTCATCATCTCGGCCCCGGCCAAAGACGAAGACATCACCGTGGTCATGGGCGTCAACGACGAGAAATACGACGCGGCCAAGCACAGCATCATTTCCAACGCCAGCTGCACCACGAACTGCCTCGCGCCGGTCGTCTACGTCCTGCTCAAGGAAGGTTTCGGCATCGAGGAAGGTCTTATGACCACGGTGCACAGCTACACCGCGACGCAAAAGACCGTCGATGGTCCGTCCAAGAAGGACTGGAAAGGCGGACGCGCCGCCGCGATCAACATCATCCCCTCGGGAACGGGCGCGGCCAAAGCCGTCGGTCTGGCCATCCCCGAGATCAAAGGCAAGCTCACCGGCATGTCGTTCCGCGTCCCGACCCCGACCGTTTCGGTTGTCGACCTCACGGTCAAAACCGTGAAAGAAACCAGCTACAAGGAAATCTGCGCGGCGATGAAAAAAGCCAGCGAAACCTACCTCAAAGGCATCCTCAAATACACCGAGGACGAAGTTGTCTCGTCCGATTTCATCCACGACACCGCCTCGAGCATTTTCGACGCCGGTTCGGGCATCGAGCTGAACAGCCGCTTCTTCAAGCTGGTCAGCTGGTATGACAACGAGTGGGGTTACAGCAACCGCTGCGTCGATCTCCTCAAGAAGGTCGCGGCCAAACTCTAAAAGCGAATCTGCGACGGCGCCCGGGGTAACCCGGGCGCCGTTTCCATCTCCCGCACCGCCATGGGCAAATTCTCCTCTCTCCGCGATCTCGATTTCGCCGGCCAGCGCGCGCTCATCCGCGTGGACTTCAATGTCCCGCAGGACAAAGCCACCGGCGCGATCACCAACAACCAGCGCATCGTCGCCGCGCTTCCCAGCATCAAGCACGTCCTCGACCACGGTGGATCCGTTGTGCTGATGAGCCATCTCGGGCGCCCCAACGGCGGGAAGGTGGAGAAATACACGCTCAAGCCCGTCGCCGCGGAATTGGAAAAACTCCTCGGCCAGCCGGTCAAATTCGTCCCCGAATGCTCCGGTCCGGTGGCGGAAGAAGCCTGCGCGAACCTCAAACCCGGCGATGTCGTCCTGCTCGAGAATCTCCGCTTCCACATCGAGGAAGAGGGCAAGGCGAAGAAAGAAGACGGATCTTCGGTCAAAGCCGACCCGGCCAAAGTGGCCGCTTTCCGCGCCAGCCTGAGCAAGCTCGGGGATGTTTATGTCAATGACGCCTTCGGCACGGCGCACCGCGCGCATTCGTCGATGGTCGGGGTCGATCTTCCGCGGAAAGCCGCCGGCTTTCTCATGGAGAAGGAACTCAATGCGTTCGCCGCGGTGCTCGAGCATCCGCAGCGTCCGCTCCTCGCCATTCTCGGCGGTGCGAAAATCGCGGACAAAATCCCGCTCATCACCAACCTGATCGAGAAGGCGGATGAAATCATTATCGGCGGCGGCATGGCCTACACCTTCAAGAAGGTCCTCGACGGCATGGAAATCGGCGGCAGCCTTTTCGATCCGGAGGGCGCCAAGATCGTGGCCGACCTCGCGGCCAAGGCCAAAGAGCGCAAGGTGAACCTCATTTTTCCGGTCGACTTCGTTTGCGGCGACGCCTTTTCGCCGGAGGCCAACACGCAACCGGCCGACGAGGCCTCCGGCATTCCGGCCGGATGGGAAGGTCTCGATGCGGGCCCGAAATCCATCGCGCTCTACCGCGAGGCCATCCTCCGCGCCAAGACGATCATTTGGAACGGCCCTCCCGGGGTGTTCGAATTCGAAAAATTTTGCGGTGCGACCAAAGCCATGGCTGAAGCGGTGGCCGAGGCCACAGCCAAAGGTGCGACCACGGTGGTCGGGGGCGGGGACACCGCCACGGCGGCCAAGAAATTCGGGGTGGCGGACAAAGTCAGCCATTGCTCGACAGGTGGCGGGGCCAGTTTGGAATTCCTTGAGGGCAAGGTGCTTCCGGGAGTGGCAGCCTTGGCCGTCTGACCGGCATCCTTGCCGTCCTTGCCATACGAACCTACGCTTGAACGACCAGACCGCCGGCCTGCCTGAGAGGTCGCCCACGAGATGCGCAAATTCCTTCATCGGCAGCAGTTGGTGAAAAAAGGCCTGGCCTGCGGCAAGTCCCGCCGCACGGTCGAGGACAGTCCGTGGCGTGAAGCCCTGGCCTGCGGCTGGTTGCCGCGCGTCATTGTTTTCGCGCTCTTCGCCATCGGTCTCGGCTTCCTCATTTTCACCGGCGGACCCCAGGAAGAGCCGCTCAAGAAATACCTCATCTGCCTGCTCGTCTTCGGCATCTCGATCGCCCAGCTCTGGGTCAATCACCCGCAGGCCTTTTACCGCAATTCGAGCCTCGCGCTGATTTACGGCATCCTTCTCACCCAACTCGCCACGATCAAAGGCCTGCTCGTGCTGGCCGACACCGGCCGCATCGATCTGCAAGTTCTGCCCTTGCTCATTCCGTATGCCTTCGCACCGTTGGTGTTTTCCGTGTTGCTCGGACGCCACCTCGGACTCTTCGGTGCGGTGGTGGCGAGTTTGTGGGGCGCGTTCTTGATGCCGGTCATCGACACCGTCTTTCTCGTCATCTCGCTCATCTCCGGCGTGGTCGCCGTGCTCTTCACTTTGCAAGTCCGCCGCCGCAGCCAACTCATCCGCGCCGGTCTTTACGTCGGCGTGGCCGTCTGGCTGCTCGCCGCCATCTTCGGCCAGATCGGGCCGCGTCTCATCACCGAGCCGCAGTTGACCGATTGGGGCATGGTCGGATGGCAAACCCTCGCCGCCTTCGGGGTCGGGGTGGGCACCGCCATTCTGGTCAGCGGCATCCTGCCCGTGCTCGAGCACATCTTCGGTATCACCACGGACATCTCGTGGCTCGAGTCCGCCGACCTCAATCACCCGCTGCTCAAGCGCATGACCCTCGAAGCGCCCGGCACCTACCATCACAGCCTCGCCGTGGCCAACCTGGCCGAAGCCGGCGCCGAATCGATCGGGGCCAATCCGACCATTTGCCGCGTCTGCGCCTACTTCCACGACATCGGCAAAATGGTGAAGCCGGAATATTTCACCGAGAACATGGCCGGCGGGGTCAATCCGCATGACGACCTCGCGCCGTCCATGAGTTCTCTCATCATCATTTCGCACGTCAAGGAAGGCGTTGATCTCGGACTGAAAAACAAACTCAACGACCTGGTCATCGATGTCATCCGCGAGCATCACGGCAATTCGACGGTGCGCTTCTTTTACGACCGCGCCCAGCGTCAGGCCGAGGATGCGCGCCTCGGCGGCAAGATCATGAACCTGCGCGCCGAAGACGTGCCCGCTGTGCAGGAGGAAAATTTCCGTTATCCCGGACCGAATCCGCAGAGCAAGGAAAGCGGCATCGTGTGCCTGGCCGATGCCGTGGAAAGTGCCTCGCGCAGCCTGAAGCGACCGACCCCGCAACGCGTCGAGGATCTGGTCGACGAGGTGATCGAACGCAAGATGGATGAAGGCCTGCTCGACGAATGTCCGCTGACCCTGGCCGACATCAAAAAGCTGTCCGCCAGCTTCCGCTTCACCCTCCTCAATATGATGCACAGCCGTATCGCCTACACGCAGGAGGAAGAAAGTTCGCCCGCGCGGACGAACGCCGCGGCCACGGCTTGAGTGTCCGGTTTGCGGTTTTTGTCCAGTCTGACGGGTTCACCGGGAACTGAACCACAGAGCACTTGCCAAATTTCCTCCAGCCTTGGCATGCGCAGGGCGCGGGCTTAAGCAGTCACCATGAGCCCGGGGCCCGCTTTCATCTGGATCAACCGCCAGCGCGCGGTGCGTCCCCGGCAGTTGCGCCTCGAGGATGCCCGGACCGCGATCGAGCGGGCCTGGCCGGAGGTGGTCAAGGCCGAGTGCCGCGGGTCGGTCCTCGGTTGCCTGCCCGAGATTTCTTTCGTGCTCGTTTCCGATGCCCGCATCGCCGCATTGCACGATGAATTCATGCGCGATCCGAATCCGACCGATGTCATCACTTTCCACCACGGTGAAATCGTGCTCAGCGCCGAGACGGCCCGCCGTGAGGCGCGCAAGCACGGGTTGCCGCTGCCCGAGGAACTCGCCCGCTATGCCGTGCACGGGTTGCTCCACCTCGCGGGCTGGTCGGACGCCGCTCCCGGTGCGGCCTCGGAGATGCGTGCCGTGCAGGAAAAAATTTTGCGCCGCGCCCTGCGCGGGTTGTGCTAGTTTACGCCCATGTTGCAGCCCGTTCCCATCGCCACGCCCGCCGCGGAAATCGCCGCGTGGTGGCGCCTCGTGGAGCTTTGTCTGCCCTCGCACGAGGAATGCGGGGCGCTGACTTTCACGCCGGCGGGCGCGGAGACGCTCGAAGCGGACTGGGAGCAGTGGCTGACCGACACTTTCCTCCCCGCGGTGCATCCCTCGCTGGCTGCCTTGCAATCGGCCGCCGCGACGCAGGACGTGGCGCGTGTCTTGTCCGGCGACGCGGCGCTGGGTCGTTCGCTCTCGTCCGCCGCCGCCCGCGGCAGTCTCGCCGCCGGGCGCCATCTGCTGCTTTCTTTCCAGCCGCCCCAAGCGGCCAAGCTTCTCGAACGCCTGCGCGAGGCGGCCGCCACGGACAATCAGGTCGGCCATGCCGCAACGGTGTTCGCGGTGCGGGGCAGGACGTTCCACCTGCCCTTCCTCCAGGTGGCCGGAGCCTTGCTCCTGGCCGAATGCGTTCTCGGGGCGGACGCGGCGGGTGTGACTTTGCCCGCACCGCGCACGGCCGGTCTGCTGCAGAGCGCCCTCGACCGCATGGCGGCCCTGCCGGCCGCGCAGTTGCTGGCGGTATGAGCGGGGCCGGCGTCATCACCGGAATCGAAACGCGCGGCGAAGACGCGCTCTCCACGCCTTGGAATGTCGTGGTGCACAACGATCCGGTGAACCTGATGTCTTATGTCACCATGGTCTTCCAGCGCGTCCTCGGTTTTCCGCGCGACCGCGCGACCAGGCACATGCTTGAAGTGCATCACAAGGGGCGCTCGCTCGTCTGGTCGGGGGAACGCGAGCGGGCCGAGGCCGTGGTCGAGCAACTCCACGGCTACCTTCTGCTGGCCACCATCGAGCAGGCGGAATACTGACCCTTTCATGCGTTTCCATCGCGCTGCCTCCGGTTCGTGGGAACTCCGCGGTCTCCATCCGCTCTTCGCCTCGCTGCTCGCGGAGCTGCCCAAGGTGGCGTCGCGGCACCGCAAAGCGCAGGCGCGCCTTTACCCCGACCCGACGGGAGGCGAGGGAGAGGCGCAGTTGCGGAACGATTGGAAAGAACACGTCCGCCCGGGACTCGAGCGTCTTTTCTCTTCCAGCCGCGAAACCGTGGCGCGCGATCTTTCCACGCTGGTTCCGAACAGTCCGGGAGCATCCCTCGTCATTCCGGCTGCCCACCTCGACGCCTGGCTCAATGCGCTCAGCCAGGCCCGCTTGATCATCGTCGAGGAAAACGGCTTCACCGAGTCCGACCTCGATCATCGCGAGCAGCCGGATCTGGCCACGCGCCGCGGGCTGGCCCTGCTCAAGGTGCATTTTTACGCGCACTTGCAGGAATTGCTCGTCGAGGCGGCGGGCTGACCGTCATGGCCGCGGCCGAAACCAGCGAGGCCATCCTGCTGCGGCGGGCGCGTTTCGGCGAATCGAGCTACGTGCTGGTCTGGCTTTCCCCGGTCCGCGGGAAAATCCGCACGACGGCGCGCGGCACGGCGCGGCGCGACAGCAAACTGCGCGGGCAACTTGATTTGTTCTACCATGCGGAGATCCAGTTTGCCGCCGGCCGCCAGACCGACCTGCACGCTTTGCGCGAATTGAAACTGCTCGGGACCTGGGAGGGTCTGCGCGGCAACTACGCGCGGCTCCTCGCCGCCTCCTATTTCGCCGAGCTGTGCGACTTGCTCTCCGAGCCCGGCCACGCCGCGCCGGAGTTGTTCGACCTGCTGCGCCGCGCTCTCGGGCACCTGTGCGAGAACGACCCCTCGCGCCGCTCGGTGGAATTTTTCGAGAGGGAAACCTGCCGGGTCATGGGTTTCGGTCATGCCGGCAATGCCCTCGGGGCGATCGAGGCGCACGCCGGCCGCATCCCGGCCAACCGGCGGCGGTTGGCGGGGATGGTCGGTTGACGCGCTCCGCGACGGTTGCCGCGGGAGCGGGCTGACGGTATGCTTGAAGCATGGCTTCCACGCTTTCCCCGCCGGCTCCCGGGTGGCGCGAGCCTGATGCGGAGGCTTTGTCTTTGGAAGTGGCGGGCGATGCCGCCGCCGCGCGCGGCGACGACCTCGAGGCGTTGTCCTGCTGGTCTGAGGCGCTCTCCGCCCTGACCTCCCTGCCGCGCCCGGTCGAGGCCGCGCGGGTGGCATCCAAGATGGCTGTCTCCGAGGAACACCTCGGCGAAGCGGAAGCGGCCTGCGGTCATTACGCGCAGGCCGCCGATCTCTACAAAGCCGCCGGCGATCTTCACCACGTGCCCATGTGCCTCAACAATCTTGCCATGCTGCGGAAGCTCGGCGGGCAACCGGAGGAAGCCGCGGCCCTGCTCGCCCGTGCCCTCGAAGAGGCCTCGCGTTGCCACGGGTCGGTGCACGGAGAGACCGCCCTGATTGCCACGAACCTCGGTGCCGTGCTCTGCGAAGCCGGCGACTATTTGGGCGCGGAACAGAGCCATATGCAGGCCCTCGGTATCCGCGAACAACTCTTCGGGCCCGCCCATCCGGAAGTGGGCCTCAGCCTCGGACATCTCGGCGTGATCCACCAAATGCGCGGGGCCACGGACCGCGCGCGAAGTTTCTACACGTCCGCCCTCGCCATCCTGGACGAGTTTCCGCAACTGCACGTGGCGGAACGTTCCATCCTGCGCGACAATCTCGCGGGCTTGTAACCGCTCCGCCCGCGGTTGCCGTGCGGCATCCTCAGCGCTCGCGGGCCCGGAGTTTCAAGGTGACCCACTTGCCGCGGCGGGCCGTTTTTTCGAGGACGAGACGACGGGCGAGAAAAGTGGCGAGGATTTCCTCTTCCTGGGTCCGCAGGATGCCGGAAAGTATGAGGCAGCCGCCGGGCCGGACGGCTGCGGTGATTTGCGGGGCGGCGAGGCGCAGGATTTCGCTGAAAACATTGGCCAGGACGAGCGGATGGCGTTGCCGCGGTTTCCAGCGGAGGAGATTCTTCCGGGCCAGCTTGATCCGCCGGCAACGATTGCGGCGGAGATTGGCTTGCGCGGCTTTGATCGCACGTTCGTCATAGTCGAAAGCCTCGACCCGCTTGGCGCCGAGTTTTTCGGCCGCGATGGCGAGGATACCGGACCCCGTGCCGATATCGAGCACGGTCCAGTCTGCATCCATCCGCCCGGGTTCTTCGCGGAGAAAACGCAGGCACGACGCGGTCGTCGCGTGCTCTCCCGTGCCGAAAGCCATGGCTCCGGCGATGCGGAGCAGAAGGCGGGGCTTCGGCTTGGCCGGGGGCCAGGATCCGTGGGCGTCGATGATGGCCAGGTCGCGCGCGATGCGCAGGGGACGGCGCGGTGCGTTGGCCCGGGTGGCGATTTCGACCGTGTCGATGCGCTCCAGTTTTCCGCCGAACTCCTTGCGCAGCCGGCGCAGCACGCTCCCGGAGGCATAGCCCTCGAGGCGCAGGAGTTTGGTTCCCGGGCGGAGGTGTATCACCAGGCCGGTGCCGAGAAAGGCGAGACGTTCGCGCCATGCGTCCTCCTGGGCGGCCGAGGCGTGGCGCACCCATCGCTGGATATGGCGCGGGTCGGGTTTTGCAGCCATGACCTCAAACTGGATTTATTTTCTTCGCTGCTCAAGCACGGGGCGGATAGAATCCGCGCATGTTTAAATCTTACGCCCAATGGATGACCGGTCCCGCCGGGGAATGGCTCAAGGATGCCGGCCTGCTCGTTCTCCGGGTATGGTTGGGGCTCTCCATGCTTCTCCTCCACGGCTGGGGCAAAGTGCAAGGCATGGCCGACAAAGCGGGTTCCTTCCCGGATCCTCTCGGGGTTGGTTCGGCCATGAGCCTGAATCTCGTGGTTTTTGCCGAGGTCCTCTGCGCCGTCCTGCTCGTGGCCGGGTTGGCCGCCCGCTTCGCCCTTATTCCCCTCGTCGTGACCATGGCCGTGGCGTTCTTTGTCATTCACGGCGGACGTCTGGTCGGTGACGGCAATGGCGAGATGGCTTTCATCTACCTCGCGGGATTTGTCGCCCTGCTCATCGCGGGTCCCGGGCGCTATTCCCTTGATCACTACATCCTGAAGGCTCTCCGCGGGAACAACTGATCCTAGCGGCCGGCTGAGTCAGCCGGCCCCACCGGGCTTATGCACGAGTTTTCCTACTGCGACGGCGAACTGTATTGCGAGGGCGTGTCGCTCGCCCGCTTGGCGTCCGAGCAGGGCACTCCACTCTACGTCTACAGCGCAAGGACGATCCGCGAGCATTATCGTCGTCTGGATAAAGCGCTTGCCGGTTTGGATCACCGCGTGTGCTTCGCCATGAAGGCAAACTCGAACCTCGCCGTGCTCGACCTGCTGGCCCGCGAGGGGGCGGGCTTCGACATTGTGTCGGGCGGCGAGTTGTTCCGCGTGCTCAAGGCGGGCGGACGCGCCCATGATTGCACCTTCGCCGGGGTGGGCAAGACGCGGGAGGAAATCGAATACGCTCTCGAGCAAGGTGTTTATTCTTTCAACGTCGAGTCCGAGCCGGAGCTGGAATTCATCAACGAGGTGGCCGGCGCGGCGGGCAAAAAGGCCCCGGTGGCTCTGCGCGTCAATCCGGATGTCGATGCGCAAACCCACAAATACATTTCGACGGGCAAGAGCCACAACAAGTTCGGCATCGGCATCGACCGCATCCTCGGGGTCTACGCGGAGGCGGCCAAGTTGCCGCATTTGCAGATCCGCGGGATCCAGACGCACATCGGCTCGCAGATCCTCGAAACCAAACCCTTCGTCGAAGCCCTGGCCAAACTCGTGCCGATCGTGCAGGAGTTGCAGTCGCTCTACGGCATCGAGTTTTTCAGCATCGGCGGCGGGGTTGGTATCATCTACCGCGGCACTTTGGAAAGTGGTGCGCCCGATTGGTGGGAGCGGGCGGACGAAGACGGCGGCAAACGCATCGGATTCGACGACTACGCCCAAGCGGTGGTGCCGTTGCTCAAACCGCTTGGTTTGAAAATTCTGCTCGAGCCCGGACGCAGCCTCGTCGGCAACGCGGGTGTTTTGCTCGCCACCGTGCAGTATGTGAAGCGCACGCCGGCCAAAACTTTTGTCATCACCGACGCCGGCATGAACGATCTCATCCGCCCGGCCCTCTACGAGGGACACCACGAAATCGTGCCGCTGAAAGAACCGTCCGCCGGCGTGCCCCGCGGTCCGGTTGATGTGGTCGGTCCGGTCTGCGAGAGCGGCGACTTTTTCGCGCAGGACCGCGAGCTGCCCGAGGTGGCCGCCGGTGACCGCCTCGCCCTGCTCAGTGCCGGGGCTTACGGCTTTGTCATGGCCTCGAACTACAATTCGCGGCGTTTGCCGGCGGAGATCCTCGTCGATGGCGACAAGTGGGGGGTCGCGCGGGCGCGTCAGTCTTGGGATGATTTGATCGCGGGCGAGAAAGTTGCGGTTTGATGCAGCGTCGCCAGCCCCCGGCGACGACCGTTTCCGCTCTTGTAGCGGCGCTCTGTGAGAGCCGGACCATAATTCAGCAAATGCAGCGACGCTCACAGAGCGCCGCTACAAGTTTTCAATCCGCCGATGCGGTGCGCGGTGCGTTGGGCAAATCGAGAGGACGCGCCACATAGATACCCGCGTGCGTGCTGAATTTCTTGAGGTAATCGCTCAACCGGTCGTCGAGGACGACTTCGCGGTGATTCTTCGAGGCGTGGAGGAAGCGCAGGACGCCGTTGCTGTCGCGGGAAGCGAGGCCGACATGCGAGGTGTAGGTCTCGTGCCAATTGGTCACGATGCAGATGATGTCGCCGTTGCGGAGCTTCGATTCGATGCGCGGAACCTGCGAACGCGGGACGTAGGTGATGCCGCGGCGGGAGAGTTCGTTTTCGATCCGGATGAAGGCGGGAACGAGCGACGGGTCGGCGCGCAATTGGCGGTAGAGGTGGGGCTTTTTCCCCATGTAGGCCATGCGGCGGTGAAGTTTCTTTCCGCCGAGCGACGGGGTGATGTCCTTGACCAGCCCGCGTCTTGCGTTGTCCTGGATCCAATCCTCGAGGTGGTGCAGGCGCGAGTCGAAGCGTCCGTTGCAGCGTCCGTGGCGGTAGCGGTCCATCTCGATGAGCCGCAACATTTCCTGCGGCGCGTAGGGAGGGGGATGCAGGGCGACGAGGCGACCCATGCAGAGGGCGATTTCGAAAAGCGTCCAGCAATCCATCCCGGCCATGTTGACCGACGGCGCCTCGATGGTGTCGTGCAGTTCGAGCGTGTAGTTCACGTAGGGCGTGCCGCGCAGGGCGAGGGCGAATTTGTTGACCCGTTCCCCGAGGGGAAGCTTGGCCCAGCCCGCGCGGTAGCCGCGGTTCATCAGTTGCTGGAATTTTTCCTGCCCGATGAATGTTTCGCCCAGGGGCAATCCGGCCGCCGGCGCGGCGGCCGGGATGAGGACAAGGAGAGCGAGGAAAACGTAAAGGCGCGGCATCGTGGGACTATAGCACTTGTGCGACGTCGCTCTACAAACTTATGCCCGCGCGGGCCAGGGCGGCGGCCATGACCGCATAACCCGCCGCGGTGGCGAGGCACGCCGCGGTCAGCGCGGCATAAAATCCGATCTTCGGGAGGAGCCACGGCAGGAGGACAAAAAAGAGCAGGCTGGGCAGGACGAACCAGAAGACGCTGCGGGAGAAGTCCGCGATTTTCACCGCATCGTGCGTCTCGAACCAAATCCAGCCGATGGCCAGCAGGGAGACCAGCGGCAAGGAGGCGACCAATCCGCCGAGGTAACCGGTGCGTTTGGAAATTTCGCTGATGGCCACGATGAGGCCGGCGCTGACGAGAAGTTTGACCAGATAGTAAGCCATGCCTCGCCCGTTTACCGCCGATCCGCGGTCTTGCCAAACCGATTCGGCTGTGCTTTCCTTTCCTCTCGTTTCTCACAAGGGGTCATAGCTCAGTTGGTAGAGCGCCTCAATGGCATTGAGGAGGTCTGGGGTTCGAATCCCCATGGCTCCATTTCCCTTTCGTACATGGGGGACTTTTATTCGCCGGCCGGCTTTTTGGCCAAGGTGTCGAGCGCGGCAAAATCGAAGGCGCGGGCGCAGGCTTGCAGGCGGGTCGGGTCGATGTCACGGCCTTCGACTTCCACGATGAAGCGGTTGCCGATGACCACGGTGATGGTCCCCGAGCGGGTGGCGTTGGTGTATTTCTCGAGCGTTTTGAAGCCGCCTTGCGTGCTGGTGCGCTCGTATCCGTGGTCGCCCTCGCTCTCCACTTCGCTCTGCATCCACCCGAATCCGGCCAGCGCACCGAACGGCCCCATCGCGGCGAGGTCGGTGATCTTGATTTGCACCCGCGGTCCTTCGCCGTCGCCGTATTCGCCGGTCGCGGTGACGACATTCGCGCCGAAGGCTCCGGTTTTTTCGCCGCGGGCGTTCGTCCGGCGCAAGCCGTCCGTCTCGGCCGGCAGCATGGCCTTGAGTTCGCCGGCCCCGACCGGCTTCTGTGCGCCGAGGGCGGCCAGCGGGTTGTTGGTGTCGTCGGTGAACGACTGCAGCATCTTGGAGAAGGCGGCCATGGCGTCCTTGGCCTCGGCGGGCACGAGAGGAGGAGGATTCTGGGCCCCGAGGGGCGCGGTCAGGCTGGCCAGAAGAAGCAGGAAAGCGGACGGATTTTTCATGCGGCGTCCAAGGTAGGCAGGCTTCCCTCCGCGGCAAGTCCCAACAGTGTCCGATTTCCTTTGCGGGCGGTGCCCGGGCGGATATTCTGAAGGTTTTCCCGGACTGGGGTCTTTTGCAGGCATGATCAATTTCATCATCAAGAAAATCGTCGGGTCGAAAAACCAGCGCGAGATCAAGCGCATGGCCCCGATCGTGCGCAAGATCAACGAACTCGAGCAGCAATACCAGTCGCTGCCGGACGACGACCTGCGGCGCATGACGGCCGAGTGGAAGGCGCGCATCTCGGCCATCGAAGACTACCAGGAGCAGCAGAAAGCGCTCGACGACGTTTTGCCCCAGGCTTTCGCTGTGGTGAAGAACACGGCGCGGCGCCTGTGCGGCCGGACCATCCAGGTGGTCGATCATCCCATCGAGTGGCAGATGGTCCATTTCGATGTCCAACTCATCGGCGGCATGGTCCTGCACAGCGGTCGCATCGCCGAAATGGCCACCGGCGAGGGCAAGACGCTCGTTGCGACCCTGCCGCTTTATCTGAACGCGCTGGCCGGACGCGGCGCGCACCTGGTCACGGTCAACGACTACCTGGCCCGGCGCGATGCCGAATGGGTCGGCGAGATTTACCGTTTCCTCGGGCTGACTGTCGGGGTCATCCAGCATGACCAGCCGCCGGATGTCCGCCGCGCGCAATACGCCTGCGACATCACCTACGGGACGAACAGCGAGTTCGGCTTCGATTACCTGCGTGACAACGGCATGGCTACCTCGAGAGAGCAGCAGGTGCAGCGCGGCCACTACTTTGCCATCGTCGACGAAGTCGATTCGATCCTGATCGACGAGGCGCGCACGCCGCTGATCATCAGCGGTCCGGCCACCGTCTCCACGCACCAATACGACCGGTTCAAGCCGCTGGTCGACCAGCTCGTGCGCAAACAAAGCATGCTTTGCAGCCGCTTGGTCACCGAGGTCAAAGAGCTTCTGGAAAAAGGCGACAACGAGCAGGCCGGCCGCGCGTTGTTCAAAGTCAAACTCGGCGAACCGCGCAACAAAGGTCTTCTCCGCCTGATGGAGGAGCCCGAGATGCGCAGGCTGCTCGACAAGGCCGAGCTGGCTTTCTACCAGGACACGAACAAGGAGGCGCTCGTCGCGCTCAAGGAGGAGCTTTATTACACGATCGAGGAGCGTCAGCACGAGGCGGACCTGACCGAGAAGGGGCGCTCGTTCATGAACCCGGACGATCCGGATGCCTTTGTTTTGCCCGACCTGATCAACGATTTTACCGACATCGACCTCGACCCTTCGCTGGGCGACAAGGAGAAGATCGAGGCCAAGGCGAAGAAGCAGCAGCTCTTCGACTCGCAAGCCGAGCGGATCCACAACATCTCGCAACTGCTCAAGGCTTACTGTCTTTACGAGAAGGACGTCGAATACGTCGTCGAGGAGAACAAAGTCCTCATCGTTGACCAGTTCACCGGACGCAAAATGCCCGGGCGCCGCTGGAGCGACGGCCTGCACCAGGCGGTCGAGGCCAAGGAAGGCGTGCAGATCGACCGCGAGACCCAGACCCTCGCCACCATCACGATCCAGAACTACTTCCGTCTCTACGAGAAATTGGCCGGCATGACGGGCACGGCCGAGACCGAAGCCAACGAATTCCACGACATCTACGGCTTGGATGTCGTCGTCATCCCGACCAACCGCCAAGTTTCCCGCCAGGATTCCAACGACCGCATCTACAAGACGCGGCGCGAGAAATACAACGCGGTCATCGAGCAGATCCGCAAGCGCCACGCCGCCCAACAGCCGGTCCTCGTCGGAACGGCCAGCGTGGAGTCCTCGGAGCTTTTGAGCCGCATGCTCAAGCGCGAGAAGATCCCGCACAACGTGCTGAATGCCAAATTCCACCTGCAGGAAGCCGAAATCGTCTCCCGCGCCGGCCAGCCGGGCACCGTGACCATCTCGACCAACATGGCGGGTCGCGGGACGGACATCAAACTGGGCTCCGGCGTGTCCGATCTCGGCGGTCTCCACGTCATCGGGACCGAGCGCCACGAGTCGCGCCGCATCGACCGTCAGCTGCGCGGACGCTGCGCACGCCAAGGCGACCCGGGCAGCTCGCAGTTTTTTGTCAGCTTCGAGGACGACCTCATGCGCAATTTCGGCGCGGCCGACCGCATGACCAAGATCATGGAGCGCTTCGGCATGGAAGAGGGCGAGGAGCTGGAGCATCCGTGGTTGAACAAGAGCGTCGAAACCGCGCAGAAGCGCGTCGAGCAGAGGAACTACCTGATCCGCAAACGCACCCTGGAGTTCGACGACGTGATGAACCAGCAGCGCGCGGTCATCTACGGTTACCGCAACGAGGCCATCGAGACGGACGACCCGCGCGCCATGGTCTACGAGGTGATCGACGAGATGGTGCCGAAAAAAGTCGAAGACCTCCTCGCGCCCGGCGAACAGGGCGAGCCGGATTTCGACGACCTTCTCCAGTGGGTCAACCAGACCTTCCCGCTCGGCCTGAAGAAAGACACCGCGCAATTCGAGACGCGCTCGGTCGAGGAGAACGGACAGTTTCTCGTCGGGAAAATCAAAGCCGCCTACGAGTTGAAGGCCGGGCACGAACAGGGCGACGCGCTGAAAATGCTCGAGCGCTACATCCTGCTCAACGCCATCGACCGCCTCTGGCAGGAGCATCTTTACGCCATGGACGGGCTCCGCGAGGGCGTGTATCTGCGCGCCTATGGACAGAAAGACCCGCTCGTCGAATACAAGAGCGAGGCTTACAAGATGTTCGTCGAACTGATGGACCGCATCCGCGGTGAAGTGCTGGGCAACCTCTTCCGCAGCACGACGAATCTGGCCTCGTTCGAGACCTTTCTCTCCCAGTTGCAGCAAAAGTTGTCCGGCGGCGAATCGCCCGATGGAGCCGCGGGGGTGCGTCCGCCGTCGCGCGCCGCGGCTCCCGAGCAGGGCGAGCTGAAGATCGAATTGCCGGTCCGCCGCGATGTGCCGAAAGTCGGCCGCAACGAACCGTGTCCGTGCGGCAGCGGGAAGAAGTTCAAGGCCTGCTGCGGGCGGAAGGCTTAGGATTTTTTTAACAGAAGGTAACGAAGGAAACGAAGGGGGTTACGGAATGCACTCGCTCTTTGCCAAAGCTGACGCTTTGAGCAAAGAGGTGATTGGCGCGGCGATCGAGGTGCATAGGGTTTTGGGTCCGGGGCTGATGGAGTCGGTGTACGAAAAGTGTCTGCAACGCGAATTGGAACTGCGCGGGATCAAATCGGCCAAACAAATGGCGGTCAGGGTGGAATACAAAGGACTCGTCTTCGATGACAACCTGCGTTGCGACTTGCTGGTTGAGGAATGCCTGCTCGTCGAACTCAAAGCCGTCGAGACTTTGCACCCCGTGAGCAAGGCCCAACTCCTGAGCTATATGAGACTACTTGATGTTCCGATCGGCCTGCTGATCAATTTCCACGAAGCCTTGCTCAAGCAAGGTATCCACCGCCTCTGCCTTCCGGGTTCCAACCAGGCTGTCTGAACCCTTCGTTTCCTTCGTTACCTTCTGTTCAAATGCTCGGTAACAACCCGCTTGCCCAAGCGTGTCAAAATATCCCACGTGATCGTTCCCGCCCATGAGGCGACTTCACCGACCGTAATCTCTTCGTCTCCTTGCTTCCCGAAAAGCACGACTTCCTCGCCGGGGGCGACATCGCGCGGCAGGTCGCTCACGTCGACCATGAACTGGTCCATGGTGATGCGGCCGAGAATCGGACATCTCTTTCCGCGGATGAGCACGTGCGCGCCTTGGTTCGAAGTCTGGCGCGGGTAGCCGTCTGCATAACCCATGGCCAAGGTGGCGATGCGCATCGCTTTCCGCGTGATGAAATCACGACCGTAACTGATCCCGCGACCGGCGCCGACATCACGCACGAGCGAGATGCGTGTTTTCAATGTCATCACGGGTTGCAGCAGCTTTTGAAACGCGGGGAGGGGGGAGATGCCGTAGAGCGCCAGTCCCGGGCGCACGCGGTCGGCAGCGTGCTGCGGACGTTCCAAGGAGGCCGCGCTGTTCAAAGCGTGGAATTTCGCACCGGGCAAAATCGGGCGCAATTGCGCGGCAAGCTGGTCCCATGCGGCCAGTTCCTGCGCGGTGAAGTCCGGGTCGCTGTCGGCCACGGGCAAATGGGTGGAAACGCTTTCGACCTCGATGCCGTCGATTGCCGCGATCTCCTGAGCGGTCTTGATCGCTTCTTCCTGCCAGACGCCGAGGCGTCCCATGCCGGTGTCGATGCACAAATGGATGCGAACCGGTTCGTCCTGCGCCAGACGCGCGTAAGCCCTGGCTTCGGCCGTGCCCGAGACGACGGGAATAAATCCCTCCTCAACCGCCGCCTCGCGTTCGCCCGGCAGGCACGGACTCAAAAGCAGAATGTCCTTCTGGGGCACCGCCGCGCGCACCGCACGCGCTTCGTCCAGCGTGGCCACGCCGAATTGCGCGGCATACCGGGCCAGGGTCTTGGCCACTTCGGGTCCGCCATGGCCGTAGCCGCCGGCTTTGACCACCGCGATGATGCCGGGTTGGTCGCCGATCGCCGCGCGGACCACCGCCGCGTTGTGACGCAGTGCGTCGTGGTCGATCTCGGCGCGGATGCGCCAGGCCGCGCCGGCGGAGTTCACGGTTTTTTCGACGATCCCTCGAGCATGCCGGGATCGAGCGGCAACATCTGCAGCATGCCTTCGCTGCTGGTGATGCGGGGCAGGACGCCGTCCCAACGTTCGATGCTGCGCAGGCGCAGGACCTCCGGGCGTCCGGTCAGGGCCTCGGCCTCGCGGGTGATGGCGTCGGCGCGTGCCTCGGATTCGGCCTCGATGCTGAAAGCTTTGGCCGCGGCGGCGAGTTTCATTTCCTCGGCGGCGGCTTCGGCTTGCGTGACGCGGGTGAGTTTTTCGTTCTTCGCTTTGAGGGCGTCCTGCTCGGCCTGGACTTTGGCCTCGATGGCTTTGTTGAACTCGTCGGAAAATTTGAAATCCGTGATGGCCACGTTGGCGATGGTAATCGCACCGCGGATGTCTTTCTCGTTCAGCGTGGTGTCGATGAAGGTGGCGATCGCCTGTTGAATCTGTTGTTTGACCACCTCGCGCTGGGTGACAAGCTGTTCGGCGGTGAATTTGGCCGTGACGGCTTTGACCGATTCCTGGATGGCGGGATTGACGATATTGGAGGCCACTTTTTCCGGCGTGCCGATGCGTTGGAAGGTGAGGGGAGCCAGCGCGCCGTCCAGCGCGTAGGTCGTGGTCACATCGGTCGTGACAATCTGCAGATCTCGCGAGGCGGCCGTGGCTTTGGCCTCGCTGGCGGTCAGGCGGGTGGTCATGGGCACCACCTCCTCGGCGAACGGCAGCTTGAAATGGAGGCCTTCGGGCAGGGCGATGTCGCGCACCGCGCCGAAGCGTTTGACCACGCCGACATTGCCGGCGTCGACGGTCACCATCACGCCCGCGGCGGCGACCATGAGGAGAATGACAATGATGAGCAGCGGCGCGAATTTGCCGGCCAGCTGGGCCGGGTCGGCGGAACCGGAGACGGAAGGTTTCATGCTCGGGAAGGGTTGGAAGTCCGGGCGCGGCGCGCGTCGATGAACGACTTCACGCAGAGGGCGACGAAAACGAGGCTGAGGATGGCAAACGAGGCCTGGACCCCGACGGCGGCCGCGCGCTCCACAGGCTCGCCGGTAAGCAGGGCCGGAAGTTTGCCGAGGCTTTTGGCCGTGCCGAGAAATCCGAGGAGTCCGACCAGCGCGGCGATGTGTCCGCCGTGTTTCAGGCTTTTGAGTGAAACTCCCCCCGCGATGGCCAGAAGCAGACCGAAGATGGACGGAATGAGCGCGGTCCAGGATTGCGCCCCGGTGATCAGGTAGGCTCCGATCCCCAGCAGGACGAAGATGACAGCGAAGGTGAAGATAATGCGCGGCATGTTCATGAAGCATAATGCTAGGCCCGGGGCCGAGGGATGCCAAGTGGAAGCCGCGTGCACCCGGACGGCCGGTGTGCTATGTAAATGTCAATGACAAGGCTGCAGGCCGCTATCCTGTTTTTGGCTGTGACCGCAGCGGCCTCCGCCCAGGAAATGCAAAGCTTCGAGGGCTGCTGCCTCGTCGGGGCCGGCTGGTCCGATGGCGACAGCTTTCCAGTCAAACTGCCCGACGGAAAAGAAATCGTCCTGCGGCTTTATTATGTCGATTGCAACGAGACAACGGCGGCGACCGAGACCGACCAGCGCCGCGTCCGCGACCAGTCGTCGTATTTCGGGGTCGATGATCACCAGGTAACTTTGGAATCCGGCCGGCAGGCCGCGGGAGAAGTGAAGAAATTGCTCGCGAAGCCGTTCACCGTGCACACCGCCTTCGCCTCCGCGCCCGGGCGCTCGGCCAAGCCGCGGACTTACGGGTTTGTCATGCTGTCCGACGGACGCGATCTCGGCGAGGTCTTGGTCGGCGAAGGGCTGGCCCGTAGTTACGGCGTGCGGCGCAGCACGCCGGACGGGCTCGGGACCGAGGCGGCGCAGGCGAAAATGGATGATCTCGAACTCGGCGCCGCCATCGCGCGCCGCGGCATCTGGGCCCGGACCGATCCGCAACGTTTGGTCGCTTTGCGCGGCGACCGCCGTGCGGAGGAACGCGAGTTGCAGGAAGCGTTCGGCACGAGGTCGGGGGAACCGATCGATCCGAACACGGCGACCGTCGACGAAATCATGCTGCTTCCCGGGGTGGGTGAAGTGCTGGCCGAGCGCATCGTCGAAGGCCGTCCCTACAAATCCGTCGAGGAGCTGCGGCGCGTGCCCGGGGTCGGTGAAAAAGTTTTCGCCCGCATCGAAGACTCCCTGCAGATTGCGCCTTAGGCGGCTCTTTATGGAAAGTTTCTACTCCTCCGACCCGGTCTTCCGCATGGCCGTGAAGCAATTCGAGGTCTTGGCCGACCACCTCGAAATCCCGCAGCAATACCGTCAGCGCATCATCCAGCCCAAGCGCTCGGTCACCGTGTCGCTGCCCATCGAACTCGATGACGGCCGCGTCGAGGTTTACCACGGGTATCGCGTCCAGCATCACCTGAGCATCGGCCCGACCAAAGGCGGCACGCGGTTTTCGCCGGCTCTGACCCTCGGCGAGTCGGCCGCGTTGTCCGTCTGGATGAGCTGGAAATGCGCGCTGGTCGGGCTCCCCTACGGCGGTGCCAAAGGCGGGGTGGCGGTCGATCCGAACAAACTTTCCCGCCCCGAGATGGAAAAACTTTCCCGCCGCTACATGCAGGAAATGATCCCGTTTGTCGGTCCGCGCACCGACATCATGGGCCCCGACATGGGGACCAACGCGCAGGTCATGGCCTGGTTCATGGACACCTACTCGATGCACGCGGGCCATGCCGTGCCGGAGATTGTCACGGGCAAACCGGTGGCCATCGGCGGCGTGGCGGGTCGCCGCGAATCGACCGGCCGCGGTGTGGTCTTCCTCGTCGAGCGCGCTTTGGATCATCTCAAAATCGAGCCGGCCAAGTGCACGGCCATCGTGCAGGGTTTCGGCAACGTCGGGTCGGTCACGGCTTGCGGCCTGGCCTACAAATCGGGCATGAAGGTGACCGGTTTGAGCGACCACACGGTCTGTCTTTACGATCCGAACGGACTCGATGTCAGCGCGGCCGACAAGCACGTCCAAGAGCACAAGACGTTGAAAGACTTTCCGCAAGGCGAGCGGATCAAGCCGGAGGATTTCCTCACGCTGCCGTGCGATGTGCTCGTGCCGGCGGCGGTCGAGCGCGTCATCCACGCGAGCAATGCGGCACTCTTGCGCTGTCGCGTGCTGGCCGAGGCGGCCAACGGCCCGACCACGCCCGAGGCCGACGATATCCTCGACAAGCGGCGGGACGAAATTTTCGTCATCCCGGATGTGCTCTGCAATGCCGGAGGCGTCATCACCTCGTATTTCGAATGGGTGCAGGACATGCAGAGCCTGTTCTGGACCGACATCGAAATGACCGACCGGCTTTACCGCATTCTCGACACCGCATTCAGCGCGGTGATCAAGCGGGCCAAGGAACGCAACGTGGCCAACCGCACGGCAGCCATGGCCATCGGCGTGGAGCGCGTGCTCGAAGCCAAGCGGGACCGCGGTTTGTTCCCTTGAGGTGCCTTGGCGGCCGTCAGGCCGTTGAACGTCCGGCGGTGTGCAGATGGATGGCCGCGGCGATGACGGGCTTGGCCCAATCGGGCGCGCCGGAGAGGTCGGCGGGGGCGGTGATTGTGCCGCGTTTCATTTCGAGCAGGAGGACGGGTTGGGGTTTCAATCCTTCCGCGGGGTCGGCATCCGCGGAATTGTCATAAACGCGGAGGTGGTCGATGAGGGGGAGGAGGCGGACGAGGTTTTCGCGGCTGCGGTTCCAGCGTTCGCGGATCTTGTCCTCCGGGATATCGTGTCCGCCGAGCGCCACGCGGCTTTGCACGCGGCGGAGATGGAGTTCGGGGCTGGCCAACCCGCAGAACCAGATGCGAAGACGGTGGCCGGAGCGGGCGGCTTTTTCGAGCAGTTGCGCGATGGTACGGCCGCCCAGCGTGGTTTCGAAGCGGTAGTCGTGTCCGCCGGCGATGGCCTGCTCGAGCAGGGATTTGCCGATCTGCCAAGCGTGGGCAATGGCGAGGGTGAGGGAGATGCTCGGGTGGAGGGTTCGGATCTGTTGCGCGACGGTGTCGGGGTTGAAAAACGCATCGCCTGCCTTTTGCAGGAATTTGCCCGCGATGCTGCTCTTGCCGGCGCCGTTCACGCCAGCGAGGACGGAGATGGTAGGCGGTTGTTTCAGCATTTGCCTTTAGCCTCATGCTGTGCAGCCCGCAAAGCAGCCTCGCCGAGTTCCTGCGGCGTGGCTTGGAAGAGTTTGTCGGCGATCGCCCGCTGTTCCGGACCCTGCATGCGGTCGAGCATGCCGCGGTATTCTTCGTGGAGTTGTTCGAGCCAGTCCGGGCGTTGGCCGGTGAGCGCTTCGTATTGCTCGACGGAGAGCAGAACGGCGCGGGGTTTTTCGTGGCGGGTGATGGCCACGGCTTGTTTGGCGGCAACTTGCTCGAAGACGTCGGCGGTGGCGTTTTTGAGCTCGGTGGCGGTGATGGTGGGGAGTTCTTGGACGCGGGGGGTTGGGATGTGCGTGGAAGTGTATTCGGTGCTCATGGGGACAAAATAGCTAAATTAGCTATTTTGTCAAGTTTGGGCGGGTGGTCTCAGGCTTTGACCACGAAATTCACCAATTTCCCCGGGACGGCGATGACTTTGAGGACTTCTTTGCCGGCGAGGTGTGCGGCGAATTTTTCGTGGGCGCGCGCGGCGGATTCGAGTGCTTCGCGAGGGAGGTCCTTGGCGACGACCATTTTGTCGCGCACCTTGCCGTTGATTTGCAGGACGATTTCGGTCTCGTTCTCCACGAGGAGGGATTCGTCGTGGGCCGGCCAGATTTGCTCGTGAGCGCTGCCTTCGAAGCCGGCAAATTTTTTGCCGAGTTGCTCCCAGAGTTCTTCCGCCATGTGCGGGGCGAAGGGGCTGAGCAGAACGAGTAAGGTGCGCAGGGCGGAGACGGGGCGCTTCTCGGCGGAGGTCAGTTCGTTGACGCAGACCATCATTTGCGAAATGGCGGTGTTGAACGAAAGCGTGGCCAGATCGCCGGTCACTTTTTTGATCGTGGCGTGCAGGACGCGGAGTTGCGACGGGGTCGGCTCGATGTCGGCCATGGCATCCGAGAGTTGCCAATTTCCTTCCTGGTCTTCGGTCATGGCCAAGCGCCAGGCACGGGCGAGGAAGCGGTAAACGCCTTCGACCCCTTTCATGCTCCACGGCTTCATTTGCTCGAGCGGACCCATGAACATTTCGTAGAGGCGGAAGGCATCGGCGCCGTAGTCGTCGATCACTTCATCGGGATTGACCACGTTGCCGCGGCTCTTGGACATTTTTTGTCCGTCGGTCCCGAGGATGATGCCTTGGTTGACGAGGCGCTGGAAGGGTTCGGGCGTGGGGAGGTGTCCGAGGTCGTGCAGCACCATGTGCCAGAAGCGCGAGTAGAGGAGGTGAAGGACGGCGTGTTCCGTGCCGCCGACATAGAGATCGACGCCGCCGGGTTTCGGCTGTCCATCGCCGAGCCAGTAGCGGGCCGCTTCTTCGCCGATGAAACGCTGATCGTTGCGCGGATCGCAGTAACGCAGGTAATACCAGCACGAGCCGGCCCACTGGGGCATGGTGTTGAGTTCCCGCGTGGCGGTGTCCGAGTAGCCGACCCAGTCTTTGGCTTTGGAAAGCGGCGGCTCGGCGGTGCCGGCCGGTTTGAAATCTTCCAGCTCGGGCAAGCGGACGGGCAGTTCGGATTCGTCGAGCGCGCGGTGGCGTCCGTTCTCCCAAACGATGGGGAAGGGTTCGCCCCAGTAGCGCTGACGGGAGAAAAGCCAGTCGCGCAATTTGAACTGGACGGCGGCGCGGCCGAGGTGGCGTTCGGCCAGCCATGCAGTGATTTTTTGTTTGGCTTCGGCGGTGGGGAGTCCGTCGAGCGGACCGGAATTCACCGCGGTCCCTTCGCCGGTGAAGCAGCCTTCGACCGGCTGCGACGGGCGCACCACTTCGATGATGGGCAGGTCGAACTTGCGGGCGAATTCATGGTCGCGTTCGTCGTGGGCGGGGACGGCCATGATGGCGCCGGTGCCGTAGCCGGTGAGGACGTAGTCGGCGATCCAGACGGGGATGCGCGCGTTGTTGACCGGATTGACGGCATACGCGCCGGTGAAGACGCCGGTTTTTTCTTTGGACGCGTCCTGGCGATCGCGTTCGGATTTGGTCGCGGCGGTTTTGATGTATGTGTCGACGGCCGCACGCTGGTCCGGTGTGGTGATGGTTGCGACGAGTGCGTGCTCGGGCGCGAGGACCATGTAGGTGGCGCCGAAGAGGGTGTCGGGGCGGGTGGTGTAGACGGTGAGCTGTCCTCCGCTTTCGAGGGAGAAATCGACGAAGGCGCCTTCCGAGCGTCCGATCCAGTTTTTCTGCAGGAGCTTGATCGATTCGGGCCAGTCGAGGGTGTCGAGTCCGGAGAGGAGGCGTTCGGCGAACGCGGTGATGCGCAGCATCCATTGCCGCATGGGGCGGCGCTCGACGGGAAACCCGCCGACTTCGCTTTTGCCGTCGACCACCTCCTCGTTGGCCAGGACGGTGCCGAGTTCGGGGCACCAGTTGACCGGCATTTCGGCGACGTAGGCGAGGCGGACGCTGTCCGGGTCGTCACCCTTGTAGGTTGTGATCGGTTCGGCGCGGTTGGTTTCGGGGTTGAACCACGCGTTGTAAATCCGGAGGAAAATCCACTGGGTCCAGCGGACGTAGTCCGGGTCGGTCGTGTTGACTTCGCGCGACCAGTCGTAGCTGAAGCCGATGCGGTCGAGTTGTTCTTTGAAGCGCGCGACATTTTTCGCCGTGGTGACGGCGGGGTGCTGTCCGGTTTTCACCGCGTATTGTTCGGCCGGCAGACCGAAGGCGTCCCAACCCATCGGGTGAAGCACATTGAATCCGCGCATGCGGTGCCAACGGGCGAGAATGTCCGTCGCGGTGTAACCCTCGGGGTGTCCGACGTGGAGTCCCTCGCCGCTCGGGTAGGGGAACATGTCGAGGACGTAGTATTTCGGTTTGGCCGGGTCGAAGCCGGGTTCGCCGGGGTTGGGCGTGCGGTAAGCCTGCGATTCGGCCCAGCGTTGTTGCCACTTGGGTTCGAATTGCGGGAAGGGGTATTGCTTGCGTTGGCTCGACATGAGGCTGCGGAACCGCGCATTTTGCCGGGAATGACGGACGTGTCAAAGCAACGCCTGCTCCTGGCCACGCGCAATGCGCACAAAACGCGCGAGGTTCGGGAAATTCTGGGTGGCGATTGGGAGGTCGAGGACCTGACGGCGCGGCCAGATCTGCCGGACGTCGAAGAGACGGGGGCGACGTTCGAGGATAATGCGCGGCTGAAGGCCGCGGTCGGGTCGGCGCACTACGATGGCTGGGTCTTGGCCGATGATTCCGGCCTCGAGGTGGACGCCCTCGGCGGGGCGCCCGGCGTGCGTTCGGCGCGTTATGCCGGGGATGATGCCGATATGGCCGCGAACCGGACGTTGTTGCTCGAAAGGCTGCGCGAGGTGCGCGGCAAGGAGCGTGCCGGACGATTCCGCTGCGTGCTGGCTTTGGCCAAGGGCGGTGAAGTGGTCCGCGTTTTCCACGGCACGGTCGAAGGCGTGGTCACGCCGTCCGAGCGCGGCTCGGGCGGGTTCGGTTACGATGCATTGTTCGTGCCCGAGGGGGCGTGCCGGACGTTTGCCGAAATGACGGGCGAGCAGAAGCACGCCTTGAGCCACCGTGGGCGGGCGCTCGTCGCGCTGGGCGCTTATCTGACCGGCGGGGCGACCGCGTAAGTCTGCCCGAGGTCGCGGTCGGCGATCTCTTGCGCGCGCAGTCCTTTGGGATTGATCCGGCTGATGATGCGTTGCTCGGTGCCGGGAGGCGTGTCGGGATAATTGAGGTCCGGCCGGTGGCCGCCCATGCCCCAGCGCCCGGTGATGCGCTTCAGTGTGTCGGGTCCATACCAGACGGTGGTTTCTTTCGGCGAAGTCACGGGTTCGCCTTTGACGGGTGCCGCGTAGGGAATGGGTTTGTAGGGGTAGTAGGGACCGGTCAGTTCACGACGGTTTTCCGGGGTCGCGCAGGCCGCAAGCATGAGGCACAGGCTGAAGACGAGGGGGAGAGAGCGCATGGGAGGAGATTAGCCCAGACCGGTGGCCAAGGTCAGCCTGAAATTGTCAGTGTTTTTTGGTGAAGGCCACCGCCAGAAGGGCGATCAGCTGGGTCGAGGCGGCTTCGAGTTCGGCGATGAGGGATTGGACGCGTCCGCGGAAAAAAGCATAGGCCGCCATGGCGGGGATGCCGATGCACAGCCCGGCCGCGGTGGTGACAAGGGCCTCGCTGACCCCTTCGGCCAGCATGATCGGGCGGGAGGCGACGATGTCGCTGGCCACCACGCTGAAAGATTTGATCATGCCGAGCACGGTGCCGAAGAGTCCGAGCATGGGCGCGATGGTCCCGATGTCGGCGAGGTAGGCGATGCGTTGGTTGAGGGCGGCGGCTTGGCGGGTGCCTTCGGTTTCGGCAATTTCCCGCGCCTCGGCGAAGGTGGCCTCGGGGTGCTGGGTGATGAAATCGAGCGTGCGCTGCATGATGCGGGCCACGGCTTCGCGGTGGCGGTTGGAGATGGCGAGGAGCCCGAGGTAATCGCGTTTGCGCAGGAGCGCGTCGGCCGTGGCCATGTAGCGCTTGGTCACAACCGCACCGCGGCGCATGGTGAAAAGATAGATGAGCACCAGCATGACCGCGATGACTGAGAGGATCCCGAGGGGGATCATGACCGGGCCGCCGGAAAGGACGACTTCCCAGAGCGTGGCTTCGGGGCGGATCGGCGGAACGGCTTCCTGGGCGCGGGCCGCGGTGGCCGGGGCGAGCAGGGCACTCAAGACGGCGGCACGTTTCACGCCGGCAGATTAGCCGTCCGTCACCTTGATGCAAGGATGGCGGCGCCGGGCCGGGGCGTTATATTGCCGATCATGCCAGCCGCCAAAGAGCGTCCCGACCTGCGTGCGCGCCTCCACGAGGTGCCCCACAAGCCCGGGGTTTACCTGATGCGGGACCGTCTGAACCGTGTCATCTACGTGGGCAAAGCGCGCGACCTGCGCAAAAGGCTGGCGCAGTATTTCACCCCGGCGCGGTCGCGGTTGGCCGACTTGAAAACGCGCGCGCTGCTCGATTCGGTGTGGGACTTCACCATGCACGTGGTCCGTTCGGACGCCGAGGCCGTCCTGCTCGAGGGACGGTTGATCAAGGAGTTCCGTCCGAAATACAACATCTCGTTCCGCGACGACAAAAATTTCCTGCAGTTGAAGGTCAATCTGGACGACCCGTTCCCGAAGTTCACGCTGGTGCGGCTGAAGAAGAACGACGGCGCCCGCTATTTCGGGCCCTACGCCCATTCCGGGGCGCTGCGCGCGACCTTGGAAATTCTCAAGCGCAAATACGGGCTGCGTTCGTGCCGTCCGCGCGTGCCGGGGGAGAAAGATTACCGCCACTGCCACGACGACATCATCAAGAACTGTTCGGCACCGTGCGTCGGAAAGATCAGCGAATCGGACTACCGCGCGCGGGTGCTCGAGGCGTGCGCCTTCCTCGAGGGCCGGAGCAAGGAGATCCCGGAAGAGCTCGAGCACGAGATGCAGGCCGCGGCGGCGAAGCAGGACTTCGAAAAAGCGGCGGCTTTGCGCGACTTGATCACGGCTTTGCGCCGCACGGCCGCACGGTCGCGGCGGTTTTTGCGGGGAGACGCTTTGCCGCGGGCCAAGGATCCCGGGGCCGATCTGCGCGCCTTGGGCGAAGAACTCGGTCTGCCCCGTCCGCCGGCGCTGATGGAGTGTTTCGACATCTCGAACATCACGAGCACGCACATCGTGGCGTCGATGGTGCGCTTCGAAAACGGCGTGCCGGCGCGGTCCAGCTATCGCCGCTATCGTATCAAGTCGGTGCAGGGTCAGGACGATTTCGCCAGCATGGCCGAGGTGGTGCGTCGTCGTTACGCGCGCCTGCTCGCGGCGGCGCGGGAGGCGCATCCGGAGGCGGCGGAATTCTCGCAGGAGGAGGCCGGTGAGGCGGTGGCGCGGTTGTCCATGCCGGCGGCGGACCGGATTCCGGATTTGATCATTGTCGACGGCGGTCGCGGTCAGCTCTCGAGCGCGGTCGGCGAATTGCGCCGTCTCGGCTTGCGCGGTCAGCCCGTGATCGGACTGGCCAAGGAGCGCGAGGAAATTTATTTCCCGAACGACCCGCAGCCCTTGCGTTTGCCGCACGAGAGCGGGGCCTTGCAATTGCTGCAGCGGATCCGCGACGAGGCCCACCGCGTGGCCAACGGCTATCATCAGTTGCTGATGAAGCGGCGGATTTCCGAAAGCGTGCTCGATGATATCGAGGGTGTGAACAAGGCGCGGAAGCAGGCGTTGCTGCGGACCTTCGGCTCGGTCGAGCGGCTGCGCAAGGCGGGCGTGGAGGAGATTGCCGAGGTGCCGGGGGTGGGCGAGCGGGTGGCTCGCGGGATTGCGGCGGCGTTGGCGAGGAAGTAGCCGGCGGACGCCGCCCAGGGCGGCTATTTGATCTCCATGGAGAGATCGACGGCTCTCGCGGAGTGGGTGAGGGCGCCGACGGAGATGCAGTCGACGCCGGTTTCGGCGATGGCGCGGACGGTCTGCAAATTCACGCCGCCGCTGGCTTCGAGGAGGATTTTCCTCGCGCCGCGGATACCGACGGCTTCGCGGAGTTGGTCGTTCGTCATGTTGTCGAGCAGAATGATATTGATGCCGTGCAGGCTGCAGAGCATGCGCACCTGATCGAGGGTGTCCGCCTCGATCTCGACCGCGACATCGGGCTTTTTCGCCCGGGCCCGGTCGATCGCGGCCTGCAGTCCCGCTGCGTCGCCGGTTACGGCGAGGTGATTGTCCTTGGCCAGGATCTGGTCGAAGAGCCCGAAGCGGTGGTTGACCCCGCCGCCGGCCACGACGGCAGTGCGTTCGAATTCGCGCAGCCCGGGGGTGGTCTTGCGCGTGTCGAGGATGACGGCCTTGGTGCCGCCGACCGCGTCGACAAATTCCCGGGTCAGGGTGGCGATGCCGGAGAGTTGTTGCAGGAAATTCAACGCGGTGCGTTCGGCGGCGAGGAGTGAGCGGGTGGGGCCGCCTGCGCTGAGGACGACATCGCCCGGTGCGAGTCTTGCGCCGTCGGATTTGTGCAGGGCGACGATGATGGCGGGATCGACCAGGCGGAACACCTCCGCGGCGGTCTCGGTGCCGGCCAGAATGAGGTTTTCCTTCGCGATGATTTGCGCGTGCGCGCGGTGGGCGTCCGGGACGAAGGCTTCCGAGGTGATGTCGCCGTCGCCGAGGTCTTCGGCGAGGGCGCGGCGGATGGTTTCGCGGGCGGAAGGGGTCATCGGCGTGCGGACTCCTCGGCAAGGCGTCCCTACCGGGGGACGGGTGTGTCGATTTGCAGCAGATCGCGTTGCCAGGGGAGGAGGCGGGCGCCGTCTTGCGAGGCGACGGACATGAGGGTGAGGCGCGAGGCGATGAGGGAGGGATCGATGGCGAGATCTCTGGCCACGGCGTCGCGTTTTTCGCGGAGTTGCTCGAAGAGGCGGCAGGCGGCGCCGCTCGGACGCGGTTTGCGTTCGCGTTCGAAGACGGGCCATTCGTTCTCGGGGAGGTCGAGCGCGGCGCGCAGGGCCTCTTTCATGCGCTGGAAGCGCGGGGGCGGCATGCGATGGACTTCCACTTTGTGTCCGGCCACGGCAGCGCGCGCCGCATCGATCATGCGGTCGTTGGAAATGACGTGGAAGGTCGGGCGGTCCCACGCGCCGGCTTCGGCTTCGCGCCAATGCCAGAGGGCGCGGAGGACGGCGGATTCGCGCGGGTTGAGCTTGCTGCTGCCGGTGATGCGCCAGGCGTTCTCCAAATCGCGCTCGCGCGGCGCGCGCGCGCTGCGCACCATGGCATCGCGCGATTGGCGATACCACTCCCAGCGTCCGAGTTCCTTGAGCTGGTTTTCGAGGATTTCGGCGAGCGGAAGCAAGTAGCGGACATCATTGAGGGCGTATTCCTCCATGCGCGGGGGAAGCGGGCGTCGTCCCCAGTCGGCGCGCTGCGAGGCTTTGCACAGCGTGACGCCGAAAAATTTCTGCACGAGCGCGGCGTAGCCGATTTGCTCGAGTCCGAGAAAGCGCGCGGCGATGGATGTGTCGAAAATGTCGGACGCGCCGAAGGCGGGGTGGCGTCCGAGCAGGCGCAGATCGTAATCCGCCCCGTGGATGACGATGGTGTGCGGGGCGAGGGAGGCGTAGAACTCCGTGAGGTCGAGACCGTCGGCCAGCGGGTCGACGAGAAAGAAGCCGTCGGGCGAGCAGACCTGCACGAGGCAGATTTTTTCGTGGTAGCTATGCAGGCTGTCCGCTTCGGTATCGAGTCCGATGACCTTGTGCGCGTCGAGGCGGTCGGTGAAGTCCGCCAGTTGTTCCGGCGTGGAGATCAAGGTTCCGCGATGAAGGTCTGCGCGGGCGGGAGGTCGCCGGCGCGGCGGGCGCGCGGTTCGCGGACTTCGGTGGTGCCGTCGACGGGGGCGGTGACAAACGGTCCGCCGGCAAGGGGGGCGGGCTCGGTGAAGGCAACGTCGGGCACGTCGCTGAATTTGCCTTCGAGGGGGAAATCTTTGCGCAGGGGGTGGTAGGGGTAGCCTTCCCACATGATGATACGGCGCAGGTCGGGGTGGCCGGCAAAGCGGAGGCCCATCATGTCCCACGCTTCGCGTTCGTGCCAGTTGGCAGTCGGCCAGAGGTCGCAGACCGTTCGGACTTCGGGATGATCTTCCGTTGCGGTGGTCTTGAGGCGGAGGTGAAGTCCGTTTTCGAGCGAGTAAAGTTCGTAGACGATTTCGTAGCGCGGTTCGTGCTCGAAGTGGTCGATGCTCGAGATATCGAGGAGAAAATCGAAGTCGAGTTCATCGCGGCAGAATTCGCAAACCTGGTGCAGCGATTCGGGTTGGAGCGAAAGGGTCAACTCGCCGCGGAATTCCGCGCGTCCGGTCACGCCCCCGCCGAATCGCGAGGTGATGGCTTCGGCGACATCGGCGAGTTTCATGCTAAAGCGAGGCGAGGAGTTCCTTCTTCTGCTCGAGGAAGGAGTGCTCGCCCATGATTTTTTTCTGCAGGCGCATGAGGCCGTCGAGGAGAGCCTCGGGACGCGGCGGGCAACCCGAGACGTAGACGTCGACCGGGATGAGGTGGTCGATGCCCTGCAACACGGCGTAGCTGCGATACATGCCGCCGGACGAGGCGCAGGCGCCCATGGCGATGACCCATTTCGGATCGGCCATTTGTTCGTAGATGCGTTTGACCGCGAGTGCCATTTTGTAGGTGACCGTGCCGGCGACGATCATGACGTCCGACTGGCGCGGGGAGAAGCGCATGACCTCGGCGCCGAAGCGGGCGATGTCAAAGCGGGCGGCGCCGGCGGCCATGAGTTCGATGGCGCAGCAGGCCAGTCCCATCGGCATCGGCCAGAGCGAGTTGCTCCGCATCCAGTTGATGGCGGTGTCGAGCTGGGTGAAGATGATGTTGCCTTCGATTTTCGAGTCGTAGGCGTAGGGGTTGCGGTCACTCATCGGAACCGCGGAGATTAAGGTTGGCCGGGACGTCTGACAAGCCGCCTTCCGGCGGAGCCGCGGGGCGGGAGGCGGGATTCCAGACCAGCAGGTCGACAAGTTTCCGGCCGCTCTCGCCGAGCGACGGGTTGCCGCGCGAGCCGTCGACCAGACGGCGGGTCATTTTGCCGAGGGGGAATTTGGCGGGCGCGACCCATTCGACGCGCGGTGCCGCGGCGGGCTCGGACGAAGGTTCGATCGAGACGGGGAAGCCGGGGGCGGTGAAGGAAACCAGCCACGAGCGCGCTCCGGCGGGATCGCCTTGGACCAGCCACGGGTAGCGGCGCGGGAGTTGGAAGTGCGGCGAATCGGGGATGCGCACGCGGAAGAAGGGCTCTTTTTGCCGGACGAATTGCGGGAGGGTGAGCGAGGGGTTCTTGCGTTGCTGGAGATAGAAACCGGCGACATCGAGGCCCATGAGGTTGATGCCGTTGTAGAGTCCGTGCTTGTTGGCCGTGGGAAAGTTGAGCGGGTGCCAGCTTTCGAATTGGTCGTGCCAGAGGAGCGCGATTTCAAGGTGGAGGTGGGCGCGCCGCTGGTTGAGGCCCGCGCCGGTGTAACCGAGGCGTCCGATACGGTCGCCCCGGGCGAGGGTTTGTCCGGGGCGGACCTCGACCGTGGCGAGGTGCGCGTAAATGCTGTAGACCGGCGTGCCTTCGACCTCGTGCTCGACGATGGCGAGCTTGCCGTAGTTCGAGTCCTTGGCATCGTTGCTGGTGTGGACGACCCGGCCGGATTCGATGGCGCGGATTTCGTCGAGCGGTTCGCCCGAGGCGTCGCGTCGGACCGGGCTGACGTCGATGCCCTCGTGGAATTTGGTCATGATGATGCGTCCGCCGACGCGCTGCTGGTTGCGGGTGAACCCGTAGGTGCCGCCCTGCCACGGGCGGCTCTTCACGCCTTCGAAGTCCCGGTCGGTGTACATGTAGAACTGCTCCGGCTTTCCGCGGAACAGCGCGTCATTGTCGGTGGGCAGCACGGGCGAGAAGGCCAGCGCCGTCCCGGCGGCCGCGAAAAAGAGCAGGACGCAGTCTTTCACCGGCGTTTCTTCGGGGTGGCTTCCTGACCGATGACAGGGAAGACGGAGGTCAGCAGGTCGATGTCGTCCGCGCTCAATCCCCGGGGAATGCTCACGATGCCGTCGTCGATCGGGCGGTCGACAAGGAGATTGCTGACCTGGCGCCCGTTGACCAGCACGACGAGCAGTTCCCCCCGCCGCGACATGGTGTGCTGCTGGAGGAGGCGCGACCCGTGGTTGTCGACCCGGAGGTAGGTGCCGTGCGACCCGTCGGCCGCGACGAACGGGTAAATGGCTCTGACCTCCCGCTGGGTGAGGAGAGGCATGCGTTGCAGGAAAACGGGCGTGCCGTTGAGCAGGGTGGCGGGAATGGCGAAGGTGGGTGCCTCGGCCTCGGTGCCGAGGGCATGGATGCGGATATCGACCATGGGCGGCTTTTTCGCGCCGCCGAGACAAAGGAGTGCGAGGGCAACGAAGGCAAGGCGCAGGGATGACATGCGGACAGCTAATCCGTGGTGCGGGGGAATTGCAACCGTGGGGCAGACCCGCTTTAATGCGCGCATGGCTCCCATGTTCCGATGGATCGTTCTGCTGCCGGCTGTTTTCCTTGCCTCCTGTGCCGCACCGCGCGACGGGACGGAAGACACCTGGGCGCGCCGGGCCGGCGAATTTCTCGATCCTTTGGTTCCCGATTCGGTTACGCTCGGCCCCAAGCAACCGGCGCTGCTGGCCTCGGTCCGGCTGGATCCCGCGGAAGTCGTGCTGGCCGACCGCCGCGATGTGCGCGTCATCTTCACCGTGCAGAACACCTCCCCCCGCAGCCAACGCCTTGATTTCCCGACCGCGCAGCGCATCGAACTCGCCATGATCGCGCCCGACGGGAGGCGCATTTTTCTGTGGTCCGAGGACCGCCTTTTCGACCCGAAACCCGGGACGGTGGTGATCAATCCCCGGGAGCGCATCGAATACGAGGCAACGGTCCCGACGCGGGATATGACAGCCGGATCGACCTATTCCGTCGAAACCGGCTTGGTCGGCTATCCGGAGGTGGCCACTTCTTTCAATATCACGCCCCAGTGAACGGCCGCGGAAGGGGGTTCCCCCGCGTTTGTTTCGATTTGACGGCCGTCGACGAGCGGTTTTTATTTGAGAGTTTTCCCATGCGAAGCTTCCCGCGATTCATGTTTGCCCTGGCCCTCGCCGGCCTGGCCGGTTGCGCGTCCCATGACACGCGTCTGACCAGTTCGACCACCCAGTATCTGAGTTCGGGCGGGCGCGTGGTGGAAAGAGCCTCCACCGGCGGTATCGTCGACAATGTGTCCTACTGGGACGGCGACGGCGTGCCGGGCAGCCCATCGATCACCATCGATCTCGGCGAGCAAAAAGCCTTCTTCTACAAAGACAACCGCTTGGTCGGGGTCTCGATGATTTCCTCCGGCCGCGAGGGTTACGCCACACCGCCGGGCACGTACAAAGTCATCCAAAAGAGCAAAGACCATGTGTCCAACCTCTACGGCGATTACGTCGACGGCGGTGGCACCGTGATGGTCGCCAATGTCGGGGTCAACCGGGATCCCAAGCCTCCGGGTGCGGTGTTCCGCGGCGCGCCAATGCCCTATTTCCTCCGCTTCCACGGCGGCTACGGGTTGCATGCCGGCTTCCTGCCGGGCTTCCCCGCTTCGCACGGGTGCGTGCGCATGCCCGAGCGGATGGCGCAGATTTTCTTCGCCAACTCCGACCACGGCACGCCGGTGCGCGTCGTCAACTGACGCCGACGCATCCATGACGGCTGCGCCGGAGTTGATGGCGTGGGCCGGTATCGCCCAGGCGGCCGCCACGTTCGGCATGACCGGCATTATCTGGCTGGTGCAACTCGTGCAGTATCCGGGCTTCCGGCATGCCGGGGCGGCGGACTTCGCGGAGTTTCACCGGCACCATTGCCGCTCGATCGGGATGGTTGTCGGACCGTTGATGGTGGTGGAACTGCTCACCGCGCTGGCGCTGGCGGCGGTGGCCGAGCCTGCTTGGTTCTGGCGCGCCATGCTCGGCTTGCTCGTCGTCATCTGGGCTTCCACGGCCTTGTGGCAAGGACCGCTGCACGGACTTTTGGCGCGCGAGGGTCCGCGTCCGGATCTGCTCCGTTCCCTGGTCCGGGGCAACTGGCTGCGCACGGTGTTGTGGAGTGCGCGGTCGGCCGGCTTGGTCTGGTTCTACGCCCGCGGGTGGGCCTGATCGTAGGCCTTCTTGATGCGCTCGGTGGTGACGTGCGTGTAGATCTGCGTGGTCGAGAGGCTGGCATGTCCGAGCAGGCTCTGCACGCTGCGCAGGTCGGCGCCGGCGTCGAGCAAATGCGTGGCGAAGCTGTGGCGCAACTTGTGCGGGCTGGCCGGGACGGGAATCTGCGCGAGGCGGAGGTATTTTTTGACCAGCGACCAGATCGCCGAGGCGCCGAGGCGCTTGCGCAGTTTGCTGATGAAGAGCGGGCCGGAGGGCACCTTGGCGCGCTGGCGGTATTGCTGGATGGCTTCGAGGGCGGGTTCACCGACGGGAACAATGCGTTCCTTCGAGCCTTTGCCGAGCACGCGGACGGTTTCGTTGTGGGGATCGATGTCGCGGACATCGAGTGCGGCGAGTTCGCCCAGACGAAGACCGCTGGAATAAAAAAGTTCGAGAATGGCGGCGTCGCGCCACGGCATCCAGGATGGCGCTTGTTGCTCCGGTTTCGCCGCGTGAGGAGCGTGCAGCAGCGCTTCGATTTGCGTGGCGGTGAGGAAGACGGGCAGGCGTTTGTCCGCTTTGGGCAGCGAGACGGCCATGAGCGGATTGGCGGCGAGTCCTTTGCGTTCGCAGAGGAAGCGGTAGAAGCTGCGCAGTGCGGCGAAGTCGAGGCGGATGCTGGCCCGCGCACGCTCGCGCTTCATCAGGGCGAAAAGGTAGGCGCGGAAGTCGTCGGCCGAGGCCTCGCGCCACGACTTGGCACCGAGGAAGTCCGCGGCTGCGCGGAGCGCGCGATCGTAATTGTCGACCGTGCGCGGCGAGGCGTTGCGTTCGTCGCGCAGGTGGTCGAGGTAGGCCGGCGCGAGCGGGTCGTCGGGGGCGGGCACGGATCGAAGTTAGGGCTGTGCGCCGGCGGAAAACAATCTCCCGCTCAACCTTTGCGGCCCATCGGCTCCCCGAGGTCCGGTTGCGCGGTGGCGCCGACCCCGCCTTGGCGCGTGGTTTCGCGCTCGAAGCGCAACACACCACGCCGCGTTTCCAAACCGTCGGGCGAAACGGCCACCACGGGAATCTCGAACTCGCCGTCCGGCAGCACGAAGTGGTAGCGGAAAGTGCCGTCGGGTCGGATCATGATCTCTTGGCCGCCGACCGTGACCTTGGCCTCCGGATGCGTGCCACCGCAGAAAATGACCTCGGCATTGAGGTGCAGGAAAAACTCGCGCGGACCCCAGCTCGACATCCAGCTGCTCTCGCCTCGCCGAACGGCCATGGCGGCCGAAGACCAGCTGCCGAGGGCCGACTCGAACGAAGAAACGCCCCACGAGGCCCCGGCCGGACCGGCCGCGGCAAGGAATGCGCTGGAAAATCCTCCCGGCGCCTGCGCCCACGAGGACGGGGCGAATCCGCCGGCGAAAGGGCTCGCGCCCGGCGAGCCGAGGTAGCGGGACAGCTCTCCGGAGGTGAGCGAACCGAGTTCGGTATCAAGCAGGCGGTCGAGGGCGATGCGTTGCGCCGGGGTCAGGCGTCCGAGGGGCAGGTCGCCGCGTCCCTGCAAACGCGCGAGGGCCGCGGCGAGGCTTTCGCCCCCGCGCATTTCGCCGCGGAGTTTCTCCACCAGCTGCTGGAAGGTGGCGAGGAAGGGCATGTTGGCGAAGACGGCTTCGCCGAAACCGGCCAGCGTGTCCCGCGGGGTGAGCACGGTGCCGGAACGGGTCAGCGTTTTCCAATCCCCGCCCTGGTAGTGCCCGAGTTCGACGTAATAATCCGCATCGGCATCGCGCACCGGAAAATACCAGCTGTTGGTATCCGCCGGCACGGGCACTTCAGCTTCGGGGCGTTCCTCGCCTTGACGTCCGTGGCGCAGAAAAACCGCGCCCTCGATCCCTTCGCTCAGCGTGTAGTCCCAGTAACAAAAGAGCCAGTGCGGTTCCTGCGCGACGACGAAAATACCCCCGTCGCCGTAACTGCGGGGCAGGTCGCCGAGATGGTCGATGTCCGCACCGGCGGATTTCCTGGTGGCGCGCCGGCGGGCCGGCGGCCGGACGGGTTTGGCACTTTTTTTGGTCGCCTTCGGCCGGCGGGCTTTGGGCTTGGTCTTCGCACCGGGGCGACGTTTGGCCGGGGCTTGACGCTTGGCCGCTTTGCTCTTCGGTTTTGCGGTTTTCGCGGCGGATTTGCTCGATTTCTTCATGGCGATGGCATCACTCGGGCGCGGCGAAGAGCGGCAGAATTTCGGTCGAGGACTTTCTTGTAAAGAACTTTGCTCAAGGGTCCACCCTTCGCAAAAATTCCTCCCGGGCATACTTGCCGCGGGCCAGAGCGGACACCGCGTCCTCGAAATCTTCCGGTGGCGTCCACATGGTTTTTTTCACGGCCAATGCGCCGGCTAAAGTCCGCGCGAATTCCGGACCCAACGCCCCGGCCTGCACAGACCCCTGATGGAGGAGCCCGCGTTTGGTCCGCCGTTGCGCGCCACCGGCTATCTTGCCCCGTTCATCGACCACATCGTGGCGAACGGGTCCGGCAAAGCAGGCCGCGCCGCCCCGGGCGGCGTTTGCAAACAACGTCGCCGCATGTCCGGCCTCGCGCAGGGCCCCCGCGAGGGCCGCATGGACCACACGGTAACTTTCCTCCGGCCGCAGCCGCGCCCAGCCCTCGGAGCGCGGCGCGATCAGCGCGAAGGTGAAATCTTCCTCGTGCACGACAACACCGCCGCCGGTCCAGCGACGACACACCGGCCGGCCGGCCTCGGACGCTCCTTGCCATGGCGTGAAATACCCGATGCTGACCCACGGTTCCGACCAGCGGAAAACCCGCAGCACGACCCCGTCGGACTTCTGCAGCAGCGCCTCGTCGCAGGCCATCTGGGCCGGGCCGTCGCGCGGCACGGGGTCGATCCAGAGAGACAACTGTTCGAACACGTGCGCCATGGGCTTTTTTTATAGCGCCATCGCCGCTCCGGAGACCAGTAGGGTATTGGGCCCACGCTCGCGCTTCCCATCGGGGCTCGGCCCTCGTTAGCATGCGGGGCTATGGCCAAACCAGCACTCGGACGCGGACTCGGCGCGCTCATCGCCCCGGCAAAAACCGCCGCCGAGGCCGTGGCGGCGGCGGAAGCAGCCGGCGAACGCGTGCAATCCGTCGCACTCACGCAGGTCGTGCCGAGCCCGCTGCAACCACGCACCACGTTCTCCGCCGAGCATCTCGCCGAATTGGTCGCGTCCATCCGCGCGAACGGCATCATCCAGCCGCTCATCGTCCGCCGCGTCAACGGCTTGCTCGAACTCATCGCCGGCGAACGCCGCTGGCGGGCCGCCGGCCAGGCCGGACTGAAAGAGGTTCCGGTCATTGTCCGCGAAGCGACCGATCTCGAAGTGCTCGAATTCGCGCTGGTCGAGAATCTGCAGCGCGAAGATCTCAACCCCATCGAGGAAGCGCAGGCCTACAAGCGCCTGGCCGAAGAGTTCAAACTGCGCCAGGAAGAAATCGCCGCCAAAGTCGGCAAAAGCCGCGCGGCCGTGGCCAACACGATGCGTCTTCTCGAACTCGACGGCGAATTGCAGACCCATCTCGTGCAGGGGCGCCTGTCCGTCGGCCATGCCAAGGCGCTGCTCGGACTGCGCGCCGCGGACGACCAGCGTCACGTGGCCGCGCAGGTCATGAAGAAAAGCTTGTCCGTCCGCGCCACGGAGGATCTCGTCAATGCGCACCTGAGCAAAGGCGGCACGGTGCGCAAAGGCCGCACGCGCCAGAAACGCACGGTCTCCGCGGCGGTGCAGCATCTGGAGAACCGCCTGCAGCAGCATCTTTCCACCCGTGTCGAAATCCACCATGGCGAGGAGAAGGGCCGTATTCTCATCGAGTATTACGGCAACGACGACTTGCAGCGTCTCCTCGGGCAGCTAGGTTT
>CAMDUL010000001.1 GCA_945878135.1 Chthoniobacter flavus | reverse complement strand
CGGTCTGGACCGCAACCACTTCGATCCTCGGGCTTCTCGGGGGCGGATCGACTCAACCCTTTCGCAAACGCGAAGTCATCGTCGGCGCCATGCTCTGCGTCCACGCGGCCATGCGTCTGGATGTGCGTCTGATGCTCGAGATCATGGGGTGCGCGAGTGCAAGGCTACGCAATCGCAGGCGGCTCGCCTGCTCGGCATCACGAGGCAGAGTGTCAGTGTTTACCTCAAGCGGCATCCGCAGGGTGCGAAAACTTTGCGCGAGGTTGGCGCAGGAAGCGCTTTTATGGATGCTCCGCTGTCTGCGCCTGCGGGGGTTTTTGTGAGCCCCAAAGGCCAACAGTCGCCGCCTAATCTCGCCTTACAATCCTAGTCCGAAAAAACCTTTTGGGGTCGGTCGCCAAGATTGTCTGCGAGTGGAACGGCGTCCAAGTAGCAGTATCGTCACTGGTTTCGACTACGATGTCGTAGTTGCCTGTGGCGTTTTCGGGGATGACTAAAACTGAAGTGGGCTGCACGGCATTGACTTCGTTGGCGCGGGTGATTTTTATCGTTACCGCACCGTTGGTGGATGCAATCTGCACAAGCGAAGTGTAGACGCTACCACGTCCGGTTGAGATGTTTGATGTGTGGCCTCCCTCAAACGTCATGTCTAAATTAACGCGATAGGTGTAAGCGCCATTGCCAGCATTATAAGATACCTGTTCGGATACAATTTCGACCACGTCCAATGGATTAAGGTTAACGGCCCCTGTTTCTGGGCGCAGAGTCACATACTCCACCGCCGAAGCGTGGAACGTGAGCAGAGCAAGAGCGGTGATGATAAGGGACGGTGCTTTAGGTAGATTCATGGTTATTGGTTTAGCAGCAATCCTCGCACGGTCAATGGACTGGAAAGGGCATGTCCGCACCGATGAACTCGAGGGCGGCAGGGATGGCGGGTGATGCACCCGAGGCGAGGGGAGGGCAAGAAAAAGGCCACCGCCGCCTTTGGGCGGTAACAAAGCCCGCCTCCGTTAGTGCCATTTTAGTGCCATTCGGCTGCCATTTTCTTGACGTTTCTTGACAAACTTCCGCCAACTTCGGCCAACTCCGCCGATTTCAGCAAACGCCCGCGAAGCCTGTATTTGTGCGGGTTTAAGGGGGGATTGCCCTCAAAAAGAAAAGCGACCCTAACGGGATTGATTCGGCTGCGCCTCACCCTGGGGTCGACCTGCGGTCGATCTGTCGCGCTTCGCTTGGCTGATGGCCGCGCCATCTTTCCATTCATGCGCCTGCGGCGGAGGAGAGGCTTGCGGGTCGCTGGCCAAGGCGAGCGACCCTAACGGGATTCGAACCCGTGTTACCGCCGTGAAAGGGCGGTGTCCTAACCGCTGGACGATAGGGTCTTGATCGAAAATGGAGTATGCCGGAATTTTCGCGGATCGCAAGAGCTGATCCTGAACCTACAACGTTCCGGGTGACGGGGGCGGATGTGGCTTTTCTTCCCCGTGGATGACTTCGAGGGCGACGGCAACGGAGTGGGGGCAGATCATGCCGTCGCCCTCGACTTGCGAGGCGCGGCAGGAGCAGATGTTTTCCACGTCGGTCTCGGAGACAAGGCGGAGTCCGGAGGCGTAGAGGCGGGAGCCGGCGCGGACGGCGCCTTTGAGCAGCGGGGGTTCGTAACGGGCGGATTTGACTTTGCCGGCGGCGCGGATTTTGCGGGCCTCGAAAACCACCGGCCATCCGGCGACGGCGGCGAGGAATTTTTCGGTGAGGGCGACCACGGCGGAATTTACCACAGGGTGGGGGGCGGGTGCGCCATTTTGATGGTGGCAGGGCCGGATTTTTGCCCGAGTGTTGCCGGCACGATGATCTCGCGCCGCAAGGAGCAATACCCCATCGGTCCGTCGTTGCGGCAATACCTGCAGCATTTCGGGCGCATGGCGGAGATGCCGGCGGTCTACGACGATCTCCTGCGCTTCACGGCGGCCATGCCCTACGAAAATCCGTCCGGCCGCGAGACCCTCTGGCTCACCGTGGCTTACGCCCCCGAGGCGATGGCGGAACTGCAGCCTCGGCTGACGCGGCTCTACGCCATGCTGAAAATCGGCGGGGATCTTTCCCACGCGGAGCATCTCGCGGTCGAGCGGGTGGACTTCGGCGACTTCGGCAATTCGCGTCCGTTCCGCATCCGCATCATCAATCTCTTCAACGGCAACGCGGACCACTATTACGTGAAGCAGGGGGACGCCTCCCGCATTTACGGCTTGGAGCTGGAGCATTTGCTCTCGCCGTTCCGCATCAATTACCTTGTGCACGGCAACACGCTGGTCGAGGAGCACATCGCGGGGATTCCGGGCGACATGTTCATCCGCGACCAGCTGGCGCGGGAGGACCTGAACCGCGTGCGTGTGGCCAAGGAATTCGTCAAGTTCGCCGAGCGTTGCTACCTGCGCCTGCTCGGCGACATGCGCGCGGTCAACTACGTGGTGGACATCACGCCGGACTTCGAGGAGGTGCAATACCGGGTGCGTCCGGTCGACTTCGACCAGCAATGTTACGAGGGGCGGCTCGAGGTTTACCGTCCGCATCTTTTCCCGGACAACAAACCGGTCGAAGAGCTGGTGCGGACGCATCTCAACGTGCCGACCATCGTGCAATACCGCCAGGAGGAGCGCTCGCAAACGGCGCGCCGCATCCGCGCGGAGAGCCGCCGGTTCCACGGGTTGATGGGCACGATGGAAAAGTCGGACGTGGCCCCGCCGGAACACGTGGCCCTGCTGGCCCGCGAACTCGACGAGTATCACGGGGTGGCGGAGTTCGGTTCGATGCGGACGATGGCGGCTCTCGTCATGCATCACTTGCAGCGTTTGATTTCCGACCGTATCCATTCCTGACGCACGATGTTCAGCAACTTCTGGTTCCTTCTCGCCGCCGCGGCCGTGCTGGGCGCGGCGCGGCCGGCTTCCGGCGAGCCGGTGGTCGACGACGAGAAGGTGGAGGAGAGGTTTGTCGAGGGCATCATGCCGCACCGCAAGGCCGCGCGCGCCCTGACCGGTCGGCAGGCGGCCGCGGCACTGGGGCAGGCGGCCGGGAAAAAAGCGAAGCATGACGGATCCGCGGCGGAGCATGCGGCGGCCGGGCGCTACGCGCGGGCCCGCGAGGCGGTGGTGGTCATCGGCACGGTGGAGAAGTGCCGGGATTGCCCGGAGTGGCACATGGGCGGGGTGAGCAGCGGCTGGCTGGCCGGACCGGACGGTTTGGTCGCGACGAGTTACCATGTGTTGGAGGAGGATTCGGATGAGCCGCTGGGCGTGATGTTCGCGGACGGCGCGGTGCACCCGGTGGCGGAAGTCGTGGCGGCGGACCGCGACGGGGACGCGGTTTTCGTGCGCCTCGCGGCGGAGGCCGCGGCGGGGCGTCCGTGGTTGTCCATGGCGGAGGGTGTGCCGACGGGCGCGCCCGTGCACGTGGTGAGTCATCCGGACGGACGTTTTTATTCGCTGACCGAGGGGATTGTGTCGCGGGTCTTCGACGGGCGTTCGGAGGACGGGAGTGCGCGCCGGCGGTGGGTCACGGTGACGGCGGACTACGGTGCGGGCAGCTCGGGGGCGCCGGTGCTCGACGAGAGCGGTTTGGTGGTCGGGATGGTCTCGAGCACGGCCGCGGTGCTGGCCGATCCGGTGGAGGGACGGGAGGCGGGTGCGGAGGATGTGCAGATGGTGTTCAAGGATTGTGTTTCCACCGAAACTTTACGCGGGTTGCTGGAATGACGGGCGAGCGAAGGGCGGCAAACCGGGGGCTGCGCGCTGTCATGTGGTCCGCGTTGCTCGGGCTGGCCGGTTGCGCGGATGCTCCGGAGCTGGCCAATGCTTACGATGATCCGGAGCGTCCGGGTTTGCGCTACGAATTCCGTCCGGACCTCACGTGGACGGCGACTTGGGAGAGCAAAGTGCCGGCGGGTATTTTCGCCCAAGGGGCCGCGCGCCGGTTGGAGGGGGTCTACGTTCTCCGGGGGCGGCGTCTGGAACTTGCCTGCCGCCACGTGCTGGAGCGCGACCCAATGAGCCTCGGCTTCGTGCCCGTGCGATCATTCGACGGCGACGGCGAGTTGTTGCTGCGGAGCTATGATCACGGCTTCACGCTCGAGGAGGGCGCGCTGGTGCCGGCGCGGGAGGATCATCCCTTCGGCGGCGGACGTCTGGTGCCGGTCGCGGGGACGGACTGAGGTCGCGCGGAGGCTGTGATGCTTCAGTTCGTGCCGGTCGGAACGGCCTCGATGCGCATGAAACTTTGCCCCAGGCCGGTGCGATCGACGGCGCCGCGCAAGACTGTCGGTGTGCTCAGATCCGTCGACACGCCATTGGTGGACCAAAACTCGAGCGTTTGCGATGCGGTGATCCGCAGGGTGCCATAGGGGCGTTCTTTGCGGGACATGCTCACGGCAAGGGTCGAGGGCTCGAGAGTGGTGGAAACCTGCGGCCGCACCGCGGCGCTGTCGGCCCGCGTGCCGGCGAGGTATTCGAGGAGGTTGCCGCTGCCGTCGGAATCGCTGTCGCGGTTCGGTTGGAGGTTGGCCGCGAAGCCGAACGCGTCGAGGGCGTCGAGCCTTCCGCCCGAGAGGCAAAGGCCGGTGTAGGCGGCATTGGTTTTCGCATTGTCGAGGATGGCTTTTTTGATTTCGTTCGCGCCCCAGGTCGGGTTGAGGGCCTTGAGCACGGCGGCTGTTCCGGTGACGTGCGGGGTGGCGATGGAAGTTCCGGTGTAATAGGAGTAGTCGCCGCCGACCGCGGGGAGGAACCCGGTCCCCGGCCGGACGGTGGTCGGAACGCCCCGGCCGGGGGCGAAGAGATCGACCGACGTGGCCCCGTAGTTGGACGGCAATGATGCGCCGCTCCACCGCACGTCGTAACGGTCGTGACCGCCGACGGCGATGATGTTGGCGTTGGTGTAGGAGCTCGGGTAATTCGGCGTGATGTCGTTGTCCGTGCCGTTGTTGCCCGCGGAAATGCTCAAAACGATGCCGGCCGACTGGCAGAGGGCGAGTTGCTGCGCCAGGAGGGTGTCTTCGGCGGGAAACTCCCCGGGCGCGGGGTAGCCGACAAGCGAGAGATTCATCACCGCGGCACCGTTGGTCCGGGCGTAGGCCAAGCCGGCGATCAGGTCCGAGGTGAGGCCCTCGTTGGCGGCGTCGAGAACCTTGACCACGAGCAAACGCACCCCGCTGGTCAGGCCCGCGATCCCGAGGCCGTTGCCGGTGTTGGCGAGGATGACCCCCGTGACCGCGGTCCCGTGGCCGTGGTCGTCGGAGGGATTCGCATCGTCGTTGACAAAGTCATAACCCGTCCAATCGAGCCCTTGAAGATCCGGCTGGGTGAAATCCAATCCCGTGTCGAGCACCGCCACGGTCACGCCTGCAGCGCGCTGCCAGACGTCCCACAGCCCGAGCGCCCGGATATCGGCCCCCGGAACGCCGCCGAGCTGCCCGGTATTGTCGAGGTTCCACTGCTGCGGGAAGTAGGGGTCGTCGGGGGGAGCGCCTCCGCCGAAACCCACGCCGTCCGGCTCGGCTTGGGCCACGACCGCGCCGAGTTCGGCAAGCGTGGCGAGGGCGCGGGGCACGGCATCGAGGTTGGCTTCACGGGTCTGCACGCTGAAGATCCCCTCGGCGATCTGTCGGTCGAGGTGCAGTCCTTCCTTCCGCAAAACGCGGGCGAGTTGGTCGGGGTCGGCGTCCGGGGCGGTGCGGACGATGACCCGGTCCGCGGCGTAAACGCGGAGTTGGAAGCCGGAGACGGTCCCGCCGGGTGGACCCTCGTCCCAAGATTCGACGGCGCGATACAAGCGGTGGCCGCTGCGGGACGGCACGAGTTTTTCCACGCCCTGACGGTTCCCGTCGGCCGGAAGGGGGCGCTGGTCGAGGACGGTGGCCCGGGAGAGAAAACGGGCCGCCGGGCCGTCACGGCCAACGAAGGAGGCAGGACCGCGGGCCCATCCATCAGGCGCTGGCGGGGTGAGGGAAGGGGCGTCCGCGGGGGCCGGGCTGGGTGCGGTCTGAAGCAAGCCCAACAGGGCCACCAGCATGACAAGCAAAACGGCGGTGACGGACAGGCGCAGTGAGGATCCAGCCATCAAGTAAAATTAAGCCTGCCGCAGGACGAGGCAAGGAGTGTTTATTACCGGGCGAACCGTTGTTTGCATTCGGCAACCTCGGCACCGGGGTGTAGTTTCCCCGGCGTGCAGGATCCCGCCATTATCTGGCAGCCCGTGTTGGGTATTGTGTTCTTCCTCGGGGTGGCGGTGCTCTTCAGTGCCGACCGCCGCGCCATTCCTTGGCGGGTGGTGGGGACCGGTTTGGTTTTGCAGTTCCTGCTGGCCGCCTTGGTGCTCCATGTTCCCTGGGTCCGGGCGGCGGTCGAACTGGTCGGGATGCTCTTCGTGCAACTGCTCGGGTTCACCTCGGAGGGAACGCGTTTTCTCTTCGGTTCGCTGCTCGACGAGCAGTCCCACGGCATGATTTTCGCGCTGAGCGTGCTGCCTTCGATCGTCTTTTTTTCGGCCTTCAGCGCCGCGCTCTACTACCTCGGGATCCTGCAGGTCATCGTGCGCGGAATGGCGTGGGTGTTTGCCAAAACCATGCGGTTGAGCGGACCGGAGACATTGTCGGCCTCGGCCAACGTTTTCCTCGGGCAGACGGAAGCGCCGCTGCTCATCCGTCCGTGGCTGGCGGGTATGACCAAGTCCGAGATCCTCTGCGTCATGATCGGCGGGATGGCGACGGTGGCGGGCGCGGTCATGATCGCCTACATCAGCCTGCTGGGCGGCGGCGATCCCGCGCAGCAACTGGTCTTTGCCACGCATTTGCTGACCAAATCGGTCATCACGGTGCCGGCGGCGCTGATGATCGCGAAAATCCTGCTGCCCCAGACCGAACCGGTCGACACATCGCTGCATCTCGCCGAGGAGAGCAACGGGGTGAATCTGCTCGATGCGATTTGCCGGGGGACGACGGACGGTGTGAAGCTGGCGGTCAATGTCGGCGCGATGCTTCTGGTCTTCACGGCGCTGGTCGCCCTGGTCAACCACGTGCTGGAGGGTTGGATCGGCGAAGCGACGGGGCTGAATGCGCTGGTTGCGGAATGGAGCGGCGGTGTCTTCGACGGGATCTCGCTCGATTTTCTGCTTGGCCTGCTTTTCGCGCCCGTGGCGTGGCTGATGGGAATCAGCAGCGACGCGGTCATGGTGAGCGGGGCCTTGCTCGGGGAGCGGACGGTTCTCAACGAGTTCGTGTCCTTCGTCAAACTCGGCGAACTCAAGGCAACGGGTGCATTCGCCGATCCGCGCAACTTGATGATCCTGACCTATGCGCTGGCCGGTTTTGCCAACATTGTCTCGATCGGGGTGCAGATCGGCGGCATCGGCGCCTTGGCGCCCTCGCAGCGGGAGACTCTGGCGCGCTTCGGCTGGCGGGCGTTGCTCGGGGCCAGCCTCGCTTGCTTCATGACCGGCGCGGTGGCTGGGATCGTGGGGTAGGGGAAGTTTTCAGTGCTCAGTCGATGGTCAGTTGGACCGAATACGGCCGGCGACTTCCCGGCCGCCGCCACACTTGGTGGATCGCTCCCTCCGGGCGCCATTGTGTTTTGCCTTTATCGCGATGCATCTACTGAAAGGAGGCTTGGATGCCGAGGGCGGTGAGGAGGTCCGGGGTGATGGTCCCGGTGACGGGCATGCCGTTCTGCATCTGGTATTGCTCGATGGCGCCGGCGCAGGAGGCGGCATTGCCGTCGATGGGGCCGGTGTAGAGGCCGAGCTTTTGCAGGGCGACTTCCACCGCGGTTTCCACGGGGTAGGTGGCATAAACCGGGTATTGGACGTAGTCCGGTTGGGTCACGATGTTCCAACCGGCCCAAGCACCGAACGGGGCGGCGTAGGCCACCCACGGGTCGCAGTTGACCGCGACATAACCGCCGTTCTGCCAGACGTAGCCGGCGCGGTAGCCGTCCGGCCCCGCGACGGTGGTGTCATAGTCCTTGCCGTCGGCGGTGCGGACATTGACATTGGCCACGCCGTCGCCTTCGGGATTGACGCGGACATCGGCCGATCCGTTGTCGTCGCTTACGCGGTAGTTGTCATCTCCGGTCCGATCGACATTCACGTCATTGCCGTCCCGGGAGATGTTCACGTCGTTCCCGGTGCGGTCGACATCCACGTCGCCGTCCATCCCTCCTTCGCGGAATTCTCCGCCCCCGCCGAAGTCACCGCCGCCGTGGAAACCGCCGCCCCCGCCGCCACCGCGGGCGAGGAGGGGGTGAGCGGAAAAGAGAAGGGCACCGGCGAGAACGAGAGGTAGGGTTTTCATCTGCCGCACCGATAGCTCCGGTTGCGGGGCCGCGCAAGGGGCAATCGGGTAATTGACGGGCATCCGGCGGCCAATCTTAATCGTTGCTACTATTAGAATTTCTAATAGTGTGCCTGATCATGTCCGTGGCTTCCGTTTACAGGGGACCCCGCCAGCCCAATCCGTTGTTGGCCTTTGTCACTTCGTCGATCGGCAAGAAGTGGGTTGCGGGGATATCGGGCGCGTTGTTGATCTTGTTTGTTCTGGCCCATCTGGCGGGCAACCTGACGATCTACTTCGGTCCTTACGGCGAGGGGATCAACGCGTATGCGGAGGCCTTGCACGCCAGTCCGCTTCTTCTCTGGGGGGCGCGGGGCGGACTGCTGGTCGTGTTTCTGGTGCATATTTCCACCACTTTGACCCTTGTTCTGGAGAACCGGCGGGCGCGACCGCAGCGCTACGCGGTCAAGGCGCGGGTGCAGAGCACGGTTTTTGCCCGGACGATGGCGTTAAGCGGCTTGGTCGTTCTCTCCTTTTTGATTTTTCATGTGCTGCAATTCGCGGCGGGGATGAGCCCGCACTCGCATCTCTACGACCTCGAAGGACGGCACGATGTGGCGGCGATGATCATCCTGAGTTTCCACAATGTGTGGGTCTCGGGATTTTATCTGCTCGGTCTTCTGCTTCTCGGGATGCATTTGAGCCACGGCATTTCCAGCGTGTTCCAGACCTTCGGTCTGAACGGCCGCAAATCGGCCCGACTGATCAAACACGGGGCTTTGTTCGTTTCCTGGGCTTTGATGCTCGGCTTTGCTTCGATTCCCGTCGCTTCGGTGGCGGGGTATTTGCAGGTGCTGCCGGAGGATCGCCGGGTTGCCCCTGAACCCACAGCTTCCGCCCAATCATGAGCACCATCACTCTCGATCCGAAAGTCCCGGCCGGCCCGCTGGCCGACAAATGGACCAATTTCAAGACGGCGAGCAAGCTGGTCAGTCCGGCCAACAAGCGACGCTACGAGCTGATCGTGGTCGGCACGGGATTGGCCGGCGGGTCCGCCGCGGCGGTCTTCGGCGAGCAGGGCTACAACGTGAAGTGCTTCTGCTACCAGGACAGTCCGCGCCGCGCGCACAGCATCGCGGCGCAGGGCGGGATCAACGCGGCGAAGAATTACCAGAACGACGGCGACAGCGTGGACCGTTTGTTCATGGACACGATCAAGGGCGGCGACTTCCGTTCGCGCGAGGCCAACGTTTACCGTCTGGCCCAGGTCAGCGGTCGCATCATCGACCAATGCGTGGCGCAGGGTGTGCCTTTCGCCCGCGAATACGGCGGGATGCTGGCGAACCGTTCTTTTGGCGGCGCGCAGGTTTCGCGGACCTTTTACGCGCGGGGTCAGACCGGGCAGCAACTGCTCCTCGGGGTTTATTCCGAGCTGAGCCATCAGATTTCCGCCGGCACGGTGAAAATGCATCCGCGCCACGAGATGCTCGACCTCGTTTTGGTCGACGGCCACGCCAAGGGGATCGTCACCCGCAACATGGTGACCGGGGAAATCGAATCGCATTCCGCGGATGCGGTCATCCTGGCCACCGGCGGCTACGGCAATGCTTTTTATCTTTCGACCAATGCGATGGGTTGCAACGTCACCGCGACCTACCGCGCTTACCGCCGCGGCGCGCTCTTTGCCAACCCTTGCTTCACCCAGATCCACCCGACCTGCATTCCGGTGAGCGGCGAATACCAGTCGAAGCTCACGCTGATGAGCGAATCGCTGCGCAACGACGGCCGCGTCTGGGTGCCGAAGCGCAAGGAAGATTGCGGGAAAAAGCCGTCCGATATCCCGGAGGAGGACCGCGACTATTTCCTCGAGCGCAAGTATCCGAGCTACGGGAACCTCGCCCCGCGCGATATTTCCTCGCGCTCGGCCAAGGAAGTCTGCGACGAGGGGCGCGGGGTCGGTCCGGGCGGGCTGGGGGTTTACATGGACTTTGCCGACGCGATCAAACGGCTCGGCGAGAACACGGTGCGCGAGCGTTACGGGAATCTCTTCGAGATGTATGAAAACATCACCGGGGAAAACGCCTACCGGACGCCGATGCGGATTTATCCGGCGGTGCACTACACGATGGGCGGGCTTTGGGTGGACTACGAGTTGCAGAGCAACATCCCGGGGCTTTTCGTCATCGGCGAAGCCAACTTTTCCGACCACGGGGCCAACCGCCTCGGGGCCAGCGCGCTGATGCAAGGTCTGGCCGACGGCTACTTCGTCCTGCCCTACACCATCGGCAATTACCTCGCGCCGCTCCGCGGGACGCGTCCGGAGACGGCGCGCCCGGAGTTCAAACAGGCCGAGGAGGAAGTGCGCGAGCGCATCAAGCGTCTGCTCTCGATCAAAGGCACCCGCACGGTCGACAGTTTCCACAAAGAAATCGGCAAGCTGCTGTGGGACGAATGCGGGATGGCGCGGAGCAAAGAAGGTCTCGAGAAGGCGATCAGGCGATTCGACGAGATCCGGGAGGAATTTTGGACCACGGTGCGGGTGCTCGGGGACGGCGACGAACTGAACCAGTCCCTGGAAAAAGCCGGACGGGTGGCGGACTTCATCGAGTTCGGACAGTTGATGTGCGAGGACGCCCTGGATCGCAACGAATCCTGCGGCGGCCACTTCCGTGTCGAATATCAGACCCCGGAAGGCGAGGCGCTGCGCAACGACGAGGACTATTTCTATGTCTCGGCCTGGAAGCACACCGGCGACGGGAAGCGTCCGGAGTTGGTCAAAGAACCGTTGCATTACGAGGGCGTGAAATTGGCGACCCGGAGCTACAAATAGTCGACTTATGAACAGCGAACCGAACTTTGTAGCGGCGGTCTATGACCGTCGGACGCTTTCTATTTCATGCACCGGCGGTCATAGACCGCCGCTACAACCCGGATGTCGTAAAGGGCAACCCTCATTTGGTCGCCGCGGCGACCTGTCTTCGCTCCGCTACGGCTCTCAACTTACTCTCTCATGAACTTCCATCTGAAAATCTGGCGTCAGGAAGAAGGCAGCGGGCAGGGGACTTTCCAGGACCTGGAGGCCAAAGACATTCCGTCGGAGGCCTCGTTTCTGGAGATGCTGGACATCGTCAACGACCGGCTGACCGAGGCGGGCGAGGAACCGGTGGCTTTCGATCATGATTGCCGCGAGGGGATTTGCGGGGCGTGCAGTCTGACCATCAACGGGATTCCGCAGGGTCCGGGGCGCGGGACGGCCTGCCAGCTGTACATGCGGAAGTTCAACGACGGGGAGACAATTTACATCGAACCGTTCCGCGTGGGTGCGTTCCCCGTGGTCAAGGATTTGGTGGTCAACCGTTCGGCCTACGACCGCATCATCACGGCGGGCGGATTCATCAGCGAACGTTGCGGCAACGCGCAGGACGCCAACGACACGCCGGTGCCCAAGACGGTGGCGGATTACGCGATGGATGCGGCGGCCTGTATCGGATGCGGGGCCTGTGCGGCGGCGTGTCCCAACGGGTCGGCCATGCTCTTCGTCGCGGCCAAGGTCGGGCACCTCGGACTGCTGCCCCAGGGCAAACCGGAAGCCAACCGGCGCGTGCGCGGGATGGTCGCGCAGATGGACAAGGAGGGCTTCGGCAACTGCTCGAATTTTTACGAGTGCGAGGCGGTGTGTCCGGCCGGGGTCCCCGCGGCCTTCATTGCCAAGATGAACCGCGATTATGCGCTGGCCAGCGCGCGTCATGCGGTCGAGGCGACGGCGTAGCGCGCCCCTCAACCGGGATTCGTTTTGGCGGCCGCGGCCTGGTAGGTTTGCCGCACCGTGACCGATCTTTCGAGGGCGGCGCGGTGGCGTCCTTCGCTGCGGACCTTGCTCTGCACGGTTTTGCCGGCCCAGGTGCGGGTCCGGTCGTCGCGGGAGACGTGGACGCGGGTGGCCGGCTGCGACCAGTGTTTCGGTTTTTTCATCCCGGCAATCTGCGTCCGCGCGGCGCGATCGACCACGGGGTGATCACCCCGGCGGCGTCCGCTCAGGGCGCGGCGGGCGCCGAGTCCGGGAGGATTTGCGCGGCGAGAGCGTCGATTTTTTCCTGGGCGAAGGTGCTCGGCGGGTATTGCCGGTGCGCGTCGAGATACCAGGCGAGGGCCGCGCCGTATTCGCCGCGGGCGGCCAGGTCGTCACCCTTGTTGAGGGATTGCACGAAGGTGGCGGCGCCGCCGCTGGCCAGGTCGGCGCGGAGGCGGTTGATCTCGTTGTCCTGCGGGTATTTGTCCGCCGCGAGCTGGATGCTTTCCCAGGCGCCGGCCGCATCGCCGCGCTGCTGGATCTCTCGGGCCCGCTGGAGGGCGCCCTCGATCTCGGTCATTTGGGCGAGAATGTCCCCGAGCTTTTCCTGCCGGTCGGGATAAAGCGCGCTGGCCGCGATGAAGCGGGCGCTTTGCTTGAAGATAGCGCGGTGGTCGCCCTGTTCCATGAGCCGGTCGAGTTCGACGAGGGCCTGCTGCTGGACATCGGTCTGGCGGAAGATGTTCTCCCCGACTTCGGCCAGCGCGGGGTTGCGCGGCCAGATTTCGGCGGCGGCGCGCAGTTCCGCCTCCATGGCGGCGCGGTCGCCCGAGACCGCGGCATTCTTCGCCTTGGCCAGGTGCATGGCGCTGATCGTCTTGGCCGTCTCGATCTTGGCCAGCGGCTTGCTGGCGTCGAAATCCGAGGCGGTGGCGCCCAGTTCCTCGACGAGTGTGCCGGCGCGGGTCAGGTCGTTGACCTCGAGCGCGGCGAGGAGTTCGTTTTTCATTTGCGCGAACTTGAGCGCGCGGCGTTTGTCCTCGCGGGAGAGGAGGCGCACGCTCGGCATGAATTCGCCGAGGGCGAACGTCTCGGCCAACCGCTCGGTCGCGCTGTTCAGTTCGCCCTGCTCGAGAAGGAACTTGTAGGCCTCGACGCCTTCGTTGACATCGCGGATCGCTTCGTTGGCCAGGCTGTCGATCTGGCTGAGCGAGCTGACCAGTTTGCTCACGGTCTGCGCGGCGACCGCCGCGCCGCCGGTCAGGCTTTCCACGCTGAAGTTGTCCAGGCCGAGCTTGAGCCCGCTGGCGGAAAACGCGCCGCCGGTGCCGCCGGTCGTGCCGCCCCGCCGGCCGACTTCGACTCCCGCTCCGCCGGGCCCGGCGCCCGTCGCGATGCCGCTCCCCCCGCCGCCGTCGGCGGACGCGCCGGAGGCGGCCACTTGCGGGTCGAATTCGGCCCGGATGCGGGCTTGTCCCGTGTCCTTGTTGGCCGGCAGGGATTCGACCATGCGTTTGTAGACATCGATGGAGTTGTCACCGTCCCGGTAGATCGCGCGGTAGAAGCGGTTGGCGATGAGGACATGCTCGAAGCGCCGCGTGGCGAAGTATTGCATGATGAGGGCCTGCAGGTGGCCGCGGGTGTTCAGTTCGGTCAGGGCGATGCGCAGCTTGTTGTTCTCGATGGTCTGGCCGATGTCGGACAGCACCCGCTGGGTGTTGGCCATCTTGGCATCGCGTTCGAATTTGAGGTTTTCCTGCTGCGCGGCGATGGCGGCGTCGCTCGATCCGGCCGGGGATTTCAGCGCGGAGTTGCGGGCCGCCATCTGGTTGTTCCACTCGGCGGTCTTGCGTTGTTTTTCGAGGATTTCGTTCTCCCGCTTGAGTTTGGCCACCGTCTGCAGGCTGGTCCGCGCCGCGTGGATGGCGTCGGACATGGTGCGGCAGAGATTGGCATCGTCGCGGTAGGCCGAGGCTTGGGGCAGCAGGGCGAAGGCCTGGTCGATGTTCTGCGGCGTGGCGTTGCCGGGCGCGAGCAGTTCGAGCATGCGGTCGATGGTCCGGCGGTAGGCCACGTCCGCCGGCCCGGTGGCGGCGGGGGCGTTGAGGTATTTTTCGAAGCGGGCACGGAAGAGGCGGTTGTTGTTGATATTCCAGATTTTGCCGTCGAACGATGCGACCTCGCTCCCCGGGTCGAAGGCCGGAATGTCGCGTCCGATGAACCCCTCGTTCATTTGCGGCGGCCGCGCCCCGCCGGTCGCGGCGTCCGAGTCGCCGAGGCCCGCGGTGTCCTGGGCCGCGGCCGGAGCGACAGCGAGGAGCAGGGCGGCGAGGAGGCGGCGGGGGGCGCTCATGATTTGGTCAGGTCCTGCGCATACAGTATCCCGTTTTCCCGGACTTCCACGAGGAAGTGGAAGCGCTGGCCTTTCTGCACATTGGCTTCCGGCAGGTCGGCGGGCAGGACGATGGGGACGGGTGAATCGGAACCGGTCGGCTGCACGGAGATGAGCCGTCCGCGTCCGGGCGACCACGCGATGGAGTTGAGCACCGCGCCTTCCACGCGGTAGGTGTTGCCGCGCATGGTGCCGGAGTTGGCGAGGTATTCCTCGACCGGAAATTCCGGTGCCGTGCGGTAGGGGTGCCCGGCCGCGCCGAGGAAGTAGCCGCCCGCGGCGATGAGGAGGAGCACGGCGGCGAGGCCGGCGAGGAGCCATCCGGTTTTGGGCAGGGTGCGGGCGCGTCGGACCATGGAGGCCATTTATCGATCCCAAGCGGCCCGAAGGCAACCCAGCCATGCGAGAAAAATGCCGAAGACGATGTGCAGGACGAGGACCCAGAGGCAAAGGGCGGAGGCGGAAAGCGTGGTGGGAATGACCATTTCGAGCACGTCATAGTAGCGGGTTTCCCGCAGGCTTTGCAAAGCGCCGCTCCAACTCCAGTAGGCGGCGACGAAAGGGCGGAGCGCGGCGTCGAGTCCGGCCGGCAGGGCGAGGACCGCGCCGGAGAGCGGCAGTTGGAATCCGACGAGGTAGATCGAGGCGAGCGAGGCCTGGTCGGCGGTCCGGGCCAGGGCGGATATGCCGAGGCAGACGGCGGTGAGGGCGGCGTTGACGAGAAGGAAAAAAAGGAACTGCCCTCCGGCGTCGCCGGGGAAGTGCGTGACGGTGCGCACGAACCAGGTCATCCACGCGGACTGCAGCAGGACAAGGACGGCGAGGAACGAGGCCTTGGAGGCGACGTAGGCAGCGGGGCTGAGTCCGGCGAAACGTTCCTTCTCGTAGATGGCCCGCTCGCCGGCGATTTCCCGCGCGCTGTTGTTCGCGCCGAGCAATCCGAGGAGAATGACTTGGAGGAGGATGAGCCCGGAGACGGCGCTGCCGGCTTTGCTCGCCCCCTCGGCGAACGTTCGCGCTTCGACCAGCTGGCGCACGACATCCCCGCTCAGGGCGGCGTCGAGGCTGGGGACGGGAGGCAGGCCGTCGAGGGCAAAGACAGCCACGACGAGGGGAAAGCCGAGGACGAGGCCGAGTTGCAGAGCGATCCCGCTTTTGTTGCGGAAAAAAACTTTCCACCGGGCGGCGAGCAGGGCGAGGAACTGGCTGGCGGGTGAGGGCAGACCGGACGCGGCGGGTGTCGCGGCGCGGTCCGGCGCGTTGCGGACGGAATTTTTCCCTCCTTCGAAATGCGCGCGGTGTTTCACCCAAGAGGCGTGCCATTCGGCTCCGGTGCGCCGGGGAAGCACCTCGAAGACTTCCTCGGGTTGGTCCGCGCGGAAATAGTGGGCGACGGTGCCGGGCGGACCGAGATAAGCGAGGTGTCCGTCGGAGAGCACGGCGACCTGGTCGAAGGACGCAAGGTCGCGCAGTCCGTGGGTCACGACCAGCACGACGCGGTTGCCCTCGCGCGCGATGCGGCGCATGAGTGCGAGAATTTCCCGCTCGGCGCGCGCGTCGAGTCCGCTGGTCACCTCGTCGCAGAGCAGCAGGGGCGGCTCGCTGACCAGTTCCATGGAAAGGGCGAGCCGCCGCCGTTGTCCCCCGGAGAGGTGCTTGGACAAAGTGCCGGCCGCTTCGGTCAGTCCGGTCAGGGCGAGCAATTCATCCGCGCGGGTTTCCATTTCCGGTCCGCGCAGTCCGGCCACCCGCAACCGGATGGCGTGCACGACGTTCTCGCGTGCGGTGAGATTTTCCTCGCTGATGGTGAATTGCGGCACGTAGCCGATTTGCGAGGGGGGCAGGTCTTCCAGCTCGAGGTCGAGACCCTCCCAGTGGAGGGACCCGGTGGTCGCCCCGGCAATGCCGGCCACGGCACGCACGAGGGTGGTTTTGCCGCTGCCGCTCGGCCCGAGCAGCGCGCAGACTTCGCCGCGGGGGAAGCGCGCGGTGATCTCGGACAACAAAACGGGCGCGCGGTCCCCGTCGCCGGCCGTCACGGTCAAATCGCGCAGTTCAAGCATAGTGTGGGAATGTTTGTGCGGCCGGGCCTTTTCGGCCAAGGCAAAGCCGCAGCCGGCGCGTTGCTCACTCGAAGGATGGTGGCGCGGGGGTGGGTGTCATCGAGGCGGGTTCGTCGAAGGTCGGGGCGCCTTCGGGATTCATGAGATCGGTGGTCAGTTCGGTGAGCTCCACCGGCGTGTCGAGCGAGAGGGTAATGTCCTCGCCGTTCTCCGCGTCCGGCATGTCCGGGGTTTCCGCGGCGGTCTCCTCCGCCGGTTCCTCGTCCTTTTTCTCGCCTTTGGCCGGCGGCTTGTAGCCTTTGAAGAGGGTGGCGAGGAGGTTGCCGATGACCGGCGCGGCGTAGCTGCCGGCCGAGATGCTTTCACCGGGGTTGCTTTCGACCACCGCGGCGAAAGCGTAGAGCGGCGGGTGGTTGGCGGGGGCGTAACCGGCGAACCAGGCGGCGTTGCGGCGTTTGCGCACCGGGCCCCACTGAGCGGTGCCGGTCTTGCCGGCGACTTTCACCCCGCGCACGGTGGCCGCGCGCCGGCCGGTGCCGGTGCCGTGCGTGGTGACCATGACGAGGCCCTTGTTCAGGTCGTCGAGGTTTTCCTCGGCGATGTTGAGCTCGGCGCGGATGCGGTCCGGGTAGGCGGCGACAATCTTGTTGTCCAGGCTCTGCACCTGCTTGACCAGGCGCGTCTGGTGAAAGCTGCCGCGCGCGGCGAGCACGCCCATGGCCTGGGCCATCTGCAGCGGGGTGACCAGGACGTCGCCCTGGCCGATGCTGATGTTGGCCGTGTCGCCTTGGAGGATTTTGCGGCTGTGCACGCGCAGCATGTAGTCGTCGTCGGGGACGTTGCCCGCGGATTCGGCGGCCAGCGGGATGCCGGTGCGTTGCCCTAACCCGAGGGCGTGGGCCCACGCGAGGATGGGTTCGGCGCCGATTTTCAGGCCGGCTTGGTAGAACCATGTATTGCAGGATTGCGCCAGTGCTTGGGCCAGGGTCAGGTTGCCGGAGTGGCCGGAGCGGTGGTTGCGGAAATAGAAATTGCCGACCTGCAGGCCGCCCGGGCAGCTGATGCGCGACGACGGCGTGATCTCGCCGGACTCGAGGGCGGCCAGACCGACGAAGGTCTTGAAGGTCGAGCCGGGCGGGTAGGCGGAGCGGAAGGCGCGGGGGTAGAGCGGGACGGCGGGGTCATTGTTGAGTTTGTCGAAGACCTCCTGCTTGATGACGGGAATGAAGGAGTTCGGGTCGAACGAGGGGCGGGAGGCCATGCCGAGGATTTCGCCGTTGTTCGGGTCGACCACGACGACGGCGCCGCGCCGTCCGCTTTTGGCCAGCGCGGTCTCGCAGGCTTTCTGCACGTCGAGGTCGAGCGTTGTTATGACATTGTAACCGGGGACAGGCTGGCGGACGATGCGTTCGGTGGTGCGTTTGCCCTCCACGTTGAGGGTGAGGTTGAGCACTCCGGGCTCGCCGCGCAGTTCGTTGTCGAAAACTTTTTCCAGCCCCTCGCGTCCCTCGGCATCGGGGAAGAGCAGGTCTTTGTTTTCGATGGGCTTGAGCGAGAGCGGGGCGACGCGTCCGGTGTAGCCGACGATGTGCGCGGCACTTTCGCCCTGCGGGTAATGCCGGACGTAAGCCGGTTGGAGCACGAGGCCGGTGCCGAGTCCGCGGCTGACCGCGGCGACTTGGGCGTTGGAGAGATCCTCGGCCAGGATGAAAGGGAGGATCCCGCGGTTGTTGTAATGCTGGACGAGAGCCTCGTCGGTCACGTTGAAGCGCTGGTTGAGCAGTTTTTCCGCGGTGAGGATCTGGCTGCGGGCGAAATTGACCACCCGGCTGTCGTTGAAATCCAACGGGGTGGGGAAGCTGAGGCCGAGGTTGTAGGCCACGCGGGTCTGGGCTAGCGGCTTGCCATGGCGGTCGGTGATCTGTCCGCGCGGCGCGGGGATGTCGATCAGGTAGGTCCGGGCCTGTTTCTGGGTCTCCCAAGTCGGCTTGGGCACATCGACCATGTCGGTGAGTCGCTGGTTGGCGGACACCGCGGTCGCCGCCAGAAGGGCGGCCAGGACTGGCAGAAGGCGGTGCATAGGACGCCGTAAACCTTTGAATGAACACCCATCAGCCCTCGCTGGCAAGCCGTCGCGGACCGGTCACGGGTCCGTGGGCCGGCGGCGCGGCGCGGTGATGTGCGGGGGTTTGAGGTAGAGCGGTTCAAGATGGCCCGGATCGGCCGGCGGAAGCGTGGCAGCCAGTTGCGCGAGGACGGCGGGGTCGGGAGATGACTCCGGAAGATGCCCGGCGGCCGGAAGCGAACCGACGCGGTAGACGGGTGCGGTTCCGGCGCCGGCCAAACGGTCCGCCAGTTGCCCGTGGTCGAGCAGGGTGATCTCGCCTTGCAACCGACGGTCCCGCACCTCGGCCCAGTAAACGCGGCCGCCGCGCGCATCTCCGGTCGCGAAGTAGTGATCGTTCGTCACCCCCAGCAGGCAAGGTGACGGCGCGGCGACGAGTTCGAGGCCGAGGGCCAATTGGAACGATCCGGCCAGAGCGCAGGCCACGCGCAAACCGTTGTAGGATCCGGGACCGATCCCGACGGCGAGCCGGTCGGCTCCGCGCCAGAATTCGCGGCATTCCTCGAGCACGGTGAAGATTTCCGCCCCGCGGCCCCGCGGGGCCTCGAAGGGCCGGACGATGACCAGCCGTCCGTTCTCGGACACCGCCACGCCGGCCCGGGCGGAGGATGTTTCCAGGGCGAGGATTTTCACGGTTCGATGACGATTTCGCGGCGGCCGTCGCCGGCGTGGGTGAGGCGGACTTTGAGGCAGGCGGACGGCAGGAGTCCGGGGAAACGGTCGGCCCATTCCACCACGACAAGGCCGTGCGGGGCTTCGAGTTCGTCGTGCGCCGCGGACCACACTTCGTCGGCCGAGGCGGCGCGGTAGAGGTCGAGGTGGAAGACGGGGCCGCGCGGCGTGGGGTATTCGTGGACCAGGGAGAAGGTCGGGCTGGTGGCGTCTTCGGCCCCGCCCCATCCGGCCACGAGGCCGCGGACAAAATGCGTCTTGCCGGCGCCGAGTTCCCCCTCGAGGGCGACGGTGGCGCCGGGGTCGAGCCGGCGCGCGAGATCGCGGCCGGCGGCCACGGTCTCGTCCGGCGAGCAAGAAAGATGACGCGTCATTTCCGGGAGACCATAGCAGCCGACCGCATCCGCGGCCATTGCGGCTTGCCTTTGGGGCGCGTGCTTTTGACCATGCGCGGTCCGCGTCATGCCGTCCGCCCAACTCACCTTCCGCCGCCGTCTGCTCAGCACGATGCTGATGTGGGCCTTGGTCCTGGGCACCGTGCTCTCGGGTTACGAGCAGATGTTTTTCGTCACCATCGCGGGCATCGGGTTGCTCGGTCTGTGGGAATACTACGAGATGCTCGACCGGCGCGGCGTGCCGAATTTCAAACTGACCGCGCTGATCACCGCGGTCGTGTTCATTGCGGGAAGTTTCTACACCTTCCGTTCCTATGGTCCGGACAAGTCCTACGACTTCGAGATCGCCGTTCTCGTCGTCTTTCTGCTGGTGGTTTTCGGACGCCAGATGTTCCGGCGCACGCGCGACCAGAATCCGCTCGAGACAATGGCCTACACGCTTTTCGGGCTGTTGTGGGTTGTCTGGCTGTTTAATTTTCTGACCAAGATCGTCTATCTCGCGCCGCGCGGTCCGCTCGGCGAGACAACGGGCCAGTATTACGTGCTCTATGTCCTGCTGGTGACCAAGTTCAGCGACATGGGGGCTTACCTCGCGGGATCGCTCTTCGGCCGGCACAAGCTGGTGCCGCACATCAGTCCGCACAAATCATGGGAAGGTCTGGTGGGCGCCGTGCTCCTCGCGGTCGGCGGCAGTTTCGGCTTGTGGTATCTCATCCCCGGCAAGCTGTCCGTTTTCACCCCGACCGATCTGGCCGTGCTGGGTGTCCTTCTCGGTCTGGCCGCGGTGATCGGCGATCTGGCCGAGTCGATCGTCAAGCGCAGTGCCGAGGCCAAGGACTCGGGCGGGTTGCTTCCGGGCATCGGCGGTGTGCTCGACTTGATCGACAGCGTGCTCTTCACCGCACCGATCATGTTTTTCTACATGCGTCTGGTTCTCGGACTCCCGCACTCATGAGCGCGCGTCGCATCGTGGTGCTCGGGGCCACCGGCTCGATCGGGCGGAGCGCGTGCCGGGTGGCGAAGGACCTGCCCGATCGCGTGCAGATCGCGGGGATGTCCGGCTTCCGCAACATGGCGCGTCTCGCCGCGGCGGCCAACGAACTGCGCCCCGAGGCGTTGGCCGTGCCGGACGCGGCGGCCGAGGCCGAGCTGCGCGCGGGCTTGGACTACGCGCCGGCGCACATTTTCACCGGGGAGGAAGGACTGGTGCGACTCGCCTCGTTGCCCGGGGCCGAGATGGTTCTGGTGGCCATTGTCGGCACGGGCGGACTGCGACCGACCCTGGCCGCACTGCAGGCCGGCAAGGACATCGCCTTGGCCAGCAAGGAGGTGCTGGTGGTGGCCGGCGAGCTGGTCATGGCCGCGGCGCGCCGCGGCGGCCGGCGCATCCTGCCGGTCGACAGCGAGCACAATGCGATCTTCCAGTGCCTCGAGGGGCACGAGGTCCGTCACGTCAAGCGGCTCATCCTGACCGCCTCCGGCGGGCCGTTCCGCACGTGGGCGGAGGATCGCCTGCGTGCGGTCACCCGCGAGGAAGCGTTGCGCCATCCGACGTGGCGCATGGGCGAGAAGATCACCATCGATTCGGCCACGCTTTTCAACAAGGGCCTCGAGATGATCGAGGCGCGCTGGCTTTTCGGGCTGGGTATCGGGAGCATCGATGTGGTCATCCACCCGCAGAGCATCGTCCATTCGATGGTCGAATTCGTCGACGGGTCCGTGCTCGCGCAGATGAGCCATTCCGACATGCGTTTCCCGATCCAATACGCGCTGACCTGGCCCGAGCGGCTGGCCGGGAGCCTGCCGCCGCTGGAATTCGCCAGGCTCGGAAAGCTGGATTTCGAGGAACCGCGTTATGACGTCTTTCCCGCGCTGGATCTGGCCCGCCAGGCGGCCGGGCGGGGCGGGGTCGTTCCCGCCGCGCTCAATGCGGCCAACGAAGTGGCTGTGGCGGAGTTCCTCGCCGGCCGGATGGCCTTCCCGCGGATCTGGGAAATTGTGGCCGGTGTGCTCGACGAAACCCCCGATGCCCCGGCGACCGATCTCGAGACCGTTCTCGCCGCGGATGGCGCCGCACGCCGGGCCGCGCAGCGTCTGGCCGCCGTTTGATTTTCCCGCTGCTTGGCAAGCGGGGAGAGCGGGCTATCTTTCCGAATGATGAAAGCCTTGTTCCCCGGCGTCGTGCTGCTCTGCGTCGCCGTCTCCGGCGGGCGGGCGGACTTCGATCTTACCCGGATGCCGACCGCGCAGGATGTGCAGGCCATTCGCGCCATGGGTTGGGCGGCGGCGGCCGATGCCCTCGAGCCGGCCTTGGCCGCGGCTTACAAGCCTTCGCATTTCGCCCAGGCCGGCAGCACGGGCAACAGCATTTTCCGCCAGTGGCAGTTGCTCTCCCAATGGTCCCGCCTGCTCGGGACGCCCGAACCCGAAGTGCTGCGCGCTTACCTCGGCCGGCGCGTGCTGCAAAACCCGGATGACCCGGACGGGTTGCTCGTCATCCCGTCGGGTCTCCCTTTGCCGACTGACCGGACGGGCCGCTTGCTGCCGACGGCGGCGGACCGGTTGGCTGGCACGCGCGTGCCGGACTCGGTCCTGCAAAGTTTGTTGCCCGATGATTACACGCCGCAAGACGGCCCGTTGGCCTCGAGGTTTCCGGAGGAATTCCTCGCGCGGCTGGCGGCGGACCCGGAATTTTTGCGCGAGTTTTTCCGGCAGTTGAGGCCGGATGACTTTCCGCCCATGGCGCTGACCCGCCTCGGACAACTCCTCGCTGCGCATCCGGACAAGTGGTCGGCCTACCGTTCGCTCATGCTGGCTTACGCGCTGGTCTATGACCAGCGTGCGCCGGCCTTCTGGCCGCACCATCAGGTCGCGGCGTCCGCGGTGCCGGCCATGGACGAATCCTTGGCCGGACGTTTCGGGTTTTACGTCCAGCGGAATGACACAGGCAAGTTCGACTACGACCTGCGGCGGCTTTCCGCGGAGGAATTGAAGTTCGTCGTCGATGCGCCGGTGCCGCGGGCCGAGTTGGAATGGGCCGCGAAGAACGTGAAATTCGGCCGCGCCCAGTTCGACCGCGCCTTCGGCTTCGTGTCCTACGACCAGCGCCGGGCCGAAGAGGGGGTCTTCGACTGGCCGCACGGTTCCTACCATCTTTCCGAGATCGCCCGCCTCGGCGGTATCTGCACCGACCAGGCTTATTTCGCCTGCCTCGCGGGCAAGGCGCGGGGGATTCCGACGATTTATTTCGCCGGGCAGGGGACGGACGGCGGTCACGCGTGGTTCGCATACCTGCGTGGGCCGGACAAGTGGGAACTCGATGCCGGGCGGTTCCTCAACCAGAACTACACGGTCGGCCAGGCCCTCGACCCGCAGACCTGGCTGCCCATCACGGACCACGAATTGGTCCAGTTCTCCGGCCGCGCCGCGCGTCAGCCCAATGTCGACGCCGCCCTCGGTGATCTGGCCATGGCGGAACTCTTCGCCCGCCGGGGCGACACAGCGGGGCGGTTGGGTGCGGCCGGCAGTGCCGTGTATCTCGCGCCGGAGATGGTGGCGGCGTGGGAGGCGCAGGAGGATGCGCTGGCCGCCGCGGGGGACCGCGGGGCCTTGCGTCAGCTTTACGCCAAGGCGATCGGCAATTTCGGCCGGGAGGAGGACCTCAAGACGCGCTACCAAGCGCGCCTCGCCGATCTCGAGCGGGAGGGCGGGGATGTGCGGGTGGCCGAACGGCTGGAGAACCGCATGATCGCGGACAACCGCCGCGAGCGCACCGACCTGAGCACCGCGGCGGCCGCGGAATCGCTGACCAGGCTCGTGGCGGCGGGCGACTATGACAAAGCCCTGCGGGAATACCGTTCGCTGGCCCGGAAGCTGGCCGGTCCGGGGGGCGGGAACTTTTTCTACGACGTGGTGCGTCCGCTGGTCCGGCAACTGCGCGCGGCGGACCGCGGCCAAGACGCGCAGCGCGTGCTGCAGCAGGCCCGCCGCGAGATGGGGTTCGAAGCGGGCAGTATCATGGACCGCGAATTCCGCGAACTCGAGGCCGCTCAGTAGCGGACTTTGTCCGGCTTGGCCTCGTAGCGCTCCCAAAGCCCGATCATCTCGTCGTGCAGGCACTGCGCGGCGGGCACGAGGCGGGAGGCGATCGGCTTGGCCAGGTCCTCGTAGATCGGCTGGTCGTCGAATTGCCCGTAGCGGAGCGCGTCGGCGATGGTCGAGGCGTAGACCACGCGGTCGATCCTGGCCCAGAAAATGGCCCCCGCGCACATCGGGCAAGGTTCGCCGGTGGTGTAGAGGGTGCAACCGGAGAGGTCGAAAGTGCCGAGTTTTTTCGCGGCGGAGCGGATCGCTTCCATTTCGCCGTGCCATGTCGGGTCGTTCTCCGAGACCACGTGGTTGGACCCCTCGGCGATGATCGCGCCGTCTTTCACGATGACGCATCCGAAGGGGCCGCCGGTGCCGTCGACGAGGGCCGCCTGCTCGGCCAGCGCGATGGCGCGGCGCATGAATTGCTCGTCCGCGGCGTCGGTCCGGCGCGGGTCGTTCATGAACCGGACGATGCCCGCACAGCATCTTTTTCCCGGTCGCGCTTTTCCTCGAGGCGGCGGATGTCGTCGGCCAGCTGGCGTTGCAATTGCGCGACTTCGTCCGTTTGCCCCGCGGCTTCCGCCTTGGCCATTTCGCCGTGGAGGAGAAGTTCCCTCGCGGCGATGTCGGCCCGGCATTTGGCCTCGAGCGCGGCGATGCGTTCTTTTTGCTCCGCATTCAAATGAAGACCCGGGCTCTTGGCCTCGAGGCGTTCCATGGCGAGTTCGTAGGCGGATTTCATCGTGCTGGCGGGCTGGCGGGACACGCCGCTTTTGGTTACGCTTAAACGATGCCCATCAGTTTGTTGAGCACGGATTTCGACGGGACGCTCATCGGCCACGAGCCCGACGCGCGCACGGCGGCCTCGCTGGCGGCGGCCCTCGCGGACCTGCGGGCGCGCGGCGCGGTGTGGGCGGTCAACACGGGGCGGCAGTTGTGGTTCGCCCTCGAGGGACTCGAGCACGCGCGCTTGCCGCACGATCCCGATTTCGTCCTGAGCAGCGAGAAGGATATTTTCCGCCGCGCCGGGGAGGGGGACTGGGAGGCCTTCGGCGATTGGAATGCGCGGACGGAGGTGCGGACGACGGATCTTTTTCACCGGGCGCAGGGCGTGCTCGAGGCGATCGGCGCGATGGCGGAGGGCGGGGACGGCATCGAGATACTTTACGAGAATGGGCGCGTTGCGGGGTTGATGACGCCCGATGCGGCGACCATGGACGTGGTGGCCGCGCGCATCCGCGAGACGGCGCTCGATGTGCCCGAGTTTTCTTTCAACCGCAACCACGTGTGGATGCGGTTCGCACATCGCGAGATCCACAAGGGTTCGTCGCTGGCCGAGTTGGCGCGCCTGCTCGCCATTCCGCGCGCGGAGGTGCTGGCCATCGGGGACCATCACAATGACATCCCGATGCTCGACGGCGCCGCCGCGGCCATGGTGGCGTGTCCGGCCAATGCGGTGGACGAGGTGAAGCGCGTCGTCCGGGCCGGAGGCGGTTACGTTTCGCCGCATCCGTGGGGCGAGGGCGTGGCCGATGCCATCCGGCACTTCGCGGCCACGGGGAAGTGACCGCGGGGCCTCAGTGGATGAGCCCCCAGCGTCCGACGAACGGCCAGTAAACGACGAGTCCGCGTCCGACGACGTTCTTTTCCGGCACGGGCCCGAAGAACCGGCTGTCGCTGCTGTGGTAGCTGTTGTCGCCGAGCGCGAAGTAGGATCCGGCCGGGACCGGGTAGGACTCGGCCGGCGAGCCGAGGATGGGGAAAGTGCCGCCGCCCGCGCTGGAGTTGGCGTAGCCCTGGTAACCGTCCCGGGCGGACATGACACGCCGCAGGACGGGGAGGTCCGGGATTTGTCCGTCGATGAAGAGGTCCGGCGGGTCGATGCGCAGGGATTGTCCGCCGAGGCCGGCGAGGCGTTTGATGTAGTATTGCGAGCCCATGCCCGGCGCGATATTGGCCTCGATGCGCGGGATGCCCGTGGTGCGGAAGACGAAAACATCGCCCAGTGCCGGGCGGACGAAATTGTAGGAGACCTTGTCGACGAACAATTGGTCGCCGGCGTCGGCGTGTCCGCGCACCACGGGTTGGCCGGCGGCGAGCGGGCGTCCGGGCTGGATGCCGAAATCGCGCCGGACGACATCCATCGGCGCGGGCACGCGGTAGGTGCGCGTGCGGGTGATGATTTCGGTCGAGGTGAAAAAGTGGAACCGGTTGACCTCGCGCAGGCCGATCACGGTGTCATTCTCCTTGGCCGTGACATCGATGTAGGTGCGCCCGCGCAGGAGGAATTCGGCGGCGCGGACCAGCGGGTTGGGCGGCGGGTCGACGGTCGGCGTGCCGGTCACGCCGTAGAGCGTGGGCTGCATCGAGCCGGTGGGGATTTTGAAAGGTTGGAGGAAATAGGCGCGGACGCCGAGGGCGATGACCAGGGCGACGAGGATGACCTCGGTGTTTTCGCGCAGCCCGGCCAGCGGCGGGCGGGGCGCGGCCTGGTCGAAGAGCTCGTGCAACCGTGCGGTCGACTGCTCGATACCGGTGCGCTCCCCTTTGCGCAGGGCGACCTGCAGGCGGGTGATGCGATCGTTCAGGTCGACGATCTGCTTGTCCGGAAGAATATCGCGGCGGTAGCGCAGGAGCTTGCGCGCGGCGCGGAGCACGAGTTTCGCCTCTTTGCGGTAGCGGGGCGTGAGGAACAGCATGATCGGCCGCGCAGTCTCGGGGGCCGGGGGACAAAAGGCAATCCCGGGGACCGCCTCATGGCTGGGCAAGCGGCGCGAAAAGCCCTTTACTGTCGGGGTGAAGCTGCACCGCTCGATTTCACTGGACCGTCCTTTGCTCGTCGTCGCCTTGGAAGAGGAGGCGCGGCATTTGCACGTCGAGGAATGGCCGGTCTTGGTCACCGGGGTCGGCAAGCTCTGCGCGGCCTCGGCTTTGTCCGCGGTGCTCGCGCGGCAACGTCCCTCGCGGATCATCAATCTCGGCACGGCGGGGGCGCTGCGCGGGGAGTTGCGCGGCACGCAGGTGGTCGGACGCGTTGTGCAGCATGATTTCGACGACGAGGGAATCTTCGCTTTGACCGGGGAGCATTTCGGTCCGGTCATCGATCTGGGCCGCGACGGTCCGGTGCTCGCCTCGGGCGACGTGTTCGTCGACGGCGGCCCGTCGCGCGCGCGGTTGGCCGCGATGGCCGATTTGGTCGACATGGAAGGCTATGCCGTGGCCAAGGTGGCCCGCGATTTCGGCCTCGACGTGACCCTGGTCAAAGAGGTCAGCGACGAGGCGCAGGACGGCGCGGGCCGGACGTGGCGCGAAGCGGTGGACGAGTGCGCGGAGCGCTTGGGCCGGTGGGTGCGGGACGAGTTGCGCGCTTGACGGCGCGGGGCGGGGCAAGGACGTTCGGACGCGATGAAAATCGACGCTTACACCCGCATTGTTCTCACCGTTATCGCCGGCTGCCTTGTTTACATGGTGGCCAAAGACCTCACGCTCGTGCCCGAGGCGCGCGCGCAGGAAACGGCGGTGGTCACGCCGGTCAACATCGTGCAGATCGCGGGCTCGCCGGTCACCGCGCCGCGCGACAGCAACTTCGAGGCCTCGCTGCCGGTGCGCGTGCTGGATTGAGTTCCGGCATGGCGACGGCGGACCGCGAAAGTCTCCGGGCCTGATGTCCGACCTGACCGACCTCTACCAGGAGATCATCCTGGACCACACCAAGCGTCCGCGGAACTTCCGCGCGATCGAGGGCTGCACCTGCGCGGCGGAGGGGCACAATCCGCTGTGCGGGGACGAGGTGAAGGTTTTCGTGCAGATGGACGGCGACACATTGTCCGATGTCGCTTTCCAAGGCCAAGGCTGCGCCATTTCGCGCGCCTCGGCCTCGATGATGACCGGCAAGACCCAAGGCCGCACGGTGGCGGAAGTGAAGTCTCTGTCGTCCCGGGTGCGCGTCATGTTGCTCGGGGCGTCGTCCGAACCGCCGCCGGAGCTGGGTGATCTGGCCGCACTCTCCGGCCTGCGGAAATTCCCCGCGCGGATCAAATGCGCCATGTTGCCGTGGCACACCTTGGAGGCCGCGTTGGACGGTAAAGTGTCCGCGACGAGCGAGTGAGGCCGCTGCGGTCTTTACGCGCCGCGCCGCGGGCGATAGGCAGGGTCCGATGCAGGTTTTTCCTTCCGAGTGTGTGCTCCGCAGTCGCGCCGTCCTGGGCGAGGGGGCGTGTTGGTTCGCCGATGAACAGCGGCTTTACTGGGTGGACATCCTGCGCTGCGAGGTGCACCGGTTCGATCCGGCGACCGGGCAGGATGAAATGCGCAAGACGCCGTGCCACGTGTCGTTGGTCCAGCCGACCACGCGCGGGGATCTGGTGCTGGGGACGAGGGACGGCATCGCGCGGATGGATTTCGAGAGCGGGAAATTCGTCCTGCTCTGCGATCCGGAGGCGGAGGTGCCGGGGAATCGTTTCAATGACGGCAAACCGGATCCGCGCGGACGGCTTTTCGCCGGCACCATCGCCTACGACGGTTCGGACAGGCAGGCTGCGCTCTGGCGGATCGAGCCGGATCTGACCTTCACCAAGCTCGTCGACCGGGCCGGCAATTCGAACGGACTCGGCTGGTCGCCGGACCGAAAGACGTTCTATTGGACGGACACCAAGACGGGGTGTGTTTTCGCCTTCGACTATGACACGGGAACCGGCAACATTGCCAACCGTCGCGCGGTTGTCGAGGTGGACAAGACGCTCGGGCGCCCGGACGGTATGGCCGTCGATGCCGAGGGATTCCTCTGGACCGCGCTGTGGGCCGGCCACGGCGTGGCGCGGTGGAATCCGCTCACCGGGGAGATGGTCGCGAAAGTGGAATGTCCGGCGGCCAATGTGACTTGTCCGGCCTTCGGTGGTCAGGATCTCGACGTGCTTTATTTCACCACGGCGCAAAAAGGTCGCGAGGAGGCCGAGTCGTCCCCGGAGCCGGAGGCGGGAAACTTGTTCGCCGCAAAAGTCGGGGTGCAGGGGTTGCCGGGGTTTGCCTTTGCGGGATAGAGGTTTGTCCCGCGCTCAGGGTTGCCGCTCGACGACCAACTCCTGCAGCACCTCGAGCAATTCGCGCTCGGCCACCACCGGATCGGTTTCGCCGACGAGGGCGATTTGCAGTGAGGATCGGCCTGTGTCCCGGTTGCCTTCAAATGCGCCCCGCAGGTAACGCATGCGCTTGCTAAGGTCCCAGTGCATGAGGCCCGATTTCAACCATTCGGGATCGCGGTAGCCATCGTCGAGGGCGAAGAGCAGGTAAAAGGTCCGGTTCGTGTCCTTGATGGTGTAGATCTGGTAGGGCAATTCGATGTGTCCGAGCCTGGCTAGCCGCGCGGGCGATTTCTGAATGATCTCGCGCCCGATGGCCCGCTGACAGGTGTCCGGCGGATGCGGGCCCATCCCGAGGGCTTTGCGCCCGGGCAACCAGCGCGTGTAAATGAGGTCGAGCGAGCGAGACTTCTCATCGGTCCAGCGCCGCCGGAAACCTTCGTCATAGCCGAGCATACTCTCCACCCGCTCCCCGAGCGGTTCTTCCTGAACTCCGGCGGGCGCGGGGACGAGTGTCCACGTGTCCACCGGTGCCCGCAGGCTCTCGCGCCAGCGATACCAAGACTCGGTGGTGAGCGGGAGCAGGACGGTGGCGGCGAGGACGACAACGGCTGCCGTGACGATGCCGCCGGCGGGCCCCGGCCCCGGAGTCCGCGCGGGCGGCGGGGTAACCGTGGCCCCGGGCAACTTTTTCAGAGCGAGGCTGAGCAGTAACAGGCAGCCCATCGAGACAAAGAGGATGGCGAAGCCGGCCGGGTCGTGCCATTGGTCGAGGACGCCGACTCCGCCCTGCAAAGCGGCGAGGCAGAGGATGAGCATGCGGGCAATGTTGAGGAGGTAGGCAACGAGGATGCCGGCCATCGCGAGGAAAATCCGCCAACCGAAACGGAAGCCGAACCACTCGCCGAAGAGGAGGGCGGCCATGAGGCTGGACTGGAAAGAACGCACGCCGCTGCAGGCGTCGTCCACCCCGAGCACGCCGGTGTCGATCTCGATATTGTTGCCCTGCACCACGGCGAGGATGCCGCCGAGGTTGAGCAGGATCCCGGTGATGCCGGCACCGAGCATGCTCAGTTCGAGGGTCAGCCATCTTTCAAAGTCGTAGGGCCAGGGCACGGCTGTGAGGGCGAAGATAAAGGGGAAAGCGAAGTGCCGCAGCCACGGCGCGCCGCCGGCCATCCGCGCCAAAAGCAGGCTCGCCGCGAAGACCGCCCCGGCAAAGAGCCACATTATTGGACGCCACTGCGGCGAGGATTCGAGGATCAGGTTGGCTCCCGCGGCGGGCAGCCAGAGGGCGGCGAGCAAGAGCGCGGTCGGCCACATCCGGCGGGGAGGGGCGGGGTCCGGCCGACGGGACCAGCGTTCGGCGAAGATCCACCCCGCGAAGAGCGGCACCATCCACCCGTGGGAATACTGGTCGTCGGTTTCCCAGATGAAGGCCAGCCGGTAGAACAAAGCGAACCAGAGCGCGCCCAGCGCCGCGAAGAAAAACCAGGCGGCGCGGCGTTCCTCGGTTGGGGTGCGGGTCGTCACGGCGGCAAAACATACCTCGGAAGCCGCTCCGGCCAAGGTCAATCCTGCGGGCGCCGCGGTGTTGGCTTCTTGACACCGCGCGACTCCTCCGCGATAGGAGAGCGCCCGACCCATGGTGACTATGATCTCTCACGCCGCGCATTTCCCGGTCGCCGCCTGCCTGCTGCTCATGGCGATGGCCCTGCCGCGCGCCGGAGCGGAGGAGTCCGCGCCGCGCAACCTCCTCAATCCCGAGGACGCCGAAATCATCGCGGCCCCTTCGGACCGTCCGGCCAAATTGCTCGAGGGCGGCTTCGACCTCCCGGCCGACGAACTGGCCGGCGCGGTCTTTGCTTTCAAGCGTCCGTCCGAGATCAGCACCGTTCGCATCTTCATCGAAGCGAGCAGTCCGCAGAATATCAAATCGCTCGAGATCCTGGCCGCCGACTCGCCCAACGGCCCGTTTGTCCCCGTGGCCAGCGCGGGCGAGACGATCAACCTCAAGATGTTCAAGCTGGGCGGCTGGCAGGAATTTTCCTTCGATCCGGTGCGCCTCACGCACTTCCAGATCCGGGCGGTCTCGCACGGGCACGCGTGGGTGCGGATCGGTCTCGACGGTCAGGATAACGGACTGCAACTGGTTGGACGGACGGAAGGCGCCCCCGCGGAGCCATCGGGGAGCGAGGTCCCTGCGGCCGAGCCCGCCGCAGACACCGCCGCGTCCGCCTTGCCATGAGCCGCGAGCGCAGCTCTTCTGCCCGGCGCCCGCGCGGCTTGGTCGGTCGCTGGTGGTCGGAATTCCGCCAGCCTCGGGGCGACCTGCCTTGGTTCAAGCGCATCCGCCGGCGGTTCCTGCTCTGGCTGCCCATCGCCGTGCCCGCCATCATCATCCTCGGCGGTTTGTCCGCCTACGTGGGCATCGGTCTCCGCGCGCGTTATTTGGCGGCCGAGGGCATGCGCAGCGTGGAAAACGATGTTTTCGCCCGCGGCTACCGTCAGATCATGGTGGCCCAGAGCCTCCGTCCTGGCGATCCGGTCGTGCACCGCGCGTGGGTCTATGTGCGCAGCCGCACCAACGACGAGCCCATGCTGGCGGAATGGGAAGCGTTGGCCGCGGCGGACGATCTCACGCCCCTCGAAGCGAGGGAACACGCGCGGCTCGCTCTGGTTTTCGGCACGGAAGCGCAGTTCGACGCGGCCATCACCGCGCTCGAAGGCAAAGGCGAAGCGGGCCACGTGGCCGGACTGCGGGCCCAGCTTGCTGCGCGCCGCGGTGACTATTCCCGCGCCGTGGCTCTGGCCCGCACGGCGGTCGCGGCCGGCGATGACGACGAGCTGCGCCTCGAACTTCTGCGCTTCCTCCTTCTTCGCTACGGGCCGGCCCTGCTGCCGCCGGCGGTGCCTTCCGAGGAGGATGACCAAGCCATGGCCGAGATTTTGCAGCTGACCGAAGCCCTGCGCGGCACCAAATACGGTCCGCGCGCGGTCTCCATGGCCCTGCCCGCCGCCCCGATTCCCCGCACCACCGCCTGGAAGTGGGCGCAGGACGCTCTGCAGGATCGCTCGGCCGGGAATCCGGCCCTCTTCCTCGCGGCGGATTACTCGATTGAATCCGGCGCCGCCGAGGCGGCCACGCTTGCCGCGGAATTCCGTCCGGTCTTCGAGGACGCCCCGCTCGACCGCCGCGCCGAGTTCGCCAACTGGCTCAACCGCAACGGGCAGTCCGCCTTGGTCCCGGAGGTGCTCAATGCCGACGACGCGGTGAGCGAAACATCCGCCTACGCCGCGCGGTCCGAGGCCCTGTCCAATCTGGCCCAATGGCCGGCCCTCTACGAGATGTCCGGCATGGAAAGCACCGTGGTGCCCCTTTCCCTGCGTCTCTCCACCCGGGCCGTGGCGGCGCGGCGGCTCGGTCAGGATTCCCTCGTGCCCGACCTCGTGGCCCAGTCGCTCGACAACGCCGCGCGGGAGCAGCGCCTCGCGCAAACCGTGCGCGCCCTCGATTTTCACGGCGAGTCCGTCTTGGTCGACGACATCCTGCTCGCGCTCTGCGCCCGCCAGGATTCCGCTCCGGAGGCTTATCCTTTGGCCCGGGCCCGGTTCAAAGGCCGGGGCGACGAAGACACCTTGCTCCGGGCCTTGGATGCGGCCGGTCAGGTCGTTCCTGATCACCTCGCGGTCCAGGACTCCCGCCGCCGCCGTGACCTCCTCGCCGGCCGCCCCGTCGACCCGGCCGAAACCGCCGCGGCCATCGCGGTCGCCCCGGCCAACATTCCCCTTCGCCTGACCCACGCTCTCGCCTTGGTCAAAGCGGGCCGAAACGATGAGGCACTGGCTGTCTTCGATCAGGTGGATGTCTTTCTCCCGGAGCTAACACCGGCCGAGCAAGCCATTGTTTACGCCGTCTTGCGGGGCGCCAGCGGGCAGTCCTTCAACGCGGCCCGGTTGCTCGCCGCCATCGACCAGACCCGTTTGACCGCGGAGGAGATGAACCTGCTGACGCCAGCCCCCTGAAACGCCACAATCAGAACAAGGACTCATATTGGGGCCCCGTTGGCCATTTGTCGTCCCTCCAACTGGCTGAAAAAAAATGTGCGCCAGACCCTAATTTTTCTTTGACAGCCGCCGATCACCCGCTAATCTCCACCCAAAGCAAGAAGTTCTGCTTCTCCAAATCCAACACAAAACCCACTCATCATTCATGAAAAAAACACTCGCAGCAATCGTCATGGGCACCGTGCTCGCCGTTGGTTCCACCAACGCGGCTATCGTGTTCGGTAACCTCGGGGCCAATGGCACCGATGGTTTTGATACCGTCTACCGCGGTCTCTCCACCAGCAGTTGGACGGCGGTTGGTTTCACCACGGACTCCTTTTTCCTCGGTCTCCAGTCTGTCAATATCGGTTTGGAAGGAAGTGGGTCCGTGCGTTTGGATCTTTACACCAGCGTGACGGGTGGGAGCCCGAGCCCGAGGCCCGGCGTCGCAACCGGTTCTTTCGCCACAGCAACTTATGCAACTGGTGAAGACGTGCCCCTGTCGGTCGCGTTCAATCTCAACGCAGCCCTTGCGCCCAACACCACTTACTTCCTTGTTGCGAGTCGCCTCTCTGGCACAGCCAACTGGGCAATTAATCAGGGTGCTTCATCCCCCACCGCGCAGAACTTGAGTTCGTGGTCCTGGGCCAACAACCTCACTACAAGCAACTCTGGTGCGGTGTGGTCTGAAGGCGGGTCGATCGCCGGAGTCATTGACAGCGTCTCTGTAAGCGTCACGGCAATTCCCGAACCCGGCACATGGGCCGCCATGGCGATCCTCGCCGGTGGTGCGGCCTTCGCTGGATGGCGCCGTCGTCAGCAGCAGGTCGCTTGATTCCAAGCTAATTTCTTCACCACACCCGCACGGCAACGTGCGGGTGTTTTGTTTTGTCGGGAGTGCCATGCCGCGGACCGACGATCGCGGTCGAGCCCTGCATAATTTGTCGCGGCGGACTATGTCCGCCGGTGCCCCGACTTGCAGTGTTCCGGCGGACATAGTCCGCCGCTACAAATGGAGAAGAAGGTGAAGATGCGCCTATGGCTCTGCGCCTTGCGCTTCGCCCGTCATCGGCACAAACCGGACCGGAAGGACGGATTCTTTTTCGATGGTGCCGCCGTGTTTGCGCAGGAGGATCAATTCCTGGCTCAGGCCGGTGCCCACGGGAATGATCATGCGTCCGCCGTCGCGCAGTTGCTCGATCAGCGGGGGCGGGATGCGGTCTGGCGCGCAGGTCACGATAATGGCGTCATAAGGTGCGTGCTCCGGCCAGCCGCGGAAGCCGTCGGCGTGGAGCACGCGGGCTTTGTCATAGCCGAGCCGCGCGAGGGTCTGCCGCGCCATCTCGGCCAGCGGCGCGACGATTTCCACCGTGTAGACCTCCGCTCCCGCCGCGGCCAACACGGCGGCCTGATATCCCGAGCCGGCGCCGATCTCCAAAATCTTTTCGCCGGGTTGCGGGCGGATGGCTTCGGTCATGAACGCGACGATGTAGGGCTGGGAGATGGTCTGTCCGTGTCCGATGGGCAACGGGTAGTCCATGTAAGCCTCGCCGCGCAGGCGCATCGGCAGGAATTCGTGCCGCGGCACGGCACGCATGGCCCGCAGCGTGGCCGGGTCGGTGATGCCGCGGGCTTCGATCTGCTGCTCGACCATGGCTTCGCGTTGGGTGGCAAGGTCGCTGGTTTGCGGCGGCTTGGCGTCGGTGCAGGACGCGAGGAGGAGGCAGAGGATCGGAACGAAACGCCCGGCGGCGGGGATCCGCACTCGGGCGGACAGGCTGACGCCGCTACAAGTGCGCCAGGTGCGGCGGCACTTCGATGGCATTGTCTCGGTCTTGCTCGTCATGCAAGGCATTCTCGTGCCACGAGCGGATGGCCGCAAGTTCGTCCAACGACTCCACCGCCCCGAAGCGGCGGCGGAGTTCGCGGCTGGAATGGAGTCCGCGCGAATAGGCCATGAGGCGCGAGCGCATGGCATGCATCCCTTTCTCCGTCTTGCGCCAGCGCTGCAGTTCCTGACGGCAATGGTCCTCAATCAGGTCCCAGCGGTCGGACAGCGTCGGCGCCGGCGGGGCTTCTTCGCCGCGGAAGGCGGCGGCGATTTCCTGGAAGATCCACGGACTGGTCATGGCGGCGCGTCCGATCATCAGTCCGGAGACCGGCGCTTGCTGCCAGCGCTGACCGGCCACTTCCGCCGAGGTGAGGTCCCCGTTGCCGACCACTGGCATCTGCACGGCCTCGGCCACGGCGGCGATGACGTCCCAGTCGGCTTCCCCCGAGTAACCCTGGGCGCGGGTGCGTCCGTGCACGGTAAGGCGCCGGATTCCGGCGTCCTCGAGATGACGGGCATTGTCGACCGCATTGATGGAACTTTGATCCCATCCGGTGCGGATCTTGGCCGTGACCGGAAGCGGCGCCACGGCGCGGACCACGGCCGAGGCGATGGCGGCGAGCAGCGCGCCGTCGCGGAGGAGGGCGGAGCCGCCGTTTTTGCAAACGACCTTGTTGACCGGGCAGCCGAAGTTGAGGTCGATGAAGTCGGGTTGTTTCCAGTCGACCACGGACTGCGCGCCGCGGGCCAGCTGCTCGGGGTCGCCGCCGAAAAGCTGGACCCCGAGCGGGTGTTCCTCCGGGGTGAAATCGACGTAGTGCTCGGTGCGCTCGTTGCGGTGCATGATGCCGTCCGCGGAAACAAACTCGGTGGTCAGCACATCGGCGCCGCGCGCTTTGCAGATGCGGCGGAAGACCGAATTGGTCACCCCGGCCATCGGTGCGAGGAAGAGCACGGGGCGCTCCGGTCGGCGGGCGAAGCCTGTGGTGGTAGTTTGTGCCATGGAACGGCCGGCGCCGGGGCATGGCGCCGCTCCAGGATTCAGGCGGCTTCGCCGAGTTGGAGTCCGAGGAGGGCGGAGACCTCCTTCTGGACCTCGGGAACCTGCGCGAGGCTGAGGCGGGGGTTGGGGATGAGGAAAGTTTCGCCCGTGCCGGTGCGTTCGTAGACCAGCACGTCGGGGTCGGTGCTTTCCACCGGTTTGAGCAGACGTTTGCGCTCGAGCATGAGAGCCAGAATATAGCGCGCGTTTCTCGTCGTGTCGGAATTTTCCTCGATGAGTTTGCGCAGGATGCTCTCGGCGTCCTGTTTGCCCAGCGGCTCGGGCGGCGGCGGGGGCGGCATTTCGTATTTGGAACGCCAGAGCGAGAAGGGCGCGGGGTCGGACGGCAGCGAAGGCCGCGCCTCCTCGCCGACGTCCTCGCGGCGGAAACCGTCCGCTTCACGGTAAAGGGCGGTGTAGAAAAATTCCCCCTCGAGGAAGGGGCGTTGCGTGACCGTGCAATGGTCGGAGCGGCGGCGGATTTCCCAGTCTTGGTTCATGGCAAATTCAACTCAGGAGGTTCGGCAGTTCGCGGTTGGTGCTGCGCATCCAGATGAGGACGCCGCCGATCGCGGCAAAGAACAGGACCGGCGCCCAAGCGGCGACGGTGGCGTTGATGCGGTAGCCTTTGCCCAGGGCGAGGAACAGGCTGCTGCCGAGGATGAGGAAGAAAAAGAGGAGGATGGCCAGGGTGATGCTGCCCATCAGGCCGCGGCGGGAGTAGATGATGCCGAGGGGACCGGCGATGAGGACCGCCACGAAACACCCCCAGGGCAGGGCCCAGCGATAGGCGAGCTGGGTCTTGTAGGGCGCGAGCCGGGCCGCGGTGAAGTGGTCGTTGTTGCGCAGGTATTCGCGCAGCTCGGGGACGGAGAGGAAATTGGCGTCGAGGACCGAACTGCTGATCCGCCACGGGGTTTCGGTCATGTTGCGCAGGCGGAGAACCTCGAAATACCGCTGATCGCTGACGTCGCCCTGCGGGTTGAAGTCGACAACTTTCCCGCTGTCCAGACGCCAAGTGCGCGTGGCGTGGTCGTAGGACGCCTGCTCCGCGTAGTAGTTGCGCCGCGGGTTGCCCTCGGGGCCTTCCTGCATGATCTGCACCCGGTAAAGACGTTCGATGCTCGGATTGAGCCGCGCGACATACCAAAAACGGCGGTCTTCGCGGTTGCGGAAAAGGTGGCCGCGCACCGCCTTGCGGTCCGGGTCGCCGCCCTTGCGCAGGTCGGTGAGAATTTCCTTCTTCACCGCGCCGGCGTGCGGGGCCGCCGCGTAGTTGAGCGCGGTGGCCGCGGCCGTGAGGAGGAGTCCGAGCACGAACAGGGGGAGGAGGACCCGCGCCACGCTGCGTCCGGTCCCGAGCATGGAGATGATCTCGTTGCGCCGCGACATCTGGGTCAGGGCGTAGAGCACGGCCAGGAGGAGGCCGCTGGGGATGCTCATGAGGATGATCTCGGGGGCGCGGAGGAGGTAAAATTCGAAAACGAGCGAAAGCGGGGCTTTGTTCTCGAGGAAAGCCGGTGCATTCTCGCTCAGGTCGAAAACAAGCCACACGGAAACAAAGCCCACCACGCAGTAGATGAACGGCAGGAGCACGCGGAGGAAAATGTATCGGTCGAGGATCTGCATCGGACAGCACCGTCCGGTCGGGGCCGGATCGCGCATTATCCCGCAGCCGGCGGCGGGCATCAATGTCATTCCCCGCGGCGTCCGGGGCGGGTCGCCATGATTTCGCTCGTCCCGGAGGGAGGGGCGCGGACGGGCCCCGGCGCGCGGATGGAGGATATTTTCTCCCCCGGAGGGCTTCTTTCGGGGGCGGCCAATTACGAATTCCGTCCGCAGCAGCTGCTCATGGCGCAGCACGTGGCGGCCACCCTAGCGCGGAGCGGTCATCTGGTCGTGGAGGCCGGCACCGGCACGGGCAAGTCGCTGGCCTACCTCGTGCCGGCCGTGCTGGCCGCGGCGGAAGCCGGACGCAAGGCGATCATTTCCACCCACACGATCAACTTGCAGGAACAACTGCTCTACAAAGACCTCCCGCTGGTGGCCAAGTTGCTGCCGGTCGAATTCGACGCGGCTTTGCTCAAGGGACGGCAGAATTACCTGTGTCCGCGCCGCCTGCACAAGGCCCTGGAAAACCGGGCCGAGCTTTTCACCAGCACGGAGACTGTCGAGCTGGAGCGCATCCTCGATTGGAGCCGGCGGACGCGCGATGGATCGCTGGCCGACCTCGATCCCTTGCCGGACCCCGCGGTGTGGAATCTGGTCTGCAGCGAGGGCGGCATTTGCACGCAGCGCACCTGCGGCGGGAAGGACGGCCCGCGCTGTTTCTATCAGCAGGCGCGGCGGCGCATCGACGCGGCCGACGTCGTGGTGCTCAACCATAGTCTGCTCTTTATTTTGCTCGGCGGACGCGACCCGCTCTCCGAGGAAGGCCCCGGTTACCTTTATCCGAACGACTTTCTGGTCATCGACGAAGCGCACACCATCGAGAGCGTGGCGGCCAAGCACCTCGGGATCCGGCTCTCCCAATACGAACTGCGCTACGCGTTGCAGCGTTTGTGGCATCCGCGCACGAAGAAGGGGCTTTTCGCCGCTTTGAAATCGAAGCCGGGCGCCGCCGCGGTGGCCGCCGGGCTCGACGAGGGCGAGCGCTTTTTCGCGGCGCTGACCAACGCCTGCAATTTCAGCAAGGGCAAGGAAGTGCGCGTGCGGCAGCCGTTGGACCTGCCGGTCGATCTGGTGCGGCGCCTGCAGGAGGTGCGGCAGGCGCTCAAGGACGCGTGCGCGGAGGCCGGGGAGGACCTGCGGGCCGAGGCGGGGGAAGCGTCCCTGCGCCTGCAGGCCTTCGTCGAAGGCGTGCCCGTCTTCACCGACCAGCAGGCGGAGGAGAGCGTTTACTGGGCCTCGCTGACCGGGCGCCGCGACCAATTCACCACCGCGCATGTCACGCCGGTCGATCTGGCCGGGGAGCTGCGGCAGTTGTTGTTCCGCGACGAAACCACCGCTGTGCTGACCAGCGCGACACTTTCGGTCGGGCGTCCGGATCTGCTCTATTTCCGCGAACGGGTCGGCGCGGACGAGGCCGAGGCGGTGCAGATCGGCAGTCCGTTCGACTACGCGCGGCAGATGAAGATCAAGGTGGTGCGCAAGATGCCCGACCCGCGGGCGGCCGATTACGAGGCCGAGTTGGAGAAATGGATCCGTCATTTCACCGCCGAAACGTCCGGCCATGCCTTCGTGCTTTTCACCAACGCGCGGCTCATGCGGAGCCTCGCGGCCAAGATGGAGGGCTTTTTTGCGGACAAAGGATGGCCGTTGCTCGTGCAGGGGGCGGACCGATCGCGGCACAAAATGGTGGAGGATTTCCGGGGCGAGGAAAATTCCGTGCTCTTCGGGTTGGACAGTTTCTGGAGCGGGGTGGACGTCCCCGGCGAGGCCCTGCGCAATGTCATCATCACGCGCCTGCCCTTCGCCGTGCCGGACAATCCCCTGGTCGAGGCGCGGCTCGAGCAAATCGAGGCGCGGGGCGGGGATCCTTTCCCGGAATATTCGCTCCCCGAGGCCATCCTCAAACTCCGCCAGGGCGTCGGGCGCCTCATCCGCACCGCCTCGGACGAGGGCATCGTCGTCCTCCTCGACAACCGCGTGGTGACCAAAGCCTACGGCCGCGCGTTTCTGCAGGCCTTGCCGGAGTGTCCGGTGGAAATTCTCTGAACTATGCCGGCCCCATCATCCGCACCGCGCCTCTTGCTCGCCTTGCTCGCCGGGGGCGTGGTCCTGGCTCCGTGGTGGTTGGCGAGGGACGAAGCCGCGGCGTCGTTCCCCGGCTTTGCCCTTCCTGCAGCGGGGGACCGCGAAGCTGTCCCGTTTTTTGCGACGGAAACAATCAATCCCGCTTCGACCGAACGCAAAGTCCACGCGGGCACGCTGGTCGAGCAGCCTGACGGACGCCTGGTCGCCGCGTGGTATGCGGGGAGCGGCGAGGGGGCAAGCGATGTCGCCATCCAACTGGCGACCCGGGACGTCGGCGGAGCATGGTCCGATCCGCGGGCCGTCTTCCGCCGCGAAGCGGTTGCCGCCTCGCTGCGGCGCCACGTGCATTCCCTCGGCAATCCCCTCCTGCTGGCCGACGATTCGGGGAGGCTCGGTTTGCTCTTTGTTTCGATCGCCGCGGGCAAATGGTCGGGCAGCTCGATCAATCTTGCCTGGTCGACGGACGGCGGGGCGACGTGGACGCCGCCGGAGAAGCTCACTCTCAACCCGCTGGCCAACCTAAGCGCACTGCCGCGCAATCCGCCGGTGCCTCTGGCCGGCGGCGGGTGGGCCGTGCCGGTTTACGAGGAATTCCTCGGCCGCTTCCCCGAGATCCTGTGGCTTCGGCCCGAAAACTCCGCGGCCACCGCGGCGGTCTCCCGCATGGCGGATGGCATGTCGGTCTTCCAACCTTCGGTCGTGGCCTTGTCCCCGGAACGCGGTTTGGCTTTTTACCGCGACGACAGCGGAACCGGGCGCGTCTTCCTCGCCGGTTCTTCCGACCGCGGCCGCACTTGGAGCGAAGGTCGCGCGTCGGACCTGCCCAATGTCGATTCCGGCGTCTGCGCCCTGCGCCTGCCCGACGGCCGGTTGCTCTGCGCGGTCAACGACTCGTCCGACCGCAAGCGGGAGAATTTGCGCCTGGCCATTTCGGCGGATGACGGGGTGACATGGCGCTATGTCGCCACGCTGGCGGAGGAGCGCGGGGAAAATTTCGACTACCCTTACCTGATCCTCGGCCGCGACGGGCGTGTGCGCATGCTCTATTCCGCGCGCGGCACGCGTCTGGTCTATGCCGAGTTCAACACCGCGTGGATCGAGGCACAGACACCGGAGGTGCCGCGATGAGCGTAGCGGCGTTCTGGTGGAATGCGGCGGGGCTGTTTCTCCTCGTCTTGTGGAGCATCCAGCGTTTGGGACGTGGAGGGCGCTGGTTCCTGCTCGCCGCCTTTGGCGCGGTTGCGGTCAGCGTGATCCCGTTTTTCGGTCAAGTGCCCCGCTACTGGCTGAGCGGCCTCACCCCCAATCTCAGCGTGCCACTGGTCGCGTTGCTCGCGGTTTCCATCCTGCAGCGGGCGGGCGGCGGCACGATTTTCCGTCCGCGCGAATGGCGGGCCGCATGGATCTTCGGTGCCGCGGCGTCGCTTGTTCTTTATCCCAGCGCCCTCGGCTTGGGCATGCGCAACCTCGACACCTATTCGCTCGGTTGGCCTTGGCTGGAGTGGACGCGCTCGCTGTTGCTGTTCGGTCCGGTCGCGGCGCTGTCCGCCTTGCTCGTCTGGCGCGGCAACCGTTTCGGTTGGGTCTTGGCCGCGTCATCGGCGGCCTTCCTCTGCCGCGGGCAGGAATCGCACAATTTCTGGGACTACGTGCTCGATCCGCTTTACGGCGCGGTTTCGCTGGTCGCGGTGGCCGTTGCCGCCGCGCGGCGCTTAACGCGGGGCTGAGGTCACGCGTTCGACCAGAAGTTCGCGCTGGAAAAGCTGCCGCGCGATATTGCCCCGGAGCAGGTCGGCGGTTTGTTCCGCGTTGAAGTGGTCGTTCAGACGCAAACGGCTGCCCAGCACACGGAAGCCGGGGACGATGGGCGGCGCAGCCAAAGTCACGGGGAAAATGATCAGGTCGCTTTCCGTCCCGGCCAAGGCATTCGCCAAATCCTTCGGCCGGATCCGGCGGACGTCCGCTCCGGGGAGGCGCAAGCGGTAAAGTTCATCCCGCGCGATGAAGGGCGACGGGACGGCCACGCTCCGGCCCCGCGCCGCCTCGACGGCCGCGGGAGGAAACGCGCCAAGCGGGCCGTCGAAGGGACGAAGGAAAATGGCGAAGCCGAGATAGACCAGGAGCACGGCGGGCAAGGGGAAGAGGCTGGTCCGGTTTCCCGCGAGCAACCCGGCGAGGGCGAAACCGGCAACGGAAGCGAGCATCAGCCAGTCGGCCAGACCGTAAACGGACCAATCGCGGAGCGAGCCGGCGAGGAGGAGCGCGCCCGACAAAAGGGCGAGCCCCAACACGGCGCAAACGGCAAGGGTCACCGCATGAATCCCGCGCGGCAGGCGGGGCCAATAAACGCCGCAGAGCACGGCCACGGCCGGCATGGCCGGGAGCAGGTAGCGTTCGTAGCGGATGTTGGGCAGGAGGTGGAAAACAAAAAGGGTGATGATCCAGATCCAGAGCAATTGCTCGGACGGTGCCATGGCGCGGCGTCCGCGCCACGCGAGGACAAACATCGCGAGGACGGCCGGGGCGACCAGTCCGGCATTGGCCAGCCATCCGAGGGTGTAGGCCCAGATGCTGTGTTTGCCCCACAGCGCGGTGGCGAGGTAGCCCGCTTCGTGCGGATCGAACTTGCCCGCGTTTTCCTTGAGGACGAAATCCTGCAGGATGAACTGCCGTTGCGGATCAAGAAGGAACCAAAGGGCAAAGACCGCGAGCGCGACAAAGGTGAGGACGGCGATCTTGGGCGCATCGCGTCGCAGCCAGGCGACCGGACGGTATCCGCGCTGGTCAAGAGTCCACCAGGCGAGGGCACCGGCGGACGGGATGATCATGGCGAAGGATTTGTAAAGCAGCCCGGCGCCGAGCATGAACCCGAAGGCCAGCACCGTCCCCCAACCGAGACCAGCGCGCGGCCGCATGAGGAGGATGAAAAACGGGAGGAACAGCCAGAAGGTTTCCGGTGCGCTGGTCAGGAAGACCCGGCCGTGCCGGTAGACGCCGAGGAAAGCGAGGTAGGCCAGCGCCGCGACCACACCCGCGGAAAACGTCCCCGCGATCCGGCGGGCCAGCAGGAAGGCCATGGCCGCGGTGGCGATGGAAAAAAGTGCGTTGGGCAGGCGCAACCGCCACAGTTCCCAGCTTTTCCCGAAATTGCTCGAAGCCATTCCCTGCCAGAAAAGCCCCGGTGGCTTGGTGTTGCGGTGCTCCGTCTTGGCCGCCTGCAAGGGCAGCCATTGTCCGGTCTCTACGGTCAATCGCGCGATCTGCAGGTAAAGATACTCGTCCGGGTTGGTCGCCGCGTGTTCGCTCCCGGTGTTGTGCAGGTAGACAAAAGCGGCGAAGCCGAGGGCCAGCACCCCGAGCCAGCGCGGAAGGACCGATTCCCTTATGCTCATGGCTTCACTTCCACGAGCAAATCTTCCTTGAAGATATTCCGCGAAACATTCCCGCGCAGCATGTCCACCGTTTCGGCGTTGTTGAACCGGTCGATGAGTTGCAGGCGTGACCCGACGACCCGCAGGCGCGAATCCGCTTCGACCGTCCGGTCGCCCAGCGGCACCGTGACGATGAACAGGCCGTTGTTTGCGCGAAGTTCGTCGAGGCTCGGCGTGTTCTTGATCTTGTAAGGCCGGGGATTCGAGCCCGGGAGGAGGAAGCGGTAGATCTCTTCGCGCGCACCGAAGTTGACCGGGGCCGGGAACGCTTTGCCGCGTGCGAAGTCCTGCGCCGTGCGATCAAAGGCGCCGCGGGGGCCATCGAAAGGAATAAGAAACAGCCCGAAAGCCAGGTAAAGCAGCAGGATGGCAGGCACCACGGCCGACCGGATCGGGGCACGGCGGAAGAGAATGGTGACAACAAAGGCGATCAGGCCGGCGAGGAAGGCCCAGAAATACCACGGATAGAGCGGGCCGGCGGCGAGGTCGCGGGTCAGGAGGAGCGCGCCCCAGCCCATGCCGAAGGCAATGACGCCGACCGCGAGCAAGCCGAGGCCGAGCAACCAAAGCGGAATCCGCGGCCAGTAAAGCGCGCAGAGAACGGCGAGGGCCGGCATGCCCGGGAGGAGGTAACGCTCGTCGCGTTGGTTCGGCAGGGAGAAGACCGCGAAGAGGGTGATGAGCCAGAACCAGAGAAGTTTCTCGCTCCCGGTCTGTTCCTTGCGGCGCAAGAAGCCGAGGACGAAGACCGCGATGACCGCAGGAGCGAGCAGCCCGGCGTTGATCGGATAGGAAACAACATTGCGCCAGATGCTCGACCCTCCCCACAGCAGATTGGCGAAATAGTTTTCGCCCTCCGTGTCGAACTTGCCGACGTTCTCGTCGAGGACGAAGTCGGCGATGATGAGGTGGCGCTGCGGATCGAGGAAATACCAGAGGCTGAAAACCCCGAGCGAGAGAAGTCCGGCCAGCACGATTTGCGGCGCGTCGTGTTTCAGCCACGTTCCCACCCGGTAGCCGCGCGCGTCGAGCGTCCACCAAGCCAGCCCCGCGGCGGCCGGAACCGCGAGGGCGAAGGACTTGTAGAGCATGGCCAGTCCGAACATCAGCCCGAAAGCGGCGGCCCAGGCCCAGCCGATCGGGGCAACGGGCCTGCGGCGCAGTAGAAGGAGGCAGAAGGGCAGGAAGAGCCAGAAGGTTTCCGGAGCGGAAGTGAGGAAGACGCGCCCGTAGCGGTAAGTGCCGAAGAATGCCAGGTAGACCAGAGCCGCGAGCAGGCCGGTCGAGGCGGTGCCGCCGAGTTTTCGTCCGGTCAAGAAGACCAGACCGGCCAAAGCTAGGGTGTAAAGCACGCTCGGATAGCGCAAACGCCACAGCTTGTAGTGGTCCGCCCAGCCGGTGGAAACAATGCCCTGCCAGAAAAGGGCCGGCGGCTTGGTGTTGCGGTGGCGTTCCACCTCGCTTTGCAACGGCAGCCAGTGGCCGTTCTCCGCGGTCAGGCGCGTGATTTGCGCGTAGAGCAACTCGTCGCCATTGGTCGCCGCGTGATCGCTGCCGAGGGCGAAAAAATAAGCGGCCAGCGCCAAGGCAATGCTGAGAAAGGCGGTCAGTCCGGTGAAGCGGACAGCGTCGGACGGCATCGGGTCAGCATAGGGGATCAATCGGGGGGTTGTCAGCAAGCGACGATCGGGCCATCAATGACGGGTGCCTTTTCTGCTTTTGTTCGCGTTCCTGCTCTGCAGCGGTTGCTCGCCGCAGCCGCGGGCCGATCTGGTTTTTCTCAACGGCGCGGAACCCGAAACGCTCGACCCGGCCTTGATCACGGGCCAACCGGAGGGCCGGGTGGCCAATGCGTTGTTCGAGGGCTTGCTGACCTTCGACCAGAGGGGGAAGCCGCAGCCGGGGATGGCCGAGCACTGGGAGGTTTCCGCGGACGGCCGGGTCTACACCTTCACGCTGCGCGAAGGGCTTGTCTGGAGTGACGGAACGCCGCTGACCGCGCGGGATTTTGTCGAGTCGTGGCGGCGGACCCTCGATCCGGCCACGGCATCGGAATACGCGTACCAGTTGCATTACGTCAAAAATGCCAAGGCGTTCAACGAGGGCGGAATGACCGACTTCGCAGGGGTCGGAGTGACCGCGCCCGATGCCCGCACGCTGCGGGTCGAATTGGAAAATCCCACGCCGTTCTTTTTGGATCTCTGCTCGTTCGTCACGCTGTTGCCGGTGCCGCTCCACGCGATCGCCAGGCACGGGGACAATTGGATCAAGCCCGGCAACCTGGTGAGCAATGGTGCCTACGTGCTCGAATCGTGGCGTCTCAACGACCGCATCCGGCTGCGGAAAAATCCCCGCTATTGGAATGCGGACAAGGTCGCGATGGAAACCATCGATGTCATTCCGGTGAGCAAGGCCAACACGGCCTTCAACCTCTACGCGAGCGGCCAGGCCGACCTGATGATGGACAAGGGTCTGGTGCCGCCGGCCTTGCTCGGCGAGATCAAGAAGCGGGACGATTTTCATGCGGCCCCGTTTCTCGGCACCTATTTCCTGCGCTATAATTGCGAGAAAGGGCCGTTCACGGACGAGCGGGTGCGGCGGGCGTTCAGTCTGGTCATCGACAAGCAGTCCATCGTCGACCGCATCACGCGGGCGGGGGAATTGCCGGCGGACAGCTTCGTGCCGCCGGGCGCGGGCGGCTATGTGCCGTTCGGCGAGTGTGGCGGACGCAATATCGAAGAGGCGCGGCGCCTGCTGGCCGAAGCGGGGTTTCCGGAGGGCGAGGGCTTTCCCATGGTCAACTACCTTTACAGCGAGGGCGAACTGAACGAAGCCATCGCGGTGGAACTGCAGAGCATGTGGCGGCAGTTGCTGGGCGTGAACGTGCAACTCCTGCGGCAGGAGTGGAAGGTGTATCTCAACTCGATGAGCCGTCTCGATTATGACATTGCGCGCTCCAGTTGGGTGGGGGATTATCCGGATCCCAACACCTTTCTCGACATGTTTGTCACCGGTGGCGGGAACAACCGCACGGGATGGAGCGATCCGCGTTACGACGGCCTGATAGCCGAGGCTGCGGCGGAGACCGATGCGGCCAAGCGGCATGAAATCCTGCGCAGGGCGGAGAAGCTTCTAGTCTGCGAGCAGATGCCGGTTTGTCCGCTTTATTTTTATGTCGGCATCCAGCTTTACGATGGAAACAAGCTCAGGGGTCTCGAGGGCAATGTGCTCGACGAGCATCCGCTGAAGTCGATGTTCTGGCGGAGCGCGGAGGATTGACCTCCCCGGGGCGGCAGGCCGGGGAGCTCAGAATTTGAGGGTGAAAATCAGGATGGTCACCACGATGAGCGAAAAATAGACGATGGGGAAGATTCTCTTGCACCGGTTATCCAGCGCATCGGCCTCGGCGGCCCGGCCCTCGCGGTTGAATTCGCCGACGAACAGATTCACCACGATACTGGCGCACATCGTCATGAAGCTGATATTGACGAAGACGTTGACCGCGGTGAGGTAGGAAATGTGCGGGAGGATGTCGCCGAGGACGATCTGGTAGGCGACGGCGGTAAGCAAGCCGACGAAGGACACGCTCATCCGGTCGCCGACCGAGGCGCGATCCATCCAGAAGACCGACCAGGACAGGATGACGACGAGGAGGAGGGGACCGATGACCAAACGCATGACAAAAGCGCCCTGCCGTTTGACCTCTGTTTCGAAAACGAAGACCGAGGTGCGTCCCGGCAGGCCGGGAGCGGTCGGAAGCACGGTCTCGGTCAGGGCGTGCGTCCGGGTCAGCACCCACTGCGGGACGCGGATTTCCGAGGGAGCGAGAGACGGCAGCGGCAGGGTTTGCATGACTACCTCGGAATCCGTGTAGCCCGGCATGGCAAAGACAGCCCGGAGAGTCTGGCGGTCGAAGGGATAGCGGCGGAGGTGCAGTCCGGACTTCGCTGTGGCGCTGACCGGCGTGACCAGAATGCTGGTGCCGTCGGGCCGGATGCGGAGGAGCGGCTCGCCTTTCTCGAACGGGCCGGAGGTGTTGAGCAGGGAGATTTCCGGATACCAAGAGGTCGCGATCTCGTTGAATTGGAAATTGCCCTGGTAAAATTTTTCCGGAACACCCTCGGCCGCCGGGTCGAATGCTTGGCGCTCGTCTTTCCATTGCACGGACAAGATGCCGGTGAACGAGAAGGTCTCGCTCTGGTCGTCGATCGTGTTGATGTCGAGCAACTGGAAGCCGGTCTGGACGACAAAGGGTCCGTCGGAGGGGGGCGGCGTGAGGAGTTCCGTCATCGGGGGCGCGGTCGACGCCGTTGCGGCGGAGACGAGCAGAAGCAGGGCGATGGCGATGAGGCGGGGCCGGGGCACGGATTTGTGGTAGCCGGTCGGGGAGAGTGACGCCACGTCTAATTCCCCGTCCCGCTTTTTCCCGTCAAGAGGCGAGAACGAGCCGCAGCGCCGCCGCACCGGCCAGGGCGATGGTGACCCATTCGAAGACGCGTTGCGGAACGCGGCGCAGGATAAGGCGACCCGCCACGGCGCCGGCGAGTACAACCGGGAGGAGCAGGGCGTCGAAGCGGAGCGAGGAGGCTGTGAGCAGGCCGAGGTGCACGCTGAAAGGGATTTTGGCCACGTTGATGATGAGGAAAAACCAGGCCGCGGTGCCCACGAAAGTCATTTTGTCCATCCGCCGGGCGAGGAAATAGAACGCGGCAATGGCCCCGGCCGCGTTGGCCAGCATGGTGGTCACGCCCGTGGCCCAACCGGCGACGAGACCGAGCCAAGGGTGATGGTCGATGCGGCTCATCATTGAGGGCCGGAGGCGTTGCGCGGTGGCCAGGACCGTCAGTCCGAGAATGACCCATCCGAGCAGCACGATGAAAGCGTGGTCCGGGATCCGCGGCATGAGCCACCACCCGCAGACGATGCCGGCGAGGGTGGCGGGCAGGAGCTTGGCCAGGTCCGGCCAGTTGGCATGGCTTCGGTAGAACCACACGGCGATAAGGTCCGCGAAGATCAGCAGCGGGAGCAGTGCGCCGGTTGATTCCTTGGCCGGATACAGTTGGGCGAAGAGGGAGACGGCGACGATGCCGAGCCCGCCGAATCCGGTCTTGGACAGGCCAACGCAGAAGGCGGCGGTCAGGGCCAGCGCCCAGACCCACGGGGAAGAAACATCCGGCATCGGGGATATCAGGAGGGAGACCAGTGCGAGGGCGGCAGGCCGGTCTGTTTGCGGAACCAGCGGGCGAAGTAGCTCGGGTCGCTGAAGCCGAGGGACGCGGAAACCGCACCGACGCGAACGCCGCGTTTGAGTTCATTTTCCGCGACGCGGAGCAGTTCGCGGTCGCGCCATTGCCCGAGGGTCAAGCCGCAGGCGCGCCGCACCAGGCGGTTGAGATAGTCCTTTTGCAGACCGGTGCGCCGCGCCAGCTCACCCGGTCGCGGCCAATGTCCGTCCTCACTGCTCCGCCATGCCCGTTGCAGCCGGCCGAGGATGGCCGAACCGGCTCGCGGGCCGGATGATTCGCCGGCGCAAGCGCGGCGGCAGGCGTCGAGGATAAGCAGGGCGGCCCCGCCGGCGGTCAGGTCGAGATGGCGGCCGTTCTCCGCAGACAAGGCCGCGACCTGCTGCCGCACGGAGGCGAGGGACTCGGCGGAGAGGTGTCCGCGGCGGAAGCCGCTGCGCTTCGGCGCGGCGCCGCCGAGGTCGGCCACCAGGCAGATGGCGCGGCGCGGTGCCTGCTCGCGGAATTCATGGATCCGTCCGGGCGGGATGAAAAAGACCGTGCCGGGCCCGGCGGGGTAGCGTTGCCGTCCGACGCGCTGCTCGCCGCGGCCGCGCAGGTAGAGCAGCAGTTGGCCGTGCGGGTGCCGGTGCGGCGCGTAACGCTCGAAAGGTTGCAGATGGCGGTTGACCCGCAGGGCGCGCACCGACCAGTCCCCGCAGCGCAACCGGAGGCGGCGCAGGACAATGGGCGCCACGGGGGCGGACAGAGCTTTCGGCATCAGCACAATAAATAAAGTCGTTTTTGTGCGGAATAAAGCGTTTTCGCCCATGGCTCCGGTCGAGTTTTCGGCGCAGGGTCTGATTATGCCACGACCTGTTATCCTCGTCACCGGCGCGAGCCGCGGCCTCGGCCGCGGGGTCGCGATCTCCCTGGCCAAGGAGGGTTACGATGTCGCGGTCCACTACGCGAGCAACCGCGCGGCGGCCGATGAAGCGGTTGAGCTTTGCCGCGGGGCCGCGCGGGAGGCGGACCAGAGATTCTTTCCCGTGTCCGCCCAATTGTCATCGGCGACCGAGCGTCGGGCCATGATCGACGCGGTGCTCGGCGAGTTCGGCCGTCTCGACGGACTGGTCAACAATGCGGGCATCGCTCCGAAGGTGCGGGCCGATATCACGGAGGCGGATGAAGAAAATTTCGACGAGGTCATCGCGGTCAACTTGCGCGGCCCGTATTTCCTCAGCCAGCTCGCGGCCCGGTGGTGGCTGGCCCATCCCGGCCAGTCGCTGCTCCCCGGGGGATACAAACTTGTTTTCGTCACCTCGATTTCCGTCCACACCGCCTCGGTGAACCGCGGCGAATACTGCATCGCCAAGGCCGGCCTCGCCATGGCTGCGCAATTGTGGTCCGTCCGCCTCGCCTCCGAAGGCGTGCAAGTCTACGAGGTGCGCCCGGGGATCATGAAGACCGACATGACCGCGGGGGTGACCGGCAAATACGACAAGCTGATCGCCGAGGGCCTGGTCCCGCAGCAGCGCTGGGGCACGCCGGAGGATGTCGGATTGTCCGTGGCCGCGCTGTGCCGCGGCGACTTCCCCTTCAGCACGGGGAGCGTGATCGACGTGGATGGCGGATTCCAACTGCGGCGCCTCTGATACCGGAAGTTTTCTATGATCAAGATCGACCCGACCCTCACGGCGCAGAGCCTGGAAAAACCTGCCCGCGATGTCTTCGCCGCGTCCGCCCCGAAGATCCGCGCGCTACAGGAGCGGTGGAAAGACGCGGACGGCACCCCGGTTTTCACGATCGACGGGCGCTATACCTCGCGCGGTTGGACGGAGTGGACGCAGGGTTTCCAGTTCGGCGCGGCCATTCTGCAGTTCGACGCCACCGGCGACGAGGAGATGCTGCGCATCGGGCGGGAGGGGACGCTCAAGTTGATGGCCCCGCACGTCACGCACATCGGCGTGCACGACCACGGGTTCAACAATGTGAGCACCTACGGCAACCTGAGGCGTCTGCTCCGCGAGGGGCGCTTGCCGGCGGATGCCTGGGAGGGTCATTTCTACGATCTCGCGCTCAAGGCCAGCGGCGCGGTGCAGGCGGCGCGCTGGACGCAGCTCACGCCGGAACTCGGGTATGTTTATTCCTTCAACGGACCGCATTCCCTGTTTTCCGATACGATCCGCACCATGCGCGCTTTGGCCGTGGCGCATTTGCTCGGTCACCGGTTGATGGGGGAGAATGACAAGGCCGTGTCGTTGCTCGGACGCATCATCCAGCACGCGGACACTACTTCGCGCTACAATGTGTATTTCGGCAAAGAGCGCGACATCTACGACGTCCGGGGGCGTGTGGTGCATGAGTCGGTGTTCAACACCAATGACGGCAACTATCGGTGTCCGAGTTCGCAGCAGGGCTACTCGCCTTTCACCACGTGGACGCGCGGGCATGCGTGGGTGCTGTGCGGCTACCCCGAGCAACTCGAATTTCTCGAGACTCTGCCGGCGGAGGAATTCGCACTTTACGGCGGCAAAGACGCCGTCCTGGCGCGTTTCCTCGAGACGGCCAAAGCGGCGGCCGATTTCTACCTGGAACACACGCCGACCGACGGTATTCCTTACTGGGACACGGGTGCGCCGGGCTTGGCCGGGATGGGGAATTACCTCGATCGTCCGGCCGAGCCGTTCAACGAGTACGAACCGGTTGACAGTTCCGCCGCGGCCATTTCCGCGCAGGGTCTCTTGCGTCTCGGGCGTTGGCTGGAAACCCACGGCGATGCGGAATCCGGTCGTAAATACACGGCGGCGGGTCTCACCACAGCCAGGACACTTTTCGCCGAGCCTTACCTGAGCAGCGATCCCCACCACGAGGGATTGCTCTTGCACACGGTTTACCACCGTCCGAACGGATGGGATCACATTCCATCCGGACGCAAGGTGCCGTGCGGCGAGGCGGCGATGTGGGGCGATTACCACGCGCGTGAACTGGCCCTGTATCTCCTGCGTCTTTCCGGCAGCGGACCTTATCTGACCTTCTATTCATGATCATCGCCGACCTCGCCAAGATCGAAGGCCGCACGTATCCCGCGCGGCGCCGCACGCAGAACCTCGTCGGGGGGATGTCCCCGATCCAGGCGACCAACTTCGCCATGGGCCATGTCACGCTCGAGCCGAACGGCGGGCAGGTCCCTTGGCATAACCAGGATCAGGAGGAGATTTATTTCATCGTCGAAGGCGAGGGGGAGATGTGCCTCGGCGAAGAGCGTCGCGCGATCAAAGCCGGTCAAGCCGCTTACATTCCGTCGGGTATTTTCCATCAACTGACCAACACCGGCTCCACCCCGATGCGCATGATCTATGTCTACGGTCCGGCCGGCGACGTGGCGCACTGGAAGCAGGAGCTGGCCGGGACTTTGCCGGTCGCCGGTGTTGACGTGCCAGCGCTGCCCGAGGGGGCGCAGCCGCAATGCACGGTTAAGCCGGAAAGTTTAAAGAATTAAGTTTGTAAGTTTTAAGAAATGCAAACTTCGCTCCAGCTCTTCGCTTAAGACCTACAAAATTAAAACTTATGAAAACACACAGCGTGGGAATCATCATGAACGGCGTGACCGGGCGCATGGGGACCAACCAGCACCTGATCCGTTCGATCAAGGCCATCATCGACCAGGGCGGCGTGAAAATCAGCGACGACGAAGTCATCATGCCCGATCCGATCCTGGTCGGGCGGAGCGAAGCCAAGCTCGCCGCGTTGGCCGCGCGCACGGGCGTCAAGCGCTACACGACGGATCTCGATGCGGCGCTCAAGGACAAGCACAACATCATTTATTTCGACGCCACGCTGACCGGTCAGCGTCCGGTCGGCGTGCGCAAGGCGATCGCCGCCGGGAAGCACATTTATTGCGAGAAGCCGACCGCCACCACCTCGGCGGAAGCCCTCGCCTTGGCGCGGGAGGTCGAGGAGGCCGGGCTCAAAAACGGCGTGGTGCAGGACAAGCTCTGGCTCCCGGGGCTGCTCAAGCTGAAATACCTCGTCGACACCGGCTTCTTCGGCCGGATCCTCTCCGTGCGCGGAGAGTTCGGCTACTGGGTTTTTACCGGCGAGCACGAGAAGTTGCAGCGTCCGTCGTGGAACTACCGCAAGGAAGACGACGGCGGCATCATCGTCGACATGCTGTGCCACTGGCAATACGTCATCCAGAATCTCTTCGGGGAGATCAAGTCGCTCAGCTGTCTCGGGGCCACGCACATCCCGCGGCGTTGGGACGAGAGAGGCAAGCCCTACCAGTGCACGGCGGACGATTCGGCTTATGCCACGTTCGAATTGACCAACGGTGTCATCTGCCACTTCAATTCGTCTTGGAGTGTGCGCGTGAAGCGCGACGACCTGCTCACGCTGCAGGTCGACGGGACGGAAGGTTCGGCAGTGGCCGGCCTGCGCAATTGCACGGTGCAGCACGCTTCGGCCACGCCGCGCTGCGTGTGGAATCCGGACATGGACAGCCCCGTCGACTACAAGGACGGCTGGATCACCCAACCGACCAACGATGTTTTCGACAATGCTTTCAAAGTGGAGTGGGAGCTTTTCCTGCGCCACGTGGTCAAAGACGAGCCGTTCCCGTGGTCGCTGCGCGAGGGGGCCAAGGGCGTGCAGTTGGCCGAACTCGGTTTGCAATCCTGGTCCGAGCGCCGCTGGCTTGATGTTCCCGCGCTGAAGTAGGAACCTCCCGACGTGAGTTTGTTCGATCTGCGTCCGGCTGCCGGGGTCCGCTTCGACGAGATCTCCCTCGGCGAGGTCATGCTCCGTCTCGATCCGGGCGAGGGCCGCATCCGCACGGCCCGGCAGTTCCGCGCGTGGGAGGGTGGGGGGGAATACAATGTGGCGCGCGGATTGCGTCGCTGCTTCGGCCAGCGCACCGCTCTCGTCTCCGCCTTCGCCGACAATGACATCGGGCGTTTGCTCGAGGATTTCATCCTGCAGGGCGGGGTCGACTTGTCACTGGTCAAGTGGGTGCCCTATGACGGCATCGGCCGCACGGTGCGCAACGGGCTGAATTTCACCGAGCGCGGTTTCGGCGTGCGCGGGGCGGTCGGCGTGTCCGACCGCGGACTCGCCGCCGCGTCGCAACTCAAGCCCGGCGATTTCGACTGGGACGAGATTTTCGGCCGTCTCGGCACGCGCTGGTTCCACACCGGCGGGATCTTCGCGGCCTTGAGCGAGACCACCGCCGAACTGGTGGTCGAGGCAACGGCCAAAGCGCGCGAGCACGGCGTGGTGGTGTCGTACGATCTCAATTACCGTCCATCGCTCTGGAAATCGATCGGCGGACAGGACAAAGCCCGCGAGGTCAACCGCCGCGTCGCCCGCCATGTCGATGTGATGATCGGCAACGAGGAGGATTTCACCGCGTGCCTCGGACTCGAGGTCGAAGGTGCCGACGACAATCTGACGAACCTCGAGGTCGATAGCTTCAAGAAAATGATCACGCGGGCCGTCGCGGAGTATCCGAATTTCACAGCGGTGGCCACGACGCTGCGCGCGGTGCGCAGTGCCACGGTCAACGACTGGGGCGCAATTTGCTGGGCGGGCGGCAAATTTTACGAAGCGAAACACCGTCCGGCTCTCGAGATCATGGACCGCGTGGGCGGCGGGGACAGTTTCGCCTCCGGTTTGATCTATGGTTTTCTCTCCGGGGCCGATCCGCAGACCGCGGTCGATTACGGAGCGGCGCACGGTGCGCTGGCCATGACCACACCCGGCGACACCTCGATGGTGTCACTGGCCGAAGTGAAGAAGCTCGCGGGCGGCGGCGGGGCGCGCGTCGAACGTTGAACCACCATGAGCCAGCCGCTTTTCAATCAGACTTTGGCCGACAAAATTGCTGCTGCCGGGGTCGTTGCGGTGCTGGTTGTCGACGACGCCAACGATGCCACTCCTTTGGCCCGGGCTTTGCTCGCTGGTGGAATCGAAGTGATGGAGTTGACCCTGCGCACGCCCGCCGCGCTCGACGCGCTGCGGGCCATCCGGCGCGATGTGCCGGGGATGACCGCGGGGATCGGCACGATTTTGACGCTCGAGCAGCTTCAGGCCGCGCGGGAGGCCGGGGCGGCCTTCGGTGTTTCGCCCGGTTGCAATCCGCGGCTGCTGGCTTCGGCGCGCGAGGCGGGCTTTTCTTTCGGTCCGGGCATCGCCACGCCGAGCGATATCGAGACGGCGCTGGAGCATGGCGCACAGCTGCTGAAATTTTTCCCCGCCGAGCAACTCGGCGGTCTGCCTTACTTGCGCGCCATGGCCGCGCCCTACGCGCACCTCGGTCTGCGCTACATCCCATTGGGCGGTCTGACCGCGCTCAATGCGGCCGGTTATCTTGCCGATCCGCTCATCGCGGCCATCGGCGGTTCATGGATCGCGCCGCGCGAGGCCATCAAGGCCCGCGACTGGCCGGCCATCGAATCGAACGCCCGCGCCGCGCGCCAATTGGCAGTGCGCCGCAGCCCGTGAAGCCGATGAGGAAGGAAGGTCGCGCCGGGCTGGTCACGGTGACTTTTCGCCAGCTGTCGCCGGAAGAAATCCTCGAGTTGGCCCGGGGGGCCGGGTTGCAAGTGCTCGAGTGGGGTGGAGACGTGCACGTGCCGGCCGGCGACACCAAGCGGGCCCGCGAAATCGCGGAGCTCACGCGCGAAGCGGGGCTGGAGACGGTTTGCTACGGGTCCTACTACCGCGTGGGCCACGAGGGGGAAGACGGCAAGCCCGGCTTTGCCGACGTCTTGGCCACCGCCGCGGCGGTGGGGGCGCCGTCGATCCGCGTCTGGGCCGGGACCCGCGGGTCCGGTGCGGCGGACAAGGCCTATTTCGCGCGGGTCTGCGACGAGGCAAACCGGGTGGCCGACCGGGCGGCGAAGCAGGGTGTGCGCCTCGCTTTCGAATTCCACGACGGGACCTTGAACGACAATGCCGAAGCCGCGGCCAAGTTGCTCGCGGCCCTGCCGCACCCGAACATCGACAGCCTGTGGCAACCGCTGGTGTCGTTGGATGCGGAGCAGCAAGACCGCAGCCTGCGGGTCGTCCTGCCGCGCCTCGCGCACGTCCATGTTTTCCACTGGTTGCCGGGAGACCCGATCGACCGTCGTCCGCTGTCCGAGGGGGAAACGCCGTGGCGGCGTTGGTTTGCCACGATGCAGGCGGCCGGCCGTCATCCGGACAGTTTGCTCGAATTTGTTCCGGGGGATGACCCGGCCAGACTTTCCGCGGAGTCCGCCGTGGTCCGGAGACTGATGGCCTGATCGCGGGGCGGATCAGGTTCCCGGCGGTGGCGCGTCACCGCCGTTGAGGTGGGAGCGGATGATATGCTCGGCTTCCTCATGGAGGCTGCGACCGTTCTGGCTGGCGGAAGCGTCGAGGGCCTCTTGAAGTTCGGAGGCAAGGTTGTCGAGGACGAGTTCTTCGGACGCGCTGCCCGCTTCGTGGAGGTTGCTCATCGTTCGCTATGTATTACGTTCATAATATGCAGGCAATCATAAACTTATTGAACACGAAGGCATCGGCATTATCTTACAATCCTCACCAGCCACCTTGCCATCATGACGAAAATCCACCCAGCCCGGCCGGTCACCGTCCGCCTGACCCCGAAAGAAGTCAAAAGGCTTGATGCCTTGGCCGAGCAGTCGGGCATGACGCGCCACCGTTACATGAGTCTCGTGCTCGAGCGGGCCATGCAGAGCGGTTTGGTGGTCCGCGAAACCGTGGAATACACCGAAGCTACGCCGGTCGATCAGGCGAGGTGAGGCGGGTGGGAGTGGCACGGGGCCCATGGGACTCGACGGGCGCGGTTCCGGCAATTCCCCTGCGTGTCATAGCCGGTTTTTTCCCGCCAGCCCGGCCCCGCCTTGGGCGGTGACAGGCTTCCTGTTGTTCCTGTAGAGTGGTCTGCATGCGCGTTTTCATCAGCGGCGTTTGCGGATTTGTCGGGTCCGAACTGGCCTTGGGTTTGCGCGAGCGGGGTCACGCGGTATCGGGCTGCGACAATTTCAGCCGCCCGGGGAGTGAGTTGAACCGGGCAAGGGTCGAGTCCGCCGGGGTCGATTTCCGGCCCGGGGACGTGCGGCGGGAGTCCGACTTGGAGCACGTGCGCGGGGTGGATTGGCTGATCGATGCGGCGGCCAATCCGAGTGTGCTGGCGGGGGTCGACGGCAAGACAAGCAGCCGGGAATTGCTGGAGCACAATCTGTGGGGCACGGTCAATTTGCTCGAGGTGTGCAAGCGTGAGGCCGCGGGAATGATTCTTTTGAGCACGAGCCGGGTGTATTCGATCCCGGCTTTGTGCGCGCTTCCGGTCGAGGCGGAGAACGGAAGGTTTGTGCTGCGCGGAACGGGCACGGCGTGCGGTCCGCGGGGCCTGACCGAAGAATTTTCCACCACGGCGCCGGTCAGTCTTTACGGGGCGAGCAAGCTGGCCAGCGAGCAGTTGGCGCTGGAATACGCCGCGGCTTTCGGTTTCCCGGTGTGGGTGAACCGCTGCGGGGTCATGGCCGGCGCGGGCCAGTTCGGCAAACCGGACCAGGGCATCTTCAGCTACTGGATCCACAGCTGGGCGCGGCGGGCGCCGCTCAAATACATCGGCTTCGGCGGGACGGGGCACCAAGTGCGGGACTGTTTGCATCCGCGCGATCTCCTCGGGTTGCTGCTCAAACAGATGGAGGCGGGACACGGGGGGAAGGAGAGGGTCTTCAACGTGGGCGGCGGCGCGGATTCGGCCCTGTCCCTGCGCCAGCTGTCGGACTGGTGCGCCGCGGAATTCGGTCCGCACGAGGTGGCGGTCGATCTCGCGCCGCGTCCTTTCGATCTTCCCTGGGTCGTGCTTGATGCCACGCGGGCGGAGTCGGTGTGGGACTGGAAACCGCGCCACGGTGTGAACGAAATTTGCGCGGAGATCGCGCGCCATGCCCGCGAACATCCGGAGTGGCTGGCTGTCTCCGCGGGCCGGTGAAAGTGCCCGCTTGCCAGCTCGACGTGGTGGCGTTGTCGGGGGCTCCGTCATGGGAGCCCTGGCTGAGTGCGGAGGAAGCATCGCGCGCCTCGGCCATGGAACATCCGGTGTTGCGGGCGCGGTTCGTGGTCTCCCGCGGGTTGCGGCGCAAGGTTCTGGCCGGTTTGCTCCGACGCGACCCCGCGGAGTTGGCATTCATCGAAGAGCCTGGAGAGAAGCCGCGGTTGCGGTCCAGCCTTGGCATCGACTTCAATCTTTCGCACGCGGGAGACCACGTGGCCTTGGTCACCGGGCGGGGCGCGGTGGGGGTTGATCTGGAAGAAATCCGTCCGGTGCGCACCATGACAGCTTTGGCCGCGCGCTATTTCCACCCCGATGAATCCGCGGCCTGGAGATCGCGGCCCGCGACGGAGCAGAAGGAGGCCTTCTTTCTGCTCTGGGCGGCCCGCGAGGCGGCGATGAAGTGCGCCGGGACGGGTCTGGCGCGGGGTCTGGCCCTGACCTGCATCGACCCGGCGATCATGGAATCCGAGACGGCGTGCGGCAGGGTTGGGGCGCAGGAGTTGGTTGTGCGTCGCGCGGACGCGCCGGCGGGCTACGTGCTGGTCACGGCGACGGCGGCCGTCTGACCGCCCCGGCGCGGGGGCTGCCCGGCAAGTATCTCTTGATCCCCGGCCCGGAGCGGCCACTTATGTAGGGTCGCATGAACCCCGGAGCAGCGATCATTGTTTTTCTCAGCCTGGCGGCGGTTCTGCTCTTCGGTAGTCTGGCTTACTTCGGGGCAGAGCCGGTGGCGGGCGTGGCGCAAGGTCGTGCGACGGAATCGGTCGCGACAGCTTCGGCTGAGCCGGCCATAGATGACGCGGATACGTTTGACGGTCCGCGGCCCGGTCGGGAGAGACCGGCTCCACCGTCTCTCCGTCTGGCCGGCGAGGGGAATCTGCTGGCCGGTCTTGCCGCGGTCGGGGACGGGCGGGGGCGCGAGGCCTATCTTGACGGTGTCGTGCGCCGGTTGGCCGCGCTCGGGCCCGAGGTGGCGCTGGCCCAGGTGCAGCAGTTACCCGACGCCGAAATGCGCGATATGGCCATGCTCGCTTTGCTGCAGGAATGGTCCGGGGTGAGTACCTTGGAGCTGATCCGGAGCGGCGACATCTGGCGTTTTGGCACATCGGGGGCCCTCGGGCTCCATCTGCTCGAAAAGGGAATGATCACACCGGACCGTGCCGCGGAGTTGGCGCGGTCGAGCACGGACGCCAACCGCCGGTCCGAATTGCTGGCGCGCGTGGCGACAAGCATGGCGGCCTCGGACCCGGCGGCCGCCTTGGCTTTGGCCGATGGCCTTGGTGGACGGGAGAGGCAACGGTTTGCCGAGCGGGTGGCCACGGATTTGGCTGGCCGATCGCCCGAGGCGGCGCGGCAGTTGGCTTCGCAGACCGCAGACCCGGGTCTGCGTGATGCCATGTTGACCGGCATTCTCGCAGTGGAAGCTTCATCCGATCCGGCCGCGGCTGCGCGAAATTTTGCCAGTATGCCACCTGAATCGCGGGATGGACGCGCACGCGCGGCGCGGACCATTGCCCAGGAGTGGGCCGCGAATGACACTGTGCCGGCCATGCAGTGGGCCTCCGGATTGGAGGACGAAGGGTCGCGTCAAGCGGCGCAGCAGGGCATCCAGGCCGCGGCGCCCGTCGGCATCGGGGCGCGTCTGGGCCGCGGGGACGGAGGCGTTCCCGTGCTCGAGGCGGTGGTTCCCGGCAGTCCGGCCGGGGCCAGCGGCCAGTTGCAGCCGGGCGATGCCATCCTCGCGGTGAGCGGACCGAACGGCTCGTGGGTCGACGCGCGGAGTGTGCGCATGGGCGAGTTGATCGGCATGATCCGTGGCGAGCCGAACACCCAGGTGTCTTTGCAGGTGCAGTCGCCCGGACAAGCGGCTCCGCGCACGGTGACGCTCGGACGCCAGCAAATCATCAATCGTCCGCAGTAGGCGGAGCGTCAGGCCCGAGCACGACCGAGGAAAAAGGCGGAAGCTTGAGACGGCCGGCGTCCGGAACGATTCCGGGTTGCGAGGACCAGACGGGGAGGCGGAATACTCCGGCTTCGGGCGGCAGTTCGACTGTGGTGGTGCGGCGGGAAACGTTGTGGACGACGAGAACGTCGCCGGACGGGTGACGGCGGAAAAATGCCACGAGGCGTTCGTGCAGGTCTTCCAAGGGCTCGAGCTCGCCTGCGTAGAGGGTGGGCATGTCCCGGCGCAGGCGGATGAGGGATTTGTAATGGTTGAGCAGCGATGGCCCGTCCTGCGCCTGCACGGCGACAGGCTCGACCTTGTGGTCCTTGCTGTGACGAACCTCGCGCGACCGGGCGCGCCATGGGTCGGGGCTTGCTTGCCAGAGCATGGGCTCGCGGATGAAGGGGTCGGGCTTGAGCCCGCGCATGCCGATTTCCTCACCGTAGTAGATGAAAGGCGAACCGGGCAGGGTGAGGAGGAGCGAGGCGGCAACACGGGCGCGGTCCCCGTCGTCGCCGAGCACGCTCATCACGCGGTTCTGGTCGTGGTTGGAGAGGAAGGTGGCGTCGATGAAGTCCGGAAGGACGGCGCCGTATTGCTTTCGCAGGCCGGCGTGGCGTGCGGCCAGTCCGGTGCCGCGGCCGCTGGACACGGCCTCGAGGATGGAACCGGCCATTTCGAAATTGAAGATCGAGCGCAAGCCGGGGAGGTATTGCTTTGCTTCGTTCCCGTCGGTCCACACTTCGCCGACGAGAAAGACGTCGGAATTGGTTTTTTCCATCTCGGCCCGGAATTCCTCCCAGAAAGCGACGGTGTCGGCCACGCGGTCGTCGGGGAAAATGTGCTTGGCGGCATCAAGGCGGAAGCCGTCGACGCCTTTCTCCAGCCAGAAGCGACCGATGTCATAAATCTCGCGGCGAACTTCGGGGTTGTCGAAATTGAGATCGGGCATGCCGCCGGTGAAGTAAGCGTAGTAGTAGTGGTCGTCGACGCCGGGGGTTTCGTTCCATCGCCGGAGGTTGTCGGTGTCCGGTCCGGTTCGCGCGACGGTCAGGCTGCCGACCTCGTCGCGCCTCTTCCACACGTAATAATCGAAGAATTCGTTGTCCGGTCCGGTCGCGGCGCTCTCGAACCACGGGTGCCCGCGGGAGGTGTGGTTGACGACGAGGTCGAGGATGACGCGCATGCCGCGCTTCTTGGCCGCGGCGAGGAAGGTCTCGAAATCCTCCATCGTGCCGTAGTCGGGATGGATGGCGCGGTAATCGGTGACGTCATATTGGTGGTAGGACGGCGAGGGATGGACCGGCAGCAGCCAGAGGGCCTGCACGCCGAGGTCGGCGAGGTAGTCGAGTTTGGCGGTGAGCCCGGGAAAGTCGCCGATGCCGTCTTTGTTGCCGTCGGCGAAGGAGCGGACGAAAACCTGGTAGGTCACGGCGTGCGGCCACTTTGCGGGTGCTGTTTCCGCTCCCGCGAGCGGGGTAGCGAGAAGGATGCCGAGAGTGGCCAGTTTCACGGGTGGGCGGGGCGGCGTCCGAACCGGGCGATCATGAAAGCGCCGCTGAGGAACATGAAAAGGGAGTAGACCACCGCGGGCATGGCAAAGCGGGCGCTTTCGAGGAGCCCAAGGGTGATGCCGAGGGCGAGGGTGCCGTTCTGGATGCCGGTTTCGATGGCGATGGTCACGCGTTGCGGGCGGGGCAGGCCGGCAAGGCGGCCGGCGGTGAAGCCGAGGAGCATCATGACAAGGTTGAGGGTGATCGCAGCGGGTCCGGCCACGGCGAACTGATGGGCGAGGTCTTTCTCGCGCGAGACGGCGGCGGCGATGATGAGGGCGAGGAAGACGAGCGAGAAAATATTGGCCGGACGCTCGAGCCGGTGCGCGAGTGCGGGGCGGGCGTGGCGCACGGCCATGCCGCAGAGGATGGGGAGGATGGTGACAAGGGTGAGTTGCCCGAGGGTTTTCCAGAAGGGCAGGCGCACGTCGGCGGCGGTGCCGAGGAACCAGTCCATGGACAGTGCGGTGATCCAAGGGATGGTGAAAACGCAGACCACGCTGGAGACGGCGGTGAGGGTGACGGACAAAGCGGTGTCGCCTTTGGCCAGGTGTGTGATGATGTTCGATGTCGCGCCGCCCGGGCAGGCGGCGAGGATCATGAGCCCGACGGCGATTTCGCCGGGCAGGCGGAAAAGCAGGGCGAGGACGAAGGCGACGGCGGGAAGCAGAAGGAGTTGGCAACCGAGGCCGAGGATTTTGGCTTTGGGTTTGAGGACAACACGGCGGAAGTCCGCGGGGACGAGGCTGAGGCCCATGCCGAAGAGGACGGCGAAGAGGGCGACGGGCAGGGCGAGCTGTTTGAGGAGTTCGCCGGACATGCGGCGAAGTTGCCCGACGAGGGGCGGGGCGTCGATGCCGGAAGGCTAGCAGTCGGCGCTTTCGCAGGCGGCATCGACGCGGTCGGCGGCTGCTTCGAGTTGCGCTTTGAGGTCGTGGAGGGCGGACCAGGATTCGGCGATGTCCGATCCCCATTCACCTTCGAGGCCCTCGAGTTTGGCGTTCGGCGAGGGGTGGCACGCGAGGTTTTCCTCGATGAGGCACGCGATGGTGCGCAGGGCGGGGCCGTGGTAGGGAAGGTGTAATTGAAGCCGGTGCGAAAGAACGGATTGGTTCGCCATACGCGGAAAGATTCCACCGATCCGGCCGCGGTGCAAGCGGCAGGATCAGCTTTTTTGCCGGTCGGTCAGTGCGGCCAAAAGCGCCGGGTCGACCGCCGTGAGATCGGGCGCGATATGGTCCGCGCGGCCGAGGGCGTCGGCCGGTTCCGTGGTGGCCACGGCGAGCACGGGCATGCCGGCGCTCCGGGCGGCTTCGATGCCGACGAGCGCATCCTCGATGACCACGCAGTCGGCGGGCGCACATCCCAGACGCCCGGCGGCGAGACGGAAGATGTCCGGGGCGGGTTTGCCGTCGACGACTTCCTCGCCGGAGACGATCACCCGGAAAAAATCGCGCAGGCCCATGAGGTCGAGGAGGCAGTCGAGGTTGGCCCGTTCGGTCGAGGACCCGATGGCGCAGGGGATGTCCGCCGTCTGCAGAGCGGCGAGCAATCGACGCACGCCGGGCAGCGGTGTGATCCCGTGCTCCCGCACCAGACTGCGGTAAATCTCCTCCTTTTCCCGAGCCAGCGTGTCGATGTCCGCTGCCTCCGCGGCCCAGCCGAGGTCGGGGATGATGACGTTGTTCTTCTTGCCGAAGCCGCGCTTGAAGTGGCCGGCGGGCAAGGGGAGTCCGCGCTGTGCGGCGAGGATTTCCCAGCTTCGCTCGTGAAAGGCGGCCGAGTCGACGACAACGCCGTCCCAGTCGAAGATGACCGCGCGGAGCATCAGAGCCCGGCGTCGGTCACCGCACCGGTCGATGCGCTGGTGGTCTGCGCCGCGAATTTGGCCAACACGCCGCGGCGGTAGCGCGGGGCGGGTTTTTTCCATTTGGCCCGCCGGCGCTTCATTTCGGCGGCGGAGATGTCGAGGGTGAGACGGTGCTTGATGGCGTCGATCTCGACGATGTCGCCGGTTTTGACCAGGGCGAGAGGTCCGCCGTCGAACGCTTCGGGTGTGATGTGGCCGACGACAAATCCGTGGGTGCCGCCGGAGAATCTTCCGTCGGTGATGAGGGCGACATCTTTGCCGAGGCCTTTGCCCATCACGGCGGAAGTCGGGCCGAGCATCTCGCGCATGCCGGGGCCGCCCTTTGGTCCTTCGTAGCGGATGACGATGACATCACCCTTTTTGATCGCGCCTTTGAGGATGGCGGCGAGGGCGGCTTCCTCGGAATCATAGACGCGGGCCTGGCCGCGGAATTTCTCGCCCTCCTTGCCGGTGATCTTGGCCACGGCGCCGCCGGGAGCGAGGTTGCCGTAGAGAATGACGAGGTGGCTGTCCTTTTTGACCGGATCTTTGAGCGGGCGGATGATTTGCTGTCCTTTGGGGTAGGGTTTGAAGGGGGCAAGATTTTGTTTGAGTGTCTTCCCGGTCACGGTGAGGCAGTCACCGTGGAGGAGTCCGGCCGAGACGAGTTCTTTCATCATCGGCACGATGCCGCCGATGGCGACGAGTTCGGACATGAGGTATTTGCCGCTCGGCTTGAGGTCGGCGAGGACCGGGACGCGGCGGCCGATCTTAGTGAAGTCGTCGATGGTGAGCTTGACGTTGGCCGCGTGCGCCATGGCGAGCATGTGCAGCACCGCGTTGGTCGATCCGCCGAGGGCGATGATGACGGTGATGGCGTTCTCGAAGGCCTCGCGGGTCATGATATCGGACGGCCGGATGCCCCGCTTGAGGAGGTTGACCACGGCGGCACCGGCATCGCGGGCGTCCTGTTTTTTGTGCGTGGAGACGGCGGCTTGAGCCGAGCTGTTGGGCAGGCTCATGCCCATGGCTTCGATGGCCGAAGCCATGGTGTTGGCGGTGTACATGCCGCCGCAGGAACCGGCGCCGGGGATGGCGCAGGATTCGATTTTTTGCAGATCCTTGTCGCCGATTTTTTTTGCGGCGTGCTGTCCGACCGCTTCGAAGACCGAGACGATGTCGAGGTTGCGGCCGTTGAGGCAGCCCGGAAGGATGGTTCCGCCGTAGACAAAGACCGCGGGGCGGTCGAGGCGGGCGATGGCGAGCATGCAGCCGGGCATGTTTTTGTCGCACCCGCCGATGGCGACGAATCCGTCGAAACCCTCGCAGCCGATGACCGTTTCGATCGAGTCGGCGATGACTTCGCGGGAGACAAGGGAGTATTTCATGCCTTCGGTGCCCATGGAGATGCCGTCGGAGATCGTGATGGTATTGAAAATGACGGCCTTCCCGCCTGCCGCGTTGGCCCCGCCGGCGGCGTCGCGGGCCAGCACGTCGATGTGCATGTTGCACGGCGTGACCATGCTCCACGTCGAGGCGATGCCGATCTGTGGTTTGGCAAAATCTGTCTCGCGGTAACCGACCGCGTAGAGCATGGCGCGGCTCGGGGCCCGCTCGGGGCCGTCGAGGACGGGTGCGGAATAACGACGGACTTGGGAACCGGCTGGTCGGGATTTGTTCTTGCTCACCGGAACATCGTAGCTGTCCGGACGGCGCCCGTTAAGCCGAAATCAGAGCGCCTGGGGATTGGCGCGGAGGTCCGCGATCTCCTGCTCGAGTTCGCGTCGTTGCTCGCCGGACAGACCGGGGGCCTCGGCGGCTTTTTGCAGCGCGCGCAGAGCGGGGCGGGCGAGGCCTTGGCGCGCGTAGCTTTGTCCGAGATACAACTGGTAAAATCCGGAATCCCCCCCGCGTGCTTCGGTCAGCGCGATCAGTTGCTCCAGAATGAGCGCCTCGCTTTGGAAAGCGCGCGCCGCATTGGCGCAGCGCGCGGCAAGCCACATGGCCCCGGCATCGCCCGGGGCGAGTTCCATGGCGCGGTTTCCGGCGGCGTAGGCTTCGTTGTTCTGGCCGGCATGCAGCAGCGCTTCGGCGCGAACCTGCCAGGCGTCCGTTGAATCCGGCTCGAGCATGATGGCGCGTTCGCTTTCGGCGAGGGCCTCGCGTGGCTGGCCAAGGGAGATGAGAACGCGCGCGCGCGCCGCGGCGAATTGCGAGGATTGGTCCGCCCGCCGGACGGCGAGCGCGGAAAGCTCGCCGGCCTCGGGGAGGGCCTGGGCGGCAACGCAGGCGAGTGATGTCGCGGCAAGAAATCCGGAACGGTTGGCCGCGCCGATCATCGCCCGCGCTTTGTCCTTGGCCGGTTCGGTGGCGAATTCTTCCTCGCGCGGTTCACGGACAAACAACACGCCGGTGGCGTCGACCGCGGCCAGCCGCCAGTCCGGCGATTCGCCCAGATGGCGCGCGAGGGGGGCGTAATCGGCTTTGTCGCCGAGCAACCACGCGGCGCGGTAACGCACTTGCCGGTCCTGCGCGCGCCAGAGGGAGGGTTCGCGTCCGAGACGAGCAGCTTCCTCGATCGCGGAACGCTCGGGCAGGGGTCCGCTCAGCCGGGCATAAGCAAGGCCTGCCGGATTGATGTAAACCGGACCTGCCGCGGGGAGCGCCTCGCGGGTCAGCGTCGGTCGCACCATGGCCTCGGTCATGGCCAAGTTATACCAACGCGGCAGGACCTCGGTTGCGGCGGCCGCCATGAGCGCGGCGACGAAGAGCAAGGCGGCGGCCTGCATCCACCAGCGGACGCGGAACCCGAACCGCTGAACGTGTTCGCGTGCGACCGGCCAGCAAGGAATCATCCAAAGCGCGCCGGCCCACCAGTAAGCGCTCTGTCCGGCGGTGGCGCAGAGAAAAAGCAAGGCGGGCGCGGCCACGCGGCTCCAACCGCCATTTTTTTGCGCGGCACGGACAGCGAGGACGAAAACGGCAAGAGTGGCCAGCAAGGCCACGAGCGCGGGAACGCCCAGAGCGGCTTGCGGGGACCAGCGGATGAAGAGCCAGGCATCCATCCAAACGGAGACTCCACGCGGAGTGAGATGGACCGCAAGGAGGCACAAGGCGGCGAGGCTCCATCGCGTCCTTGCGGGCTGTGGCGCGGCCGTGGCCAGCAAGGTGGCGCCGACGGCCGGCAGCGCGCCCGGCGACAGCCAGACGGCAAGCCAGGACACGGCCGGCAAGGCGAGAAAGACGTTGGTTGCAGCGGTGCGCGAGGCGGCCAGTTGCCAGGCGGACAACACGAGGATGGCAAGGCCGAAGCCCGACAAGCCGGCGGCTGGTGAAGACAGCAGCACGGCGAGCAAAGCGGGAATGAGCGGGGCGAGGCCGCGCCAAGCGCGCGGTTTGAGCGCGAGCAACCAGCAAAGCAGGGCCAGCCAGGGGATGATGATGTGCGCATTTTGCCAACCGCGCGGTCCGGCGGCGGCATAAGGGATTTCCGCCAAAGCGGCGGCCGGGGTTGACGCCGTCCAAGGCGAGAATCCGGTCAGCCGCCACGAGCCGACCATTTCCGCGGTGGCCGGACCGATCCAGTCCGGGCCGCGCCAGGCAATCAGCGCGGCCAGCACGGCGAGGGCGGAAAAGCCCAGCGCGAGCAGGCGCCGCCAAGTGCCGCGGTCTTTTTCCTCGTCAGCCATGAAGGTCGCATGATTCGGAGGTCGCCCCCGCTTGGCAAGAGCCGCTTGCGCGGCGGGACCGGAGCGCTTATTCCTCGCCCATGAACCGAACCTTGGCCATCCTTCCCCTCATGCTCTCATTTCTCGGACTCAAAACGCCGGCGGGCGCCTTGTCGGTTGGAGACGAAGCTCCGAGGGTTGCCGCGCCGGACCAGAACGGCACGACGGTCAATCTCGCGGATATCTATGCTAAGGGGCCGACGCTGGTTTATTTTTATCCCAAAGCGGACACGCCGGGCTGCACCGCGCAGGCCTGCTCATTGCGCGACGCTTTCCCGGACTTCACCGGGCAGGGAGTGCAGATCATCGGGGTCAGTGCGGACACGGCCGAAGCGCAGAAAAAGTTTGCCGAGAAATACAATCTGCCCTTCATGCTTCTGGCCGATGCCGACGGCGTGGTGGCCAAGGCCTTCGGCGTGCCGACCGCGATGGGTTTTGCCAAGCGCCAATCCTTCATCGTCCGAGACGGCAAGATCGCGTGGATCGTCCAGGGGGCGAAAACCGGCGACCACGCGGCGGAGGTCAAGGCGGCGCTGCAGGAACTCGGTTTGGGCGGCGCGCGCTGACGCGACCCCTCAAGCTCCGGCCCGGATTGCGCCGTCCGCGATGGTCCAATGTGCGGCCTCGCCACCGTCTTCCAGCCACTGCCATGTTGTCGTGGTGAGAATCCGTTGTGAGTCGGCGGGAAGCGCGGCGAGCAAGCGCCGTCGCCGTTCGGTGTCCAATTCTCCGAAAATGTCATCGAGCAGATAGACAGGCGGGGACCCGCGCCGCGTGCCGATGAGTTCGGCCTGGGCGAGGCGCAAAGCGAGGGTGAGTGTGCGTTGCTGGCCCTCGCTGGCGAAAGTCGAAGCGGCCGCACCGTCCAACTCGAGGGCCACATCATCGCGGTGCGGACCGACCACGGTCTGCCGCAGGCGCCGCTCCTCCGCCGCGCTGGCCGCCAGCGCGGCGCCCAAGTCCACCCCGCCGGAACGCTCGTGGCGGACAGCGGTCGCCTCGCCCCGCGGACTAATCTGGCGGACAAACTTGGCCACCAGAGGTTCGAGTTCACGGGACAAAACGGCGCGCACATCGGCCAGATACTTGCCGGCGGCGATGAGCGGCCCGTCGTAGGCAACCAACTCGCGTCCGCGATGCGGACCCTCCTTGAGCAGAAAATTGCGCGAGCGCAGGGCGCGCTCGTAGGCCCGGAGATGTTTCAGGTAGCCCGCATCGCACTGGCTCCCCAGAAAGTCGAGGAAGCGTCGGCGCTTCGATGACGTGCCGCGGACCAGTTCGATGTCCTCATTGGAAAAGAAAGCAACCAGCCCGTTGGCTAGGTATTCGTCCGATTTGCGCTGGGCAACATCGTCGAGCACAAGCCGCCGCCCTTCGGCCGACGAGTAGTGACAGACCAGCTCGCGCTGACCGAGCCGTCCGCGAAGCGAGAATCCCGCCGTGCCGCGCCGCACGGTCTCGCCCAAGGAACCTGCGCGGGGAGACTGCAAACGGAGCAGAACGCAGATCGCTTCGAGCATGGATGACTTCCCGCTCGCATTGGGTGCACTGAGCAGATTGAGCCCGGCCGCCGGATGGAACCCGGCCTGTGCGAAGCAGCGGAAGTCGTGCAAGACGATCGATTCGAGCATGGAAAAAGTGTCCAGTTTTCAGTGTTCAGTGATTCAGAGGGGAAAAATATCCAACGGCCCCGCAAGAGTTCTTTCTCGCCGAAAACTGAAAACTGAACCACCGAAAACTCGTCCCGGCAGTCCATCCGTGCAATCCGTGCCATCCGCGGTTAAAACCCCCCCGATGCAAAGCCTGCCAGGTTTCCGGGATTTTACCCCCGACGAGTGCGCGCGCCGGAATTACATTACCGGCACGTGGCGCCGCGTCGCCCGCTCTTTCGGCTTCCGCGAATACGACGGGCCGACCCTTGAACCGCTCGAACTTTACCGCAAAAAAAACAGCGGCGGCGAAATCCTCGGACAGCTCTTTTCCTTCACCGACAAAGGCGGGCGCGAGGTGGCTTTGCGGCCGGAAATGACCCCGACCGTGGCCAGGATGCTCATCGCCAAGGCGCGCGAATACCGCAAGCCGATCAAATGGTTCAGCATCGCCCCGTTTTTCCGCTACGAGAAACAGCAAAGCGGGCGCCTGCGCGAATTCCTCCAGCTGAACTGCGACCTGGTCGGCGACGACTCGCCGGCGGCCGACGCCGAGATGATCGCTTTGCTCATCGAAACGATGCGCGCGTTCGGGCTGACCGGGCAGGACATCGTGGTGCGGGTCAGTGACCGGAGTGCGTGGATGGAATTTCTCGCCGCCCGGGGAATCACCGACGATGCCAAAGCCCGCGAAGCACTGGCCGTCGTCGACAAACTTGAGCGCGAGAATCCGGAAGAGTTGGAGATAAAGCTGGCCCCGCTCGGCCTCGACCTGGCCACGGTGCGCGACTTCATCGAGAACGGGCGCCCCGCCTTTTACGAGGTCCTCCGCGACAATCTCGCCGCACGCGGACTGGACGGCTTCTGCCAACTCGATCTGCGCATCGTCCGCGGCCTTGCCTACTATACCGGCTTGGTCTTCGAAGTCTTCGACCGGCGTCAGGACCGGCGCGCCATCGCGGGGGGCGGGCGTTTCGACCGGTTGTTGTCCGACCTGAGCGACGGCAAGGTTGATCTCCCCGCCATCGGGTTCGGCATCGGCGACGTGGTGCTCGGCGATTTGCTCGAGGATCTGCCCGCCACGCGGGCCGTGATGGAATCCGACATCGCACGCGAGCAGGCCTGCGATGTTTTTGTCGTGGTGGCCGATGAATCGCGCCGGGCCGAGGCGCTCGGTGTGGTCCAGCTCCTGCGCGCCCTCGGCCGGCGCGTCGACTACCCGCTGCAGGCCGACAAAGTCGGGCGTCAGTTCAAGGACGCCGATGCCAGCGGGGCATCCGTCGCCCTGGTGGTCGGCGACGAGTGGCCGAAGCTGAAAGTGAAGAATCTGGCGGAGCGGACGGAGACCGAGCTGTCCCAAGAGGCGCTTGCCGACTGGGCGGCGAATCTCCAGACTCCCGCGCCATGAATTTTCGCAGCTGTCATTGCGGCGCCTTGCGTGCCAAGGACATCGGCCAACGCGCCACCCTCGCCGGTTGGGTCGGCTCGCGCCGTGACCACGGGGGTGTGATTTTCGTCGACCTGCGCGACCGCGAGGGGATGACCCAGGTCGTTTTCCGTCCGGAAGAACAAGCAGCCGTGGCCGAACTGGCCCACGGGCTGCGCGACGAGGACGTGATCCAGGTTTCCGGCACGGTGGCCAAGCGCCTCGAGGGCACGGAGAACACCAAACTCTCCACCGGCGAAGTCGAGCTGGTTGCCGACGAACTGAAAATCCTCAACAAGGCCGACGTCCTCCCGTTCCCGCTCGACGAGCAGATCGCCAACGAGGACCTGCGTTTGACCCATCGCTATCTCGACTTGCGGCGTCCGGGCATGGCGCAAAACCTCCGCCTGCGCCACCGCGTGACCAAGACGCTGCGCGATGTCCTCGATGGCGACGGCTTCTGGGAAATCGAGACCCCGGTTTTGAGCAAGAGCACCCCGGAGGGCGCGCGCGATTTCCTCGTGCCGAGCCGGCTGAATCCCGGAACTTTCTACGCCTTGCCCCAGGCCCCGCAGCAATACAAGCAGCTGCTCATGGCCGCCGGGGTGGAAAAATATTTCCAGATCGCCCGCTGCTTCCGTGACGAGGATCTGCGGGCCGACCGTCAGCCGGAGTTCACCCAAGTCGACATCGAAACGAGCTTCGCCACGGCGGAGGACATTTTTGCCCTGATCGAAAAAGCCTTCGTCTCCGTCTTCCGCGAGGCGTGGGGCGTGGAGATTAAAACGCCGTTTCCGCGCATGACGCACCGCGAAGCGATGGACCGCTTCGGCAGCGACAAGCCGGACACGCGTTGGGCGCAGGACATTGTCGAAGTCGGTGACATTTTCTCCGGAACCGAGTTCAAAGTCTTCCGCGGCGCGCTCGACGGCGGCGGGGTCGTCCGCGCGCTCAATGCCAAAGGTCTGGCCAAGATCACCACGGGCCAGATCGAAGAACTGACCGAAATGGCCAAGCAATACGGGGCCAAGGGGCTGGCCTTCATCAAGTGCGAGAACGGCGAATGGAAATCGCCCATCGTCAAATTTTTCACCGATGCGGAAAAGGCCACCCTCCAAGAGCGGCTCGGGATCGAAGAGGGCGACCTTATCCTCTTCGGTGCCGACCAACGGGAGACAGTCTGCGAAGTCCTCGGCCGTGTGCGCCTGCGCGCCGCGGAATTGCTCGGCATCGAACACGATCCGCAGCGTCTCGATTTCCTCTGGGTGGTCGATTTCCCGCTGCTCGCCTGGAGCGAGGAGGAGCGCAAATGGAATGCGGTGCACCATCCCTTCACCCGTCCGAAATCGGAGGACATCGCCCTGCTCGACGCGGAAAAATTCGGCGAAGTCCGCGCCGAGGCTTACGATATCGTGCTCAACGGAGTGGAAATCGGCGGCGGCAGCATCCGTATTCACGAGGCCGACCTTCAGTCGAAGATGTTCGGCGTGCTCGGCGTCGACGCCGACAAACAGGCCCTCATGTTCGGCCATTTGTTGAAGGCTTTCCGCTTCGGCACCCCGCCGCACGGTGGTATCGCCCTCGGCCTCGACCGCCTCGTCATGATGCTGGCCCACGCGGACTCCATCCGCGATGTCATCGCTTTCCCCAAGAACAACCGCGGTGTCGAGTTGATGACCGGGTCGCCCTCGGCGGTGGACTTCAAGCAGTTGCGCGAGCTTTACATCGCCACGACCAAAAAAGCCTGACGCCGCCATGGACGAGCGCGGACTCGAGGAAGCAGTGCGGAAGATGCGGGAGGCGGGCCTCTCGGGCGCGGCTTGCGCCAGTTTCGAGCGCGCGTGGCGGCAAGCGGTTTCGGGCGATGCGGGCTTGATCCCCGAGGCGGCCATCGAGCCGGCGGAGGGCATTCCCGCCATGGCGGACGTGGCCACCGGCTCGGCCGAGGCGTCCCTCTTCGACCAGCTTTGCGTGATCAAACTCAACGGCGGCCTCGGCACGAGCATGGGCTTGGAGAAGGCCAAGTCGCTCATTCCGGTCAAAGACGGGCTCACTTTCCTTGATTTCATCGCCCGCCAGATCCTCTGGTTGCGCCAACGCCACGGCACGGCGGGTCCGCGCTTCCTTTTGATGGATAGCTTCAGCACCTCGGCCGACACGCTGGGCCACCTCGGCAAATACCCCGGACTGGGCCGGGGCGCACCGCTCGAATTCCTGCAGAACAAGGTGCCCAAGCTGCGCTCGACCGATTTCGCCCCGGTCGAGTGGCCGCGCGATCCGCAACTCGAATGGTGTCCGCCGGGGCACGGCGATCTTTATCCTTCGCTCCTCGGGTCCGGCTGGCTCGACCGCTTGGCGGCGGACGGCATCGAGTACCTTTTCGTTTCCAACAGCGACAATCTCGGCGCCACGGCGGACGCCGGATTGCTGGGCTATTTCGCCGGCAGCGGTTTGTCCTTCCTCATGGAAGTCGCCGAGCGCACGCCATCCGATCGCAAAGGCGGCCACTTGGCGCGGCGCAAGGCCGACGGCCGTTTTGTGCTGCGCGAGGTCGCGCAATGTCCCGAATCGGACGCGGACGCGTTCCAGGACATCGCCCGCCACCGCTATTTCAACACCAACACGCTGTGGCTGCGCGTCTCCGACCTGCGCGCCGCGCTCGACGAACACGGCGGGGCGTTGCCCCTGCCGCTGATCAAAAACACCAAGACGGTCGATCCGCGCGATGCTTCATCCGAGAAGGTCTTCCAGCTCGAGACCGCAATGGGCGCGGCCATCGAGTGTTTCGCCAAGTCCGGTGCGGTGCTCGTGCCGCGCACGCGGTTTGCCCCGGTCAAGACGACGTCCGACCTCCTCGCTTTGCGGTCCGACGCTTTTCGCGTGACCGCCGACGAGCGTGTCGAATTGGTCCCCGACTGCGGGGGAGTCCCTCCGGAGGTGGTGCTTGATGACCGCTATTACAAAACGCTGGCGGGTCTCGAGGAGGGGTTCGGCTCCGGCGCGCCCTCGTTGAGTCGTTGCCGCCGGTTGAGTGTCGCCGGCCCGTGGCAATTCAAGGCCGGCGTGGTCTGCGAGGGGACGGTCGAGTTCCGCAATGCGGGCGCGGGCCAAGTTGTGGCCGATGCAGGACACTATGACGGAATCACCGTGGCGGGGTAATCCGCCCGGGAGAATCAGCGGAAGAGGTTGCCCAGACCCTGCAGCAGACCGATTTGTTCCTGCAGTTGTTTGAGATTGATCGCTTGGGCGGGGATCTTGATGGCCGCGGGCTCGGCATAGGCTATCTCCATGCCGCCGGAGAGACGCAGCGAGAGCGGGGCGCTCGTGCCTTCCTTGGCGTCGAGGCGGATGTCCATGCGGTAGGGCAGGGTGTCGTCGCGGCCGACCCACACGGCCAGTTCGCCGTCGGAAATCTCCAGCGAGTCGAGGTTGGCCGTGACTTTTCCGGTGTCGGCGCCGAGCACGAGGTCCTGGAGCATGGTGATCATTTCAAGTTTGTCGTCCACCTCCGCATCGCGCAGGGCCTTGACCAACTGCCTGGTCAGCCACGGCCCGTCGATGGCGTAGCGGTGGATGTCGGTCGGCATGCCATTTATGTCCCCGCCGCGCTCCTTGCCTTGGAAGCGGAGTTCCTTGCTTTCGCCGAAGATTTTTTCCGTCGGTCGGAAGAGCAGTCCCCACGTGGCTTTGCTCTCGTTGCTGATCATCGCGCCCGCGGTCTCTTCCGCGCCCGCACGGGCGGGGATCTTGACCCAGAAGTCGGTGAGGATGTTCGGTCCGAGCAGCGCGGTGACCAGACCGCCCACGGCGGCGGCGGTCCGGTCGCCGGCGAACGGCAGGCGCGCGGGACGCAGGTAGGTATTCCAGTCGGCCAAGCGCACGTCCAGTCCGCCGATGGTCTGCGCGCCGGCGCCGATGGAGAAGAGAGCCAGAGCAAGCAGGCGCGCATCGGTCTGCGGGGAAATATAACCGAGCGGCGCGTTCGGGTCGAAGGTGACTTGCAAGGCGGCCTTGGGGGTGTCGATTTGCGAGCTGTCAAGTTGTCCACGGAACGCGAGCAGGCCGAATTGCGCGCCTTTTCCGTCTTCGAGTTGCCCGGAGATCTTTCCGGCGAACTCGACGAATTTGGTTTTCTCGCGCACAACTTTGGCCACGGAATAGGATCGGTAGAGCTGGGAGGCGCCCCAGATCGCGGCCAAAAGGGCGAGCAACAGGGCGACGGTGAGAAACTTGCGGCGGGCCGGAGCCGCGGGGGCCGCGGGGGGGGAGTCGGATCCGGCGGCGGCGGCCAAGACGTCCGCGATGACGGCCTCGTCCCAATTCTGTCCGCGCAGGTGTGCTTCAATCGCGGCGCGGGGCACGCCTTTGGCCAGCTGACCTTTGACGTATTCGAGAAGTTGCGGGCGCTCCATGGGCCGACAGCGTGGGACGCTGTGCGGGAGCGGACAAGTGCAAATGCGTGGGGCACCGCGGATCCGCGGAGCAAAAATCATTGCGAAACGAGCGGGTCCGCGCTTTAGTGCGGGTCGTCTTTCGACACCGAAAAGCGCGGTTAGCTCAGTGGTAGAGCACCTCCCTGACACGGAGGGGGTCACAGGTTCGAACCCTGTATCGCGCACCACTTTTTTCTCCCTTTATGAATACCATCGAAGCGATCAAAGCGCGGCGCGCCATCAAACATTACGATCCGAGCCATAAGATGTCCGCGGACGAGGAGCGGCAGCTGCTCGAGTTGGCCCTGCTTTCGCCCACGGCGTTCAATATCCAGAACTGGCGTTTTGTCGTGGTCCGTGATCCGGAGATCCGCAAACAGATTCGCGCGGTGGCGTGGGATCAGGCGCAGGTGACTGATTCTTCGTTGCTCGTCGTGCTTTGCGCGAACCTGAAGGCTTGGGATCAGGATCCGGCCAACTACTGGCGCAACGCGCCCAAAGCGGTGCAAGACTTTCTCGTGCCGGCCATCGAGCAGTATTACAAGGGCAAGCCGCAGGTGCAGCGGGACGAAGCCATGCGCTCGTGCGGGATGGCGGGGCAGACGCTCATGCTCGCGGCGAAGGCGATGGGCTATGACTCTTGTCCGATGGACGGTTTTGATTACGACGCGGTCGGGAAGATCATCAAGTTGCCGGAGGATCATGTCATTTCCTTCATGATCGCCATCGGGAGGAAAACGCAGGATTCGTGGCCGCGTCCGGGGCAGTTGGGTTACGACGAGGTGGTGATCGAGGACGGGTTTTAGGGAAGGAAGCGGTCCGCTGGGCCAGCGGACCCTACCGGGGGAGGAAGGGCCAGCGCCGCCACAAAGGTGGTGTTTGGCGGGGGATCGGGCATGATGTACGGCGCATGACCGAGCCGGTGCGCAGGCGGGAGATTTTCGGGTGGTGTTGTTATGACTTCGCCAACTCGGCCTTCATCACGGTGGTTGTCACGGTGGTTTACGGCCCGTATTTCACCGGAGTGGTGGCGGCGGGGAGTCCGGTGGCCAATACTTTGTGGAGTGCAACCTTGGCCGCTTCGCAGGTGGTGGTGATGGTTTTCGGTCCGGCGCTTGGGGTGATGGCGGATGTGACCGGGTCGAAGAAGAAGTTCCTCCTCGCTATGATGTGGGTCTGCGCGGCGGCCACGGCGGCGCTCTGGATGACCGGTCCCGGGACGGTGGCGCTGGCCGCGGGGTTGGTCATCGTGGCCTATGCGGCATTTTCTTTCGGGGAGAATTTTTGCGCGAGCTTCCTCAGCGAGTTGAGCACGCCGCAAAATTGCGGGCGGATTTCGGGTTATGGCTGGAGTTTCGGCTATCTCGGCGGGTTGGGGGCACTGGGGTTGGCCATGCTGGTGCTTTCCGTCGCACCGGACGGCGTGCGCTGGGTCTTTGTCGCCACGGCGCTCTTCATGTTCGCCGCGACGATGCCTGTGCTTTTGTTGCTGCGGGAGCGCAAGCAACCGGAACCGCACGCGGTGTCCTGGTGGCGGTTGGGCTGGCAGAGTATCGGCCGCGCGGCGCAGGATTTGCCCAAGCACCGCGAGTTGCTCAAATTTTTCGTGGCGTTCCTGCTCTACATGAGCGGACTGGGGGCGGTGGTGGCGTTCGCGGCGATTTATTCCGAGCGGGTGCTGGGCTTCACCACGACGGAGAACCTCGTCCTCTTTGCTTCGCTGCAGATCAGCAGCGCGCTGGGCGCGCTCCTTTTCGGATGGTGGCAGGACAAAGCGGGTTCGATCACCGTGCTCACCATGGCGCTGGTGCTGTGGTGCCTCGTGGCGGTGGGTGCGGCGTCTTGCCAGACCAAGGAAGCGTTCTTCCTCGTCGGCAATGCGGCCGGTCTGGCCATCGGATCGTGCCAGGCGGGGAGCCGTGCGGTGGTTTCGCTGCTTTCGCCGCGGGAGCGGGCGGCGGAGTTCTTCGGATTCTGGGGGGTGTTCGGGAAGTTCGCCGCGGTGATCGGTCCGCTCTTCATGGGTGTGCTGGCCGACGCGGCCGGTTTGCGCTGGGCGGTGCTGTCCACGCTGGTCTTTTTCGCCGGGGGTTTGCTCGTGCTGCGCACGGTGCGGATGCGTCCATCGGCGTAAGCTGAAGGGCGGGCTTACCTTCAAGAGGGCGAGGTACAGCGGTAGCTGGAGGCGTCGAACCACTCGAGGAAGCGGCGGGCGGCGGCGGCTGAGTTGAGCACGGGGATGCCTCCAAGGCGGCGCATGTGATCCGCCTCGGAGGTCTCGAAGACGCGGACGATGGCCGGAACTTTGCCGCGAAGAAGGCGAAGCACTTTGGCCGCATCGGCCGTGCGGCGCATGCTGCAGAGGACAACGCGGGCGTCGTCCGCTCCGGCCGCGGCGAGCACGTAGGGATCCGCGCCGTCGCCGCGGAGGCAGGGGATGCCGTTGGCTTCCAAGTGCGCGATGACACCGGGGTCATCATCCACTACGAAGATCTGCTGTCCATTCTCCTGCAGGGTTTTCAGCACCCAGCGTCCGGCTGCGCCGTAGCCGAGCATGAGCACGTGGCCACGCAGGCTGCCGGGTGCGGGCGGGTGGCGTCGGGGCAGGTGGTGCAACAGCCAGGAGGTGGTCGCGTCGGTGGCCAGAAACGGGGTGAGCATCATAGTGAAAGCGACCACGGCGGCCAAAAGACTGAACTCGGGTGCGTTAAGGCTGCCGTTGCCAAGGCCGACCAGGCCGATGACGAGGCCGAGTTCCCCGGCTTGGCCGAGGAGGAGAGAGGATTCCACGGCGGGACGGACGGATAGCCCGAGAGTGCGGGCGAGGAGAGTGACGACCAATGGACGGAGGAGAACAACAATGAGCACGAGCCCGGCTGCTTCCGGGAGGCTGTCAGCCGCGGGCAGACCGGCAATATAGCCGAGCGTGACGAAGAAGATGGCGAAGAAAAAATCACCGAGGGCGGCGAGTTGCACGCGGAGGATTCCATTGGCTGGAAAGCGCGAAATAGAGAGGCCGGCAAGGAAGGCGCCGACCACCAGTGGCAATCCGAGGGCGACGGCTGCGGCTCCGAAGGCGAAGAGCAGCGAGAGCATGAGCATGAGAAGGGTTTCGTCACCGAGACGTGTCTTGGCCAGAACGCGCGGGACAATGGTCGTTTGCAGGATGACGGCCAGACCGAGCAAGGCGGTGGATTTTCCGATGGCGAACAACGAAGCGATCCAACCCTGCGGCCACGCGGAAACAAGCACCAGCATGCCGACGAGGAGGAAGTCTTGGAGCAATTGGACCGAAACAACGAGGCGTCCGAACGGTTCACGCGTCTGACGCAATTGGCGCAATTGGCGGATGGCGACAATGGTCGACGAGCCGGCCAACGCGGCGGCGAAGTAAACGGCCGGTTCAAAGGCGGTGTTGCTCAGCCGGAGCCACAACAGGACCGCGGCGGCGGTGATCAACATGGGGACAAGGCTGAGGACAGCGGCTTGCCGCCGGTCACCGGCGATGCGTTGCGGGTTGAGTTCGGCGCCGGCGAGGAAGACCAGCACGGCGACGCCGAGCTGCAGTGCCTCGGTGGCGAAATCCTCGGGCGCCTGGACACCCACCAACCAGATGACCCATCCGGTGAGCAGATAAAGCGGAATGATCGGCACGCGGGTGAGTCGCGAAACTGCGCAGGCCAGCGCCGCAGCGAGCATGATGACACCGACCCCGATCACGGTGCGATGACCCCCATTTTGCGTAGTTCGGCGTCCTGCGCGGAGACGCCGTCGACTTTCGGCACGAGCATGAAGCAGACCTCCATGGCCAGCAGGTTTTCCGTGGCGGAGAGGTCCATGACATTGACCGCGCAGGGGGTGCCTGCGGCGCGGCAACGGTAAGCGAGCAGGTCGTTTGTTTCCTCGATGGTCAGGGCGGAAACCAGCATGCGCGCCCCGCCCACGTTGGCTTCGGCGAGGACATTCGGGTCACCGGCATCGCCGAGAAGGACGTCACACTCGAGCCCGCGAAGTTTTCGCGGATCGGTGTCGATGGCGAGAACGCGTTCGCCACGGGCGCGGAGGAGGTGGACGAGTTCCCGCCCGAGCGAGTTGATTCCGACCACGATGAAATGTCCGTGAGGTTGCTGCGAAGTGTGCGGGGGTTCCTCGACCGAGGGCGGCCCGAACAACCGGAGCACGCCGCTGGCTTTGACCAGACGGTAGAGGGGCGCGTTGTAGAGGATCATGTAGGCCGAGACTGTGATGGTGACGAGTCCGACCAGTGCGGTGATGGAGAGAATGGATGGCGCGATCAATCCCGCCCGGACGCCCATGGCGACGAGGATAAAGGAGAATTCGCTGATTTGCGCCACGGTGACGGCGGTGAAGAAAGACGTCCGCTCCCCGTAGCCCATGCGGAGGATGACCCAGATGAAAATGACGGGATTGCCAATGATGACGAAAAGCGAGAGCAGCATGACGGCGCCCGAGTGCGCGAAGGCGGCGGACAGCTCCATCTTCACGCCGAGGGAGACAAAGAAGACGGCGATGAAGAAATTCATCAGCGGGTGCACGCGCCGCCGGAGGTCGTTGTTGTAGGGAAGTTGGGCCAAGCTGAGGCCGGCAAGAAAGGCGCCGATCTCGAGCGAGAGGCCGAAGAGCTCCGCGGCGAGCACGATGAGGAAGCACCAGCTGAGGCTCCAGATCACATTGGTTTCCGGACTGCGCGCGGCCCAGGCGAAGGGGCCGGGCAGCAGCCAGCGGGCCGCTCCCAGCACAAGGACAAGAAGGGCGGCGACACCGGCGAAGGCTTTGACCATGCTGGTCGCGGCGGTCGAGGCGTCCATCGAGCCTGTGCCGAGTCCGGCGAGAAAGGTCAGCATGACGATGGCTATGAGGTCCTGCACGAGGAAGATGCCGACCGCGATGCGCCCGTAGAGTGTGTCCATCTCATGCTTCTCATCGAGGAGTTTGACCACCACGACGGTGCTGCTGAAGGTGAGAGCCGTGGCGAGGAAAGCGGATTCCATCCACGAGAATCCCAGCAGCATGCAGAGTCCGTAGCCGATGACGGCGGTGAAAACCACTTGGCCGATGCCGGCCACGACAGCGACCTTCCCCACGTCGCGCACCTTGTCGAGACTCAGCTCGAGGCCGACGATGAAGAGGAGGAGGGCGATGCCGATTTCGGAAATCAGTTCGAGGGCGTGGGAAATTTCGACCAAGCCGGTGAGCGGGCCGATGACCAGACCCGCGATCATGTAGGCCACGATGGTCGGCATGCGGATCCATCCGGCCGCGACCGAGAAAACGGCACCGGCTATGATGATCAGCCCGAGGCTGCGGAGGAAAAAGTCGTCGGCCATCCCGTTTGGTTAACGGCGGTGCCGCGAAGGGGCAAGCAGGGTTGCCGCCGGAAAGAGAAGGAATTCGCTCCCGGGAAGATTCGAACTTCCGACCAACGGATTAGAAATCCGCTGCTCTATCCCCTGAGCTACGGGAGCATTACCCGGGGAATTTAGCGCGGTGGAACCGCGGTGTCGATGCGGTCAGTTGCCGCGGATGTTCTGCTCGACGCCTTGGGCGCCGGAGGAGATGTCACGCCCCATGGCGCTGACGTCTTGGCCGACGCCGCTGACGGTGTTGCAGGCTGTCACGCCGCACAACGTCGCGGCACCGATGATGATGAGGATTAGTTTGCTCATTGAAGATGTGAGTTTAGTGAAGTCCGGACCTTTTGTCGAGAGGCCGGCTCAGTAGCCCGCGGCGGGCGGGGGCGCGCTGTGCGGGGACGAGGTGCCGGTGGAGCTGGAGAGGTAGCGGCCGAAAGCGCTGATGTCCTCGCCAACCCCGCGCATGGTGTTGCACGCGGTGAGGCCGCCGAGGGCGAGGGCGGCGGTCAAGGAGTAGAGGATTTTTTTCATACGGTGAAAAAATGTGGCGTCCGTCCGGCGGGTTGTCCAGCCGCGGCGGGGGCGGTCTATTCCGCGGCGCCGGCGCGGGCGGTGACCGGCGGCTTGCCTTCGAGGCGGACCCAATCCTGCATGATGAGGACGGCTTCGTCGCGCACGGGATCGACGTAGGGTTCCTCCTCGTCGGGGGCGGACGGGTCGGGCTCGTCGGAATCCTCGAGCGAACGCTTGGGCGGTTTGTCGAGAGCGACGGGTTGGAGTTCCGGGGCCTTGACGGTGTCGAGGGTGACTTCGAGCGCGGCGAACTTGGGCCCGGTCAGCGTCTTGCGTTCGGCCAGGCGGGTTTCGCGGCGCGCTTTGTCTTCCTCGATTTCGGCTAGGCGCTCCTTTTTGTTGAGGCTGACGGTGTTCTCCTCGATGCGTTCCTGCAGGCGGGCGCGGTCCTCGAGAATGTAGGAGAACTCGGGATTCCGCGCGACCCGCGCCTCGCTGGCCGCGCGGAGGCCGGGCAGGAGTTCGTTCGAGTTGCCGAAGGGGGTGAACGAGCGCGCCGGGACTTCGTCATAGGCGAGAGGATTTTTCAGCGCGCCTTCGCCGACGTCGTCCTGGTCGGTGAGCGAGGGCAGGACGATGTCCGAGCCGACGCCGCGCAGCTGCGTGGAGCCTCCCTTGACGCGGTAGAATTTCTGGATGGTGAGTTTGAGCGCGCCGGCTTGGCGGGCTTTGGCGAAGAGGGGCAGGAAGCGGTCGACTTCGAGGAGGGTTTGCACGGTGCCTTTGCCGAAGCTTTTCTCGTCGCCCACGACGATGGCCCGTCCGTAGTCCTGCAAGGCCGCGGCGAAAATCTCGCTGGCCGACGCGCTGAGGCGGTTCATGAGGACGATGAGCGGTCCGTCCCAGAGCACGCCCGGGTCCGGATCCCGCATTTCCGAAATGCTGCCGTTGGTGTCCTTGGCCAGCACGACGGGGCCCTTGGGGATGAAGAGGCCGGTCAGGCGGACGGCTTCCTCGAGCGATCCGCCGCTGTCGCGGCGCAGGTCGATGATGAGTCCCTCGATGCCTTCGCGTTTGAGGCGGTTGAGCAGCGCGGTGACGTCGCGGGTCGTGCTCTTCGGCGCTCCGCCGCGGCCCATGTCGGCATAGAAGCTGGGCAGGGTGATGATTCCGACGCGGGTGTCGCGTCCATCCTCGCCCGTCGCGTCGATGATCTGGGCTTTGGCCTCCTCGTCCTTGAGTTTGACCTCGTCGCGGACGATGGGGATGACGTCGAGCTTGGAGGGGTCGAGGGAGGCGGCGGAGAGGACCTGGAGCCGGACGGTGGATCCCTTCTTGCCGCGGATGCGTTCAACGACCTTGTCGAGTTTCATGTCGACGACGTCCTCGAATTCACCGTCGCCCTGAGCCACGGCGACGATGCGGTCGTTGACCTTGAGTTTGCCGCCGCGCTCGGCGGGTCCGCCGGGGACGAGACGCTGGATTTTGGCGTAGCCGTCCTCGCTGCGCAATTCGGCGCCGATGCCCACGAGCGAGAGGCCCATCTGGATGTTGAAATTGTCGAGGGCGCGCTGGCTCATGTATTCCGAATGCGGGTCGTAGCTTTGGGCGAGGGCGGAGAGGAAGGTGCTCGATTGGTCCTCGCGATTTTCCTCCTGCAGAGATTTGAGCAGTCGTTCGTAGCGGCGCTGCACCTGTTCTTTGGGCGTGCGCTTCGGCAGTCCGCCGTTGTTGTCGGAGGAGGCCTCGGCGGTGTCTTCGCCGTCTTTCTTCTTGGCCGCCGCCTCCTCGAGGGCCTGCTCGGCGAGGATGGCCTGGAGCATCTCGGCTTCGACGCGGGCCGACCAGATTTCGTCCGCTTCCGCCTCGTCGGCCGGCCACGGTGCCTTGTCGCGGTTGATCTGGGCGGTGCGGTCGCTGTCGAAGGTGAAGTCTTTGTCGAGAAGGTCCTTGACCTTGTCCACGCGTGCCGCGACACGCTCGAGGAAGCGGTCATAGATGCGGTGAGCGGCCGAGAGGTCGCTCAGCATGATGTCGTTTTGCAATTTGTCGCCGTAAGTCTTGGTAAACTCGTCGATGTCTTTTTGGGTGAAGAAGAGCCGGTTGTAGTCGAGCAACTCCAGATAGCGGTCGAGGGCCTTGCGGGCTTGGGTCACGCCGGGTTCCACCTCGTCGTTGAGGCGCTGGCGGCTGTAGTGGGCGCTCTCCAGCATGCGGGCCACGGTGCTGGCGACTTCGCCCATCTTTTCCCCGTTTCCGGAGTCGGGAGCGGCGGTGGCCGGCGCGACGGCCAGCAGGACGGCGAGGGCCGTCCGGCGGCAAAGCGAGGACAATTTCATCGGAGAAAGATTAACTCGTCGCCCTGAAAGGCGGGTTGCGCAAGGAAAATGAGGCACGTAGCTTGGACCCCTTTCTCATGCCGCAGTTCAAAACTTTCACCGGTGGTCCTTACGAAACCAACTGTTTCCTCCTCGGCGCGCCCGGTGGGGCTGTGCTTTTTGACGCGCCCGAGGGGGCCGATGTCCGCTTTGCCGGGGAGAAAATCGGACTTCTCGTGCTGACGCACGGGCATTGGGACCACACGGCCGACGCGGCGGCTGTGCAGCGGCGCCACGGGTGTCCGGTGGCCTGCCACGCCGACACGGTGCCCATGCTGAGCGATCCGGACTTTTTCGAGCGCAGCGGCTTTCCGTTGCGGATCGAGACGTTGCAGCCCGACCGGATTCTGGCCGGGGGCGGGGGACAGGATTTTCTCGGGCGGTCCTTGGACGTCCTCGAGGTGCCGGGGCACTGTCCGGGCAGCCTTTGTTTCCACAGTCCCGACGACGGGCTGTTGGTCGGCGGCGACGTGCTCTTTCGCGGGGGAATCGGGCGTTGGGATTTGCCGGGGGGCGACGGCGAGTTGCTGGTGCGCGGGATCCGGGAAAAACTTTTTCCACTGCCGGAGGCGACCGTTGTTTTGCCCGGCCACGGGCCGTCCACGACTCTCGGTGACGAAAAAGCGGGAAATCCGTTCCTGCGGGGTTGAGCGTGTCTTTTTTCTTCCGGACCGCCGCCGGTCCCGCATAAAGTTTACCTTCCTCACCGCTTCCCCTCCGTCCCCGCCGCCATGCCCAGTTACGCTTACACCGCCCTCGACGCACGCGGACAGGAAGTGCGCGACTCTCTCGAAGCGGGCAGCGAGCAGGAGGCGGTGGCGGCCTTGCGGCAAGCCGGGTATTACCCGACCAGCGTGATGGAGGCTTCCAAGGCGAAGGCTGCGGCGCCCAAGGCGGCGAAAGCGGGGAAGGCCAAGAGCGGCGGGAAGAAGAAAGAGGTGAGCATTCCTTTCCTCGAGAGGAAGACGATCAAGCCGAAGGTCCTGATGATCTTCACCCGCCAGCTGGCCACGCTGATCGACTCAGGTCTCCCGCTGTTGCGCGGGCTCAATGTGCTCGGGAAGCAGGAACCTGACCCGGTCCTGCGCAAGACGATCGGGAAGCTGGCCGATACGGTGCAAGGCGGCAGCACGTTCTCGGACGCGCTCAACCAGCACCCGAAAATCTTCAACAAACTCTACGTCAACATGGTGAAGGCCGGCGAGCTGGGCGGAGTGATGGAGCTGGTCTTGGTGCGTTTGGCGGACTTCCAGGAGAAAGCGCAGAAGCTCAAGAACAAGGTGATGTCGGCCATGTTCTACCCGATCATCGTCCTGGTGATTGCCATCGCGATCATGGCCTTCCTGCTCGTCTACATCGTCCCGAAATTCGAGCAGATCTTCCAGGACATGCTGGGCGGCAAAAGTTTGCCGGCGCTCACCCAGTTCGTCATCGACACCAGCAAGTTGGTGCAGAACCAGTGGTATCTGATCATCGGCGCGGTGGTTCTGGTCTTCGTCGGCCTCAACCTGGCCGGCCGCTATCCGAAGGGGCGTTTGACCCTCGACAGCATCAAGCTGAAGATCCCGCTCTTCGGCGGCCTGATCCGCAAGGGTGCCATCGCCCGTTTCAGCCGCACTTTGGGCACTTTGGTGACGAGCGGTGTGCCCATCCTCCAGGCCCTCAACATCACCCGCGAGACGGCCGGCAACGTGGTTCTCTCCAACGCGATCCAAAAAATCCACGACAGCGTGAAGGAGGGCGAATCGATCGTCAGCCCGGCCGAACGCAGCGGCATGTTCCCGCCGATGGTCGTGAGCATGATCGATGTCGGCGAGGAAACGGGCCAGTTGCCGGAAATGCTCCTGAAGATCGCCGATGTCTACGACGACGAGGTGGACAACACGGTGGCCGGCCTGACCTCTTTGCTCGAACCGATCATGATTGTCTTCCTCGCGGTGGTGGTCGGCACCATCGTCATCGCGCTCTTCCTGCCGCTGATCAGTATCATCCAGGGCTTGCAGTCCTGACGCGGCGTTTTCCGCTCAGGCGCGGAGCAGGCGGGCGAGGGCGTCGAGGCAGATCTGCGACCACGATTCCAGGCGCTCGCGCAGCGGTGCGAGTTCCCCGGCGGAAAGAAAACGCAGGTCGCTGATGGCATCCTCGCGCGGACGGATGTCCGGGGTGTCGACGTCGATGAGATGGACCACGCCGAGGTGCACGCGCCCCACATCGTTGCTGTCATCGTTGAGCAAAGCCGCGATGCGTTGGCGGTAGCCACCCGGGATTTCCAGTTCCTCGTGCAATTCGCGCTCCACGGCGCGGAAGTAGGCTGCATCGTCGAAATGCGCGGCTTGTGTGTCGCCGTCGTTGATGTGGCCGCCGATGCCGATCGACATCCGGGCATGCAGTCGCGCTTCCCCGCCGGATTTGCCGCGCGTGTAGCAGAGGACGCGGTCCCCGTGGCGGATAACAAGGTAGGGGATGAGTTGTTTGTGTGTCGGGTCGTTTTCCGCCGCGCCCCGGGGGAGAAAAAGGTTGCAGGCCGGGTCGAGCAGCGTCGGCATGTAGTGTTGCGGCTCGAAGCTCAGGCCCTCGAAGGAGCCGAGGCGGTCAAAGACGCTGCGGGGGACGACCAGGATGTTTTCTTCGGCGGACATGGGGGCGGAGGGTAGCGGCGCCGCATATTTTGGCCATCCGGAAAAGCCGTCCGGGTCGCCAGCTTGCCACGCCGTCCGCGTCATTTAATCTTGGTCCATGGCTGTTCCCGAGTTTGCCCACCTTCACGTCCACACGGAGTATTCGATGCTCGACGGGGCGGTGCGGATTGCCGATCTGATGCGCAAGGTGTCGGCAGCCGGGATGAAGGCGGTCGGCATGACCGACCACGGGGTGCTTTACGGCGCGGTGGAGTTTTACAAGGAGGCGCAGAAGGCCGGTGTCAAACCGTTGCTGGGCTGTGAGATGTATATCTCCCCGGGTTCGATGCACGAAAAGAAGTCCTCGTCCGGTCGCGACGCCGCCCACCACCTGACGGTGCTGGCGGAGACGAACGAGGGCTGGGCCAACCTGATCAAGCTGGTCAGCGCGGCGCACCTCGAGGGGTTTTACTACAAGCCGCGCATCGACAAGGAACTCCTCGCGCAACACGCCAAGGGGTTGATCGGTCTGAGCGGTTGTTTGAAAGGCGAGATGAGCAGCGCCATCCTCGACGGCGATCCCAAGCGCGGGCTCGGTCTGGCCGCCCAATACCGCGATATCTTCGGGAAGGAGAATTTCTTCGTCGAGATCCACGACCACGGGATGGATGCTCAGCGCGAGGTCAATCCGCATCTGGTGCGTTGGGCCGGCGACCTCGGCCTCGGCTTGGTTGCGGCCAACGACGTCCATTTCCTCGAGCGCTCCCACCACGAAGCGCACGATGTCATGGTCTGCATCGGCACGGGCGCCAACGTGACCGACGAGCGGAGGCTGCGTTACCTGCCGGAGCTTTACCTCAAGACCCCGCAGGAAATGGCGGAGATTTTCCGCGACCATCCGGAGGCGCTGGCCAACACGGCGCGCATCGCCGAGCGCTGCGAGGTCAGCATGGAATTCGGCAAGTCGCGCTTTCCGGTCTTTCATCCCCCGGAGGGCCGGACGCGCGAGGGTTACCTGCGCGAGCTTTGCGAGGAAGGTTTCGCCCGCCGCTACGGCGACGGGACGCCGGCTTTGCGCGAGCGTTTGAACTACGAGCTCGGCGTCCTCGAAAAGCTCGGTTTCACCAGCTACTTTCTCATCGTCTGGGACTTCATCCACTTCGCCAAGCAGCGCGGCATTCCCGTCGGTCCGGGGCGCGGTTCGGCCGCCGGGAGCATGGTGGCCTACGTGCTCGGCATCACCGACCTCGACCCGGTGCGCTACGGCCTCATCTTCGAGCGCTTCCTCAACCCCGAGCGGGTCAGCCCGCCCGACATTGACGTCGACTTCTGCCAGGCCCGCCGCGGCGAGGTCATCGAATACGTGCGGCAAAAATACGGCGAGCGCTGCGTGTCGCAGATCGTCACTTTCAACCAGCTCGGTGCGAAGAGCGTGGTGCGCGACGTGGCGCGCGTGCTCGGACTGAGTTACGGCGACGGCGACCGCATCGCCAAAATGATCCCGAACGAGCTGAACATCACCCTCGAGTCGGCGCGGGAGAAGAATCCCGACCTCAAGCAAGCCATCGAATCCGAGCCCGGCACGCAGCAACTCTGGGGGTATTCGACCGTCTTGGAAGGGCTCTCGCGCAATGCCGGCATCCATGCGGCGGGAGTGGTCATCGGCGACCGTGACTTGTCGGAAATCCTCCCGCTCTCGCGCGGCAAGGAGAACGAGGTGGTCACCCAGTATTCGATGGAACCGCTGACCGATCTCGGGATGCTCAAAATGGATTTTCTCGGACTGAAAACCCTGACCGTGATCCGTGACGCCGAGGAACTGATCCGCCGTCACGTGCCCGGCTTCGACATCGAGAAAGTCCCGGTCGACGACCAGGCCGCTTTCGATGTGCTCAACCGCGGCGAGACGGTCGGCATCTTCCAGTTTGAAGGCGGCATGTCGCGCTACTGCCGGAATTTCGGGTTCACCAGCCTAGATGACATGAACGCGCTCTGCGCGCTTTACCGTCCGGGTCCGATGGCGCTCATCCCCGATTACATCAAGCGCAAGAAGGGTCAGACCAAGATCAACTACGATCATCCGCTGCTCGAGCAGGTTGCCAAGGAAACCTACGGCATCCTCATTTACCAGGAGCAGGTGCAGCAGGCGGCGAACCTGCTGGCCGGTTACAGCCTCGGGCAGGCGGACCTGCTTCGCCGCGCCATGGGCAAGAAGGACAAGGAGAAGATGGCCAAGGAGCGGGTCAATTTCATCGCCGGTTGCAAAAAGCACAACGACATCCCGGAGAAAAAAGCCGAGGCCATTTTCGACCTGCTGGAGAAATTCGCCGACTACGGGTTCAACAAGAGCCACAGCACGGCGTATTCGCTGATCAGCTACCGCATGTGCTGGCTCAAGGCACATCATCCGGTCGAGTTCATGTGCGCCGTTCTGAGCAACGAAGTCGACGACACCGACAAAATTTCCTTTTACGTCGACGAGGCCAAGCGCATGGGCCTGAGCCTGTTGCCGCCGGACCTCAACAAGAGCATGCTCAAATTCGCGCCCGAGGAGCATGAAAACTCGGTGGCTGTCCGCTTCGGCCTGAGCGGCATCAAAAACGTCGGCGAGGCCTCCATGGCTGACGCGGTGGCCGAGCGTGCCGCCCGTGGACCGTTCGCCTCGCTCGAGGATTTCGCCACGCGGATGGATCCGCGCGCGGTCAACCGCAAATCGATGGAATGCCTCGTCAAATGCGGGGCGTTCGACTTCACCGGCGAAGAGCGGGCCCAGATGGTCGAGGACCTCGACCCGGTTCTGGCCGCCAGCGCCTCGGCGCACCGCGACCGCTCGGCCGGACAGCAAAGCCTTTTCGGCGAGGAGGGTCTCGCGGTCACGGCACGGGGCGGCGGGCGCCGCCGGACGCGGCCCTTCACCGAAGCCGAGTTGTTGTCGTTCGAGAAAGAGCTTCTCGGGTTTTATGTCACGGCGCATCCGCTCGATCCCTACCGCGGTTCGCTCGACAACCCGAAGTTCACCAAGGTTTCCGCTCTCGAGGAAATGGACGACCGCGCCACGGTGACAGTGGTGGGGTTGGTCGACACCGTGGAGAAAAAGTTCACCAAAGCCACCGGCAAGCCCTGCGCTTTCCTCACGCTGGAGGACTTCACCGGAAAGGTGGAGGTCCGGGTCTGGAGCGAGGTGTTCGAGAAATACACCTCGCAGCTCGTCCCCGGGAAAGTGGTGCAAATCACCGGCCGGCTCGACAAACGCGACGACAAGCCCGCGGTGACCGCGGCGGAGTTCAAGTCCGTGCCACCCGCGGCAGGGAGCGAGCCGCCCATTGTTCTTCGCCTCCCGGCCGGCCGGGCCGGACGTCGCGAGCTGGAGGATTTGCGTTCGACCGTGCTCGATTTCCCGGGGCGGCGTCCGTTGGTGCTGGAATTCGTGGCCCGCGACGGCCGCACGCGCCGGGTGCGAGCCGCCGAGCAGTTCAAGGTCGGACGCGAGGAGCAGTTGCGGGTGGCCCTTGACGGCCTGCTCGTGCCCTAGACGCGGCGCTTGCCCCGGGGGCGGCAAACGTGTTTCCTCTCTGGTCAAATCCCGCCATGGCGCTCATATCCGAAGAAGCAGCGGAGGAAAGGACCCCGGTATTCGTCCGCGCAGACTGGTGGGCCGCCCTCGTCACCGCCCTGATCAGCGGCGCGGTTTATTTTTACACCGCTCAGCCGAATGTCGGACTGCTGGATTCCGGTGAGTTCATCGTGGCGGCCCAGCACTTCGGCGTGCCGCATCCGACGGGCTACCCGCTCTGGACCATCCTCGCGTGGTTGTTCCAGCTCCTGCCGCTCGGCAACGCGGCGTGGGAAATCAACCTTTTCAGCGGTTTCTGCGGGGCCTTGGCGGTGGCAGCAACGACCTTGCTGGCCTCGAGCATGCTGCGCTGGATGATGCCGTGGTGGGGCGAGGGGAAAACCGGCACGCCGCTGGTCCGCGCGCTCATCGCCGCGACGTTCGGGCTGCTCTTCGCGTTCAGTTTCTCGTTCTGGACGCAGGCGGTCATCGCCGAGGTCTACACCTTGCACGGCCTCCTCGTGGCGCTCTTCATCATCTCGCTCTATTGGTGGGTGCGGCGTCCGTCGCGCGATCTCCCGATCCTCGCTTCGTTCTTCACCTTCTCGCTCTGCATGAGCAACCATCACCTCACGCTGGCGCTGGCCCCGTTGCCGCTCCTCGTGCCTCTGCTCATCCGCCGCACGGTGTTCTGGGAAGTGCTGGTCGCTTCGCTGGTCAGCGCGGCGCTCGTCTATCTCGGATTCGCCTGGCTGTCGAATGACGCGACGACCTGGTCGACCGCCATGCGGTTCTTCTACTTTGCCATGCTCGGGTTGATCGTCCTGCTTGTTCTGAAGTGGCGCCGCACCGACCTGCGTATCGTGTTGCTCGTCCCGCTGGCTGTCATCCTCGGCCTTGTGCCCTACGCCTACATGCCGTTCGCGTCCTCGACCAACCCGCCGATGAACTGGGGTTACACCAGCACGCCGGAGGGATTTTTCTATTCGATCAACCGGACACAGTATGCGGGGAGCCTGTCGGACCTCATCGTCCGCACGCTGGGCAAAGGCATGGGAACCGCGCCCGAGAAGCCGCCGGAGCCCGAGGATCCCGAGAGGGTGTCCACGCTCGAACTCGGACGCCAGTTCACTTCCTTCTACTGGCGCAAGCTGGGGGAAAATTTCACACCTTGGGCCTTCTTTGCGGTCATTGCCGCCGCACTGGGCATCCTGCGTCTGCCCCTGCGGCAGCGCACCTTCCTCTACCTGCTTTTCATCGGCTTTGTCCTGGCCGCCTTCCTCCAACCGGTCATGGAGCGCACGGAGACCACCATCGATTCGTGGTCCCTGCAGTTTCCCTACCACGGCTATGCTTATCTGCTTTTCGCTCTGCTTTGCGCCGCCGGCACGGGCTACGTCCTCTCGCGCTTGATGGCCAAGCGCGCTGCCTTCCGGCACGCCGCGTGGATCCTGCCCTTGCTGCCGCTGTGGACCGGAATCCAGAATGCGCCGCTTTGCAGCCAGCGCGACCACTGGTTCGGGTGGCACTACGGGCACGACATGCTCAAGGACTTGCCGAGGGACGCTTTTGTTTTCGGCGGAACCGACCCGGGGCGCTTCGTCCCGACCTACATGATCCTCGGCGAGAGCTTCGTCGACCCGAAGGACCGGCGCGACCCGGACTTCGACCGCCGCGATCTCGTCATTGTCACCCAGAACGCGCTGGCCGACGCGTTCTACCAGAAATACATCCACGATCACTACGCGCCGGGGCGGCCGAAGGCCGAGGGATGGTTCGAAAAATGGCTCGGACGCGACCGGCAGTATCCGCCGGACAGCACCATCATGCCGAGCGAGCAGGAGTTGATGGAAATCGTCCGCAATGTCTCGATGAACCTGCCTCCGGGGGCCAATCCGCAGGACCCGAATGTCGGCATCCTATACCACGCGGCCATCGCGCAGTGGATCTTCGAGAAGAACAAGGACAAGCGGGAATTCTTCATCGAAGAAAGCTTCCCCATGGAGTGGACATACCCCTACGCCGTGCCCAACGGTTTGAGTTACCGTCTCAACAAGGAGCCGCTGGAGACGCTGCCCCCCGAAACGGTCGCGGAGGACTTCCGCTATTGGAACGACTACGTCGAGCGGTTGCTCGCCGACAAAAATTTCCACGAGGACTTCGACGCCAAGCGCTCGTTTTCCAAGCTGCGCAATTCGACGGGCAACATTTACCGCGCGCGGCGCATGTGGGCCGAGGCCGAGCGTGCCTACCGCCAGGCGCTGCAGTTGCACCCGAACAACATGGAATCGCTCGTCGCCCTCAGCGATATCCTGCGCACCCAGAAGCGCTGGGACGAGATGGCGGAGGTCTGGGACCGCGCCATGGAGGGCGACCCGAACAACCGCGCGGTGGGCAAGGCGCGGCAGCGCGTCGCGCGTTTGCGCGAGGCCGACCGCGAAATCGCGGCCCTGCAGGGCGAGTTGGCGGCCAACCCCCAGAACCCCGAGGTGGTGTCCAACCTCCTGCGGCTCTACATGGAGACGGGACAACCGGATTTGGCCCGGACACAACTCGAGCAGTCAGCCGCGGCCTTCGGCGACAATCCGGACTTCCTGAAATTCGCCGTTGATTTCTGCAACAGCAACGGCCAGTGGCAGGCGGGTCTCGAACCGGCGCGCAAGCTTGCCGCCGTGGCAACCAACGACCCCGGTGTGCTCCTTGCCTTGGCCCGCTTCCAATTCGCCAACCGCGATTTGAACGGCTTCCTTGAGACCGCGCGCCAGGCGGTCAGCCTCGGCGGGGTGCAAGCCCGCGCCGCGCTGGCCAACGACCCGATGTATGCCATGGTGCGCGGCACGCCCGAGTTCCGGCAGTTGATCGGACAGTAAAATCTACGCCGCGAAAAACGGGTTGCCCGTTTTCTCGGACTCCACGGTCGTGAGCGGACCGTGGCCCGGACAAAGAATCGTGGCGTCGGGCAGGCTGAGGATTTCGCGCCGGATGGTCGCGAGCGCCCCATTGTAGTCGCCACGCACGCCCCCGACCGAGCCGGCAAAAAGCGCGTCGCCGACGATGGCTGCCTGGATGACGTGTCCCTCGATGATGAAAGCGGTGCCTCCCGGACTGTGGCCCGGGGTCAGGCGCGTGCGGATGAAGTGGTGGCCCGCATTGAAGAGGTCGCCCGGCCGGAAGGTGCGGGTGCCGCGCACGGGTTCGGCTTCCGATGACCACGCGTCCACGCCGAGTTCCGCCTGCAACGCAGCCAAAGCCCGGATGTGGTCGGCATGGCTGTGGGTGAGAAAAATCGCGACAACATTCAGGTCGAACCGGGTCACCGCGTCGAGCAGCGGCGCGGAGTCGGCTCCGGTGTCGAAGATGGCCGCATCGCGGTTCGTGCGGTCCCACAGGATATACGCATTGACCGTCATGCCATCGAATGGCGTGGTCGCGACGAACATGGACTCGGGGCAGGGGACCACCGGACGATGTTCCCCGCGGGCCAACCGCACAAGGGCCTCGGGGGAGAGTTGCAGGGCGGAGGCCAGCGCGCGGGCCGCATCTTCCTCGAAATACCCGTCCAGCAAGCGGGCCACGGCGGCCGGTTCGAGGTTCGCCGCACGGGCCGCACGGGCCTGGTCGAGATTATGGCCGCGCAGCGCCTTGCCGAAGATATCCGCAAAGTTGTCTTCGAGAGGGATCATCAAACCGTGGCCGCTTTCAGTTGCTGGCGCAGGACAAAGTAAAGGGCCAGGAACATGAGCAGCGACGAGCCGGCAAGAACCCATGCGTTGAAAGTCAGCACGCTGGACTGCAGGCCGAAATAGCGCTTCTCCGGACCGAAAAACACATTGAGGAAACGGCTCTCGCGGTAGTCGCTCTGCTCCATTTCCGCTTTGTTGACCAGATCCGTGGTCTTCTGATTGACATAAAGCCGCTCGGCCGAGACCGGCCCCGGGGACATCTCGAGCATGTTTTCGGTCAGAGGCCCGCCTTCGATCACCTTGTCGACCCGGCGGAGCCGCTTTTCCAGGGTGGGCAGGTCCTTGGCTTGCAGGCCCGAAAGAATGGCCAGGGACTCCTTGAGGTCCTCGAGGCGTGCCCCGCCGGCTTCGTCCAGCGTGCCGCCGTGCGCCAGCGCGTTGATCTCCTGCTGGATCCGGTCCTGACGTCCGGTCAAGGGGTTGTATTTGGCCTGGGCGAAGACCAGCGCCTCGTAGGACCAGCGCATGGGCATGAATTCGCAAATGAGCGGCACCTGCAGGTCGCTGCGGGGGCGGCCGGCGTCGGGGTGCTCGGAAAACCAGCGGCTGACCGAGTAGACGAAATCGAGGTTCTTGTTCATCTCCTCGTATTTGATCAGCGCCCCGCCGAGGATGATCTGCGGGATGAGCACGACGGGGATGATGTTGACCGCCGTCTTGCTCTCGCTGACCAGACTCGAGATGAGCAGGCCGATGGCGATGCCGCTCACCGCGGTCAGGACCATGGCTAGCAGGAAAATCCAGAACATGCCGCGGACCTCGAGGATCCAGTTGCCGATGAGAATGAAGAGGATGCACTGGACGACGGCGAAGAGCGAAAGCGTGAGGACCTTGGCGAGGATATACCAGCCGAGGCGGACGTTGAGGTTGCGCTCGCGCTGCAGCACGGGCCGGTCGCGGATGATGTCGTCCACGCTGTTGGTCAAGCCGAGGAACATGGCCACGACGAGCGAGAGGAAGAGGTAGGTCGGGATGTGGAACGATGACGCGAAGTCGTAAGTGCCTTCCTCCGAGTAGCGCAGGACCGCACCGATGAGGGCGGCCAGCGCAGGGGCGGCGATCATGGTGGTGGCGAGGTTCCCCTTGTGGCGCAGCTTGCTGATGAAAGCGCGGGCCAGGAGGGTGCGGAATTGGAGGAATTCCTCGCGGACCGATGCGCCCCAACGGCGCCGCGGCTCCGTGGGCGCGTCCTGCGGTTCGGGCGGAGGCGGCTCGGCCCCGGGCTGTCGCACATCGCGCATCAGGCGCCAAGCCTCGTATTTGTCCCGCCAGAAGTCGGGCGAGTAACGCCGGACGGGCACGAGCTGCCCGCGGTCGTTCTCCTCGTAGATCACGTCGCCGCCCAAGTCCCGCAGCGGGGTCTCGAGCACGTCGAAGACGAATTCCGGACGCGTTGTGCCGCAGGCCGGACAACCGCCCAGCGGGGTGCCGAAATGCTGGTGGTGCTCCGCTTCGGCGAAGTAGGACAGCATTTCCCGCGGCGGACCGAAGAAAACCATGCGCCCGCCGCGGTCGAGCAACATGGCCTTGTTGAACATCTGGAAAATTTTCGAACTCGGCTGGTGGATGGTGACGATGACGATCTTGTTGTGCGCCATGGCCCGGATGATCTCCATGACGTGTTCGGAGTCCTTGGAGGACAGTCCCGAGGTCGGCTCGTCGAAGAGATAGATGTCGGCCGACCCGATCATATCGAGGCCGATGTTGAGCCTCTTTCGCTCGCCGCCGCTCAGGGTTTTCTTGTGCGTGGCCCCGACCACGCTGTCGCGCCGCTCGTTGAGTCCGAGTTCGGCCAGTTTGCCGTCGATGCGCCGGCGCCGCTCGCGCCGGGAGAGGTAGGGCGAGCGGATGGCCGCGGCGAAGTCGAGGTTCTCCCCGATGGTCAGATGCTCGTCGAAGGCGTCGAACTGCGGGATATAGGTCACGTATTGCTTGAGGCTCTCGAAGTTCTCGTAGAGCGAGACGCCGTTGAGCAGCACCTCGCCGCGCACGGGGGGGAACTGTCCGGCCAGCGCGCGCAGCAGACTGCTCTTCCCGCTGCCGCTGGCGCCCATCACGCAGATCATCTCGCCGCGCGTGGCGGAGAAGCTGACGCCGTCCACACCGACCGTGCCGTTCTTGAAGCGGCAGACGAGGTCGCGCGCGTCGAGGTGGTGGATGACATTGCGTTCCTCCTCGAGCAGGCGCTCGGAAAAATTGCAGCGCAGCGCCTGGTTGCCGTCGATCTGGATCATGTCCCCGTCGCGCAAATCGCATTCGTTGCGCACGGGAGTTTCGCCGACCAGCACAGGATGGTCGCTCTTCAGCACCTCGAGACGGCCGACCAGTTGGTCGAAGTCGCAGAAGATACGGAGAAGGACGTCCCCCCCGCCGCCCGGCGCGAGCAGGATGTCGTCCTCGTCGAGCAACGACGGATTGTTCGAGACGAGGTAGGTTGTCTTGGACTGCTTGAGATGGAACCGTCCGCCGTAGGACCGCGCGTGGCGCCGCAGGTCGCTGAGGGAGAGTTCCGTGTCATTGTCGAAAACGATCTTTTCCTCGAGGTTGGCCTCGACGCGGGCCCCCGCCGCGAGGCGCACGCCGTTGAGCGACGCGGGCACGTCATGGAGGGCGATGACGAGGATCCGCAGCCCGAAACGCACCTCGAGCGAGCTGTCGCGCGTGCGGCTTTTCTCCAGCTGGATCTCGTTGTCCTTCGTCACCGTGACGAAGATGTGGGCGAGAGAGACGTTTTTCTTCGCGTTGAAATAGAAGACGAGGTCCTGGTGGGTCAGGACTTTTTCGTCCACCACGAGTCGTTGTCCGGGATAGACCCGCGAGAACTCCCGCGGCCGCAGGGCGCGGCCCTGCACGGAGACCGGATGGTCGCAGAGATTCTTGACCAGGAGCAGGTCTCCGTGGCGGTAGGCGGCGAGCCGGTTGTCGCCGGTCAGCTCGCGCAGCCGCACATCGGCCTCGGCGGAGGATCCGAACGTGATGACTTCGAGCGGGGACGAGTCGGACTCGAAAAATTCGCCGCGGGGCAAGGGCGCGTCGCTGTTCAGCTGGTAGACGATATCGATGGCCTGCGCGGCCGTGCCGAGCTGCTCCATGAACTCGTAGTAGGCGGCCATGTTGTCCGTGTTCATGCCCGCCCGGTGCACAAGGTCGTAAAGTTGCACGCCGAGCAGGATTTTCCGGTCCTCGCTCAATTTTCCCCTCAGCTCCCGCGCCATGGCGGCGAGGTCGGTCTTTTCCTGCAGGGCCTGACGGAACAACTGGCGCAGTTCCGAGTAGACCGCTTCCGGGTAGTCGTAGCGCAGGAACCCGAGGCTGGAGTCGATTTCCTCCTCGAGGAGGTCACCGTCCACCTTGGCGAAACCGGCGAGCACCTTGATCAGGAGGGGCAGCAAATTGGGGCCTTCGGCCACGGTGCGGGGGCGTCGCAGGGCACGCCGCAGGAGCGATTCGCCGGCCCGCCGCGCGCGGTAAAAATTGCGCAACGTCCCTTCGAGCCGGCGGCTCAATCCGGCGGGAGGTGACGTGTCGAGAACGGGCATGCGCTGAAATTACCCTCCCGCCGATCAGGCGCAAAGCCTTTGCACAAGTCGCGAATTGCGCCGCGCCGGCTTCTGGGGCTTAATGTCTGGTCCATCAGCCAATCCCGCCATGCCGTCCCGAAAGCCCAGTCGTCCGCTCGAAAACACGCGGGTCCGCCGCCTCGCGCGCCTCGTTGCGCCCAAGGCGATCAAGAAAGAGTCCCCGGTCCGCGCCGCCTCGCTGGCCACCATCGCCGGGGGCCGGGCCGAAGCGCAGGCCATCCTGCACGGCCGCGACACGCGCCTGCTGGCCATCGTTGGACCGTGCTCGATCCACGACCCCGAAGGGGCTCTTGACTACGCGCGTCGTCTCGCCGCGCTGCGGAAGGAACTGGCCGATTCAGTTTGCATTTTCATGCGCGTCTACTTCGAGAAGCCGCGGACGACCGTCGGTTGGAAGGGACTGGTCAACGACCCGCGCATGGACGACACGTGCGATCTCGAGGCCGGACTGCGCCTCGCGCGCCGGATCCTCCTCGAAATCACGTCGCTTGGCTTGCCCACCGGCACCGAGTTTCTCGACCCGATCGTGCCGCAATACCTGGCCGATGCGGTGAGTTGGGCCGCCATCGGCGCACGCACCACCGAGTCGCAAACCCACCGCGAGATGGCCAGCGGTCTTTCCATGCCGGTCGGGTTCAAGAACAGCACGGACGGCAGCATCCAAACCGCGCTCGATGCCCTGCTCTCCGCCCGTTCACCCCACAGTTTCCTCGGCATCGACCAGGACGGCTGCACATCGGTCGTCGCCACCGCGGGCAATCCCGACAGCCACATTGTCCTTCGCGGGGGGCGCGAGGGTGGAAACTACAAATCGCGCCACACGGCCGACACCGAGCGCCGTCTGCGCGAGGCCGGACTCCAACCCGGTTTCATGATCGACTGCAGCCACGCGAATTCGGCCAAGAATCCGCGCCGTCAGGCTGTGGTCTGGCGCAACGTGCTCGACCAGCGCCGCCGCGGGCGCACCTCGGTCATCGGGGCCATGCTTGAAAGCTACCTGGAGGAAGGCAACCAGCCGGTCGGCAATGACCGCAAAATGCTGCGCTACGGCGTCTCGGTGACCGATGGCTGCCTCGATTGGCCGACAACCGAGAAGCTGCTCCGTGCGGCGGCGGCCAGCGAGCGGAAGATGCGCGGCGCCGTTCGGGTGGCGGTGCGATGAGTCTGCTCGACACGCCGGTGCGGAAAGCGGCGTGGGCGGCCTTGGATTTTGAAAGTGCCGGCGCGGCCCCCGGGCGCACCGACGAACCGGTGCAGGTCGGGATGGCGGTCTGGCGTGCGGGTCGGATCACGGACTTGTTCCGCAGTTACGTGCACGCGCCGGTGCGGATCACCCGGGCCGCGCGCGCCGTTCATGGCATCGGCGACGACGAGGTGCGCGGCGCCCCGGCACTCTCCGCCCTTTGGCCGGAGTTCAAACGCCGTCTCGGCGGCGCCGTCGTGGTCGCGCACGGTGCGGGCACGGAGAAGCGCTTTCTCCGCGGCTTTCCTCTGCACGGCTTCGGCCCTTGGGTCGATACTCTCACCATGGCCCGTGCCGCCCTGCCGGACTTGCCGGGTCACTCGCTGGGCGAGGTGATCTCCGCACTCGATGCGGAAGCGGAAGTGCGTGCGCTGTGTCCCTCGCTCGATTGGCATGATGCGCTCTTCGATGCGGTGGCGTGCCTGGTTGCCTTGCGCCGGATGATCGAGCGCGGTGACTGGTCTGACGCCAGCGTCGGGCAAATGCTCTCGCCCGATACCTCCGCCTACCACCGACGCCGCGGGTTGCAGCGCACGGCACATTCCGCGGGGTGGGGGACGTGATTTTTTTGTGCTTTGCCACGCGGGTCGCCCTGCCGTTAACCTCGTCGGCAAATCCCCCATGGAAACCCGTCTTTACCTTTCCCTCATTCCCGAGGCACTGATCCTTTCGCAATTGCCGCCGGAAAAATTCGGCGCCTACCTGGCCACCGGCTCGAAGCGCCAGATCGAGGGTCCGGCCGTTTTTTTCGAGGTCGACCAGTCGGCGGACCTTTCCGGGTTCCGCATGGAAGAAGCCCGCGCCCGCTGCAAACCCCATCGTGACGGCTCGCCCCGCCGGTCGGTCTACATGGCGGTCTTCAATGTTCTTCCGCGCGTGCCGCTCGAGGCCCTGCGCAAGGTCTACCTGACCACGCCGTCCGGGTTGACCCTCGGTCTCGACCCCGCTCCCTGGGGCGGGGACGGACACGAGAATTTTTTCCTCTACCAGGAACTCGGCCCTGTCTACCCGCGGGTGGCCAGCCGCCTGGGACCGCACGCGTTCTGCCAACAAGTCACGGCACCCGACAAGATGGTCACTCTGCCCCGCCTTGCTTTTATCGACCTCCGCCTGGGCAGCCTTGCCTCCGACACGGATATCCAACCCGACGGCAGCCTGCCGTACCAAAATGTCGAGCACCTGCGCGAATGCCTGCGTTCCCTGCGCGACAATCCGGAGCGGATGACCAAAATCGTCTACCGCGGAATGCGTCCGGACATTCTCTTCTCGATGGTGCGCAGCGGCGTCTTTGTCGGTGACCACGAGGGATTCCGCTTCTTCCCGATGCCCTCCGAGGAGGCCCTCGAGGCCGGGCACACGCTGTGGTGGCATTCCGCGCAGGCGGCCAAGGGCTACTGAACCGGATCTCCTTCCTATCTTATGGATAATCTCCACTTCATCGTCCCGCTGCTCGGCCTGGCCGGCCTGGCCGTGGCTTTCATCACTTACCGCCGCATCGTTCTCGAACCCGGCGGCGAGGGCCGCGTCGCCGAGATCGCCGGCCAGATCCACGACGGCGCCATGGTCTTCATGCGCCGGGAACTGCTCCTCATCGGCGGTTTCGCCATCGTTGTCGGGGGACTCCTCATCCTCAAGGATCCGTGGGAATCCATGGCCTTCTTCCTTGGGGCGGCGGCCTCCTCGCTGGCCGGTTTCATCGGTATGTATTCCGCGACGCACGTCAACGTGCGCACCGCGCTGGCCGCGAACGGCAAGGGATCCGGCGCGGCGCTGACCACCGCGTTCTTCGGCGGGTCCATCATGGGATTGACCGTGGCGTCCATGGGCCTGCTCGGCGTGGGCGGGTTGTTCCTCTTCTTCGGCGAATCGGAGAAAGACGTGCACGTCATCCACGGTTTCGCCATGGGTGCTTCCCTCGTCGCCATCTTCTACCGCATCGGCGGCGGCATCTTCACCAAGGCGGCCGACGTCGGAGCCGATCTTGTCGGCAAAGTCGAGTCCGGCATCCCCGAGGATGACCCGCGCAATCCCGGCGTCATCGCCGACAACGTGGGCGACAACGTCGGCGACGTGGCCGGTATGGGCTCGGACCTCTTCGAGTCTTACTGCAACGCGATGATCGCCTCGATGGCCATTGCCGCCACGCTGACCATTGCCCAGTGGGAGACCCTTGCCGCCGCGCGCGGCAACCTGATGTTCCTGCCCCTGGCCCTCGCTGCGACGGGCTTGATCTGCTCCCTGGTCGGTATCGGCCTGGTCAAACTCTCCGCCAACAGCCAGCCGGCCCGCGCCTTGCGCACCGGCACGATCGGGGCGGCCATCCTCTTCGTCCTGCTTGCCGCCGGTGTCATCACCCAGCTCGGCGTCGACCTCAAAGTCTGGCTTTGCGTCCTCATGGGTTCGATCGGCGGCATCGCCATCGGACTATCCACCGAATACTACACCGGCGGAGCGCCGATGAAGTCGATCGCCAAAGCCGCCCTGACCGGGGTGGCCACGGTCATGATCCGCGGGATGGCCGTCGGCATGTTCTCGGTCGTTATTCCCCTGGCCGTGGTGGCATTCGTCATTCTCGGTGCCAGCCACTTCGCCGGCCTCTACGGGGTGGGAATCGCCGCCGTCGGTATGCTCGCCACCATCGGTATCACGATGAGCATCGACGCCTATGGTCCGATCGCCGACAACGCGGGCGGCATCGCCGAAATGGCGGGCATGGGCAAGCAGACGCGGGCCATCACCGACACGCTCGACGAGGTGGGCAACACCACCGCGGCGATCGGCAAAGGTTTCGCCATCGGTGCGGCATCCTTCGCCGCTTTGGCCATCATCGCCGCCTTCATCAACGTGGTGAAGATCAACAACCCCGGCTTCCAGTTGCTTCTTTCCGACCCGCGTGTCCTCACGGGCATTTTCATCGGCGGCTTTATCCCGTTTCTGGTCAGCGCGCTTTCCATGACCGCGGTCGGCGAGGCCGCGCAGGAAATGATCGAAGAAATCCGCCGCCAGTTCCGCGAAATCCCCGGACTGCTCGAAGGCACCGGCAAGCCCGATCCGGCCTCCTGCGTGCGCATCGCCACCGACGCGGCGATCAAGCGCATGATCCTCCCGGCCAGCGTGGCCATCGGGTCTCCGGCCGTGGTCGGCTTCAGTCTCGGAGCCACGACTTTGGGCGGCATGCTGGTGGGGGCTCTCCTCAGCGGCGTGTTGCTCGCGCTTTTCAGCGCGAATTCCGGCGGGGCTTGGGACAATGCCAAGAAATATGTCGAACACGGCCACTACGGCGGCAAAAACTCCGACGCCCACAAAGCCTGCGTGGTCGGCGACACCGTGGGGGACCCCCTCAAGGACACGTCGGGTCCGGCAATGAACATCCTCATCAACGTGATGTCCATCGTGGCTCTCGTCATTGCTCCGCTCCTCAAGTAGACAGCCCAGCCCCAGGGCATGGCGGAAAAAGATTGAACATCCGGGGGATTCCGCGAGTCTTACCCCTTGATATGAAACTGTTCCTGACCATCGCTGTGGCGGCCGTGACAACGGCCGCTTTTGCCACCACCACTTTTGCCGGAGGCAGCGGCTGCGGGTCCTGTCCCGCCAGCGGCGAAAAAGCCAAAGACAAAACGGAACAAGGCACACAGAGCTAAACACCTGCTCCGAGCAGACACTTCACGGAGGCGGCCCCAGGGCCGCCTCCTTTTTTGCGCCCGTGGGGGAACTCAGCGGATGATGCCGCGCTGGCTGGATTCGATGAAACGGCCGAGTTCGGCCAGTTCGGGGAGGTCGGGAAGTTCCTCGCGGATGGTTTCGACCGATTGCTTCACGTTGAGGTTGCCGCGGTAAAGGATGCGGTAGGCTTCCTTGAGGGCACGGATGGTTTCGGCAGGAAAGCCGGCCCGTTCCAGGCCGACTTGGTTGATGCCCCGGATCTCGGCCGGATTGCCGTCGGCGATGAAAAACGGGGGGACGTCCTGCACGATCTTGGAACAGCCGCCGGTGATGGCGTGGCGACCGACACGGCAGAATTGGTGGATGGCGGTGAGGCCGCCGATGACGGCGTGGTCGCCGACTTCGACATGTCCGGCCAGGGTGCCGTTGTTGGAAAATATGACATTGTTCCCCACGATGCAGTCGTGGGCGATGTGGGAGTAGGCGAGGAAATTCCCGCCGTTCCCGATGACGGTCCTGGTCCGCGGGAGAGTGCCGCGGTTGACGGTGCAGAATTCGCGGAAGGTGTTGCCGTCGCCGATTTCCAGATACGTGGGCTCGCCGGCGTATTTGAGATCCTGGGTTCTTTGCCCGATCGACGTGCAAGCGAAGAAAAAATTGCTCCTGCCGATTTTTGTCGGACCCATCACGGTGACATGGTGCTGGAGTTCGGTGTCGTCGGCGATGACGACCCCCGGTCCGATGACGCAGTAGGGACCGATGCGGGCGCCGGACGCGATCTCGGCGGCGGGATCGACGATGGCGGTGGGGTGGATCATTCGGAGACGAGGCCGAAGAGGAGGTTGCCTTCGCTGACGATCTCGCCGTTGACCGTGCAGGAGCAGGCGGCGCGGGCCATGGTCTTGCGCGAGCGGGTCAGCTCGCAATGGATGAAGAGGGTGTCGCCGGGGAAGACGGGCTTGCGGAATTTCACCTCGTCGGCGCTCATGAAGTAGCCGATTTTGCCGGAGTTCTGCGTGTTGAGCATCATGAGGATGCTGGCCACCTGCGCCATGGCCTCGACCTGCAGCACGCCGGGCATGACGGGGTGGTTGGGGAAGTGGCCTTGGAAGAATGGTTCGTTGATCGTCACGGACTTCACGCCGGTGCACTTGGTGTCGCCTTCGAAGGCGACGATGCGGTCGACCATGAGGAAGGGATACCGGTGAGGAAGAATCTTCATGATCTCCGTGGTGGGGAGAACCCGTTCGCCGACGGGCAGGATGGCCGGCGGAATCATGGCCATCATGGTGGCATGCTGTTTGGCGATGGCGGCGGCCAGTTCGGTGTTCGGTCCGTGGCCGGGGCGCACGGCGACGACATGACCGAGGAGCGGACGCCCGACGAGGGTGAGGTCGCCGATGATATCGAGGATTTTGTGGCGGACGAATTCGTCCTCGAAGCGCAGGGGTTCTTTGCTCAGGACCGAATTGTCGCGGATGACGATGGCATTCTCGAGGCTCCCTCCGCGGATGAGACCTTTCTCCATGAGCGGCTCGACGTCCTCGTAGTGGACGAAAGTGCGGGCGGGTGCGATATCCTTCTCGTAGGTTTCCGGCGTAATCTCGAGGCTGAGGTATTGGGTGAAGGTGCCGTTGGGTCCCGCTTGGGTGCAGGAAACGCGGAACTTTGTGTCGGGCAGGATGACGAGGATCGAGCCGTTGTTGGTCTGGATGGCGACGGGTTCGCGGATCTCGCAATAGCGGCGGGGCGCGTCCTGCGCGACGATGCCGGCTTTTTGGACCAGCGCGACATAGGGTGCGGCGCTGCCGTCCCCGATGGGCGGTTCCATGGCGTCCATTTCGATGATGGCGTTGTCCACCCCGAGACCGGTCAGGGCGGAGAGAACGTGCTCGACGGTGTGAACCTTGACATTGCCTTCGACCAGCGTGGTGGCGCGCTCGACGGTGCGGACATTGGCCGCAAGGGCGTCGACGGTCGGCTGGTCCTTGAGGTCGGACCGGCGGAACTTGAAGCCGTGGTCGACCGGGGCAGGGTGCAGCGTGAGGGTGACCTTTTCGCCGTTGTGGAGCGAGACGCCCGCGAGCGAGGCGGACGAGGCGAGGGTGTGTTGCTTTTGCATGAAAAAGACGGGCGGATCAGGCGGCGAGCCGTCCGTCGACCAATGCGATCTGCCGGTGGGCGACGGCGGCGGCGGCGGGGCTGTGGGTGACAATTATTAGAGTGACGAGGCGCTGGGAGGCAATCTTTTGGAAGAGTTCGAGCACGAGGGCCGCGTTGTCCGAATCGAGATTGCCGGTGGGTTCGTCCGCCAGCAGGAGGGCGGGTCCATGCACGAGGGCCCGGGCGATGGCGGTGCGTTGCATTTCGCCGCCGCTCATCTGGTGGGGGAAGGCCCCGGCGCGCGGTGTGAGTCCGACCAAGTCGAGCATCGCGGCCGCACGGGCTCGGGCCTCGCGGGCCCGGTCGCCGCGGAGGAGGAGAGGCAACTCGACATTCTCAACCGCGGTCATGGCGGGGAGAAGATTGAAGAATTGGAAAACGATGCCCAGACGTCCGCGCCGATACGCGGTGAGGCTCGCTTCCCCCGCGCGGTGCAGGGCGAGTCCGTCAACGCTGATCTCGCCGGATGTCGGTTGGTCGAGGCCGCCGAGCAGGTTGAGCAGTGTGCTTTTGCCGCAACCGCTCGGCCCGGTGACGGCGACAAAATCGGCCGGCGCGATGTCCAGACTCAGGTCGCGCAAAGCGTGCACTTCGCCGGCGGGCGAGGGATAAACGCGGGAGACATGTCGCAGGCTGATCATGAGAATGACGAGATTTCCCGCGCGGCGCGCCAGGCGCAAGACAACTTCCGGGTGGTGGCCGAGGGAACCGACTGGATGGTGGTGGACAAACCGGCGGGATTGCTGACCCATCCGACGCGGCCGGACGGCGTGCCGACCTTGTGGGACGGGTTGCGGGCCTTGCTGGCTTACGAGCTGGCCAATCGCGGTCAGGTGTCGATCATCACCCGTCTCGACCGCGAGACGAGCGGGTTGGTGTTGCTGGCTCTGACCCGGAATGGGGCGCGGCGGTTGGGCTTGGCCATGCAAAGAGGGGAGATCGCCAAGGAGTACCTCGCCGTGGTGCGCGGCTGGCCGGACTGGAACCGGACCGTGGTCGATGCCCCATTGGTGCGGCAAGGCGAGGTGCGGGACTCACCGATCTGGCTCAAACGTTGTGTCGACCCGTGTGGGGCCGCGGCGGTGACCGAGGTGACCGTGGAGCAACGCTTCCAGCGCGCCGAGGGAAGGTTCAGTCTGGTGCGGGCGCGCCCGCTCACCGGTCGCACCCACCAGATCCGCGTGCATCTGGCCGAGGCCGGCTTCCCCTTGGTGGGGGACAAAATTTACGGAGGGCGCGAGCAGGCCTACCTGGACTTCATCGAGTCGGGCTGGACTCCGTTGCTGCAGTCCGAGTTGCTGCTGCCGCGCCACGCCTTGCATGCCTGCGGGTTGGCGTTCCCCGGCGAGCGCGGAGAGGAACGGGTGGTTGCCGGTCTCGCGGGCGACATGGCTTCGTTTGTCGCCGCGGGCTTGCCCGGCGGGGCGGATTGAGGGATAAGACGCATTGCCTGACGTATGCCGACTTACGACTATCACTGCAAAAAGTGCGGGAAGGATTTTGAAGTGTTCCAGTCGATGAAGGCGGACGCCTTCAAAACCTGTCCCGAAGCCCAGTGCCAGATGAGCCCGTGGGGTCATGGCGAGGTGAAGCGACTTCTCGGAACCGGGGCGGGCTTGATTTTCAAAGGAAGCGGTTTTTACACCACCGACTACCGGAGCGAAGGCTACAAGAAAGCCGCGAAGAGCGAGAGCGCGGGGGGCGAAAAGAAGGAGGCGCCCAAGCCGCCGACCGTCCCGGCGCCATCTCCATCCCCGGGTTCCTCCGGCGGCAGCGCGCCATCGAGCGGCAGTTCGGGTGCGGCCAAGACCTGACCGATCATGGGGCTGCACTGTGCAAGTTGCGGTTACGAGAACGACCCGACGCGGGTTTACTGCCACAGTTGCGGGACAAAGCTGGAGCGTGTCGCGTCCGCCCCCCCGCCGCCGACCGGCTTCACGCATCCCACGGATGTGCTGAAAATGAAGAACCCCCGGGCACCGCTGGCTTGGGGAAAGTATTTCGGGGCACTGGCCAAGCTGGCCGTTCTTGGCGGACTCGCCACGGCTGTCGTCCTGGCTTTTCTCCCGCCTTATGACATTCCTCCGCCGGTCGCGGCTGATGAAGGTCTCTCGGCCCGACTGACGGGTCTCCTCGAGGACGCGTCTTCCGCGGCCGAACCGCGCGCCTTCGCCTTGCCTGCCGCCGACATCAACCGCTGGCTTGTTTCGGGCGTGGCTTTGCCGGGTGTTGATGCACCGTTCAAGTTGCGGGCACAACGACTCTACGCCGTGCCGGGTCGCGGCGACCTGCGGGTCGGTCTGGAGTTGGTGTTGCCGGGCGCCGGTCATCTCTTTGTCGAGGGTGATTACGCTCCGGTGCGGAAACCCGGAGGCTATACCCTGCAACCGCGGCGCTATTCGATCGGGCGCCTCCCCCTGCCGGTTCTGCTTGGCTGGCCGGTCCAGAAGCAGATGGACAGTCTGGCCGAAGCGCTCGCCACACCTCTGGGCCAATTCGCCCGTGCTTCTCACATCGGTATCGATCCCGAGTCGGTCGCGCTCCGGTGGTCGGACCCGGCGCCGTGAAGCGGATCGGGCTGGTGATTTGTGGTCTCGGCTGTGCCGCTGTCATGACGGCGGGGGCGCAGACCGTGGCGCCCGAATTGCTCAAGCCGGAGAACCGCACGGTCAGTTCGTCGAAACGGTTCACCGTGTTCGGAGGCACGCGCCAGGAGCGCTCCGATCTGGCGCGCCGGGCGGATCGTTTGCTCGAAGGTTTGCGCCGCGAGTTGGGGATCGGTCGCGAAACGGGTGATCCGGTTTTGCTCATTCTCACACCGGGCGATGCAGTGCGTTTGCGCCAGCCGCGTGTCTTCGTGCAGGTTTTCGACGCGGGGGACGCGGGGCGCAAGATCGAGGTCAACATCTCCCCGGGCGCCGGGCAGGACCCGGCCGCGGTCGATCAAGGCATTGTGCGCGCGTTGCTCCTCGATGCGTCACTGCGGAAGCAGAAGTCCGGCGGAACCCGTTTCACCGAGCCGCCCTGGTGGCTGGTCGCCGCGGCGGGGGTTGCTTTGGCCCGCGGGGAGGCAGCTGCCGGCGCGCCGATCTACGACGCACTCCTGGAAGGAAAGGGGATGCCCAAACTGACGCGGTTCTTGCGCGAAAATGCCGGTGCCATGCGCGGCCGGGCGCGCGAGATCTACGGCGCGCAGAGCTACGCGCTTTACACGGCATTGGCCGAGTTGCCGGGCGGCAAGGCCCGCGTCCTGCAGAACCTCACGCTGGAGGAACCGTCCCGCGATCCGGTGGAGCGTTTCGGTCAGACCTGGCCCGAGTTGCTCGACGAGCCCGAACGGGCGGCGCGGATGTGGGCGCTTTCGGTGGCGCGTTTGGCGGCGCCGCAGCGCACGGATTTCGTTTCGGCCGCGCAGTGCGCGGCAAGGTTGGCGGCCGTCTTGAAGTCGCTGGAGACACCGGATGCGGGGATGGATCCTGCGGCGGCATTGGTCGAGCTTGCGCGCACGCCGGAAGGACGTTTCAAACTGGAGCAGGCCGCGGCGGAATTGCGGCGGCTCGGTTTTCGCGCGCATCCGCTTTACGCCGCGTTGGTCGAGGAATACCGCGTGATGTTCGACGATCTGTCGCGCAAGCGGCGGAAGGGGTTTGTCCCGAAATTCCAGGAAGCCGGGGATCTTCGTTGGGCCCTCGACGAGCGGAGTTCGGAAATCACCGACCATTTGAATTGGTATCAGGCCAACGCGCCGGCCGAACAACCGGCAACTTTGGTGCGGGTCCCGCCCCCGGAGCCGGTGCCGCGGCGGAACGATGCCATCTCGCGCTATCTCGATTCCGTCGAGCAGCGCGGATGGTGAGCCGGACGGCGCGCTTCGATCTCCGCCACCGCCCAAGTCGCGTGCTCGCGCACGAGTTCCTCGGGATCATCCAAGGCGCGGCGCAGTGACGGCAGGTCGTCGTCGGTGCCGGTATTGCCGAGGGCCACGCAGACATTGCGGAGGAAACCGCGACGTTTGGCCCGCAGGATGGGCGAACCGCGGAACATGTTCCGGAAACCGCGATCGTCGAGGGAGAGAAACTCGCGCAGCGGACGATCGAGAATGCCGGACTCCGGCTGCATTTGCGCGTCGCGTGAAGCCGTGGCAAACCGGTTCCACGGGCAGGCGACGAGGCAGTCGTCGCAGCCGAAAATGCGGTCGCCCAGCGCGCGCCGGAACTCCGCGGGGATGGGCCCCTTGTTTTCGATGGTCAGATAGGAAAGGCACCGGCGTGCGTCGAGTCGGTAAGGTGCGGTGATGGCGGCCGTGGGGCAGGCGTCGATACATCGTGTGCAGCGCCCGCAGCGGTCGGGCAGCGGGGTCTCGGGATCGAATTCGAGCGTGGTCAGGATGACGGAAAGGAAGAACCACGTGCCCAGCTGCGGATGAAGACCCATCGTGCTTTTGCCGTGCCACGACACTCCGCAAGCGGCGGCCCAGTCGCGTTCCAGCACGGGTCCGCCGTCGACGAAACAGCGCTGACCTCCGCCGGCTGCCTCGAGCTTGGCAGCGAGGCCTGCCAGCCTCGGTTGGAGGATGTCATGGTAGTCCGCGCCCCAAGCGTAACGCGCGATCCGGCCGCGGGCCGCCGGCTCCGGAGGCGGGGGCGGGGTTGCGGTGAGATAATTTTTAGCGAGGACGATGACCGTGCGGGCTCCGGGCAGCAAGAGACGCGGATCGGAGCGTTCATCGCGCGTCCGTTGCATCCAGGCCATGCCGGCCTGGCAGCCGTCGTCCAGCCAGGAACCGAGGGCGTCGGCGTGCGGTGCCCGGTCGGCGCGGGCGAAGCCGCAGAGTTCAAAGCCCGCGTCGCGGGCGGCCGCGCGGAATTCTTCCTTGGTCACGGTTCAGGCCGAGGATGCCATCCGCTCCGCGCCGTGCAAGGCGTGGCGGGCGGCGCCGAGCAGCGCGGCGCGGTCGTTGAGGATGACGCGCAACGGGATCTTGCGCATGAATTCGCCGAAGCGGCCTTTGGCGAAGAAGGCCTCGAGGAGCGATGGATGCCGGAGAAAGGGAAGGGCCCTCGCGGCAATGCCGCCGCCGATAAAGACACCTCCGGTGGCCATGGTTTTCAGGGCGAGGTTGCCGGCCTCCGCGCCGAGGATCGCGGCGAAGAGTTCCATCGTTTGCCCGCAGAGCGGACAGGTCCCCTCCATGGCGGCATGCGTGATAACGGCGCCATGGTCCTGCGTGGCGAGCAATGCGGCGACTTCCGGCCTCTCCGGCGCACGGCCGGTGTCGCGGAGAAAGCGGTAAATGTTGGGAATCCCCATGCTCCCGCTGAGCACACGCTCGACGCTGACGTGATCATACGAGTCGAGCAGGTGGAGGAGGAGTTCGATCTCGAGGGCGGTGCGCGGCGCGAAGTCGGCATGCCCGCCCTCGCAGGCGAACGGCAGGTGTTTGCGTCCGTCCCAAAAAATCCCCGCCTCGCCGAGTCCGGTCCCCGGCGAGATGACGGCCATGTTGCCCCCGGCCCCGGTTTCGCCGGGATGCAGGACGGCGAAGTCGTCCGCCGCCAGTTCGCCGATACCGTAGGCATTGGCCACCAAGTCGTTGATGAGGAAGGTGGCACGGAAGCCGAAGCGTGCGGTCAGCGTGCGCGCGTCGATTTCCCACGGAAGATTGACCAACTTGGCCTGCTGTCCTTGCACCGGGCCGGGGAGCCCGAAGCACGCGAAGTCGACCGGATCCGGTTCGTCCGCGAGGAATCCGGCCACGAGGTCTTCGAGTCCGCCGGCGGTGCCGCTGGCATATTTGGCGGCGCGTTGCAGGGTGAGCGGGGCGGCGGCATCCCCGCCGCCGGCGCGGAAGAGTCCGAGCCATGTCTTGGTGCCCCCGACGTCGCCGCCGAGGACAAGAGGTCCTTGGCCCGAGGGCACGGGCCGCATGGCGTGCGGTTCATCCGCCTTCGCGTCCGGGTTGCGGCGGGCAGTGGTCACGGCGCGGTCGGTCAGGCCGGATTTTCCCACTGCCGCCCGTCGCGCAGAAGGAGCTTGTCGGCGGCGGCGGGGCCCCATGACCCGGCTTCGTAGTCGGGAAAATCGCGCGGCGGCAGGGCGCCCCAGACGTCGAGAATGGGGTTCACGATGCGCCAAGAGGCGTCGACGCTGTCCTCGCGGTGGAAGAGTGTCATATCGCCGATCATGCAATCATGGAGCAGCGTTTCGTAGCCGGTGGCGGGCGACTGCTTGCCGAATTGCCGGTAGTCGAAGTCGAGCGGGATACTGTCGACGACGATGGAGGGCCCGGGCTTCTTGGCGCGGATCATGATGGTGATGCTCTCCTCGGGCTGGATATTGAGGATGAGGGCGTTCGGTCCGGCCTCGCTGTGGACTTTTTCGCCGAAAAGCATGAGCGGCGTGCGTTTGAAGCGGATGACGACCTGCGTGAGGTGCTTGGCCAGCCGTTTGCCGGTGCGGAGGTAGAAAGGAACATCGGCCCAGCGCCAGTTTTCCACGAAGAGTCGCAGGGCGGCGTAGGTCTCGGTGGGGGAGCGCGGATCGACGCTGGGCTCGTCGCGATAGGCGGGCACCTGCTGCCCGTCGATCACGCCGGCCCCGTATTGTCCGCGCACGCAATTCTCGATGACGTCCTCGGGTTGCAGGGTGCGTATGGCGTCGAGGACCTTGACCTTCTCGTTGCGCACGGCATCGCCGCTTATCGAGCCCGGCGGTTCCATGGCGATGAGCGAGAGGACGCTGAGCATGTGGTTCTGCACCATGTCGCGGAGGACGCCGTAGTGGTCGAGGTAACCCCCGCGGTTCTCCACACCAAGCCGCTCGGCCACCGTGATCTGCACGCTGTCGACGTAACGCCGGTTCCAGTTCGGCTCGAAAATCATGTTGGCGAAGCGGAAGACCATGATGTTCTGCACGGTCTCTTTGCCGAGGTAATGGTCGATGCGGTAGATCTGCGACTCGCGCAGGACTCCGTGGAGCTGGTTGTTCAGTTCGCGGGCTGTGTCGAGGTCGCGGCCGAAGGGTTTTTCGATGATGACGCGGCGGAAGCCGTCGGGCGTCTCTTGCAGGAGCCCGGCGGCGCCGAGTTGTCCGGCCACCGTGCCGAAGAGCGTGGGGGTCACGGCAAGATTGAAAACCACGTTTTGCCCCTCGATCCGTCGCTCTTGCTGCACGGCGGCGATTTTCTCTTTGAGCGCGCCGAAGACGGCCTCGTCGTTGAAATCTCCCGAGATGTAGTAGCACCCGGCAAGGAAAGCCTGCCACTCGGCCGGGTCGACGGGGTGGGTGGCGAACTGGCGGATGTCCGCCGTCATCTGCTCGCGGAAACTCGCATCGTCGCCCGGGGTGATGGCCACGCCGATGACCGCGAAGTGCTCGGGCAGGAGCCCGAGGCACCGGAGGTTGAAGAGCGCGGGGATGAGCTTGCGTTTGGTCAGGTCGCCCGACGCGCCGAAGATGACGAAGATGCAGGCGGGACCGGGGCGGCGATGGTCCGGGGACGGGGCGGCGTTGCTCGGCATGGTCGCAGGATAGTGCGGGCGCGCGGTCGCTGGCTCAATGAGAAAACCGCGCAGGACGCTTTGCATCGGCGGGCGCAAGCGCGTAATCTCCCCCTTTTCCGCGCCCGTCGGCGCCTTCTATCCTGCGATGATTAACCTGATCGACCGTTATGTGGGCCGCGCCGTGCTGGTCACGGCTCTCTACGGGGTGGCGGTCCTGAGCCTCGTCCTTGTGCTCGGCAACATTTTCAAGGAGTTGCTGGATCTGCTGATCAACCGCGATGTGCCGTTCAAATACGTTCTGCTTTTCATGCTCTACGTGTTGCCCTTCTCGCTCGCTTTCACCGTGCCGTGGGGATTCCTCACCGCGGTCCTGCTTATTTTCGGTCGCATGTCCGCCGACAACGAAATGATCGCCCTGCGGGCCTGCGGGGTCAGCTTGTTCCGTGTCTGCATGCCGGTGCTGGCGGTCGGCGTGCTGCTCAGTCTTTTCACCTTCTGGATCAATGCGCGGGTGGCCCCGCGGGCCGAAGCGGCCATGCGCGAGGCCATCACGGCGATGGCCCGGAGCAATCCCGCCGCGCTTTTCGTGCCGGACGAGGTCGTCGACCAGTTCGAGGGCCGCAAGATTTTCCTCGGCGGGAAGGACGGGAACAATTTGTCGGAGGTCACGGTGGTCGAGACGGATGACAAGGGCTGGATCCGGCAGATCATCCACGCGCAGCGGGGGAGCATCGAACCGGAGGAGGGTGGCGGACAAATCGTGCTGACCTTGGAGGACGCGCGTTTCGAGCAGCGGGATCCGGAGCGTTTGCATGATCTTGCCGCCATCCGCCACGGCATTTCCGTGGCCGAAGCCACGGTGAACATTCCCCTCGACGACCTCGCGGCGGCCGCGGGTGAGCGCCCCTTGCGTTCCTACACACTTTCCGAGTTGGCCGAACGTCTGGGCGGTGTGAGCGGCACCGCGCGCGAGACCGCGGTGAGGACCGAAATGAGCAAACGGTTTTCCATGTCGATGGCCTGCGTGGCATTCGCTCTCATCGCCATGCCACTGGGGATCACCGCGCAGCGCAAGGAGACGTCGGTCGGCTTCGCCATCAGTCTGGCCCTGGCTTTCGGCTACTTTTTCTTCGTCGTGCTGGCCGAGATGGTGCGCAATGACGCTGGGGCTTTCCCTTACTTGCTCCTCTGGGTGCCCAACATCCTGTTCATCGGCATCGGGACCTGGCTGCTGCTCAGGTTGGACCACCGTTGAGGGTCAGAGAACCCTGCCCGCGGCGGAGACGAAGGGCCGCAGACCGGCGACGAGCTCGCGGAAAGCGTCCGGATCGAGTTGCTGCTGCCCGTCGCTGAGGGCTTCGGCGGGATGAGGGTGCACCTCGACGATGAGACCGTCGGCGCCGACCGCAGCCGCTCCGCGGCAGAGGATTTTCACAAGGTCGGCACGGCCGCAGCCTTGGCTTGGATCGACAATGACGGGCAGATGGGTCTCCTGCTTGGCCACGGCAACCGCGGACAGGTCGAGGGTGTTGCGCGTGTAGTTCTCGAACGTGCGGATGCCGCGCTCGCAGAGTATGACGTTCGGGTTGCCGTGGGCGAGGAGGTATTCGGCGGCGAGCAGCCATTCTTCGATGCGCATGCTCATGCCGCGTTTGAGGAGGACGGGTTTCCCGCTGCGGGCGCAGGCGATGAGCAGCTGGAAGTTTTGCGCGTTGCGGGCGCCGATCTGCAGGATGTCGGCCGTGGCGGCGACAAGATCGACGTCATTTTCCCCGAGCACCTCGGTGATGATGCGCAGTCCTGTCTCGGCACGGGCCGTTTCGAGCAACCGCAACCCCTCCGGTCCGAGTCCCTGGAATTCGTAGGGTGAGGTGCGCGGCTTGTAGGCGCCGCCGCGCAGGATGGTGGCTCCGGCGGCCTTGACCGCGCGGGCCGTGGCCAGAAGTTGCTCCTCGCTTTCGACCGAACATGGTCCGGCCATGAGAACGAAGTTGTCCCCGCCGATTTTCACCCCGCCGGCGTCGATTACCGTGCCATCGGGTTGCGACTCGCGGCTGGCCAGTTTGTAGCGCTTCTGCACGCGGAGAACGCGCTCGACCTGGGGCAGGGCGGTCAGCGACTCGAGGCTGGCGCGCGTCGTTTCGTCGCCGATGGCCGCCACGACCGTCTGGTATTCCCCGCGGATCGGGCTGGCGTTGTAGCCGAGCTGGGTGATCTCGCGGATGACTTCCTCGACTTTATCGGGCGGCGAATGGGGGCGGATGACGATGATCATGGGCTGGCGGAACGTAACAGCGCGTCCGGCGCGGGGCAACGGGGCAGGGATGAAATTGCGTGCTTTCCGCCAACGGGGGATCATACTGGAAGGTTCCTATGAAAGAAAAAGAAGAGGCCGCAATCAAAGCGCTGGTGGCCGAAAGCGGGTGTGCCCATTCCCCGGAATTGGTGGAAGAGTTGATCGAGACAGCGCTCCGGCTCGGCCGGGACAAGGCTCCGGTGGCCGACCTCAAGCTGTTTGTCCGCGCCCTCAAAGAGTTGCGCTACGCTTCCAAGGTCTTCCAACCCTACTCCGACCGCCGCAAGGTGGCTGTCTTCGGTTCGGCCCGGCTCGCGCCTGAGACCGCCGAGTTCAAGATGGCGGAGGAACTGGGGCGCAAGGTGGTCGAGCACGGGTTCATGGTCATCACGGGAGGAGGCGATGGCATCATGGGCGCGGCCCAGAAGGGTGCGGGACGCGACAACGGCTTCGGTCTCAACATCCGGCTGCCCTTCGAGCAGCGGGCCAACGAGACGATCCACGGCGACAAGAAGCTGATCAATTTCAACTACTTCTTCACGCGCAAGGTGAACTTCGTGAAGGAGACGGACGCCTTCGTGCTCTTTGCGGGCGGTTTCGGAACCCAGGACGAGGGGTTCGAGTGTCTCACCCTGATGCAGACCGGAAAGGCGAAGATCACGCCGCTGATCCTGCTCGACACGCCGGACGGGCGTTACTGGGAGACATGGGAGTTCTTCATCAAGAACGACCTGCTGCGCATGAAGCTCATTTCGCCGAGCGACTTCCATCTTTTCAAGATTTCCCACTCTTGCGAAGAGACGATCGCGCACATCCAGCAATTCTACCGCGTGTTCGATTCCTACCGGTGGCTGCGCGAAAAAATGGTCATCCGCATCAAACGCCGGCTCACCGCGCAGGCCCTGCGCGATCTGAACGAAAAGTTCCGCCCCATCCTCGTCTCGGGTGAAATCGAGCAGACAGGCATGCTGCCGGAGGAGGACACGGACCAGCAGTGGGTGGTGGGATCCATTTTCCGCGGGGTCCAGGAGGAAGAAATGGCGCGTCTGGTTCTCACCCCCAAGAAGACCGACTTCGGCATGCTCCGCCTGCTCATCGACACGATCAACGAATCGCCGACGGAGGATTGAGCGGCCGCGACCGACCCCGCATGACATCGAGCGTTCCGGTCACGGTTTACGACACGACTTTGCGCGACGGCACGCAGGGAACGGGCATCTCGTTCAGCGTGCAGGACAAGCTGCGGGTGGCCGAGCGTCTCGACGAGTTCGGTGTCGATTACATCGAGGGCGGCTGGCCGGGTTCGAACCCGAAGGACGCGGAGTTTTTCGCCGAGGCGGCCCGGCGGACCTGGCGCCATGCCAAGATCGCGGCGTTCGGCATGACGCGCCGCGGCGGGGTGAACGTGGAGGACGACGCGCAGGTTCGCCAGTTGCTTGCCGCCGCCACCCCGGTCATCACCATCGTGGGCAAGACGTGGCCGTTGCACGTCACGGAAGTCTTCGGCGTCACGCTCGAGGAAAATCTGGCCATGATCCGCGACACCGTAGCCTTCCTCAAGGCGCAGGGGCGCGAGGTCTTCTACGATGCGGAGCACTTTTTTGACAGCTACCGGGAGGATCCGGTCTACTCCCTGGCCACGGTGCAGGCCGCCGCGGCGGCGGGGGCCGATCTGGTTGTGCTGTGCGACACGAATGGCGGAAGTCTTCCGCTTTTCGTGGCCGAGGCCACCAAGGCTGCGGCGGCGGCCGTCGGGAGTCCGGTCGGCACGCACACCCACAACGACTGCGGGCTCGGCGTGGCCAACGCCCTGGCCGCGGTCGAAGCCGGCGCGGTCCAGGTCCAGGGCACGATGAACGGCTACGGGGAACGCGTGGGCAACTGCAACCTGACCACGATCATCCCGCTTCTCCAGCTGAAATGCGCCCTTCCGTTGGTCCGCGATCTCGGGCGCTTGACCGAGTTGTCCCGCTTCATCGACGAGGTGGCCAATGTGCCGCACGACATCCGTGCACCTTTCGTCGGCGGGGCCGCCTTCACCCACAAGGGCGGGTTGCACGTCCATGCCGTGCAGAAACTGGCCCGTTCCTACGAGCACATCGACCCGGTGCTGGTGGGCAACGAGCGCGTGGTGACGATTTCCGACCTTTCGGGACAGACCAATGTTCTGGTCAAGGCCGAGTCCATGGGTTTCAAGTTCGCCAAAGGTGCGCCCGAAGTGGCGAAAGTTTTGCAGGAGGTCAAACGCCTCGAGCACGAGGGCTACGAGTTCGAGGCGGCCGAGGCTTCCTTCGAGTTGCTCATCCGGCGCGTGCTCGGGAAGCACCGGTCGCTTTTCGAGTTGGACGAATACAGGTGCGACTTTCTCCGCAGCGGGAAGCCGGGGGCGGACTGGAACAAGTGCACGGCCATGGTGCAGATCCTGGTCAACGGCGAGAAAGTCGGCAAGCAGGGCAGCGGGGACGGTCCGGTCAATGCCCTCGACGCTGCGCTGCGGTCGGCGCTCGTGCCGCATTATCCGGTCATCGGCGACATCCGTTTGGACGACTACAAAGTGCGCATCATCAACGGGCGCCGCGGGACCGCGGCACGCACGCGGGTTTTCATTTCCTCCACGGACGGCGCGGCGGAGTGGGGGACAGTCGGGGTCTCGGACAATATCATCGAGGCGAGCTGGCAGGCCTTGGTCGACAGCTTCGAATACGCGGTCCTGCGATCCGGCCGCGTGGCCTGACCGCGGTCAGGGCAACGGTTCGCCGAAGCGGTCGACTTTGAAGTCGGGCTTGGCCCGGGGTTTGGACGGCGGTTCCACGCGGCGGGCCCCCGGCCCCATCTGGTCCACCACGCGGGCCTGAAGTTGGAACGTGTTGATCGGCACGCGCACGCGGCGGTTGCCGCCGTTCAACTGGCGCCGCCCGAGAATGAACTCGTAGGGCTTGAAGTAGTTGCTCAGGTCCTTGCGGTAGGATCCCTGGTTGATGCCGATGCGCAGGTTCTTGCGGATTTCGAAATGCAGATGCGCGGTATACATGCCGCGGTTCGTCCCGATACTGCCGACGAGCTGTCCGCGCCGGACCTGCTGGCCCTCGCGGACGAACATCTGGTGCAGGTGCGTGTAAAAGGAGTCCGCGTAATTCCACTTGCCGCCTTCCCAGTAAGCGTGCCGCAAGATGACGGTTTTGCCCCAGCCCATGCGCGCGTCGCGGGAATAAATAACCAGGCCGTGTGCGGTCGCGTAAACCGGAGCCCCCAAGTCCGTGTTGCCCCCGCCGTTGCCGTTCCAATCGTCCCCCATGTGGCGGCCGACGATGAGTCCGCGCGAGCGGTAGTAACCCTCCGCGTCGGGCTTCCCGACCGGCATGTCGAAACCGTCCACGCTGCGGGTCGCCGCATATTGCAATCCCGGTTCCTGCGCGGCCAGTGGCGCCGGACCGGCCGCGAGGGCAAGGAGGAGAAAAAGCGGACGGATGGGCGGCATGACGTCGTCCGTCACGATAAGGATCCCCGCTTCCGCGGGCAAGCGCGCCCTCCGCGCAGCGGAGGGACGGCTGTTCGGTCAGTCCCCGGAAGAAGGCGGCTGGAACACGCCGGGGTTGGTCCCCGCGGCCGGCGGTTGGTTGACCCGCACCACGGGCACGGGAAACCTCATGCGCATGTCGCCGTCGAGGCGGATTTCCACGTGGTGAACGCCGAATTTTCTGACCTGCACGCCTCCGAAGAAATGGACGTTGGTCGCGCTGCCTTCGATCTCCTTCAATTGGAAATCGATGGAGGCTTCGGCCACGGTTTGGTCATCGGGATCAAGCAGGCGCGAGTCCTGGTGGAACTTTCCGATGCCGCCGCACCAGCGGGTCCAGAGGCAGAGTTTGAAAAAACCGATGGGAAGCTGCGGGGTGGCGATGGCGCCGATCGCCCCGACCAAAGTTTGGGCTCCGCTCACTTCCGTGCGCACGTCTTCGCAAAGGATGACCGATTGCAGGTCGGGAAGGATCGCGGTCATGGTCAAGTGGCGGGCCAGAGCAGCCAAGCGGTCACGGCCATGGCCAGAAGAACCCGATACCATCCGAAGATCTCCATCCCGTGCGACTTGAGGTAGCCGACCATCCACTGGACGGCGAGCACGGCGGACAACCAGGCCGCGCCGAAACCTATGAGCAGGGGAACGGCGCCGTAGGTGGCGAGCATTTCCGGACCGTGCTTGAGCGCGTCATAGGCCGTGGCGGCCGTGAGCGTGATCACGCCGAGGAGAAAGCTCAGCTCGACAGCGGCGGGCAGCGAAAGCCCGACCAGCACGCCGCCCACGATGGTGATGAGACTGCGGCTGACGCCGGGCCACATGGCGAGGCATTGCGCGACGCCGACAATCAGGGCCATGCGCATGGTGAGGTTGTCGAGGGCGAAGCCGGTGGTCGGGGAGGCGCCGCGGCGCTTCCGGGCGAAGGAAACTGCAAGGATGGCCAGACCGCCGACCAGCCACGCGGCCACCACCGGCCAGAGTCCCCATTCGTCGCCGCCGAAAAGGTATTTTTTGATCGTCTTCTCCAGCAAGAGGCCGAGCACGGCCGCGGGGACGAACGCGGCGACGAGATTGAAAAGCAGACGGCGTCCGGTCTCGTCGCGGCCGAGCAGACCCAGGGTCATTTGCCCGACGCGTCCGCGGTAAAGACCGAGGACGGCGAGAATGGCGCCGGCTTGGATGCAGATGGCGAAGGCGTCGGAGGCGGTGCTCGACTCGATGCCCATCAACCTCTGCGCGAGCAAAAGGTGACCGGTGGAACTGACCGGCAGATACTCGGTCAGGCCCTCAACAAGACCGAGGACGAGAGCTTGGAAATTATCCACGGCGGATGGTCCGCAGTTGCGGTCGGAATCCCGGCGGTCAAACAGCCGCGTCGCCGGTCTCGTCGGTGCGGATGCGGATGGCCTCGTCGATGGGAAGGATGAAAACCTTGCCGTCGCCGATCTTGCCCGTCTTGGCCGACTTGACGATGGCGTCGGTGGCCCTGGCGACGTTTTCGTCGGAAACGACGATCTCGATTTTCACCTTGGGCAGGAAATCGACGGTGTATTCGCTGCCGCGGTAAATTTCGGTGTGGCCTTTCTGGCGGCCGAAGCCCTTGACCTCCGTCACGGTCATCCCTTCGATGCCAATTTCAGCGAGGGCCTCTTTGACATGCTCCATTTTGAAGGGTTTAATGATGGCTTCGATCTTCTTCATGACATGCGCGTTGTAATCGACAGGACCGGCAATGCAAGCCCGGAAACCGTGCGCGCGGGTCTGCGGCCCCGGTCATGAGCCTCATGCGATTGCGGCGGTCGCGGTTCCGTCCGTGGCTCAAGAAGGTCCCCCGCCAGCGGCACGTGCGCGGCACCTGGCTGCACCGTTTGTTGGGAGACCGCTTGTTCTCCCCGGAGTTGTGGCGTCCGCGGCGTCATGGCGTCGCCTTGGGTGCGGCGACCGGACTTTTCTGGGCGATGATGCCGATTCCCTTCCAGATGCTGCCGTCCGGGATCACCGCTTACCTGCTGCGCTTCAACATGCCCGCGGCCATCACCGTGGTCTGGATCACAAATCCCGTGACATGGCCGATCATCCTCTACTGGCAATACCGCTTGGGCGCCTGGTTGCTGCGGCAAGATGCTCCCGCCGGGGTCCCTGCCGATTCATTGCTCGATCTTGCCGCCGGGGTGCCGGGCCCGCTCCTGCTGGGTTGCGCGGTGACGGGGTTGGTTTGTGCGGCGCTGGCCTATTCGCTGATCAATGCGTTCTGGGGCGCGGTGGCCGAACGTTGGTGGCGCAGCCACCAGCTTCCCGCCGGGGTCCCGCGTCCCACGGCGCCACCGCCATGAGCCCGGTGGATGACTCCGCGGCGAATGTGGCCTGCCGCTTCGTGCGGGGCCGCAATGCCTTGCTCTGCGCTGCGGATTTCGGTCCGGTCTTCATGGATTTCTACCTCCACCTCGGCCAAACCGGCGTGGTGCTGGCGCAGGGCATGGACGAGAAGCTCAAGACCTTGCTCGCGGCGCTGGCTTTGCACGCGGCGGCGCAACCACGGACGTTGACCTGCGCCTGGACCGTTCATCTCGAGGATGCAGGGGTCAATTTGTTCGCTGTGGCCGAAAATCCATCGGGATTGGTCACCGGGCAGGCGTTCGAGCGGCAAGTGCGCGCGGTCGGCGGCAACGTCCTCCATGCGGAGACGGCCGGCCCCGATGGTCTGCGTCGTCGCAGCTCGGTGGAGTTTGCCGGTGGTGACCTGTTGGCCGCGGCGGCGGCTTTTTACGGGTCGAGCGAACAGCGTGGAGCGCGGTATTTCCGGTTGGGGGGCGACGCGTTCGCTTTGCTCGTGGCCCAGCCGGACGCCGACCTCGATTGGTTGCAGTCGGTCGGCACGGAGGAGATCGATCAGCTCTGCCTTGATGGCAAGCCGCCGCTCGAAACGAGAGTTTACCGCTTCGGGTGCGGTTGCACGGCCGGAAAAATCGCCGAGGCAATCGCTCCGGCCCTGCGCGGCGATCTGGATGCGATTTTCGGCGGGGATAGCCACATCCGTGTTTCCTGTCCGCGATGCGGAGCACGGCACGAACTGGAAAAGTCTCAGCTTGCCCCTTGAGCCCCTTTTTAACGTTCAATTTGTTCACCGAAGATTGAATCCTGCGCTTTTCAGTGCATAATTGGTCCTATTCCATGCCGGCCGCGACAATACCCCAAGTCTCTCCGTCCCGTTTGGGTCCGGCCGAGAGGGAGTTGTTGGAGTTTTTCGTGCACCTCGGCAAATACCTCTCGCTACCCCGCTCGGTCGGGGAGATCTACGGCCTGCTCTTCGCCCGAGGGGAGCTCATGACGCTCGATGACTTGGTGGCCACACTCGGGATCAGCAAGGGGTCGGCGAGCCAGGGGCTGCGTCTTCTGCGCGGGGTGGGGGCGGTGCGGGTCAGCCATCTTCCCGGGGACCGCAAAGACTATTTCGAGGCCGAGGCGGAATTGCCGGCTTTGGTCCGGGGTTTTCTGCGCGACCAATTGTCGGCCAAGATGGAGCGGGCCGACGAGCGGCTCGACCGCCTGCGTGCGGCGGTGGATGATCCCTGCAACGGGGCGCCCGAGGGTCTCTCCGGGCGTGTCGAGCGGCTGCAAGCGTGGCATAACAAAGCCCGTCGCCTCGTGCCTCTCGTGTCCACTTTTCTCAAAATATAGACGCCATGGAAAACCACCCGCTCATGGAGTCGACCGATCCGCTTTGGTTCTGTCTTCAGACCCAGCCCAAGCACGAGAAACTGGCCGCCCAATTCCTCCGCTCCCAAGCCGGTCTCGAGGTGTTCAGCCCGGTGCTGCGTTTCCAGCGCGTCACGGCTACCGGCAAGAAGTGGTTCGAGGAAGCGCTCTTTCCGGGTTACATCTTCGGACGGTTTCCCTACCGCACCCATTACCGCTTGGTGGCCTCGTCCATGGGCGTGTCGAGGATCATCGGTTTTGGCGGACAACCCTCGGTCGTGGCCGAAGAGGTCATCGGCGAGTTGCGTCATTTTGTCCGCGACAACGAAGTCATCGAGATCGTCCCCGATGTCGTGCCGGGAGACGAGGTCACTGTCCTGGACGGACCGTTCAAAGGCCTTCGGGCGGTGGTCACGCGGGTCATGCCGGCCAAGGAGCGTGTGGCCGTCCTGCTCGATCTGCTCGGCACCCAGCGGGAGGTCGAGGTCATGCTCGACCGTGTTGTCCCGGGCAAAGTGCATCCGCTCGCGGGCCGCTCGGTGGCCCGCACCGATTGAAAAACTTATCGCGCCGTTATCCCAACGTGTGGCCGCAGGGTCGGGGAGTTCTCTCCGCGACCAAGGGCGGCAGCTTGCCTGAATCGCGCGCATGATCTTCGACGATATCGACCAACCCTCGCGTGAGCCGTTCCCTCCGGAAACGCCCCGCCGCCGTCGTCGCCGCCGCCGTTCCTCCTTGCCCGAAGAGGAGGAAAGTCCCCGCCGTCAGCATCGCGGCGGCAACCGGACCGGGCCCGGAGGAGATATCCGTTTTCCCGCGGCAGTCCGGGCTGCGCCCTCCGACCGCAACACGGCCGCGTGGCTATGGGTTCTCGCACTGCTGGTCCTGGCGGTCCTCGGCTTTGCCTGGTTTCTCCAGCAGGAGCGCAGCAGTCCCTACCAACTTGCCGGCGGGGCACCCAGCGGGCGCTTGCTGCCTTTCATCGACCCGATCCTCGCCCCGCTGGAGACAGGCGCTGCCGGATACAGTCCGGAAAGCCTCGCCGGGTTGCAGGCCGCCTTCCGCACCGAGCGCGAGAAGGTCAATCTCGACGACGAGGAGATCTACGCGACCGCGGCGACCATCGCGCAGATTTTGCAGGAGGCGCTCGAAGACCGCGACCGGCACATGGAGAGGCTCGTCAAATTGGGCTCTCCGGTGCAAGGGGTGTCACCCGATCCCCAAGCCGGGAAAGATTTGTCCGAAAACGAACGCCGGCACTTCGAGGCGGCCATCGGCATCAGCTGGCAACGCAACTCCGGCAACTACCGCAATCGTGTGGAGGAGCTGTGGTATCGGCTTTTGCGCCTCGAGCAAGGCCGGTTCCGCCAGGGTTCCGCCCCGGCATCCATGATGCCCGAACTTCCGGCCTCGACCGCACCCAATGAGTGATCCGAAGCGCATTGTTGTCATCGGCAGCAACTCGTTTTCCGGGGCGAGCTTCGTTTCGCACTGCCTGCGCGAGGGGTGGGAAGTTCTCGGGACCAGCCGTTCGGTCGAGGCGCACCCGGTTTTTCTCCCGTATCGCTGGCAGCGCACGCCGGAGGAATTGTCCCGCTTCCGCTTCTCTCAGTTCGATCTCAACCACCATACGAAAGAGATCCTCGACGCGACAGCGGATTTCCACGCGCCCTATGTGGTCAACTTCGCCGCGCAGAGCATGGTGGCCGAAAGTTGGGAGAATCCGGACCACTGGTATCAGACCAATGTCGTCGCCAATGTGCGTCTCCACGACGGGCTGCGCAAAATGTCCGGGCTAAAGAAATACGTCCACGTTTCGACGCCCGAAGTCTACGGCAGCTGCTCCGGCGACGTGCGGGAAGACGCGCCCTTCAATCCGAGCACGCCCTACGCCGCGTCCCGCGCCGCGTGCGACCTTCACCTGCAAACCTTCATCCGCCAATACAACTTCCCCGCCGTCTTCACCCGCGCTGCCAATGTCTTTGGTCCCGGACAGCAACTCTACCGCATTGTTCCGCGCACACTTCTTTTCCTGGCGCTCGGTCAAAAGCTCCAACTCCACGGCGGCGGACACTCGCTGCGTTCATTCATCCATATCGACGATGTCTCGGACGGCACCCTCCGCGCCGCGCTGAGCGGGGATCCGGGGGATGTTTTTCATTTGTCGACCAAGCGCACCATTTCCATCCGTGACCTCGTTGCCCTGATGTGCGACCAAGCCGGCGTGAAGTTCGAAGACTTCGCCGAAATCGTGGCCGACCGCCCCGGCAAGGACTCCGCCTACCTCCTAGACGCCAGTCTCGCCCGCACCAAGCTCGGATGGCAGGATCGCGTCTCGCTGGAGGAGGGGATCGCCGACACCAAGCGTTGGATCGACGCCAACCTGGACACCCTCCGCGAACAACCAAAGAACTACATCCACAAGGCGTGAGGGAAGTGATGAATGCAAAATGCACAGTGCAGAACTTCAGAACTGTTCCCTAAACTCATCATTCTGCACTCTTCACTCTGAATTTTTCTTCTTATGGCAAAAATATTAGTAACAGGTGGCTTCGGCTACGTCGGCAGCCGACTCGTTCCGCATCTTTTGTCCCTCGGACATGATGTTCGTGTCCTTGATCTCATGCTTTATACCGAAGCAGGCCTCGACGCCCTCAAGGCCGACCCGAAATGGCCGGAATGGGAAAAACGCTTCAGTCTGGTCCGCGGTGATCTTCGCGATGCGGCCAAAGTGCGCGAAGCCCTCGCCGGACGCGATACCGTCATCCACCTCGCCGCTATCTCCAATGATCCGACCGGCGATATCGACGAAGTCCTCACCCGCCAAGTGAACTTCGATGCGGTCGGCATGCTCCTCGCGCTGGCCAAAGAGGCCGGCGTGAAGCGTTTCATCAATGCGTCGTCCTCCAGTGTGTTTGGGGCACGCACGGAATCCGAAATCAACGAGCGCCTCGAGCCCGAACCGCTTACTTATTACTCGAAATACAAGGCCCTGTCCGAGTGGCTTGTCCTCTCCGCGGCGGGTCCCGACTTTTGTGCGGTCAATGTTCGTCCCGCCACCATCTGCGGCTATTCGCCGCGCCAGCGTTTTGACCTGACGGTCAACAAGCTCACAGCCGATGCGCTGCGCAAAAAAGTGATCACGGTGCACGGCGGGCAGCAACGCCGCCCGAACGTCGGTATGACCGACATGATCAATCTCTACGGGCTGCTGGTTGAAGCTCCGGCCGAAAAGATCAACGGGCGCACTTTCAACTTCGGTTTCGAAAACCACAAGGTCATCGACATCGCCAAAATCATCCAGTCCGAGTTGTCCGATCTTAACGTCAAGATAGAAGTGTCCGATACCACCGACCACCGCGACTACCACATTTCATCGGACCGCATTCTGCGCGATCTCGGCTACAAACCGGTCAGCAGCATCAAGCAGGAGGTGGCTCATCTCCGCAGCGTGCTTGAGTCCGGTCAGTTCTCCGACATCGACGCCGCCGAGCACTACAACATGAAGTTCATGCAAGTCGGCCGCGACGCCGGCTGCCTCGATTATCTCGCCCGCTGATGGCTTCCGAGAAAATCATCCCCTTCGCCGAAGCGCCTGCGCTCTTCGACAAACTGCGCGGCGAAGGCAAGCGCCTGGTGCAGTGCCACGGCACCTTTGATCTCGTCCATCCCGGCCATATCGTTCACCTCGAAGAGGCCAAGAAGCTCGGCGATGTCCTTGTTGTCACCGTCACCGACGAGAAACACGTCAACAAAGGCCCGGGACGGCCATATTTCAACGACGCGCTCCGCGGCCGCACACTGGCCGCGCTCTCCTGCGTCGACTATGTGGTGCTTGTTCCGCATACCGCCGCCGTCGAGGCGATCGAAACGGTCAAGCCGAGCATCTATTGCAAGGGCACCGAATACGCCGATGCGGCCAATGACGTTACCGGCAACATCCACGATGACGTCGCCACGGTTCAAAAGTATGGCGGCGAAGTCCGCTATCTCGGCGACGTGGTCTTCAGCTCCACGCGGCTACTGAACCGTCACTTTGAGACGGCCAACCATGAGGTCGCCGAGTTCTGTGGACAACTGGCTTCACGCATCTCCCCACAGGATCTTGCCGACGCGGTGGCCGGATTTGCCGGCCTTCGCGTGCTCGTTGTCGGCGACACCATTTTCGACAAATACTCTTTCGTCAAAGTTCAGGGTCTCACCTCGAAGAATCGCATCATTTCCGGTCGCTATCTCGAGGAGGAAGCCCAAGCCGGCGGCGCGCTCGCTGTCTACCGTCACATCAAGCAGTTCACGCCGAATGTCCGTTTGGTCTCGCTACTTGGGACGGAAGGTTGGCTCGAGCCGACTCTGCGCATGTTCATGCCGACAGAGGACGACGCAGCGGTCCGCGATCCGGACTTCGTCTCCATTATCAAGCAGCGCTATGTCGAACCGGTCAGTGAGGGCAAGGACCTGAGCAAGCTTTTCAGCGTGAATTTCATCAATGCCGATGCGCCGAAGCAGGCGGTGATCGATCGCGTGTTGGGTAAACTCGAAGCAGAGATCAAGAATGCCGATCTCGTCGTGCTGGCCGACTTTGGCCACGGCCTTATGCAGCAGGCCGTCCGCGACTTCCTGCAAGACAGCGGGGTTTTCCTCGCGCTCAACTGCCAGACCAATTCCAACAACCACGGGTTCAACATCATCTCGCGTCAATACCGCCGCGCGGACGTCTTCTCGTTGGATGAACAGGAAATCCTGCTTTCCTGCGGTCACCGCCACGTCGATTTCGGCGCCGAGTTGGACAAACTCCGCGGACACCTCAACGCCCGCGCCGGATGGCTCACCCGCGGCGCCGTGAAAACGATCGGCATCGATGCCGGCGGCAGCAAAGCCGCCTGTCCGCCGCTGGGCGACGACATCACCGATACGATCGGGGCAGGGGACGCGTTCTTCTCGGTCATGGCCTTGGCCGCAAGGAATGGCCTGCCGGTCGATCTCACGACTTTCCTCGGACAACTCGCCGGCGCGCAGGCCGTGAAAATCGTCGGTAACCGCGAGCCGATCTCGAAACCTGTCCTCCTCAAGAGCGGTATGGCGCTCCTCAACCGCGATCCCGCGGTTTGAGAAGTGCAAAACGCAAAATGCAGAGTGCAGAATACAGGCTGTGAACTGCTGCGTTTTCCGCAGATCTCATTCATCATTTTGCATTCTGCATTCTTCCTGTTCTCCGCCTCCACGTGATCCACTCCAGCGAACATCTCGAGCGTATCGCGGCGGAGCTCCGTGCCGAAGTCATCGGTCTGTCCCACCGCGCCAAGACCCCGCACCTGGGTTCTTCGCTTTCCTGCTTGGATCTGCTGGCCGTCCTTTATTGGGAATTCCTGCGCATCGACCCCAGAAGGCCTGCTTCCCCCGGTCGCGACCGCTTTATCTTGAGCAAAGGTCACGCCGCCCCGGCGCTTTATGTCACCCTGTGCCGCCGCGGCTTCTTCTCGCCGCAACTTTTGGCGGATTACGCCAAAGACGGCGCTGCTCTCGCCGAGCAACCAGCTCCGGACTGTGCACCGGGAGTTGAATGGGCCACCGGTTCTCTCGGCCACGGTTTGTCCGTGGGAGTCGGCATGGCCTTGGCGGAAAGGATCCAAAAGCGTGACTATCGCACGGTAGCCCTGCTCAGCGACGGCGAGTGCAACGAGGGCAGTGTGTGGGAAGCCGCCATGTTTGCCGCGGCCCAAAAGCTCGGTTCGCTCACCGTGCTTGTCGATTACAACAAATGGCAGGCCACCGGGCGCAGCGAGGAAGTCATGGCGCTCGCGCCGCTGCGCGACAAGTGGGAGGCCTTCGGTTGGGAGAGTTACGAAGTCGACGGACACGACTTCGCCGAAGTCCGCGCCGCCTTGGCCTGTGCCGAACTTCCCGACCGCACCAAGCCTTTGGCTATCGTCGCCCACACAATCAAGGGACGCGGCGTGTCGTTCATGGAAGACGACAACAACTGGCATTATCGGATTCCCAACGCGGAAGAGTTGGCCGCGGCGCGCAAGGAGCTTGCGCTGGAATGATGAATGCAGAAGGAAAAGTGCATAATGGAAAAGCAGATCCTGCCGATAGAACAAAGCTCTATGCCCGACGCATCATCCGGCTTGTTCCTTGCCTGCCAAAATCGGTTGTCGCGCAAGTCTTGGGCAAACAGGTCCTTCGCAGTGGAACGTCGGTAGGAGCAAACTACCGGGAAGCATCCAGGGCTCGAAGCAAAGCTGAGTTTATCGCCAAAATGGGCGTTGCCTGAAGGAACTCGGCGAATCCGAATACTGGCTGGATCTACTTTCCCAAGAAAATGTCGTCCCGCCCGCCAAGCTTGCGCCCCTACTCGAAGAGCCCCGCGAGTTGATCGCGATATTTGTCACGAGCATCAGAACCGCTCGAAGAAGCTTACTGTGCATTCATCATTCTGCATTTTGAATTCTAACTTTTCCCATGCGTAACGCCTTTGCGGACGAAATCACCAAGATTGCGCAGCAGCGCGAGGACATCGTTTTGCTTTCGGGCGACATCGGGAACCGCTTGTTCGACAAATTCAAAGAGGTCGCACCGGGCCGCTTCTTCAATTGCGGCGTGGCCGAAGCCAACATGGTGGGCGTTGCCGCCGGCATGGCGGCGTGCGGATTGCGTCCAGTTTGTTACACGATCGCCTCGTTCCTCACGTATCGCGTCATCGAGCAGATCCGCCTCGATCTCGGCTACCATCATCAAGGTGTTATTCTTGTCGGCACCGGTTCCGGACTTTCCTACGCCTCGCTCGGATCCACGCATCACTCGGTCGAAGACATGGGCATGCTGCGCTTGATCCCGGGTCTGGCTGTCCTCGCGCCAGGGGACGAGAAAGAGCTGCGCCCGGCGCTGAATGCAGCCCTGAAGTATCCCGGCCCCGTCTACATCCGCATCGGCAAGAAGGGCGAGCCGGTTGTCCACGAGGCGGAGCCAAAGTTTGAAATTGGCAAAGCCTTGCGCCTTCGCGAAGGCAAGGATGCTTGGATTCTCGCGCTGGGCAATATGTTACCAATGGCAATGGAGGCAGCAAAGCAACTGGGCAGCCGGGGTGTCAGTTGCGGCGTTGCCAGCATGGGATCGCTCAAGCCTCTGGATACGAAGCTGCTGGCGGATGTTTTCGCGTCGGCCAAAGTCGTAGTCACCTTCGAAGAGCACTCCGTGCTCGGCGGTCTCGGCACCGCGGTCTCCGAGTGGGTTGCCGTCAACCCGGCTTCTGCCAAGGCCAAGCTCGTCACTTTCGGAACGCCCGATGAGTTCCTTCACGCCACCACCCACCAGCCCTCTGCTCGTGAGTGGGCGGGTCTCACTGCCGAAAAAGTTGCCGAGCGTATTTTCGCGCTCAGCCAGTAACATTCTGCACGCTTCGTTCCGACCTCTGCACTTTCCCATGTCCTACGTCGATTTCATTGCGCCGATCCACAAGGCGACCACGCGCGACTATCTGGCGCGGGCCAACGATCAGGAATTCCCCAAGGCCAAAGCGGCGGACTTGGCGCTCAAGTGGGATGTTGAATATTGGGACGGCGACCGTCGGACCGGCTACGGTGGCATGAATTACGATGGCCGCTGGCGCAAGGTGGCCGACCTGATGGCCAGCCATTACGGGCTAAAAGCTGGGGACAAAGTCCTCGATGTCGGCTGCGGCAAGGGATTCCTGCTCTACGATCTTACCCAAGCCGTCCCGGGATTGGAGGTAACGGGGTTAGAGATCAGTCGCTACGCGATCGAGCACGCCAAACCGGAGATCAAAGACCGCTTGGTCGAAGGAAAAGCCTCCGAGTTGCCGTTCAAGGATGCCGAGTTCGACTTCGTTTTCTCGATCAACACCCTCCACAACCTTCCGTGCTACGACCTCGACTGCGCCCTTCGCGAAATGATGCGCGTAGGCAAAAAGCACCGTTACCTGTGCGTTGAAAGTTGGCGCAACGAGTCAGAGAAAGCCAACTTGCTTTACTGGCAGCTCACCTGCCGCGCCTTCCTTGCCCCGGACGAGTGGGAGTGGTGGTTCAAGCAAACGGGCTACACCGGCGACCATAGTTTTATTTATTTCGAGTAAAGAGCTCTCACGGAGACACTGAGGCACGGAGATGCACGAAAACGAGATCGGGTCTGCGGTGGTGGACTGCGCAGTGGCACTGCACCGAGATCTTGGTCCGGGATTGCTCGAGACAGTGTACGAGGTGACTTTGGCTCGGGCACTCGAGCGGCGCGGACTTAGCGTCCAACGACAGGTCGCGGTGCCTATCGAATACGAGGGTGAAACCTTTGCCGAGGGTTTCCGCGCGGACCTTACTGTCGAAAGCAAGGTTCTCTTGGAATTGAAGTCGGTCGAGCGCGTCACACCCGCGCACAAAAAGCAGTTGCTCACTTATCTGCGGCTGACCGGCTTGAAACTGGGCTACTTGCTTAATTTCGGAGAAGCGCTCATGCGAGACGGCATCAGCCGAACCATCAATGGCACTCTGGAACCTATTCCTCTGAGCCCCCGTGACTCCGTGAGGGGAAATGACTTAAGGGAGGTTTTCTCACAGAGACACAAAGGCTCGGAGGATTTGACACTTTGAAACCGTCGGCAATTTTTCCGATCCGACTAATCCTTGGTGCCTCCGTGTCTCCGTGAGAGAAAACGGATCGAGAGGCTTGAGACTTTGAAAACACCTGCCGCCATTTTGGTTGAGCAGCGCAAGCCGCTGGTCATCGATGAAGTCGAAGTTCCGGCCCTCAAACGCGGACAGGTCCTCGTCGAGATCCATGCCACGCGCGTTTGCGGCTCGCAGATCGGTGAGATCGACGGGGTCAAGGGTCCGGACAAATTCCTGCCGCATTTGCTCGGGCATGAAGCCGGAGCCATCGTGCTTGAGGTTGGTGCGGACGTGACGCATGTCGCACCTGGTGACCGCGTGGTTTGCCACTGGCGTCCGGGGGCGGGGATCGATGCGAGGGGCTCGGTTTACAACTGGAATGGACGCGACGTGAATGCCGGTCCGATCACCACGTTCCAAAAATATGCCGTCATTTCGGAAAATCGTCTGACCAAAGTCCCTCCGGACACCGACTTCGAACTGTGCTGTCTCCTCGCCGACACGCTTGCCACCGGGTTCGGCATCATCAACAACGACGCCAAAGTCAAAGCGGGCGAGTCGGTGGTCGTTTTTGGGGTCGGCGGCATTGGGCTCGGTGTGGTGTTGGGCGCGAAATTGGCCGGCGCCGATCCGATCATCGGCATCGATCTTCATGACCACAAACTGGCTAAAGCGGCCGAATATGGCCTGACGCATCAGATCAACGCCTCGCGCGAAAATGCCGCCGAGCGTGTGAAGGAGATTCTCGGCGGCTTGGCCGATGTCACCATCGACGGCACCGGAAATCCCAAAGTCATCGAATCCGCTTACGATTTGGCGAAGCTGCGCGGCGGGCGCTGCGTGTTGTTTGGTGTCATGCCCAGCGACCAGCGCGTCAGCATCCATACGTTGCCGCTCCACTTCGGCCGCGTGTTAACCGGTTCCGAAGGCGGCCAAAGTCGACCCGGGATCGATATCCCTGAAATCCTCCGCGTCTTGGATAAAGAGAATATCGACTGGCGCGGATTCATCTCGCATCGTGGCAAGCTGACTGATTTGGATCAAATCATCGGCCAGATGCGTTCCGGCGAGGTCATTCATGCGATCGCCCGACTGGACACACCGGACTCCTAAAGGCTGGGAGGATTGCCTCTCACCGAGACACAAAGAATACGGGTAGGAATTCTGATCGGCTGCGCCTTCGCCACGGCCCGTGCTTGGGCAAGATGAACCGATTCCTCGAACAACAGCGTCCACGAAAACTCCTTGCCTTGTTCAGTATCCTTGCTCATTTTTAAGAACAATGATCACGACTCTTACAAGGAAAAACCAAACCACCTTGCCTGCAGCTTTGGTGGGGCAAGCAGAGCTTGAGCCTGGGGCACGTCTGGAATGGACCTACGTGTCACCGGAGGAAATTCGGGTGAGGCCGTTGCCTCCGTTAAACAAAGTTGTCGCCCTGATGAGGGGCAGGGGGAAGGCACTGCTCAAGCCGGGCCAGAGCGCCGTCCAGGAACTCATCGATGAGCGACGGAATGATATGCAGACGGAGGAGTCCGTTTGACGCACCTCTTCGACACCTCCGCGTTGCTGGCTTTCTATTTCGACGAGGCCGGTGCGGAGGATGTGTCGGCTCTTTTGGCCGCTGGCCGCGAGCAAAATGCCGTCTGCTGCATTACCACCATCGAATTTTGGTCCCGTCTGAAACATCTGGGCTCGGCCGACCGTTATCCGCAAGAGTGGGCGGAATTCGACGCCATACTAACGCCGCTTCCGGTCAATGCCGATGTGGTGAATCGCGCCATGGACATCCGGCAGGCCTGCGATCAGCGCCTTCCGATGGTCGATGTTCTCATCGCCGCCACCGCGGCACACGCGGACCTCACGCTGGTCCATCGCGATCCGCACTTCTTGGTCATTCCCAAAGATTATCTGCGGCAGCGATTTCTGGCCGAGCTGAGTTGATGGAGGCACCAAAGCCGCAGGCCAAATCACGCGGGAGGTATGTGAGGGCATGTCCGTTTTTATAGCCATTGCCGTTTTGCTTGGGGTGCTGTTTGCCGTTCACCTCGTCTGGTGGCGGATTGCCCTGCCGCGTCGGCAGCGCGCGGTTTTGCTGGGCCTTTTCTTGGTTGGCGGTCTCGTGCTCGCGCCGGTAGTGGACCTTTTGTTTGGTTGGTTGGGGCTCCAGCCTCTTTCGTTCATTCAATGGTTGAATGTCGGCTTGGCGGTGGTCGCCTTTGCGCTCGCTTATGTCGTGACTTATTCCGCGCTGGAAGCGGACAGCCCCACGCTCAGCCTCGTGCGGCATATCGCGTCTTCCGGTTCGGGAGGCGTTCGCGAGGAGGAGCTTCGCGACTTCATGGCCTCACGGCCCTTCGTAGGAGCAAGGCTTTCCGCCTTGGCTGAGGAGGGCATGGTTCATGAGCGGGAGGGGCGCATCCACTTGGCCGAGCATCCCTACACTCTTTTCAAGTTGGTTTTACTGCACCGTGAGCGGGTGCTCGGGCTGACTCGCCACGGGGGATGAACACGGGCACTGCCATACAAGTGCTCCACCTGCTGGCGCCTCTTGTGGCTTTGGTCACCATGGCGTTAAGCCACGCGGCTCTATGCAGGGTCCGTCCCGACGCTGCGATTCTCAACCTGCTCGTCGTGGCTGGCTTTTTCGGACTCGCGGGGCTGGTGGCCATGCAGGTCTTCGCCGTGCTGGCCGGACAAATTTGGGGTGACACTTTGGTTGCCATGATGCTCGTCGACGGGCCGATCTACGCCTGTCTGGCTTACGGCTATGCCAATTTCGTCAACCTCGGACATGCCTCGGTGCGGATCCGCATTTACCGCGAGTTGCTTGATTCGCCGGAGGGCATCCAGGTCTCCGAACTGCGTGCCAAATACGACGAATCCGGTATGCTCTCCACGCGGTTGCGGCGGATGCTCGACGCGGAGGATCTTGCCTTCGACGGTGAGACCTACCGTCTCAAGAAAGCTCGTCTACTGGCTATCAGCAGCGTCATCTTTGCGCTCAAAAAGGCGGTTTTGGGCCGTCAAAGTGAATTCACCTCATGATCGACCATTTTAGCGAGGTCGTCGCTTTCGGGCCGCAGCCGCCCGCGGAGAAGAGCGCCCAACCATTCCAGCTGGGACTTTTTGTCGCCTGCTACAACGAGGAGGCAAACATCATAGCCACGCTCGAGACGGTGGTAGCGGCTTGCCGTGAGGTCGGAGTGTCCTTTCAAATCGTGGTCATCGATGACTGCTCGCGGGACCGGTCGGTCGAGAAAGTCAAAGAGTTCGGCCGGGAGCACCCGGATGTGCCGCTGACTCTCTATGTCAACTCACGCAACGAAGGATTGGCCAACAACTACGCAGAAGCGGCCTTTTTGCTGCGCTCGGAATGGTATCGGCTGATCTGTGGAGACAACGTCGAGCCCAAAGAAACGCTGGTCACCATCTTCAAGGAACTCGGCACCGCGGAGATGCTCATTCCTTACAACATCGAGATCCGCGGCCGCGCCCAATCGCGCCGGGTCATTTCCAAGGCCTATACTGCCTTGGTCAATTTCCTCAGCGGATTTCATTTGCAGTATTACAATGGCCTTGTCGTGACGCGGCGGGAATATGTCATGCGTTGGCACTCGAATTCTCACGGGTTTGGCTTTCAGGCAGATTTGCTGACGCGCCTCTTGTCGCGCGGCCTGAGTTACAGAGAGGTTGCCGTTTACGGGCAAGAGCGCCAATCGGGTAACTCGAAGGCTCTCACGTTCCGCAACTTCGCATCGGTGGCGCATTCGTTGCAAAACATTGTCATCCGCCGCGTTTCGAAGCTGCTTTACGGACAGTGCTGACCGGGCATGAGGATCGGCATCGACCTCGACAACACGCTGGCCGACTATCGTCGTCCGCTGGAACGCCTCTGCCACCTCCACGGTGTGGTTGCCGTGCAGGCGGATCCAAAGCTGGCCTTGCGTGACGAACTTCGGGCGCGAGGCGAGGAGCACGAATGGACGCGGCTTCAGGGGGAGCTTTACGGGCCTTTGATGCGCGAAGCTGAACTGTTTGCCGGTGCCGCGGAGACGATCCGACACTGGAAAACTGCGGGCTGCGAGGTCTGTGTGGTCAGCCATCGCACAAAGCACCCGTTCGTCGGGGAGAAGCATGATCTGCATGCCTTCGCCCGACAGTGGATCGGTGAACAACCACTGGACGTAGCGTATCTTTTTTTTGAAGAAACGAAAGAGGCCAAGTTGGCACGCATCACATCATTGCGTTGCGACGTTTTCATCGACGACCTTCCGGAAATTTTGTTGCATCCCCGATTCCCGGGGGGCGCGCGAAAAATCCTTTTCGATCCGGGGCTTTCTCATTCAGCACGTCCGGACTTGCCGTCTGCGAGATCTTGGGCGGAGGTTGCGGCCCTAGCCACCTTGTCATGAATGCCGGCTTGGCAGGCAACACGCAGCTTGAACGTTTTCTTGCCGGGCACGGCTGGCAAACTAGGCAACTTGTGCGGCAGATGGGCGCGGGAAATCGGCACGGGGTCTTTCTGTTGGAAGAGGCAAGTCGCAGGGCTGTCCTCAAAATCCACGAACCCGTCGTCAACGGCCGCCGGGATGCCTTCGCCCACGAGGTGCTTTTGCACTCATTCTACGCACAGCAGGGCGGCGCGTCGGTTCCGCGGCTCCTTGGGGAGGATTCCGGCTGCCGCACCCTGCTCTTCGAGCATGTGTCAGGCGAGCCGGTGGAGGGCGAGGAAAGCCGTTTGAACGACGTGGTCCGCATGGCCGAGTTTTTACGCCACACAAACCGGCCGGAAGTCCTCGCGCGCGCACGGCAAGCGCGCCTTCCCCGCGCTTCAGACGCCGGACTTTCGGCCGCAGAGCACTGGCAGTGTGCATTGTCACGCTTGGACGCGTTACTCGGTCTGCCTGTGACGGATGAGGCCACGGCGGCGATGAAGGACTTTGTGCGCTCCGAGTTGCGGCCGGCGCTGGCGGACCGCAAGCCGGGCGAAGACCCGCCAGTAGCGCCGTGTCTGTCGCCATCGGACTTCGGATTCCACAACGTTATTCGGCGCCAGAACGGTTCCTTCTGCTTTCTCGATTTCGAACACGCGGGTTGGGACGACCCGGCGAAGCTGGCGACAGACTTTATTCTGCAACCCGAGGCACCTCTCAACGCCGTGGCAGCTGAGCATTTCACGGACGCGTTGCTCGACGGCGCGATTTTCGGCCCGCTTTTACGCTCGCGTGTGCGCCAGCTTTTGCCGATCCAGAAATGCAAGTGGACCGCTATTATTCTCAATGTTTTCGATCGTGCGTCGGCACCCGCCGAGGCCAAATCTTCTAAATTGGCCAAGGCAGTAGTTTATTGGGAATCGAAGCTTCTGGCTTGAAGTGCCGGAAATGCCCGCGCTGACGACGGAAATTTATATCATGTTCCGCGGTCGCTGAGCTCGCTCTTAATCTTAGCAGCCCAATCATTACCATGTCCCCATCCGCGACTTGCCACTTCTGCCGCCACGAGTTTCCCCTCGAGGCCGACAGCCGTCGTTCATTGCCGAGAGTCACGTCGGACTGCCGGCCGGCAGCGCGGACCGGAGCGCTGGTGGTTTGTCCGTCTTGTTGCCTGACGCAGACCGTTGTAACTGACGATTGGCGCCGTGCGGCGCATCAAGCTTACCGTGATTACGCCATTTACGAGGCGTCCGGTGGTGCGGAGCAAAAAGTGGCGTCCGCTGCCGGCTTGCAAAGCCGCTCGAAAGTCATTGTCGATCACCTGGCACAGCGTCATGCGCTGGGGCCCTCAGGCCGATTGCTTGACTTCGGCTGCGGCAACGGGGGCTTCCTGCGCGCCTTCGCGGAGCAATTTCCCGGCTGGCACCTCGAGGGCGCAGAGACCGACCGCCGCCACTTGGCCGCACTGCAAAGCATCCCTCGCTTCGAGCGGTTGCACGGCGTAGAAATCACGGCGTTGCCGTGCGGGTATGATGCGATTTCATTGGTTCATGTGCTCGAGCATCTCGAGAATCCGGCCAAAGCGCTCGCAGCGCTGCGCGGCAAGGCGAATGAGAATGCTATGCTCTTCGTCGAGGTCCCCGCGTGGCGGAGCAATCCTTTTGCCTTGATGATCGGGGACCACGCTTCGCATTTCACCGCGGCCACGCTGCAGATGGTGGTCAGCGCCTCGGGATGGAAGGCGCATGCGGCGTGCGAGGACTGGGTGCCGAAGGAATTGTCTCTCGTGGCCGCGAATGGTGGTGACGGTGGGCCGTCACCCGACCGGGTGGACTACCGGAGCGAAAATGCAGCCTTGCAGTCTGCCGTGTGCTGGTTGGCCGATGCGATGGTTCTGGCGCAGGACATCGCCGCACGTAGTGCCAACTTCGGCCTCTTCGGATCCGCCATCGCTGCCACTTGGCTTTATCAGGGAATGCCCGATCGCGTCCGTTTCTTCGTCGACGAAGATCCCGCGCGAGCAGGTCGGACCCACTTGGGCTTGCCCATTCTCACTCCCGACCAAGTGGCGGCAGATGCCGAAGTGTTCGTCGGGGTCAGTCCTGCCATTGCTCCCGCTTTGATGGAGCGTTTGAGCTCGGGCCCCGGTCGCTATCATGTGGCGGGTGAAATTGCCGCTTCGGGTGTTGCGGCCGCATGCTGATTCTGCAAACTGGTCCGCAACCGATGGAGCAACATTCCAAAGAACCTCAATACCAGTTTTTGGTCGAACGCGGTGAGCAGGGCGACGTCGCCCGGTTCGGCCTGATGAGCAGCCAGACTTGGCAGGACGATCCGAAGCGCCTTGTCTTCCTTCTTTCGCGTTACAAGTTCGCCGCGAAAATGCTCGCGGGGTGCCGCCGGGTTCTGGAGATCGGATGCGCCGATGCTTTCGGCACCCGGATCGTGCGTCAGGCCGGACTGGAAGTGACAGCGGTGGATTTCGATCCGGTCTTTATCGAGAACGCACAGCAAACACTGGATCTGCGCTGGCCCGTTGAGTTCGCCGTTCATGACATGACCGAGAAACCTTTCGGCGGATCCGCGTTTGATGCGGCTTACGCGCTGGATGTCATCGAGCACATCACGCCGGACAAAGAGGACGTCTTCGTGGCCAACATTGTCCACTCATTGACTCCGCACGGCATCTTGCTGCTGGGCTGCCCTTCCCAAGCCTCGCAAGCACATGCTTCCAAGCCGAGTCGCGAGGGGCATGTGAATTGCAAGGATGGGGAAGATATGCGCCGGTTGCTCGGGCGGCATTTTCACAACGTCTTTGTCTTCTCCATGAACGACGAAGTGGTGCACACGGGATTTTTCCCCATGGCGCAATACGTCTTCGGATTGGCCTGCGGACCAAAGTCCGCGACAGCGTGATTCTGGTCACTGGAGCGGGTGGTCTCATCGGAAGCGCACTGGTGCGGCGGCTGACGTCGGACGGTTTCGATGTTTGGGCTCCATCGCGGGAGGGTTTCGCCAGTTCTGCGCTGGATCTCGACGATGTCTCATCCGCCAAGTTGCCGGCGGGACTGCAAACGGCCTTCCTCTGCGCGTGGCATGGCGGAGTGGCGGAAGCGTCGCATAACCCGCAGGGCACTCGACGCACCAATGTTGGCGGCAACCTCGAGCTTGTTGGGCGATTGAAAAGATCAGGAACAAACGTGGTTTTTCTTTCCACCAGCTTGGTGTTTTCCGGGGCCGATACTTCCGCGGAGGCCCCGCTTTCGCCTTGTTGCGGCTACGGGGAGCAAAAAGCTGCGGTGGAGTCGGGTCTTGATGTCCGTCATGACGCGATTGTCCGGGTGGCCAAGATCGGTGAAACTTTGATGCCACGACTCTCGCAATGGGCGGCGAGCCTGCGCGCCGGAGGCCGGGTGGCGGCAGCCGGTCATTTGCGAGTTGCGCCGGTCATGTTGGAGGAAGTCGTTGAGGGGCTTGTGGAACTCGCGCGGGACTTCGCGCCGGGGATTTATCAGATGTCCGCCCGGCGGGACCACAGCTATCTGAATCTGGCTGAGGCGCTTGCCGCCCAGGCTGGCGGAGAGGCGGTCGATGATCCCGCGGCCGGGAAAGATGTTTTTCGTCCTTTTCCGCTTTCCGGGCGGTTGGAAGTTACCGCTCCGAGTCGTTCCCGCCACTGGCCCTCAGGGGATGACCATGCGCAAAGGCTTGTCCAAAGCGCTCTTTCGTGATGACTTCGCCGACCTCCATGCAAGCCGCTGACCAGCCGAAACCCGGGAAACCGGGCCCCTCGAACACACCGGTTTTAGCTTTGGCCGCTTTCGTCGCGGTCTACACTTTTGCGTTGGGCTTCGGCTGGCTGCGTCAGACGCCATCACAGGAGGAACTTTACGGCGATGTCGGCCGGTTCATTGCGGAGTTCGGTCGCATGTTCAGCCACGGAGGCATCTCATGGTGGGGACCCGACTTCCTGCAGGGACAGAGCAACACACCTTACTTTCTCAGCGCTTTCCCGTTGTTCTTCGGCACTCTCTTCTTCCATCTCTTCGGTGATCCGGCGGGGATCAAAATCGCGGCCTTGGCGGTCATTCCCGCGGCCGCCGCGGCGATGTTCGTTTTTGTCCGGCGTCTGACCGGCCACGACTGGACCGCGGTCGTGGCGGCCGTTCTCTACGTGCTCAGTGCGCAGATCCTCCTGCGCATTGCGAATTTCGAGCACTGGATGGGGAGCTACTCGTATATTTTCCCGCCGCTCATCCTCTGGGCGTTCCTCAAAATTGCCGATGAAGGTTCGTGGCGGGCATCGGCTTGGCTGGCACTGGGTTGGTCCGCCATGATGCTGTCCTACGCCAAGCTGACTTTCATGTTCGCGCCGATGGCGGCCATTTTCTTTGTCTGGTTGCTGCTTGATCGACCGGAACGACGGGTCGCGCTGGTGCGGGGCACGTTGGTGGCCTTGGCGCTGGTCTGCTTGATGGCGGTGGTGCTGCTTCTGCCGCTGACCCGCGAATACCAGTGGGTGGCCGCTTTCACGTTCGACAACTTCGCCGGGTGGCAGCAGGCATTTTCGATGAAGAATTTCATCTCGGTGCTCGACCGGGCGAATGGGTTGCTGGCGCAGATGCGTCCGGATTTTGTGGCGGACCGCGGGCAGTTTTATCTTGGGCTCGTCACGCTGTTCGCTGTGGCGGCGGTCTTTTGGTGGTCGCGCAAACATGCGGAGTGGTTGGCGACGCGCAGTGGCGTGCTTTTGCGATTGTTCGTCGGGATGACGCTGCTGGCCTTGTGGCTTTCGCAGGGGCCTTTCTCTGTCTTCACCGGGCTGCAGGAATTTCTCAAGGGTTCTCAGAAGGCGCCGGATTGGATTACGGCGCTCATGTGGCTGATGACCTGCATTCCGCCGTTCCTTATCTATGCGATTCTGCCTGCGGGGCCGCGGCGCGGTCTCTGGGCGACGGCGCTCATCCTGATCTATCTTTTCGTCCCCGGGTTCGTCTTGCTGGAGAAGCTTCCCATGTATCGCGACATCCGCGCGCCGTGGGGTTTCTGGGAGGTCGGGTTCTTTGCCGGGGCGGTTGCAGGCGCTCTTGCGTTGCATCAACTTTTCGATGCGTTGATCGAGAAACGTGATCGCTTGGTCGTCGCGGGGTTGCTTGGGGTTATTCTCTTGCTCGATGCGTCAGCCTACTTCTCGAAGTTCTTCGCGCCCGGCCTTCCGGCGCAGACGTTTTCCGATTTCGATCGCTCGCAGGACTATCTGAAGACCTCGCTCATCGAGGGGCGGGTTTATCCGATGTCCGGCCGCTATTTCTACCTACGCACGCCCATGCAGTCGGGGCGGGGAATCAACAGCGAGGCGGCATGGAGCCATTTCCAGATGCGCGGGGTGAGGGCGCTGGTCAATGGAGCCAACTCGTCGCCTGCTGCCATGCAGACCTACATGCGCGTGGCCGGAATTTCGCATGTGCTGCTGGACAAGAAGGATCCGTTCACGCCGCCGGAGATCCAGAACGCGTTCTCGCAGGCTTATCCGGCAGGATTCGACTCGGAATACATCCGGGTGCTGGAGAACAAGGATTCGCTGGCGCCGGCTTTTATTGCCAGGGAATACCTCGCGATGGATCCGGGGACGGAAGCTCTGGCACCGGCGTTTCTCGATGTGGCCGGGAAGATCAACGCGGTGCCGCTGGAGCTCGGGCCGAACGAACGCAACTTCCCGTTCCTCGCCGGGACGGGATCGGCGGCAAGCGGTATTCAGCTGGCGCAGAAATACTCCCAGGGTCCAGGCGCTCCGTTTGAGCGTGTGCCGTTCAGCGAACCGCGGGCGAATCCCTCGAAGATGATGTTTGATCCCTTCGGCGAGCGCAAAGGATGGCTCGTGGTGACCGAAGCCTGGCATCCGGATTGGCGCGCTTACTCGGATGGCTCCCAGATTCCGGTCTATAAAGCGTTCGGCGGGCTCATGGCGGTGCCGCTCGGCAGGACCAACGGCCCGATCGAGTTCGTTTTCAGTCCACCCCGCTGGTATGACCTCGCCGTGTGGATCTCGGGCCTCTCTTGGGCCGGTGTGCTTGGCATGTTGCTGGTCATGCCTCTTCCGTTCATTCCCAAGCGGTGGAAGGATTGGTGGAGCGGGGCGAACAAAACGTCGCCGGTGATCACGGCTCCGGCAACGGCGATCAGCAAAACGGTCGTGGTCATTCCGACCTACAACGAGCGCGAGTCGATCAACAAGGCGATTGATTTTGTTCTCGGGCTTCCGCGCAAGGTGGACGTCCTGGTCGTTGACGACGGATCGCCGGACGGAACCGCGGGGGTGGTGCGCGCGCGTCCCGAATTCAACGAGCGTGTTTTTCTGCTTGAGGGCAAAGGCAAGGCCGGGCTGGGCACGGCCTATCGGCGCGGATTCCAATGGGCGGTGCAGAAGGGCTATGAGGCCGCCGTCGAGATGGATGCGGATCTCTCGCACGATCCGGCCGACATCCCGAAGCTGCTCGAAGCCCTGGAACAGGGTGCGCACATCGCTGTCGGTTCGCGCTATCTTGGCGGCATCTCGGTGCTCAATTGGCCGCAGAGCCGGCTCTTCATCAGCACTTTCGGCGGATTCTACGTTCGGACCCTGACGGCGCTTCCCATGAGCGACCCGACGAGCGGATTCAAAGCCATCCGCGCCGATGTCCTCCGCGATCTCGATTGGGACAAAGTCCAAGCCGAAGGCTACGCCTTTCAGATCGAACTACACCACACCGCGTGGAAGCAGGGGTACACGATCAGAGAGGTTCCCATCGTCTTCACCGAACGCCGCGAGGGCGACTCGAAGATGTCAACGGCCATCTCACTCGAAGCCGCTTGGCGCGTGCTGCGGTTGGCGGCGGTCAGCTGATGTGCAGGGTGGCGTCCCCTGGCCGCCGGTCGGTTGTTCGGCCGCGATGCCCGCGCAAAAGTGAACTTCCGGTTCGTATCCCGTCACTAGTCACACGCCACACGTCACTTAACTCATGAACCTTCTCGTCACCGGCGGCGCCGGATTTATCGGCGGCAACTTTGTCCGCCTTGCCTTGCAATCACCCGACTGGAAGGTCGGCAAGCTGGTGAACCTCGACTTGCTCACTTACGCGGGCTACCGCGGGTCCCTCGCGGATCTGGACGGCGATTCTCGTTATGTTTTTGTCGAAGGGGATATTGGGGATACCGCGCTCGTGGCCAGGCTATTGCGCGAACATCAAATTGATGCCGTCCTCAACTTTGCCGCCGAGTCGCACGTGGATCGTTCGATCGATTCCCCGGAGCCCTTCATCACGACCAATGTGCTGGGCACGCAGCGGTTGCTCGATGCAATGCGTGGTTACTGGAAAGAGCTGGAAGGGGAGCAGAAGACGAGGTTCCGCTTTCTCCATGTTTCGACCGACGAGGTTTACGGCACCCTGCAAGCGGGGGATGCGGCCTTCACCGAACTGACGCCTTATGCGCCCAATAGCCCTTATGCGGCGAGCAAAGCGGCGAGTGATTTTCTGGTCCGGGCCGCGTTCCACACGCACAAGATGCCGGTGGTGACGACGAACTGCTCGAACAACTACGGGCCTTACCAGTTTCCGGAGAAGTTGATCCCGCTGATCATTCGCAACGCGATCGAGGGCAAGCCGCTGCCCATTTACGGCAAGGGGGAGAACATCCGCGACTGGCTCTTTGTCGAAGATCACTGCCGCGCTATCTGGACCGTGTTGCAAGGCGGTCATCTCGGCGAGACCTACAACATCGGCGGCGCAGCGGAGAAAATGAACATCGATGTGGTTGATACGATTTGCGCGCTGCTCGATGAGTTGCGTCCCGATCCGGCGGGACCACATGCGCGGCTGAAGACGTTTGTCACGGATCGCCCGGGGCACGATTTGCGCTACGCGATGGATTTCTCCAAGCTGACCCGCGAACTGGGGTGGAAGCCTTCGGAATCCTTCGAATCCGGCATCCGCCGCACGGTTGAATGGTATTTATACAACAGCGCTTGGTGCGAAGCTGTCGAGAAGCGCAGCTATGGCCGCGAACGTCTTGGATTGTCGAAGTAGTTACCTTTTACCCGCCACTTTTAACCCGTTACCTTCGGTCCATGCCTATCTACGAATACTACTCTGCTGATACGCACAAGATTTACAGCTTCTACGCCCGCAAGTTGGTCGGGCCGGACGTTCTGCCGCGTTGTCCGGATAGCGGGGGCAAAAAGATGGAGCGCGTGCTCTCGCCGTTTGCCATCACCGGCCGCGCCAAGGAAAAGACCGAAGAGCCCGGCGGCGAGGGGATGCCGGATCTGGATCCGCGGCAGGAAGCGGAGATGATGAAGCTGGCCGGGGAGATGTCGGGGATGGACGAGGGGAATCCCGACCCGCGCCAACTCGGACGTCTCATGCGGCGGATGATGGACATTACGGGGGAGAAAATGCCGGAGCCGATGTTGGAGATGCTGGCCCGGATGGAGAGAGGGGAAGATCCGGAGAAGTTGGAGGCGGAATACGGGGATGTGCTCGATGACGACTCAATGGGCGAGTTCGGGATGGGAAAGGGTGAGGGAGAGAAAGGCGCCGCGGGGGCCTTGCGTCGCCGACTTCCGCCCCGGCGGGATCCTCAGCTTTACGAGTTGTCCGACTATCTTTGACTGTTGACACGGTCTGTGTCCTGTGTTTTGTGTTGCATAAATGAAGACGATTTCGCTCACTGAGTCAGCCTATCAGCGGCTGGCGTCCTGGAAGGAGGGGCGGACTTTTTCGCAGGTTATCGAACGGATGATCCCTCCCAAAGGCACCATTGAGGCGGCTTTCGAGGCGGTGGGGAATTTGCCGGAGTTGTCGGCCAAGGACTTCGACGAATTGGAGAATGCCGTCAATACGGTGCGGCAGCCGTTGCCGACGGCATGGAGCTGATCGCGGACACAACCGTGTTGATCGACATCTGGCGGTTCCGCCGGTCACCGGCGCGACTGGCAGATTTGGTCAAGAAAAGCAAAGGCGCTTCGCTGGTTGTTCCGTGGATCACGGAAGCGGAGTTTTCGCGCGGGGCGCTTTACAAAGGAGTGGGCAAGGACGCGCTCGAAGCTTTCTACGGTGGTTTTCTCCGGCTGCCCTTCAATCAAAAAACCATGGATTGCTACTGCGAGCTTTGGGCGGCAACCGCAAAAAAGGGCAAAGCTCCTGATTATCCCGACTTGTGGATTGCGGCGAGTGCTGTGGCGATGGATTCTCCGGTCTTGACGCGGAATCCCGACCATTTTGCCGCCGTGCCGGGGCTGACCGTGGCGGCTTATGTGCTGGCATGAAGGGATGGCTGCGCTGCTGAAAACTGAACACTGCTAACTTTTCACATCAATGACTCGCAAAGGAATCGTTCTCGCCGGCGGCAGCGGCACGCGGTTGCATCCGTGCACGGCGTCGATCTCGAAGCAGCTCCTTCCGGTCTTCGACAAGCCGATGATCTACTACCCGCTGAGCGTTCTCATGCTCGGCGGGATGCGTGAGATTCTCGTTATTTCGACCCCGCGCGATCTGCCGCGGTTCAAGGAGTTGCTGGGGGACGGATCGGCTTTCGGGGTGGAGTTCAGCTATGCCGAGCAGGCCAAGCCCGAGGGCTTGCCGCAGGCTTTCACCATCGCGGAGAATTTTCTGGCCGGCGCGCCTTCCTGTTTGGTGCTGGGTGACAATCTTTTTTACGGAGCTCGGCTGAGCGAGAGCATCAAGTCGGCGGCGATGGCGCCGGGCGGGACATTATTTGCTTACCATGTGTCCGATGTGCGGGCTTACGGGGTCATCGAGCTGGATGACGCTGGGAGGGTTCTCACGCTCGAGGAGAAGCCCCCGCATCCGCGATCGGGTTACGCGGTGCCCGGGATTTATTTCTTCGACGAGCGGGCGCCGAAGTTTGCGGCAGGACTGCAGCCCTCCAAGCGCGGCGAGACGGAGATCCTCGAATTGGCGCGGTGCTACCTCGACGAGGGCTCGTTGCGGGCGGAGAAGTTCGGCCGCGGCACGGCATGGCTCGACACCGGCACGGCGGAGTCTTTGCTCGATGCCGCATCTTTCGTCCACGCTATCCAATCACGGCAGGGACTAATGATCGCCTGTCTCGAGGAGATTGCTTTCCATCAAGGTTGGCTGACCAAAGACCAACTGACCGAGCGGGCCAACAGCCTCGGCAAATCGTATTACGGTCAATACCTCCGCCGCATCGCGGAGTAGTCTGCTAGCGATTGCCGTCCGAATAGGCGGGGAATTCCCCACTCGTCACAAGTCACTTTTCACAGCTCTATGATCCTCGACACCCACGACAATCTCCACAACTACGCCGGAATCTTTCGCGGTGTTGATCCTCAACCGCTTTTCCATTGGTTGAAGACGTGCCGCGATGTGCCGCCGGGACAAAAAGTCGACTTTGCCGGGGAGAAGCTGTTTGCCAAGACGATGCGTCAGGACACGGGTTCGCGCGAGGCTTTCAAGTGGGAGACGCACCGCGAATACATCGACCTGCAATACATCGTGGGCGGCGGCGAGGTCATTGAGTGGGCGCCGGCGGCCAAGCTGGTGGCCGATGTCGCGTACGATGAGAAGACGGACTTCCAGTTCTATGCTCCGGCGACAGCCGATGCGTTGCTCAATATGCAGGACGGGTTGTTCACGTTCCTGTTTCCGGCCGACGGACACAAGCCGCTCGTGGCCGATGGGTCGAGCCGCTATGTGCACAAGGTGATCGCCAAGATCCACAAGTCGCTGCTGGTTATCTGAGGACGGCACAGGCCAACCGCGCCATCGATTGGCGCAGCGACACGGAGGCGCCCTGCGGGGCGCTTTTTTTGTGCCCGCATCAGTCGAAAACGAGAAAGAGAGGAGGGGTCATTCTTCCCGCCAGAGCGGGCAGGGGGGCATCATCCAGCCGCACTGAACAGAGGAGCGCAGGTCTTGGAATGGAGAAACCCTCCGATTGTGGTTGCGACCCGGCGGGCCGCGCGATTTGCTCGTTTTCGGGCCCGTGCGACGGCCCGTGCATGAGCGTAAAGTCCGTTATTGTCATCGGAGCCGGAGCTGCCGGCTTGGCCGCGGCCGAGCGACTGACCGGGGCCGGGTGCGCGGTCACGGTGCTGGAGGCAAGCGACCGCGCCGGCGGCCGGATCCGTCATCTGGAGGGCTTCGCCGATTTTCCCATCGAGTTGGGGGCCGAGGAGGTCCACGGTCTGGAAAACTGCCTCGTGCCTCTGGTCGAGAGTGCCGGCGTGGAATTGATCCGGCACGAGACGCTGCACGATTACATTCGCTATGACGGGAAGCTCATTTCCCTGGAAAGTGCGCGGGCAGGCGAGGATTTGCGCGAGGCGTTCGAATTTGTCGACACGGTCAGCCGTTTCGAAGGTCCGGCTTGGACCGTCGAGCAATGCATCGTTGCGCGGCACCTGCCGGGGCATGCATGGCATTACCTCGATTCGCGGCTCGGGGTGGAACATGGAACGACGCTGGACCGCCTCGGGATGCGCGGGTTTGCCGGCTACGAGCGCAACTGGCAATTGCGCGAGGAGAATTACACCGTGCGCGAGCCCTACGTGCGGCTGCTTGATCCGCTGCTCGACAAAGTGCGCGACCGGATTCGTTACGGCGCGACGGTGGCGCGGATCGAGTGGGGCGGCCCGCTGGCCGTGGTGCGTTTGGCCGGCGGCGAGGATTTGCGGGCGGACGCGGTCATCTTTACCGGATCCGTTGCTGTGCTGCGGGATGCGCCGCCGGAGTTTTCCCCCGCGTTGCCGGCCGAGAAGCGGGAGGCGATCACGAGCATCGGGATGGATGGCGGGATGAAGATCATCCTGAAGTTCGACCGCCGGTTCTGGCCGGAGGACATGTATTTCCTCCATTCCGACACCTTCTGGCCGCAGTTTTGGACGCCCGGCAAGGGGCGCAAGGGCAAGGCGCATATTCTCACCGCTTTTGTCAGCGGCACACGGGCCGACTTTCTCCGCCAACTGGAAGTGGACCTGGTCGAGTTCGCCCTGGGCGAGCTGGACCGGATCTTCGGGGGGCGCGTCGCATCGGAGCATTTCGAGGAAGCCTACGTGGCGGATTGGACGACCGAGCCGTTTGTGCGCGGACTTTACAGTTTTCCCCTCGCGCATACCGAACCGCGTCACCGCGAGGCTTTGGCCGCTGCTCTGGGTGGAAAGTTGTTTTTCGCCGGTGAGGCCACGGACCTCGATGGTCACAGCGGGACGGTGCACGGCGCGATTGAAAGCGGGCGGCGGGCGGCGGGTGAGGTGCTGGCCCCGTCCTGAGCGCGGTTGCCGCTCACGGTTCCGCCTGAAGGCTGCCCTCGATGGTGTATTGGGGGAGGGGTGTGACCCGCCAATAGGGTGCCTCCGCCCCGGGGACGGCGAAATTGTAGCTGTCCAGCCGGAGTCGGAAAAATGCCGGACTGATCGCCGCGGCGCCCCCGTTCTCGAGCAGTCCCAGCACTGTGGGAGAATTCTCCTGCAATCGGCCGAGCAACGGCATGATCCACGCGGGAGGCTGTCCCGAGGACCGGTATTCCAGCGCGGCGAACCACATCTGCCAATCGAGCCGCGGCATATGGGGGAGGAAGAAGGGCAGGGAGGTGTCGTCCTGCTCCATTTTCCAGCGGAATCGGTAGGATTCCCAGGCGATGCCGTCGGTGCTCGCCTCGATGGTGATTTCCGGGCGTTCGGTGGTCATGACGCTGAATAGACCGTAAGAATTCGCGCTGCGGAATGATGCGAAGAGCTCGAGCAGCGGTCTGACCGCAGCCGGTGAGACGCACCGGAGCACCAGGAGCAATTGGGCTGTGGTGAGAAGCACAAGCAATGCGGCGATCCACGGCAGGATCGCACGTTTGACCCGCTCCGGCCGTGCGGCGGGGGCCGCTGCTTGTCCCGCGGCCATCCAGCGGCGGACCGACCGCGGCCAGGAGGCATCGTCGATCAGGGCAACGCAGAGGGCGAGGGTGAGTAGATTGAAAAAGCCGTAGTGCCCGGACGCCATGATGAGCAGCATGAGAAGACTGAATCCCCAGAAGGCGGTCATGCGCAGGCGGCGCGGACCGAAAATGAAAAAAGGCAGCACCAGCTCGATGAAGAAGAGGATCCACAGCGAAAGGCGGTGGAACCACGACGGAAGCTGCGCGAACCACCAGCTCAGCCAGACAGGAATCGGCTGGGTGAAGTAGTGAAAATCCAGAGCCGTCCCGTCGAGCCACGTGTTGCGTCCGGTGGCATCGTAGCCATACAGCTTGACCACACCCGATTCGAAGATGAGACGGAAGAGAAGCCACCAGACAAGAAGGCGGGCCAGTCGCGGGGGCGCGGCGACTCCCGATCTTGTTGTGCGGGCCCACGGAACGAAAAAGATGAGCAAAAATCCCGCTTCGAGGAGCAGGGCGTCCCATTGGAAGTTGAGGAAGACGGGAACGGTGGCCGCGAAGGAGAGGTAGCACGCCCACGCGACGAACGCGGCCACGGCCGGCCAAAAGCCGAGGATGAGCGACAACGCCGCCAGGGCGCCGACTGCCAGCCAGACGTGCAGCATGCCGTCGCCCGCTCCGATCCAGAGAAGGGAGGGGAACTGGGCGAAGCGCTGCAGCGGCTGGCTGCCAGCGGCAAAGTGCGCGGTGATCGCGTCCATTTGCGCGGCAACAGGAAGGATGCCGCGCGAACCGGCCAGTCCGTCGATCTGCACCCAGAGCGAGAGGAAGGCGCTGAGAATGACCGCTCCGAGGAACCGCGGGAAAAGCCAGCCGGAGATTTCATAAGCCGGCTTCTCCGTGGTGCGGCCCCAGAACAGCGTGGTGAGCGCGGCGCACAGCCCGCGGTGTTCGGCGACCCAGCGGTAGCAGGCTTCGGCGACCGGCCCGAAGAAAGGAACGCGGCGATAAGCCGCGAGCAGCCATCGCGCTTCGGTGTCATGGGGGGCCAGCGAGATCAGTGCGGCGGCCGCGCCAGTGGCCAGCGTTCCGTCGGGCCGGGCCAAGACGATGCGCTCGAGCTTTTCACCGCCGGCCGCGGCGAGGACATCGGGGGGCGCACCCTGCAAAGTGCGATACTCCACCGCGTCGCCGGTGGTGGTGCGCCAGCGATCGACCCAGCGGCGGCAGAAGCCGCAGTCGCCGTCCCAGTAGAGGATCGGCGGGCGGCCCTGGTCGGTGTTCTCCATGGTGGCATCGAGCCTGCAATGGTGTAGATTCGCTGTCGAGACGTCCCGCTGGCGCCCGTCCAGGCATTGGCGTTGCCAGCCGGGGCGTTCTGTGGAACACACTGATTTTTCATGCCGCGCCGTAATTACTCTTGGGAGGAAGATGCCCCGCGTCATCGCCGCTCGCCGTGGCGCTGGCTCTGGCTGGCGCCCCTTTTGCTGGGCTTGGCCGGCGTCCTCCTCGGCGGCGTTTTGTTCCTTTTCGTTCGCACCGAGTTCACCGAAATGGCCCGGCAATTCGATTTGGACCGCCTCGAGCGCATGGAGTCCGCATCTCTCGTCTACGACCGCAAGGGCGAGTTGATGGGCAAATTTTTCATCCAGAACCGGGATCCGGTGCCTTATGACAAACTTCCCAAGGTGCTGGTCGAGGCGGTGGTGGCCGCCGAGGATCAGCGGTTCTGGTCACACGACGGAGTCGACTACTTCGGCATCGCGCGTGCGGCTTTGGCCAACTGGTCGGCCGGCCGGATCCGTCAGGGGGCCAGCACGGTCACGCAGCAGCTGGCCCGCAATTCCTTCGATCTCAAGGAGCGCACCTACCGCCGCAAACTTCTGGAAATCACCCTCGCGCATCGCATCGAGGAGCAGTTTCCCAAGGAAAAAATCATGGAGCTTTACCTTAATCGCGTCTATTTCGGCGGCGGGCTGTATGGTGCGGAAGCCGCCGCGCGCGGCTATTTCGGCATTCCGGCGGCGCAATTGACCGCCGCCCAGGCCGCCACTTTGGCGGGGCTGTTGAAAAGCCCGAACAGTCTCTCGCCCTGGAGCAACCTGGAGGGAGCGCGGGTCAACCGGGACTATGTGCTCCGGCAGATGCGCGACCTCGGTTTTCTCGACCGGGAGGAATACACGAAGGCTCTGGCCGAGAAACTCACGGTGCGGCGACGCCCGGATCCCGCGAAACAGTCCTACGCCATGGACTACGTGCGGCAGCAGGCCATTTCATCCCTCGGCTACGATCGGGCGATGAATGGCGGCTTCCGCATCCACACCACGCTGGACACGCCGCTGCAGAAAGCGGCCGAAGAAGCCCTGCAACGGCGCCTCGACGAGGTGGAGAAGCGGCGGGGCTACGCCAACCAGACTTACGGGGATTTTGCGCGGGAGTTTCTCGAGCGTCCGCCGAAACCGGGCGCCTCGAACACCATCGCCCCCGATTATCTGCAGGGCGCGGTCCTGGCCGTGGACAACGCCACGGGCGGCGTTCTCGTCATGGTGGGCGGACGTGATTTCCGCCACAGCGAATACAACCGCAGTGTGCAGGGTCGGCGACCGGTCGGCACGGGATTCGTGCCGCTCGTCTTCGCTGCCGCCTTTGAAAAGGGGCTGTTTCCCGGTGATGTGGTCCAGGATTGGGCGCTCGACAACCGTCTGGTCGGCATCGGCGGCGGGGCGGGCATCCTCGGCGAGTGGGGCGTGGAGCGGCCGGACAACGAATACGAGGGTGAGATCACGTTGCGCGAAGCGCTGGTGCGCGGCAAGAACGCGGCATCCGTGCGGGTGGGTTTCCGCACGGGGCTCGATGCGGTCGGCCAGCTGGCCAAGTCCGCGGGGATCCAGTCCCCGCTTCGCCCCTATGCCAACAGCTATCTCGGCACGAGCGAGATGACGCTCGAGGAGGTGACTCTGGCCTACACCATGTTTCCGGGCGGCGGCACGCAACCGGACCGCACGCACATCATCGACCGCATCGAGGAGGCCGACGGCGCGGTCATCTACCGCCGCGAGAACAAACGCCGCAAGATCGTGGAGGACAGCACCGCGTGGCAGGTGCACAGCCTGCTGACCGATGCCTTGGTGCGCGGGACCGGTAGCCGGGCCATGGCGGACTACGGTTTGGCCGTGGCGGGCGCCGCGGGAAAAACGGGCACCGCCTACAACTTCACGGACGTCTGGTTTCTCGGATACGACGAGGCCATCACCTGCGGGGTCTGGATGGGATTCGACCGTCCGCGGCAGATTTTCCGCGGGGCCTTCGGCAAGGACCTGGCCATGCCGGTCTGGGTCGATGTGATGAATGCTTCACGCGAGGAGTTTCCTTCTTCACCTCTCAAGGCGCCCGTCACGGTCGAGCAAGTTGACATTTGCCGCGTGTCCGGAGAACGGGCCACCGAGAAGTGCGTCGAGCGCTTCCGCACGGTCAGCGGGGGAGAAAACGTCCAATCAACCGTCTACAGCGAATACGCGCGGATCGGACGCGCGCCGTCGGTGGAATGCAGCGTGCATGCCGGCGGTCTCAAGAGCTACGTCAAAGAATACCACGAGGAAGAATGGCCGCGGGCCGCTGCCACGGTTGACCTGAGCAAGGTTCGTCCGGTCGACGTGTCCACCGCTCCGGTTGTCGGGGGCGACCCCTACAATGCGATTTCCCCGGCGAGTTCGGATTTGTTCGGTCCCGATGTCCCGGTGGCCGAGGCGGTGCAGGTGGCGTCTTTGCCGGCCGATGCCGAACCGGCAGCCGGATCGCGCGGTCCGGCGGCTCCGGCCGAAGTGCGCCGGGCCGAACCGGCCGGTGTGCAAGATGCGGTGGCCCAAGAGCGTCCGGTCATGGATCTCCAGCCGCCGCCGCCCATCCAATTCTGAGGGTTTCTCACCCGGCCGACAGGCGGCAGGAATGCGCGCTGAATCCGGCGCCGAACGAAGTGAGCCACCAGTCGCGGCCCGGTGATGGCGCGTCGTCGCGCAGTGCCTCTTGCAGGGCAAAGAGGACAGACGGACTGCTCATGTTGCCGTGCCGACGCAGAATGGTGCGCGATGCCGCGAGGTCTTGGCCGGGCAGCACCTTCTCGAGCGCTGCAAGCACGTGCTTACCGCCGGCGTGCGCGATGACGCGGGTTGGCGGGGTGTCCGCGCGCAGGTTGTCGCGGTGGTGCAGGTTCGCCACGGCCCCGGCCGCGAGATCCGGCACCGAAGGATGGAGCAAGTTGCGCAATTTGCCATTCCTCTGCTCGAAGCGGATGCGGTCGCGCGAGGCGGGATCGTGGACGGTGTCAAAGCTGTGGCAGCGCAGTCCGCGGCCTCCCGGGGCCGAACGCCAGACGGTCGCGGCCGCGCCGTCGCCGAAGAGGCAGGCGCTGATAATCACGCCCGGATCATTGTCCAGGTAGAAGGCCGCCGAACACACCTCCACCGCGACGCAGGCCACGGTGGCGCCGGGATCGCCGGCCAGGATCGCAGCCACCGTGCGCAGACCCGGAATCGCGGCCCCGCAGCCGAGCCCCGCGAGGTCGTGGAGCCAGACGTCCGGCCGCAGTCCCAAAGCTTCCGCCACATAGCTGCTGACTCCGGGGCAGAGGTAGCCGGTGCAAGTGCAGACCACGAGGGCATCGAGTTCTTCCGGCTCCAACCCGGCCTGACGCATGGCCGGTTCGAGCGCCGCGGCGGCCAGGGCCGGTGCGGTGGCGCGGAATTCTCCGTTCAGTTCGTCGGCATCGAGTTGGAAAAGGCGCGAGATGTCGCGGACCGCGAACTGCCGCGTCTCCACGCCGGAGTCGCTCCGCAGGATGGACGAAAGCATGAGTCGCGCGCGGCGGTCGAATCCGGGAAGGGTGTCATAAGCCGACCGCGCGAGTGCGAGGCATTCGGCCTGCGTGCAGGAACGCGGGGGATTCGCCGTGGCCAGCCCGTGAAGATACATGGCTCAATGCAACAGGCGGTAGAGGGGTTGGAAAGGCAGAAGGCCCGATTGGTGGAGCAGGCGGAACCACCGCCGCCGTGCGGGCCGGAGAATCCACGGATGAATCACGCGTCCGGCCCAAAGCCGCCACCGGAAGCGCCGCCGCAAGTCGTACTCGATGCGCGAGGCGGCGGCCTCCCATGCTGCGGCCCCCCGTGACCACAGGTCGATGTGCGGCAGGGCCACGGCGGCGCTTTGCCAGGCGACGGTCATGCCGTGTCCGGTGAACGGGGGAATCAGCCCGGCGGCATCCCCGAGCGGCACCGGATCGCGGCGCCGGCGTGGTGCCCCGTAATCCAAGCCGGCCACGGCACAAAACGAGTCTTCGTCCGCTTCGGCCTCCTCCAGTCGCCCGGCCAAATCGATGAGTCCGGCTTGACGGCACTTTTCCGGCAAGGTTCGTCCGCCCTGGCGGGAGAACAGGCCGCACACGTTCACTGTGTCGTTCTCCACCATGGTGAGTCCGACATAAGCATTGCGCCCCAAGTGCAGCTCGAGGTCATCGGCCAGAGGCAGACCGCGAAAATGCTGCTTCAGTCCCATCCAGGGCGAGCTCGTTGCAGGGCGCCGGCCGCAAGTGAGCACGCGTCCGGCCCGCGGGGTTGCATCGGTGCGGTCGCCGGTGACCAGTTCGCCGCCGAGTCCGGTGAACTCGGAGGCCAAGGCGGCGTCCAGCCGGTAACGGCTCAGGCAGAGGGCGGGTTCGGGAAGCTGCAGCCGGAACGAGGGCCGGTCGGGCTCGTACCAGACGACACCGCGGGCCGCCCGCGCGCCGCGCAGCGGGCCGGCGAGGTGCAGGGCTTGCTGGGTGTCTTTGTCCAGCGCAGTGATGAATTCGCCGCAAACACGGTGACGCGGATAGTGGCCGGCCTCGCGGATGGTCACGGGCAGGCCGCGGTGCCGCAAGGCGATGCCGAGAGACAGACCGGCGAGTCCGCCGCCGATGATTTCGACCGGTCGCGGAGGTTTCACCCGGAGCGGCGGCGTCCGCCGGTCTGCGCGAACAACGCCATGGGCTCGAAGCAGTGTTGCGACCGCAGCCAGAAAAACCGGGCCGTTTCGGTGCTCCCTTCGGGCAGTCGGCGGCGGATGCCGATCTTTTCGATTTCGCGCGGGCGCGGTTTCATCAGGCCGGGTTTGAGCAGGACGCGGTAGAGAATGGTCACGGCACCGGAACGCGGCCGGTCGAGAATGTCGAGCGGCGCGGCCGACGCGATGTCGACGCCGATTTCCTCGCGCACCTCGCGGCGCAAGGCGTTGACCAACGCCTCGCCGGTCTTGACCTTGCCGCCGGGAAGCGTCCAGCGCCGCCCGTCGCGTGCCTGCCGCACGAAGACCACGCCGCCGTAGGCGTCTTCAATCCAGGCCATGACGGAAAGGCGTTTGGCCGATTTGGCGGAGGATGAGGGCATGGCTCAGACGGATTCGCGGCCGAGGCAGAGGACGGTGCTGTGCGGAAGGAGGTGGAGGATGGGTGCCGGTTCGAGCGGTGGTTCCCGACCGGGTTCATGGATGTCGTCCGGCGACGGACGGGAAGTGTCGGCCAGCAGGTGCCATTGCCACTGGTCGGGCAGGGAGGGCAACTCGAAGCTGAGCGGTTTGTCGTGCATGTTGAATGCGGCGTAGAAAAATTCCCCCGGCCCGCCCATGGCGTGATCGTGTTGTCCGCAAATCATGAAAGCGAGCGAGTGGCTGTGTTCGCCCCAGTCCGGCTCGCCGGGCTTGACCCCGTGCCAGGAAACGTCGGGATAACCGCTGCCGATGCAGTCCTTGCCGGTGAACCACTCGGCGCGGTGCAGACTTCCGTGGCGGCGGCGGAAGCCGATGAGGAGGCGGACGAAACGCAGCAGGCCGGCGTTCTTGCCGGCCAGTCCCCAGTCCATCCAGTTCCACTCCGTGTCGTGGCAATAGGCATTGTTATTGCCGCGCTGGGTGCGTCCGAATTCGTCGCCCATGTGGAGCATGGGAACTCCCTGGCTGACGAGGAGCAGGGCCATGGCGTTCTTCGCGCAGCGCAGACGGAGGGCCTGAATCTCCGCATCGTCCGTCGCACCTTCAACACCGCAATTCCAGGAAAGATTCTCATCCGAGCCGTCCCTGTTGTCCTCGCCATTCTCGAGGTTGCGCTTCTCCGTGTAGGCGAAAAGGTCGGCCAGGGTGAAGCCGTCGTGGCAGGTGATAAAATTGACCGAGGCGGCAGGTTTGCGTCCGCTCTCCTCGTACAAGTCCGGCGATCCCATGATGCGCTGGACCATTTCCCCGGCCGAGTTGTCGTCGCCGCGCAGGAAACGCCGTGCCGCATCGCGGAACTTGCCGTTCCATTCCATCCAGCGTCCATAGTTGGGAAAATTCCCGACCTGGTAGAGCCCGCCCGCATCCCACGCTTCAGCGATCAACTCGCAATGGGCCAGCACCGGATCATGGGCGATCGACTCGAGCAGCGGCGGATTGGGCAGGGGATTGCCCTGCGAATCGCGTCCGAGCACCGAGGCCAGGTCGAAGCGGAACCCGTCAATGTGGTATTCGGCCGCCCAGTAGCGCAGGCAATCGAGGACGAAATCGCGCACCACCGGGTGGTTGCAGTCCAGCGTGTTGCCGCAGCCGCTGAAGTTGAGGTAATCGCCGTTCGGGGCGAGCAGGTAGTAGGTCTTGTTGTCGAGGCCGCGGAAGGAAATGACCGGCCCCGTCGCGTCGCCCTCGGCGGTGTGGTTGAACACGACGTCGAGGACGACCTGGATCCCCGCGCTGTGGAAGGCTTTGACCAAATCCTTGAGTTCGTTGACCTCGTGCCCTTCGGGTCCGCGTGCCGCGAATCCCGCTTTCGGGGCGCGGAAAGCCAGGGTGCTGTAGCCCCAGTAGTTGACCAACCGCCCGCCGGTGTCGGGATTGACGCGGTCGCTTTCGTGCTCGTCGAATTCGAAAACCGGCATGAGTTCCACGCAGTTCACACCCAGTTCCCGGAGGTAGGGGATTTTCTCGCGCAATCCGTCGAAGGTGCCGGGATGAGCGACCCCGGACGAACTGTGACGGGTGAAGCCGCGCACGTGCAGTTCGTAGATGACCAGTTCAGGCACAGGCAGGTCCAAAGGCCGGTCGTGCTCCCAGTCGAAGTTGTTTTCCGGAATACGTCCGCGGTGGGGGAAAATATCGCCCTTGCGTCCGGCCTGCCCGAAGACCTCGCGTCCGCCCGTCGCGCGGGCGAACGGATCGAGCAGAATGTGCCGCGCGTCGAAGCGGTGTCCGGCCCGCGGGTTGAACGGACCCTCCATGCGGTAGCCGTATTCGAGATTTGCCGTATCGAGGTCGAAAACCATCATGGCGAAGACATCCCCCATGCGGAATTCCGGCGGGAAGGGGATCTCGGCGAAGGGCCGCTTGGCACCCTTCTCGAAAAGAACCAGAGTGCATCCGGTCGCATGGGACGAGAACACGGAAAAGTTCACCCCGCCCGGGACAAGACTTGCGCCGAAAGGCAGCGGGTGGCCGTAGCGGAGGCGGAAAACCCCGTGGTGATGCGTGGGGGTATGCTGACGGGGCGTCTTCGGCATTCCCGGCTCCTTGCCTCGCGCGGGCGCGCCTACTTCCATTTGATGTTGCAGCCCAGCCCCGGGTGCTGCGGTTGCGGGGCCGGTTGTCCGGTCAGGACCGCATCAAGCGCCGCGCGCAGATCGTCGCCCGTGCAGGATACATTGTTGCCCGGTGTGCTGGCGTCGAGGCGCCCGTGGTAAAACAAACGTCGCGCCCCGTCGAAGAGATAGAACTCCGGCGTGCAGGCCGCATGAAAAGCACGGGCCGTATCCTGGGTTTCGTCGTGCAGGATCGGGAAGGGGATATCTTGCGTAACCGCCATATCTTTGAGCCTCTCCGGGGAGTCGTCCGGGTAATTGGCGGCATCATTGGCGCTGATGCCGACAAAGGCTGAGCCAGCCGGGAGGTATTCGCGCGCCATGGCAAGCAAGGTCGGCATGACGTGGACAACGTAGGGGCAGTGCCGGCAGAGGAAAACGACGACCAGCGCCTTGGCGCCGGCAAAATCCGCGGGCCCTGTGGTTGCGCCGCTCACCACGTCCGGCAAGGCGAAGGCGGGCAACGCGAAAGACGCGTCCAATTCTTTGCTCGGGGTCAGGGCCATGCGGGGGATTTTCGCCGGGCCGTCTGGAAATGCAACCCCGCCTTCCTCCGCGCGGACTTGGTGATTGACGCCGAGGCGCGCAACCATGGAAACAAAACGGGTGAAAATTCATCTCAATCGCGGGGGTCAGTCGCTCGGGCAATTCACGCCGGAGGAGTTGCGGGCCGGATTTCGTGACGGCAAGTTTGCCGGCACCGACTTGGCTTGGCGCGACGGCATGCCGATGTGGAAGCCATTATCCGAGGTCATCGACGAATTGGCGCCGCAGACGCCGGGCGAAACGGAGTCTCTTGCGCCGGCTCTGCCCTCTGCGGACGGGATCCCGTGGGAGCGCCGGGCCGAAATCGGATTTATCCCCGGATTGTTCGAAACGATCCGCGCCGTGCTGCTGGAACCGTCCAAGGCTTTCTCCGCCATGCCGATCACCGGGGGTCTGGGCGCGCCGCTTTTCTTTTTCGTCCTCGTCGGATCGGTCGGCGGGTTGGCCGGGTTCGTCTACCAAGCCGTGCTCAATTCGATCAATCCTTCGTCCACCCCGCAGGACGCGGCCATGATGGCCCTGCTCGGTTCCACCGCGGTGATCGGCGGATCGATCATGGTCATGCCCATCTTGCTCGCCGCGGTGGCCTTCATCACCAGTGCGATGATTCATCTGGCCCTCATGGTCCTCGGCGCTGCCAACCGTCCCTTCGAGGCCACGTTCCGTGTGGTCTGCTACTCCGGCGGGGCGACTGCCGTGCTCCAACTGCTGCCGGTCTGCGGGGCTTTCGCCGCAACGATCTGGAATTTTATCGCCGTCGTCATCGGTATTTCCGCGGTGCACAAAATCGGCACGGGCCGGGCCGCGGTCGCGGTCATGCTGCCGACGCTTCTTTGCTGCGGCCTGATTCTCGCCGCGGTGTTTGCCCTCATCGCGGCCGCCGGGGGACTGACTGTCCTGCTCGAGCAGGCGGCGCAGCAGCAGTAGCTCCGTCCGATGGCCCCGGAGCCTCCGCCCTTGCCTTGGTCGGTCCGCGTCCAACCGGAGCGGACTCTCCTCCTTTGCGCCGCGGCGCTCGCCGTCTTCGGCGGAGCTTGGTGCCTGCTCGCCGCCTTCGGTTCCGGCGTTTGGCCTTGCCTTTGGAAATCATGCACCGCATGGCCCTGTGCGGGGTGCGGGGCGACGCGCGCGATCCTCCTGCTTTTTTCCGGCCGCGCCGCGGAAGCGTGGACCATGAATCCGGGCGCGGTTCTCCTCGTGCCCGGCTTGGGTGCCATGGTGACGTATGCCGTCATCACCCTCACCTGTCGTCTCGAGCCGTGGCGTCCGGCCTGGCGGCACCGGGTGCCTTGGCGCTGGTTGCTCGTCGGCGCGGTAGCGGGCAACTGGGTGTACCTTCTCGTTGCCGGGCGCGCCTGAGCGGCGCGGGCTTGTTTGCCCGCCGCCGCGGTGTTTGATGGCGGGATGACGGAGCAAGACAAACGTCCGGTTGTTGCGGTGGCCGGGGCTTCCGGTTTTGTCGGCTCGGCTTTGCTGCCCGCCCTGACCGGCGATTTCGACGTGGTCGCCCTCCGGCGCACCCCGGCAACCGAGTTGCCCGGCGTCCGCTGGCAACGCTGCGACCTTTTTTCCCTGCTGCAAACCGAGCGCGCTTTGGAGGGAGTCGATTACGCCGTCTATTTGGTCCATTCGATGCTGCCGGCGCGTCTCACCCAGGCGCGGTTCGAGGACATGGATTTCATTCTTGCCGACAACTTCGCGCGTTCGGCCGCGCGTGCCGGGGTGAAGCAGATCCTTTATCTCGGGGGGATCATTCCCGACGATGCCCGCCTGTCCCGCCACCTCGCCAGCCGTCTCGAGGTCGAGCGTGTGCTTGCCGCGCGCGGGGTGCCGGTTACGAGTTTGCGGGCCGGCCTCATTGTCGGTCCGCAAGGATCTTCCTTCCGTATGGTCGCCCGGTTGGTCGACCGTTCGCCGGTCTTGCTTTGTCCGCACTGGGCGCGATCCATGACTCAACCGGTGGGTTTGCGTGATGTGGTGAGTTTGCTCCGCTATTGCGTCGGCCGGGAGGAAATGTACGGCCGGGCCTTCGATTTGGGCGGACCCGAGGTCATGACCTACGTCGATCTGATGCGCCGCACCGCGGAACGTTTGGGCAAGAGGCGCTGCATCATTGCCGTGCCGTTCATTCCCACGCGCCTCAGCGTGCTCGGGATGCGCATGATCACGGGAGCCCACCGCGAACTGGTCGCCCCGCTGGTCGAGAGTCTGCGTCACGCCATGGTCGCCCACTCGCCGACCTTGCAGGAGCGGGCGGGGGTCGTGGCCCAGAGCTTCGACGAAGCCCTCGACGAGGCTCTGCCGGCGGAGAAGGTGGCCTCGGAAGAAGCTGATCACCACCTGGCGCGGCGCCATGTGCACAGCGAGGAGGGCTTTTACGTTTGCTCGATCCAACGGTTGCCCTTGCCGCCGGGCTACGACGCCATCTGGGTGGCGCGGGAATACGCGCGTTGGCTGCCCTCGTTCTTCAAACGTGTTCTGCGGGTCACGGTCGACGAGCACTTGAACCTTGCCTTCCGCGTCACGGGGTTGAGACGCCCCCTGCTCGAACTGAGCTACTCGAGCAACCGGTCTTCGGCCGACCGTCCGCTTTATTACATCACCGGCGGTCTCCTTGTGCGTTTCGCCGATGTGCCGGACGGGCGTGCGCCCGCCCGTCTCGAATTCCGCGAGAGCCCGGACCGGCGGAGCGTGCTCGCTGCCATCTTCAATTACAGTCCGGCGCTGCCCTGGTGGTTTTACCGCGTGACACAGGCGCCGATCCACCTGCTCGTGATGAAACTTTTCGGTTGGCATCTGGCGCGGCAGCAACCACTGGCCCGGCTCGCTCCCGAGGGCCGGCCGGTCGGCCAGGTATGAGCGGGGTGCACGACCTTTTCGGCCGCCCGCTGCGCGACCTCCGCGTGTCGGTCACCGATCGCTGCAATATGCGGTGCGACTATTGCATGCCGGCGGAGGTGTTCGGGCCGGATCACGCCTTCCTTCCGCGGGCGGAGATCCTCACCTTAGAGGAAATCGCGCGCGTGGTGCGGGCGGCCGCGGGGCTGGGTGCACGCAAGATTCGCCTGACCGGAGGCGAGCCGCTCTTGCGGCGCGATCTGCCCGGGTTGGTCCGCCTGCTCGCCGCGGTTCGCGGGGTCGAGGACCTCGCGCTGACGACCAACGGGCTGCTCTTGGCCGGGCAGGCGCGGGAATTGCGGCAAGCGGGCCTGCACCGCGTCACGGTGAGTCTCGACGCTTTGCATGAAGGGCTATTCGGTCGTCTGACGGGCAGCTCACGACCGGTGGGCGACGTCGTCGAGGGGATGAAAGCGGCCGCGCGCAGCGGCCTCGGGGTCAAGGTCAACTGCGTCGTGCAACGCGGTGTCAACGAGGAAGAGGTGCTTCCGCTGGCCTCCTTGTGCCGCGAGGAGGGATGGGTCTTGCGCTTTATCGAGTTCATGGACGTGGGTAACCACAACCGTTGGGAGCGTGCGGCGGTGGTGCCTTCGGCTCTTTTGCGCGACCGGTTGCAGGAAGCATTCGGGTTGGTTCAGGTCGAACCGGCCTGTCGCGGCGAGGTGGCGCGCCGCTACGGTTATGCGGACGGACGGGGCGAGGTGGGCTTCGTGTCGTCGATCACCGAGCCGTTTTGCCGTGATTGCAACCGAGCGCGATTGACGGCGGACGGACGGCTGGTCACTTGCCTCTTCGCCGCCGGCGGTGCGGATCTGCGGGGGTTGCTGCGCGACGGCAGGGACGACCATGCGCTGGCCTTGTTCATGCGTGGCGTCTGGGAGGGAAGGACCGATCGTTACTCGGAGCTCCGCGCCGCTCTTCCGCCCGGCGGACATGCGAAGGTAGAGATGTCGTATGTCGGAGGTTGATTCCCGCTTGCTGCACCGTGGCGGGGGTCTATAAGCAGAACATGATGAAAAAATTAGTCTTCTGGTCCGCTTTGGTTGTTTTGATCGCACCGGGTCTGCGCGGACAGGACGCTGTCGCCGAAGAGGCAACCCCCTCGGAAGAAGCAGCTGCCGTGCCGGTGGTTCCGGCCGAGGATACCGCGGCCCTTGAAGCCAAGGTCGGCAGCGAGGTGATCGTCGAGGGTACGGTGCGCAATGTCGGAAGGGGACAGAATGACGGCATCACGTTCATCAACTTCGGCGACCGCCGTGCGGGATTCGTTGCCGTTGTCTTCGCCGCGGCATACAGCAACTTTCCGGACGGCTTCGACGGATATGCCCAGCAGAGGGTGCGCGTCCGCGGTCAGTTGGAGAAATACCGCGACCAGCAACTGCAGATCAAAATCACCACTGCGGACCAGCTGGAGATCGTGTCCGGGGAATCCGCGGACTAACTCCGCTCCGGGGTCCGGCCGGCCAGCAGGCGTTCGGCGTATTTGGCGAGGATATCGAACTCGAGGTTCACCGCGTCACCGGCCTCCAGGTCGCCGAGGTTGGTGTTCTCCAGAGTGTGCGGAATGATCCAGACGGTGAAACGGTCCGAACCGATTGCCGCGATAGTCAGACTCGTGCCGTTGACGGCGATCGATCCCTTGAAGGCGGCGTAACGGGCGAACTCTGGGGGCAGGGCGACGTCGAGCCGGAGATCCGCTCCCTTCTCGTCGAGGTCGAGAACCTTGGCCGTGCAGTCCACGTGTCCTTGCACGAAGTGACCTCCCAAGCGTCCGTCCACGCGCAGGGCTCGCTCGAGATTGACCGGATCGCCGGGTTTCAAGCCACCGAGGTTGGTGCGGTCCAAGCTTTCTTGCAGCAGATCGAACATGAGCTGCCGGTCGCGGTGGGCCGTCACGGTGAGGCAGCAACCGTTGACCGCCACGCTCTCGCCCGTGCGGACCCGTGCGGCGATGCGCGGGGCTTCGACCAGCAGTTGCACGGCCTGGTCGGTGCGACGCAACCAACCGACTTCGCCTACTTCACGGACCAATCCGGTGAACATGAGGGGATTTTACGGCGGGGCCGGGGGATTTCGGAGGAAAATTTTCGCGTTCCTCTGCTTCCGATTCCCGCCGAACGAAAGTTTCGCTTGCCGGCCGGTCTGCGGATGAAGCAGCCTGCGGAGTCGGTCATGGCACCAGCGGCCCCTCCGGCGCCACACACGCATGTATCACCTGAATATCCATCATCTCCTGCGCACCGGCGGACTCCTCGCCGTGGCGACCGCCCTCACGGCCTGCTCGACGGCCGGCGCGGCCAAGAAGCCGGCTGCTGCGGCTCCCGTGCCCCGGACCGAGACCGTGCCGGTGGTGGCCACGGCGTACGGCGCCTCGGCCAAGTGCAACAGCGTATGGGCCGGCAAGAATGCCATCGGCGGACGCCTCAAGTCCGGCGAAGTGACCAGCGCGGCGGCCGATTGGTCCCGCTTCCCTGTCGGGACAAAATTCCGCGTCAAAGAAACCGGCCGGGTCTACGTGGTCGATGATTACGGCTCGGCCATGGTGGGGAAAGACAAGGTCGACCTCTTCAAGACCAACTACCGCGACGTCTATCGCTGGGGTGTCCGCGATGTGAATCTCGAGATCATCGAGTGGGGCAGCTTCGAGAGAAGTCTCACCATCCTTAAGCCCCGCTCGCGCAGCCGCCACGTGAGGTCAATGGTCCAGTCGCTCGAGGCGAAATTGCGCAACGGCGAGACCCAACGCGCCGGGTAGGGACCTCGAGCGGCAAACGCTTGACCGGCTACGCCGCCGCTACTTCCACCGGCGCGCAGGTGCAGAACAGGTTGCGGTCACCGTAGACATTGTCGACACGGCGGACGGACGGCCAGAATTTGTTGGCGCGCAACCACGGCAGCGGAAAGGCGGCCACTTCGCGGGAGTAGGCGTGCGGCCAGTCGTCGGCCATGACGCACTCCGCGGTGTGCGGGGCGTTTTTCAGCGGGTTGTCGGTCTTGTCGAGGCGACCTTCCTCGACCGCGACCAGTTCGCCGTGGATGGCAATCATGGCATCGCAGAAACGGTCGAGCTCCTCCAGCGACTCGCTTTCGGTCGGCTCGATCATGAGGGTCCCGGGAACGGGCCAGCTCATGGTCGGGGCGTGGAAGCCGTAGTCGATGAGACGCTTGGCGATGTCCTCCACTTCGATGCCGGCCCGCTGTTTCCACTCGCGCACATCGAGGATGCACTCGTGGGCCACGCGGCCGTTCTTCCCCTTGTAGAGCACGGGAAAATGCGGCTCGAGACGCCGGGCCATGTAGTTGGCGTTGAGGATGGCGACCTTGGTCGCATGCTCGAGTCCGGTTGCGCCCATCATGCGGATATACATCCACGAAATGGGCAGGATACTCGCGCTGCCCCACGGGGCCTGCGAGACCTCGCCGATGGACTGGTCGCCTCCCGTTTTGATGATGCTGTGTCCGGGCAGGAAGGGCGCGAGGTGCGCGACCACGCCGATCGGGCCCATGCCGGGACCGCCACCGCCGTGGGGGATGCAGAAAGTTTTGTGCAAATTGAGATGGCAGACGTCGGCCCCGATGTCGCCCGGACGGCAGAGGGCGACCTGCGCATTGAGGTTGGCGCCGTCCATGTAGACCTGCCCGCCGGCCGCATGCACCATGTCGCAAATTTCGCGGATGCTTTCCTCGAAGACGCCGTGGGTGGAAGGATAAGTGACCATGAGCGCGGCGAGTTTCGGTCCGTGCTGTTCGATCTTTTTGCGCAGATCAGCCACATCGACATTGCCTTGGGCATCGCAGCCGACAGGCACAACAGTCATGCCGGCCATGACCGCGCTGGCCGGATTCGTGCCGTGGGCCGAGGTGGGAATGAGGCAGACGGTGCGCTCTTTGTCGCCGCGCGATTGATGGTAGGCGCGGATGACGAGCAGTCCGGTGTATTCGCCCTGTGAGCCGGCGTTCGGTTGGAGCGAGACTGCGGAGAAGCCGGTGATTTCGGAAAGCCAAGTCTCCAAGTGACGGAACAATTCGCCGTAGCCGGCTGCGTTTTCCACCGGGGCAAACGGATGCAGGTTGCCGAATTCCGGCCAGGTGACCGGAATCATTTCGGCGGCCGCATTGAGCTTCATGGTGCACGAGCCGAGGGGGATCATGCTGTGGTTGAGGGCCAGATCGCGTCCTTCCAAGCGGCGCAAGTAACGCATCATCTGCGTCTCCGTGTGGTGCGCGTTGAAGACCGGATGGGTGAGGTAAGCGGAGGTGCGCGCCGTGGCGGGAGGGAAGACGTGCGAGCCGAGTTCCCCGACGGGTCCGATGCCGAAGACATCGAGGATGGCGTTCAGGGCGGCGAGGTCGGTGGTCTCGTCGAGGGCAATGCCAAAGGATCCATCAGCGTGCGCGCGAAGCAACAAACCGGCCCGCGCAGGATCTATCGGCGCACGCGGTGTGACGCGCAACGTGTCGAAAATCGTTTCATGGTGCACCGTATGCCCGGCCCGGCGCAAGGCCCCGGCCAGCGTGGCCGCCGTGTCGTGGACGCGTTGGGCAATCGCGCGGAGTCCCGCGGGCCCGTGGTAAACGGCATACATCGAGGCCATGACGGCCAGGAGCACCTGCGCGGTGCAGATATTGCTCGTCGCCTTGTCCCGCCGGATGTGTTGCTCGCGGGTTTGCAGGGAAAGCCGCATGGCCGGGTTGCCCGCGGCGTCCTTCGAAACGCCGATGAGGCGGCCGGGCAGACGCCGTTTGTGTTCGTCGCTCGTGGCGAGGAACGCGGCGTGCGGCCCGCCGTAGCCGAGCGGCACCCCGAAGCGCTGCGCACTTCCCACCACGATGTCGGCCCCGAACTCGCCGGGCGGCTTGATCAAGGTGAGGGCGAGCAAGTCGGTCGCCACGATGAAAGTTCCGCCCACGGCATGGATGCGGGCCGCGAAGTCGCCGAAGTCGTCGATCTTGCCGTCGGTCGCCGGGTATTGCACGAGGGCGCCGAAGTAGGACTGGTCGAGCGCGGCATCGGACCACGGTCCGGCCACGATCTCGATGCCAAGCGGTTCCGCGCGGGTGCGAAGGAGCGAGATGGTTTGCGGATGGACATTGTCCGCGACGAAAAACTTTTCGCCGTTGCCCTTGATTCCATGCGCCATGGCCATGGCCTCGGCGGCGGCCGTTGATTCGTCGAGCAGGGACGCGTTGGAGATCTCCATGCCGGTCAGGTCGGCCACCATGGTCTGGAAATTGAGCAATGCCTCGAGGCGTCCCTGGGCCAACTCCGCTTGATACGGCGTGTAGGCCGTATACCAGCCGGGATTTTCCAGGATGTTGCGCAGGATAACCGGCGGGGTGTGGCAATTGCTGTAGCCCATGCCGAGGTAGCACGGTTGCGGCTTGTTTCGCGAGGCGAGGACGCGGATTTCGGCCAGGGCGGCGTGTTCGTCGAGCGGTGCGGGGAGGTCGAGCGGTTCGCGCCGGCGGATGGTTTCCGGAACGGTCTCGTCGATCAGCGCATCGAGACCCGGCACGCCGATGGTTTTGAGCATGCGGGCGATTTCGGCGTCATCGGGACCGACATGACGGCGGACAAACCCGGATTGGGTGGCGGCAACCTTGCTCATGGCTTGATGGGTCAGCCGATTTGCGCGCGGTAGTCGTCGGGGGATTTGAGCGCGTCGAGTTGTGACGGGTTGGAAAGGCGGATTTTGTAGAGCCAGCCGTCCTCGTAGGGTGACGTGTTGACCAGAGCTGGCTCGGAAGAGAGCGATTCGTTCACTTCGATCACTTCGCCGTCGACCGGCGAATAAATGTCGCTCGCCGCCTTGACGGATTCGACCACGGCGGCGGCTTGTCCGGCGGTGACGGAGGCGCCTGTTTGCGGCGGATCGACGTAGACGATGTCGGTCAGCTCGTTTTGCGCGTGGTCGGTGATACCGACGGTGCCCGTGTCCCCGTCGACGCGGATCCACTCGTGGGTTTCGGCATACTTCAAATCATCGGGAACATTCATGGTGGTGGGCCGCGGGGGTTACGCCGCGCGGGCGGATGATGGACGATAAAAGGGCTTCTTTTCAACCACGGCGGCAAAATGGCGTCCGCGAATGTCGATCTGGACGGTCTGGCCGGGCTTGGCCAGGTCGGGCGGCAGGTAGGCCATGGCGATGCCCTGGGCCAGGCTGGGCGAGAGGGCGCCGCTGGTCGTTTCTCCGACCGATTGGCCATCGACCAGCACGGGATAATGGGCGCGGGGAGGAGGGCTCTTTTCCGTCATGCGCAGGGCCACCAGCCTGGCTGGCAGGCCGGCGGCCTTTTGGGCCAGCAGGGCGTCGCGGCCGACGAAGTCCGGCTTGTCCAAGGCGACAAAGACTCCGAGCCCGGCTTCGAGCGGCGTGCGGTCGGGCGAGAGGTCGGACCCGTTGAGCGGATAGCACATTTCCAAGCGCAAGGTGTCACGGGCGCCGAGTCCGCAGGGTTTGGCGCCCGCCTTGAGGACCGCCGCCCAGATGTCCCCGGCCAGGCTGTTGGCGAAGAACAATTCGAAGCCATTCTCCCCGGTGTAACCGGTGCCCGCGGCAATGACCGCCCCGCGGCACTTTTCCATCGCGATGAAGGTGTTCCTCGCCGGCATTTCCGTCTGGAACACTTCGCGGAAAATGCGCGCCGCTTCCGGTCCCTGCACCGCGAGCGCGCTCATCGTGTCGCTCCGGTTGTCGATGGTCACTCCCTCCGAGGAATGCTTCCGCAACCAGGCCACGTCTTCGTCGATCTTCGCGGCATTGACCAAGAGGAGAAAATTGTCATCGGCCATGCGGTAAACGATGAGGTCGTCGATCACGCCCCCGCGTTCGTTGAGCAGGAAGGTGTATTGCCCGCCGCCGACGGGGCATTTGGCCAGGTCGTTGGCCAGCATGTGTTGCAGCCAATCGAAAGCCCGCGGCCCCGAAACAAAAACCTCGCCCATGTGCGAAATGTCGAAGACGCCGCACGTGCCGCGAACCGCCAGATGCTCGTCGATGATCGAGGTGAACTGCACCGGCATGTCCCACCCGCCGAAATTGATGCAGCGCGCGCCGAGGGCTTTCTGCTGATCGAAAAGGACGGTGCGGCGGGGCTGGGTGGTCACCAGAGTGGCGAAAAAATTGCGGCCATGAGGACTCGAACCTCAAACCTTCTGATCCGTAGTCAGATGCTCTATCCAATTGAGCTATGGCCGCTCGGTTGAAAGGAAATAATTAGCCGCGGTCCCCGCGCGGGTCAAACGGATTCAAGAGGTCAGCCAAGGTCAATGTCCGCCGCCGCCCATGGCGAGTTCGCCCGGTTCGGCCTTGTCTTCTTTGAGTAGGGCCCAGAGGACGGCGGAGACGGCCAGGGAGAGGGCACAGACGATGAAGGTGATACCTTTATCCGCGGCGCCGCCGATCATTTTGCCGATGAGCACGCTGACGATGATCTGCGGAATGACAACCGAAAGATTGAAAATGCCCATGAAAGTGCCCATGCGGGCCTTGTCCACGCTATCGCTCATGATGGCAAAGGGCAGGCTGACCACCGCGGCCCAACCAATGCCGACCACGGCCATGAGCGCGTAGAGTGCGGTGGAAGTTTGGCCGAAGAAAATGATCCCGGCGTAGCCCGCGGCCATGATGAAAATGCACAGGGTGTGGGTGCGCACCAGGCCGATCTTTTTGGCCAGCGGTTGCAGGACAGCGACGGGCAGGACAAACCCGACGATGTTCATGATGAGGAAAGATATGGCGATGACCTGTCCGAGCGAGGTCTTTTGTCCTTCATCAAGGTCGGCCACGCCGGGGAAAAGGGCCTGCTGGGCGTAGGCGAACATGAAGACGAACATGGTTTGTACGCCGAGCCAGGTGAAGGCGTGGGCGAGGTAAATGTGGAGAAGCCGGGGCAGATTGGTTTTGCCGTGGCCCGTGGTCGGCTCGGTCGGGGCGTCGTGCGCGGCGACCGCGCCGAGTTCGCGCGGCTCCTTGAGGAAAAAGGCGGGGACGACATTGAAAAGCAGGACGAGAGCAACGCCGAAGTAGATGAGGGCGTAGTTGCCGAAGACCGCGCCAATGACATAAGCGAGCACGCCGAACATGCCGGAGATGGTTTGCATCCAGGTGAACCCCTTGGTGCGGGCTTCGCCCTCGGGCGTCAGGTCGGCGATGATCGAGCGGGTCGGGTTGAAGCCGACGTTGATGGCCAGATCGAGAGTGAGGGCGACAATGATGGCCGTCCAAAGGATCTGGATGCCGCTCCACTCGCTCAATTCGCCGAGAAACGGGAGTGCGAGCAACATGAGCGAAGCGGTGACACCGCCGATGAGGATGAACGGACGGCGTCGTCCGCCCCAGAACCACACCTTGTCGCTGATCAGTCCGACAATGGGCTGGGCGAGAAGTCCGGCCAGCGGACCGGCCAGCCAGACGAGGCCGACGTGCTCGATCGAGAGGTTGTATTTCGTGCTGAGGATCCAGCTCAGGGCGGAAATCTGCACGCAGAGGGCGAAACCCATCGCGGTGGAGGGCAGACTGAGGAGGGCGTAGAACGGATTGGTCAGTTTTTGTTGATTCATGGGGCAGGCGGGGAGTCTTGGGCGAAGGGGGGAAGCCGGCAAGCGGGAACCGAATCAGGACGGCTTGCCGTCCTGCTCGATCAGTTCCCAGAATTTGTGGTTGCCGGCCAGTTGCTCGTCCTCGGCCATAGGCAGGCTGGTGCGGAAGAGGAAGTCGCGGATGGTGTTCTTGCTCAGCACGCGGCGGATGAGCAGGCCGTGGTCGTGGGGTTCGAAATAGATGCGGTAATCACCGGCGCGGTAGCGGTAAAGGGTGCGGCCGTCACGCGCGACTTTGCCGAAGCGCTTCGGGTCGAGATTCTCCAGATCGTCGGGCAGCACCTGGAACTCGCCGAGGATTTCCAACTGCAAGAGCTTGGGCAAAGCCGCCATCTCGGCCGCGCTCAGGTCGTTGAAGATGATCTGGAACATCGGACGGAGTTTGGCGGGCTCAGGCTTTGAAGAAAAGCAGCGAGACAACGATGAGCAGGGCGCCGTAAGCGATGCCGGACCATGCGACGGCGTGGTAGCGCCACGCTTTGCCCGTCACCCAGCCGATCAGATCGCGCAGCAAGTAAGGCGCGCCGACCATGAACAGTCCGGCCGTGGCCCAGACGTAAGCGAGCACGACGAGCAGCAAACGGGTTTGCTCCGGACGGAGGAACGCCGCGCCGAGCAGCGGTTCGGCGGCCAGCAGGGCGAGGATGCCGAGGGCGCGCACGGAGAGGAATTCGTCGGCGAAAAGCGGAACCATGACGGCCCCCGCGATGACCACCCCGCAGATCAGGGTGCGGTTCGGCGAGAATTCCCCGAGGTCCATGGTCGCCGCCAGCCAGAAGGCCCAGAGTGCGGCCAGCGTGCAGAGCACCACGCCGGCCGGCTTGGACCGCGGGAAGGCCCGCAGCCATTCCATGATGCGCGCCGGGGCAACGAGGGCCGCGGCATGCGAAAGCACAAGGCCGAGGCCGACAGCCAAACCGACCGTGCGCAGGGTGAAGTCGTAGGTCATCCGATGGGAACGCGCTGTTGAACACTTTCCGCGTCGACAAGACAAGCCGTCGTTATCTCAGAGTGAGACGTCGCCGAGGTAGTCGGAAAGGTGGATTTGGCGCGCTTCCCGGAAGGCGCGGGCGAGGAGGACGAGGGATGTGCGGTAACGGGAGGCGATGCCCATGAGGTTCACGCCGGTGGCGGCGTCGGCGCCTTGCTCGCGGAGACGTTGGCGGAGGAGGCTGATGGTTTGGTCCCACGCGGAGAGGGATGCGGTGATTTCTTGCCCACGGTCGGCGGGCGGACGGGCGGCGGCGAAGGCGTCGGCCAGTTCGCCGAGGCTGGATTTCATCATGACACGCAGGGCTTCGACCGGCGGGGTGATTTCTCCGGCCAAAGCCGGCGGGCAGGCGGGGAGGAGGCGTCCGACCGAGAGGGAAATTTCGCCGACCAGTTGCTGCAGGGTGAGGAGATACTGCTCAAGCCGATGGCGCTCGTCGGCGGGGCACGTCGGGCCGGCCATGGCTTTGAGGTAGACGCGGCCTTGCGAGGGGGTGAGGGCGAGCTTGGTGCGTTGCCAGACGGGGAGCCGGGCGAATCCTCCGGGCAGACAATCGGCCACCGTGCGGAGATAGCCGGTGATGCTGTGTTGCAGTTGCCGCTGTGGCAGCACGGGCCAGAGCAGACGCTGGTAGACGGACGCGATGAGGAGGCCGTTGACCAAGCCGAAGAATGTTCCGGTGATTTTTTGGAACGACACGGGCTCCTGCGCGTTCAGTCCGATGATGGACACGAGCACGAGGAACGAAACCTGCAGCGGCACGGTGATGCCGTTGCGATCATAGGCCCAATAGCCGAAAAGAAACAGCCACGTGGCGATAAAGACATTGAAGACCGCATAGCTGGCCAGGAGCGGCGTGCCGGCGATGAGCGCGACGGTTCCGCCGGCCATGATGATGGTGAACAGAACGATGTAATCGAAAGTGCCGCGGTCTCCGGAGCCTTCGGGGCTCAGGGCGTTGAGCGCGGCGAAGTTGAAGGCGCAGAGCACCATGAAGGGTCCGCCCGGCGGGGAGAGCCAATTTTCGATGACCAAAGCGGTGACCGTGGCCAAGCTGGCGCGGATGCCATGACGGAGCCAAAAGCCATCGGGGCGCGGCGGGGCCAGGGCGAGCTGTTCTTCACGCGGGGCTTTGCATTCGCCCGCCTGCCAGAGCGTGTCGAGATCGAGCAGGGTCTGCCGCGATTCCTGCAGGGCGAGGAGCAAACCGGATACATCGACCATTTCCGCTGCCTCGAGTTGCTGCACCTTGGGGTCGTCGCGCAGTTCGACAATGCCGGCGCCGATGCGCTGCGCAATCTCTGCGAGTTCCACTTTGGTCTCCGTGGCGAGTTTGCCATTTGTGCGCAACTCATCCCATCCGCCGGACAACAAGGCGCCGGCGCGGTCGACATCTGCGGCGAGTCGCGAACGGTAGGGCTCGGGCGCGGGTCGCAGCGGTTCGACCGACCGGAGCAGGCTGGCTGCGCGGGCAAAGAGGTCGACCGTCTGCCCGTGGCGTCCGATCTCGCGGCGGAAGCCGGCGCTCTCGCGGGCTCCGAAGCGGAGCAGCGTGCGCATCTCCGAAGCCAGGCGCGGGAAGTCACGCAGGGTGGAGGCCAGTCCGCTGTGTCCGTCGCTGAATTGTGCCGCCGCCCGGGGTGTGGCGGCCGAGAGTTCCTCCAGCGCTGTGCCCAGGACACGCCGGAAATCGCGGTTGGCGTAGCTGGGGAACACGGTCGTCTGCACAACCATGCTGACCACGATGCCAAGGAGCACTTCCTCGATGCGGGCCAAGGCATAAGACCACGATGCGTCCGGGTGATCCATGCTGTTGGAGGCGATGACGATGAAGGTCAGTCCGGTGAGGAAAAAGGCGTAGGGCGCGCGGGACTGTCCGAAAAACGCCACGCTTACCGTGACAATGACGAAGGTCGTGGCGAGATAAAGCACCGGGGATTGCTGCCACGCGCCGGTCGCGAGGTAGCCGAGCACGCCGCCGAGAATCGTCCCGATCAAACGAAGGAACGCCTTCTCCTCCACCGCACCGACATAGCGCGCGACGAGCAGCACGATCACGGTGAAGACCGACCAGGACGGGTATTGCAGCCGCAGGACCTGCGCGAAAAAGAAAGCAATCATGCCGGCCAGCGCCATCTGCAGTCCGAGCGCCGCGGCGCCCGGTTGCAGCGCGGCGGTCAGGCGCTGAAGGACGGGGGGATTCGCGGCGGCTTCCACGGGGCAAATGTTGGCCTTGTTCCGGGGCAGAGGCGAGCGCGGAGGGTAAGGTTATCGGCCGGAAAAGTAGAAGCGACGTCCCCGCCGCTTGTCGTGGAGGTCAAGCGGCGGGGACGCCTCTTCTGCACTACCACAGCGCCGCGGCAGGCTTGCCTCGTGGGTGGGAAACTGGAGAATCGCGGGTGATGGATTTCTCGCTGCGCGTTCCCGAAATCGTTCTCGGTGATTTCATGCTCCCGTGGGGCATGGTCATCGGCGCGCTCGGTTTTTTCGCCGCGTGGTTGCTCGTGGGACTGCTCGAGCAGCTGAGCCTGACCCGCCACATCTGGAATCTCCCGCTCTTTTTCATCGCTCTGGCCGTGCTCTGCGGCTCGGTGCTGGGGCTCATTTTCGCCCCGTGAAACCGAAGATTCTCATCACGCTCGCCGTCGTCGCGCTGGCGCTGGCGGCCGCGCTTCTTCTTTACGCGCGTTACCTGACCAAGCCGTGGACCCGCGATGCCTACGTGCGGGCCAATGTGGTTGGCGTCGCGCCCCGGGTGGCCGGGCCCGTCGTGCAAATCCCCGTGAAAGACAACCAAGCGGTGAAGAAGGGTGATCTGCTTTTCCAGATCGATCCGCGCACTTTCCGGGCCGCGCTCGACCAGGCCAAGGGACAGCTTGCGCAGACCCAGGCCAAGCTCGTCGACCTTGAGGCCAATGCCAAACGCGCCGTCGATCTCCTCGCGAAAAATGTGATCAGCCGCGAGCAATACGACGACCAAGTGCAGGCCTTCGAAGCGGCCAAAGCCGACGTGGAAGCGGCGCAGGCCGCGGTGGAAAACGCGCAGCTCGATCTCGAGTTCACCACGGTCGTCTCGCCGGTCGACGGATACCTGACCAACGTCAACACCAGCCCGGGAACCTACGTCGCCGCGGGGCAGCAACTCCTCGCGCTGGTCGATACTTCCACCTTCTGGGTCGCGGCTTATTTCAAGGAAACGCAGATCAGCCATGTGCAACCGGGCGACCGGGTGCGCATCACGCTGATGGGACACAACGGGCAGCCCTTCGAGGGCGAGGTGGTCAGCACGGCATGGGGCATTTTCGTGCAGGACGGCAGCACGGCGGGCGAGCAGATGCTGCCCGACGTGCCGCAGACGATCGACTGGGTTCGCCTGCCCAATCGTTTTCCGGTGCGCGTGCAAGTGACCGGTCAGCCCCCCGTGCCCCTGCGCATCGGACAAACGGCGTCCGTCGCCGTGGTCAAACCCTGATCACCATGGAGCTGCTCGCCATCGCCGCGCCGGACTGGACAACGGTCATCGTGAGGACACTCGCGGTGGCGGTCGGGTTGGCCCTGCTCTGGGCCGCGATCATGGCCGCGGTCGGCGTCATGCTCGTGCCGCGTCCGAGCAACCAGAAGCTGGCTCTCTGGGTCGGTCGCCTCTGCTACCTCGTCTTCAAGGCGGTGTCGATGCGGGCCAGGAATTACCACCAGCTCGATCGTCTGCTCGCCGTGCAAGGACCGACCACGGTGCTGCTCTACCTCGCGCTTTTCCTGGGCATTTTTCTCACCGCCTTCGCTTTTCTCTTTTACGGGGCCACCGGCTGTTCGCCGATGGCCGCTTTCTACCGCGCGGGCTCGGGCATGAGCACGCTCGGCATGGTCGATATTTCCGGGGCGCCCGGCTACATCGCCATGTTCGTCGCGGCCTTCACCGGAACGACGGTGGTTTCGGTCTTCATCGGTTTCCTCCTCACGCTCTACACCGCGTACACCGCTCGGGAAACGCACATGAGCAAACTGGCCATGATCTGCGGCGAGCCGGGTTGGGGTCCGGAAATGACGGTGCGCCTCCACACCTTGCAGGTCGGGTGGACTCCGGACGCGCTCGACCAGAGCACCAACTGGGTCTGCGCCATGCGCGTCAGCCAATACCTTTACCCGCTGCTCAACCACTTCCGCTCGCCCGTGCGTGACCGTCATTGGACGGTCAGCCTGCTCGCCCTGCTCGACGCGGCGGCCATCCGCCTGACCTGTCTGTCCGGAGGGCGGGATCTCAATGTGCTGCGTCTGCTCGCCCAGGGGGCCGACACCTTCCACGCCCTCAAGCTGAGCGAAGTGGCCCGCACCAGCGGCGGGGTTTCCGAGGGCGCCATGCTGACGTGGGTCATCGAGGAAAAACTGCTCGCCGATGCGGACGACAGGCCCGTGCCCGATCCTGGCATCACGCGCGACGAATGGGACAAGGGGATGGACTTCATGGCGGCGCAGGGTGTCGATGTGCGCAGCGACCGCGATGCGGCATGGCGCGCGTTCTGCCGGGTCCGCTGCTATTACGTCGAGCCGGCTTATTTTCTCACGAACCACCTTTCGGCAATCAATGCCCCGTGGTCGGGACCGCGCCACCCGTCCTACGAGTTCCCGCTGGTCTACCCGCGCATTGCGAGCAAGTATTTTGCTCCGTCGCGGGCTTGAGCCTCGTGATCCGCTTCAGCCCCGGTGTCCGAAGCGCGCGGCCATGGCCGCGCCGATGGCCTGCGACAGGTCGCCGAGGACGGCGGGGAGGACCTTCAGGTTTTCCCGTTGCTTCGGCCAGAGGTATGGCATGGCGGTCTCGCGCACGAGGCGAAGGTAGTTCTCCCGGAAAGCGGGAGTGGTCGCTTCGTGATCCATCAGTCCGCCGCCGATGATGACGATGCCCGGGTCGAGCGTCATGGCCAGCGAAGCGACGTGCAGGCCCATGGCGCGCGCTTGGAAATCGAAAATAGCGCAAGCCAAAGGATCGCCTTGCTGCGCGCGGGTGCGGAGCGAGAGGGCTTTTTCCTTGGCGCTCGCCGCGGACGTGGCCAATTCGTGGTCGGGAAAGCCGGGGAGCATCTCTTCGAGGAGATGGGGGAGTCCGGCGATCGTGGTGTAAGCCTCGACGCAACCCCAGTCGCGCCCGCATCCGCAGGGCAAAGGCTTTTTGGTCCATCCCAGCAAATGCAGCGGTGCCGGCGCGTGGCCGGACTCCATCCCGGCGAGGGTGTCACCGTCCAGCGGCCGGCCCTCCGCGTCGATGAAGGCGCAGCCCAGGCCGGATCCGGGCATGAGCATGAGAACGGACATTTTGCCGCCACCGCGCGCGCCGTGCGCCTCGGCGATGCCGCCGAAGTTGCCGTCGTTGCCGACCACCAGCGGGATTTCCTGTCCGGCCCGCCCGGCCAGCGCGCGGGAAAAATCCGCGAACACGTTCCAGCCGGCGAAGACCGGGGGAAAATTGGCCGAACGGTCCATGACGCCGTAGGACAGATACGGACCCGGAATGGCCAGGCCGGCGCCGGCCACGTCGGCCCACGAGCGGCCGTGAGTGGCGAGGAATTCGTCGATCGCGGCAATCCATCCTTCGATCACTGCGGACTGCCCCTCCGCGGTCCGCGTCGGCTTTTGCAACACGTCCCGGGCCACCGGCGCACCCGTTTCGTCGACCGCCGAAATTTTCGTGGTGGTGGCACCGCTGTCCGTGCCGATGTAGATTTTGGCCATGGCGGGCAACTGTGGACGGGCAGGGGACCGGCTTAAAGTTCCATCTGCTCGAGGGTGCGTCCTTTGGTTTCGCGGATGGCCGCGCGGACGAAGAAGAACGAGAGCAGGGCGAAGCCGGCATACAAGCCGTAAGCGCCGCCGAGGCCGATCCACTGGAGGAAAAGCGGGAAGGTCATGGTCACGAGGAAATTCGCCGTCCATTGCGAGAAGCCGGCCACGGCCAGCGCGGCGCCGCGCACCTGGTTGGGGAACATTTCGCCGAGCAGGACCCACATGACAGGGCCCCAAGACATGCCGAAGGCGACGATGTAGAGGTTCGCGCTGACCAGGGCGACCCATCCGGCGGAGTGGGAAAGGGAGAGGTTGCCGTCCGCGCCCACCGCCGCCGTGCCGAAAACAACGGCGAGGATGCCGAGGAAAACGGCCATGCCGATCGAGCCGGTCAGGAGGAGCGGTTTGCGGCCCCACTTGTCGACCAGCGCGATGGCCACGAGGGTCGAGGCCACGTTGATGATGCCGCCGATGACATTGATGCGCAGGGCGTCGGATTCGGAAAAACCGGCGGCGCGCCAGAGGACTTCGCCGTAGTAGAAGACGACATTGATGCCGACGAGTTGCTGGAAGGCGGCGAGGGCGAGGCCGGTCCAGACGATGGGGCGGATGCGGCCGGTGGCGCGGTCGAAGATGTCGCGCAGGCTCGGACGGCGGTCCGCTTCGAGGGTGGCCTCGATGCGACGGACTTCCGCCGCGGCGTGTTCCGGGTCGGCGAGTCGTTGCAGCACGCGTTCCGCGGCCGGTGCTTGACCGGCGGCGACGAGGTAGCGCGGGGATTCGGGAATGAAGAGCAAGCCGAGGAGGAAGAGGCCGACGGGAGCAAGTTCCGCCCAGAACATCCAGCGCCAGGCGGGGAAGCCCCACCAGAAAGTCTCGCTGGCCCCGCCGGCCGCCTGGGCGATGAGGTAGTTGACGAGGAAAGCGAAGAAGAGCCCGAGCACGATGGCCATCTGCTGAAGGCTGGCGAGCCGTCCGCGGTAGGCCGCGGGGGCGATCTCGCTGATGTAGGCCGGGCTGATGATGCTGGCCGCGCCGACGGCGAAGCCGCCGATCAAGCGGTAGATGACAAACTCGGCCGATCCGTTGGCGATGCCCGAACCCCAGGCGCTCACCGCGAAGAGAATCCCGGCCGCGACCAGCGTGGTGCGGCGTCCGAACCGGTCGGCCAGCCCGCCGGCGAGGAACGCGCCGGCCGCGCAGCCGAGGAGCATGGAGGCGACATTGAATCCGCTGCCGAGGCTGCTGCTGTTGAAGGCTTTTTGCAGCGCGCTGACCGTCCCGTTGATGCAACCGCTGTCGTAGCCGAAAAGAAAACCGCCGAGCGCGGCGACGCCGCTGACCAGGAGGATGAAGCCGAAGTGATGGCGGGGTGCGGACATGGAGGAGGATGGGTGTGCGGTCATGGGTGGGAATTGGATATTGGCGGGTCGAGTTTACACGTGCAGAGGATCCGGGCGAAACTACTTCTCATCGACCCAGCCGAGTTTATAGAGCTTGGCCGTGTAATCGCTCCCGCCCAGAGGATAACGGGGCACGATGCCTTGCGCCCGATTTCCGGAACGCAAGTCCTTCGCGCTGGCGGTGCCCACGTGTCCGTCGGCATAGGCAAGATTGATCACGGGATTGGAGCTTCCGCGCTGATGCGACCACATGGAGTCCGGCGTGTAGGAGTAGGCGAAGTCCCAGAAGACCACGGCCTCGCTGGCCTTGAAGCGGGGCCGCTTGCCGGCTGCGTAGAAGTTGTTGAACCGGTAATGACTGCGGCCGATGGGGAACTCGCCGGTGCTGATATCCAACTCCTTGCACAGGTCTGGATTGCGGCATGTCGCCGGGCACTGGAACATGCTGCCTTTGAGGGGCGTGTTGGTTGGGGTGCCGGTATACCGTCGTATTTCATCCCAGTGCCAAGGGCCGGTTATTTCCGTCCAGTTCGGCATTTTGCCGTTGTTGTCCGCGGCCATGGACGTGGTTATGGAGGCCAATTGTTTCAAATTCCCGATGCATTTCGCCTTGTCGGCGGTCTCTCTTACCGAGGAGAACCCCGGCACGGCCAAAGCCGCCAGCACCCCGATAATGGCGAGCACAACCAGCAATTCGATCAGGGTGAAGCCACCGGGGGCGCCGTGACGGTTCCGGATGGTTCCGGCTAGCCGGAGACCTGCGTGGTGGCACGCCATTCTGGAGTGGGCGGGGTTTCGCTTCATGAGGACAGTCCGGCTCGTCCGACCTGACCCCGCCGGAGCGGAGATCCGATGGATCGGGATCCGAAACATGCTCGGGCAGGACGATTACGGCATGGTCGCCTTCAGGCGGAGGAACAGTTTGCCGTTCACCGCATTGCTCTTGGGTACGGTGACCGTCATGTCGTCCGCCAACGGCCCGTTCTCGTTGACCACCACCGGCGTGACGTCAGTCCAGACGCCCGTGGTGAGGTCGGCGGTCCATTGGCCGACTTGCGTGGTGTCTGCTTCCGACTCGTCGTTGCGGGTGTAGCTGAGCACAAGGTCGTCGCCCACGCTGGCCACGGTCGGCAGAATGGAGAGAGACGCCACGACCGGATTGCCGCCGGCCAGCACGTATTCCATCAGATTGGCGATGCCGTCCCCGTCGGGGTCGGCGGTAGGCAATTTGGATGCGTCATCCGGCAGCAACGGATTCGGGGTGAAGCTGTCGATCCAACCCGCATAGGGATCGCTTTCCGTTACCGTTACGGTGCTGGTCTGGTTGTCGAAGGTAGCCTGTTGACTCGAGCCCAAGCCGCTGGCGGTGAAGGTCTGAGCTCCGGCCAAAGGTCCGGGGAGGATTGCATAGTTCCCCGGAGCAGGCTGGGCGGCGAACTCGGCCACCAAAGTGTTGGCGTCCGCATCGATGATGGCATTCAGCCCGGTTTTCTCGATCCGCAAAATCCCGGCGGTCACCGTCGTGGTGCCCGCGTAGGTGTTGGGTCCGCTCAAAGTGAGCTGACCGGATCCTAACTTCTCCAAGCCGCCCGCACCCGTGAAAAACTGGCTGGTGGCCACGCTGAACCCGTTGCTGTCGATCTTGAGTCCGCCGCTTTCCACGTTTGCCGTGTCAAGGTTCTCGATGAGGTTGGCCTCGTCCCGCTTTGCCTTGAGAACGCCGCCGTTGAAGTTCACTGAAGCGCTGCCGGTGCCGCCGGAAATCTTGGTGGCGTTCACGGTGCCGCCGTCGAGGTTCAAGGTTCCCGCGCCATTGTCGCGGCCCACGATCACCTCGTTCCCGGCATTCAGCTCCGCCGAACCGCTCACCGTGTAGGTGCCGACCGAGGTGGCGCTGGTCTCATTGCCGATATAGACCTCGTTTTGCACGTTCACGATGCCGCCGCTGTGTGTGAGCGTCCCCGTTGCCTGATTGTGGCCGATCTGCAACTTGTCGCTCGTGCTCATCGTGCCGCCGCTCATCGTCATCGTGCCGGAAGAAGCCGCCTCTTTGCCGATGAAGATATTGCCGGCCGCCGTCAGCGAGCCCCCGCTTAAGTCATAGGTGCCGCTGCCCGCCTGGCCATCCTGGGTCGTTCCCACACCAAACTCGAGGTTCACGCTGATGCTTCCGGCCGTCTGGTTGAGCGTGCCTGTTCCGTTCTTGCGGCCGACGTACATGTTGCCGTTGCCGGTGGTGGTGATCGTTCCCCCATCGACATTCAGGGTCCCGGTGCCGCTTTCACGGCCGACGACCAGCTCATTGGCGACGTTGAGGGCGGCTGTTCCGCTGATGGTGTAGGTGCCCTCAGCGCCGGCGTTCTCGTTGCCGATGAAGAGCTCGTTGTTGACGTTGATCGTGCCGCCGCTCTGGATCACGGTGCCTTTGCCGTTGTTTTGGCCGACGATCATCTTCTCGTCCCCGGTCTTGTTGATCGTGCCGCCCGTCATGATCAGCGTGCCGGTATGGGTCGCATTCGCCCCCTCGCGGCCGACTACGAACTCGCGACGGACATTCAACACGCCACCGCCGAGGGTGTACGTTCCGCTCGTGTCCGAGCCCGCGTTGTTGCCGTTGCCGATGAAGGTGTTGTGGCTGAAGGTGACAACGCCACCCGACTGGGTCATGACGCCGGTGCCACGGTCGCGGCCGATGAAGATGTCGTCGGTGCCGGCGATGGTCAGGGAGCCGCCCGTAATCGTGACCGTTCCCGTCCCCCCTTCGTTGCCGACGCGGAAGTTCCGTGACGCATCGAACGAGCCACCCGAGATATTGAGGGCCCCGGTGCCGCCATTATTGCCGACTTGGGTGTTGTCGGTGGCGAAGCCGGGTTCGTGCAGCACGACAACCGCCCCTGACTCCAGATTCATGGTCCCGATGCAGCCGTTGTCGTTTGCGATGAACAGGCCGCCGGTGATGTTCACGCCGCCAGTGGTGTTGATATTCATGGTTCCCGCGCGGTTCGCCGCCCAAGAGCCCACCATCAGGTTGCCGGTCGGATTCAAGGTGCCCGTGCCCTGCGCGAAGCCGCTGATTCCGGACCCCGGCATCGAAGTGTCAGCAAGGTTGTAGACGCTCGGGGTGCTATCCTGACCGACGAACATCCAGGCACCACCGAAGGTGCCGGCAGCTCCTGCCTGGTGGTCGATCCGGCCGCCTCCCGTTACGATGATGTCGTTGGGCGTGAAAGTGATGTCGGCGGTGATCGTCGCGATACTGGGAGAGTTCGTCGAAACAACAGCGTTGTCGCCGAATGCTGCATCCGGCACGCCGCCCTCCGACCAGTTGGCCCCGTTGTTCCAATCCGGGCTGGAGGCTCCGGTCCAAATGTTGTCGTCACCGAGGCCGAGCGGCGCACTCACGCCGAGGACAAGAGCGGCGACGACAGGTCTGACCAGATTGGTTTTGCCGGTTTTTGGTCTGTTGGTCGCGGATTTCATGGGTTTTCGGGGGTTTGGAGGGTTTGGGGTTCGATGTTTCAGGACTGCGGGGATTCGAAATAGGTCTGGATGCCGCGCGCCGGGATCCGGCAGGTCACGTTTGCCTCTCCGGCGACCCCGAGGGCGAACTCGGCGGGTTTTTCGGTCGGGTTGAAGACGACGACGGCGAGGGTTCCGTCCGGGTTGCGGAAGGCGATGGACTGGACTCCCTCCGGACCGCCCTCCGAGTGGATGCGGCGTGCGCCTGGTTGGACGAATTTGCTGAAGTGGGCGAGGTAGTAGAAGGATGGTCCGTAGGTGACTTCCTTGGTGTTGGTGTCGACGATGACCGGCGCGTCGCAGAAATTGCCGACGTGGTTCGGGCCGCCGCGCTGGTCGAGGACGATATTCCAGTCGATGAAGCCGCAGACCCAGTTGCTGAAGTCGCCGATGATATTGCGCGCGTAGCGCTCGCCGTTCTCCCACTTCCCGATGCACTCGGGAGCGCCTTCGACGCATCCTTCGGTGAAGAGGATGTGTTTATCCGGAAATTTCTCGTGCACCCGCGAAGAGGCCGCGTAGTCGTCGGTCATATACCAGTGCAACCCGAGGCCCCAGAGATACTTGGCGGTGGCGGGGTCGCCGAGTTCGGCTTCGGCGAATTTCTCGAGCGAATCCCGGTTGTGATCGTGGCCCAGCAGCTTCACGTCCTGCAGTCCCGCGTTGTGCAAGGCGGGCCCGAGGAAATCGCGGATGAATTCCGCTTCTTGCTCCGGGGTGTAGAGACAGGATTCCCAGCGCTGGTGGGCGCCGGGTTCGTTCTGCACGGAAAGGGCCCAGATCGGGATGCCCTCTTCCTTGGCCATGGCTTGGACGAATTTGACATAGACGCCGGCCCAAGCCGGACGGTATTCCCAGCGGAGGGAGCCACCGTCATCCATGCGGTTGTTGTTTTTCATCCACGCCGGCGGGCTCCACGGGGAGGCCATCAACTTGAAGCGGTCCGCTCCGGCGACCTTTCGGGTGTCGTGGATCAGCGGCATGATCCAGCGGCGCATCGGCTCGAGGGTGAAATCGTGCAGGTCGTAGTCGCCGGGGGTGGGGGTGAGCGACCACATGCTCAGCGAAAAGTCGCAGGAGTTGATGTGGGTGCGGGCCAGGGTGTAGCCGATGCCATCCTTCGGGTCATAGTAACGGCGAAGGATTTCCATCCGCTCCTCCGGCGGCAGTTGGGCCAAGACCCAAGCGGAGGACTCGGTGAGCGCGCCGCCGAATCCGATGATTTCCTGGAATGGCTTGGAAGGGTCGCAGACGATACCGTTTTGGGTGGATTCCGTAGCCTCGGTCGGAGCCGTCACGGCGCTGAGCCGATGTTCGGTGTCTTTGGCGGTCTCCACCACCGACCAACCACGGGGAGGCTTTTCCGAGGCTTGGGCAAGAGTCATTGTCAGGGGTAGGCTGCAGAGCAGGAGGCTGCGGAGGAGGTTTCGGGAAGAACGCGGTGACAGCATGGCGGAAGTTGCGGGGAGGATAACCTGGGACATCGAAGGAAATCGGGGGACTTGGAACTATAAGTTACCACCAAGTCACAAACTCGCTATAGTCCGTAATGACTAGAGGCGCGTGGTGAATGAGGCCCGTTTCCTTTCGGAAATCGAGGGCGGAACGCTTCCGGATTTGTCAGCACTGGCGAGCTGCAAAGACGCTATTGGAATCAGTCGGCAAAGCCAACCACCTCTGAACTCTTCCCGACGAATCTGGTCGCTCTTCAGCGAAGCGCCGAGGGAAGCGGTGAGAGCGAGCAGAAGCAACGTTCGCTCCGCCTCGGCGACCGCTGAGGGCAAAAGAAAGCGCCCGCCTGGTCGGCGGGCGCCTCGCTTGCGAGTCTGCTTCTGCGTCTATCAGCGGCGGCGCCCGCGGATGACGTGTCCGGCCAAGCCCAACCCGGCCAAGGCGAGCAGGGCATAGGTGCTGGGTTCGGGGACAACGTTAACCACGAGGCTGCCTTCGGTGAAGTAGGCGGATTTGCCGTCGCCGAGATCGAAGGGGTTGGCGGCGCCCAAATTGCGGAGCCCGGCGGTGTTGATGGCCGCCGAGCCGTCAATGATGGTGTAAGTTCCCACGCCGGTCGCACTGCTCAGACCGACGAGGTCGTCGATACCGAAGTCGGCAAAGCTCACGCTGGCGCCGTTGACCAGCAACGTATCAGTAAGGCTGAAGACAAACTTGGCGTTGGAGTCGAAGGCCAGGCTGCCGGCCACGGTGCCTGCCCCGGCGAGGGAGGCGCCGTCGGCCACGGTGACCGCGCTGGTAATGCTGCTGTTGAGGGCCAAGGCCAAGGTGCCGGCGCTGACCAGCGTCGGTCCGGTGTAGGTGTGGGCGCCGTTGAGAGTCAGGCTGCCTGCCCCCGATTTCTCCAAACCGCCCGTGCCGCTCAGGGCTTGGCTGGTGGCCACGTTGAATCCATTGCTGTCGATCTTGATCCCGCCGTTTTCGACATTGGCGGTGTCCAGATTTTCAATGAAGTTGGCCTCGTCCCGTTTTGCTTTGAGGACGCCGCCGTTGAAGTTGACCGTCGCGCTGCCGTTGCCGCCGGAAATCTTGGTGGCGTTGACAGTGCCGCCGTCGAGGTTGAAGGTTCCCGTGCCGTTGTCGCGGCCGACAATGACCTCGTTGCCCACGTTGAGGACGCCGGTCCCGCTCAGGGTGTAGGTTCCGACCGATGAGGCGTTGTTCTCGTTGCCGATGAAGACCTCGTTTTGCACGTTGATGGTGCCGCCGCTCTGGGTGAGGACTCCCGTCGCCTGGTTGTGCCCGATCTGCAACTTGTCGCTCGTGCTCATGGTTCCGCCGGTCATGTCCATCGTTCCGGATGAACCCTGTTCTTTGCCGATGAAGATGTTGTTGGCCGCTGAGAGCGAACCGCCGCTCAGGTTGTAAGTGCCGGTGCCGATCTTGTTGTCATCGCGTGTGCCTACGCCGAACTCACGGTTCACGATGATCACGCCGTTCGACTGGTTCAAGGTGCCGGTGCCGTTGCGGCGTCCAATATACATGTTGCCGTTGCCCGAGGTGGTGAGCGTGCCGCCGTTGACGTTCAAAATACCAGTGCCGCTCTCGCGGCCGACGACGACCTCGTTGGCAACATTGAGTGCTCCTGTCCCGCTGAGCGTGTAGGTGCCGGAGGCGCTGGCGTTTTCGTTGCCGATGTAGAGCTCATTGTTAACGGAGATGCTACCCCCGCTCTGCACGACGGTGCCCGTGCCATTGTTGTGGCCGACGATCATCTTCTCGTCCCCGGTCTTGGTGATCGTGCCGCCGGTCATGTTGAGGGCGCCCGTGCCGCTCTCGCGGCCGATGACAAAATCACGCCCGGTGTTGAGTACCGCCCCGTTGCTGAGATTGAGGGTCCCGTTGCCACCGCCGCCTTGTCCCACATAGAAATCATGGTTCAGGGTGATGATGCCACCAGTCTGGGTCAGAGTTCCTATACCATTGTCGCGGCCGACAAAGGTTTGGTCGCCGCCGGTCTTGGTCAGCGTGCCGCCAGACATGGTCAACGTGCCGGTGCCGTTGTTGTTGCCGACATAGATCTTGTTGTTCACGGTCATGGTGCCGCTTTCGAGACTGAAACCACCTACGCTGCCTGATGAATCACCGATGAAGAGTTCGCCGGAGACGGCAAGCGTGCCTGCGGTATTGACCCGCACGGTTCCGGTCCGGTTATCACCAAAGGCCCCGACGAGCAGATTGCCGGAAGCATTGAGCGAGCCGGTTCCCTGGGCGAATCCGGTGAGGCCGGCACCACCCGTGGAGGTGTCCGCGAGATTGTAGGTGCCCGCCGTGTCGTTCTGGCCGACAAACATCCAACTGCCTCCGCCCGTGCCGGCAGTTCCGGCAACATGATCGAGGCGCCCTCCCCCACGGACGACGATATCATTGGGGGTTGCGTCAATATCCGCGGAGATGGTAGCGGTGTTGGCCGGCTGGCTGTCGACAATGGCATTCTGCCCGGTAGGCACATTCCCGAGGCTCCAGTTCCCCGCGGTGTTCCAATCCGTGTCGGTGCCACCGGTCCAGGTGTTATCTTGGGCGCTGGCGGCGGAGAGGGTGATGGCCGCGAGGGCCGTGGTGGCGAGGGAAATTCCGAGCCGTGAGCTACGGAACTTGGGGGTATTACGTTTGGTTTTCATGGGATGAGTTTTGGGTTTGTTGTTAGCTGCCGCGCCGGTGCTCTCAAGCCGCAGCGGAAGGGCGACGGAGGGGGTGAAGCGGATGGGATTGGGGTCAAGGGAGGACATTAGCGAAGAACCATGCCCCGAGTTTTCCGCCATGACTATAGTCCGGAATGACTAGTCCGGCTCCCGCTATTGGCCTGTCAAAATAAGCCTCGGCGCAGATAGCTTTGCCGCTTATGTCGCGTCTTACTCAATTTCTATCTGTTCCTGTCATAAGGGTCGCCCTCGCCACCATGGCGGTTGTTCTCAGCAACGTGGTCAATGCCGCCTCCCCACCATGGCTCACGACCAGCGATGACAAAATCAAAGCCATCGTCGAAAAAATGACCTTGGCGGAGAAGGTCGGGCAGATGACCCAACCAGACAGCGGGTCGGTCAAGGACCTCGACGACATCACTACGCTTTCGCTGGGTTCGATGCTGAGCGGCGGCAGTTCGGATCCGGAGAGCGGCAACAAGCTCTCGGACTGGGCGGAGTTTTACACGGAGCGTCAGCAGCGCGCGCTCAAGTCGCGGCTCGGGATCCCGCTGATTTACGGGGTGGATGCGGTCCACGGTCACAGCAACCTCCTCGGTGCGGTGATCTTCCCGCACAACATCGGCTTGGGCTGCACCCGGAATCCGGAACTGGTCGAGGAAATCGCGCGGATCACGGCGCGCGAAGTGCGGGCTTCGGGGATCCAATGGACCTTCGCCCCGTCCGTTGCCGTGCCGCGGGATATTCGCTGGGGTCGGACCTACGAGGGGTTCTCGGAAGACCCTGCCCTGGTGGCTCTGCTCGGCACCGCCGCGGTGCGCGGACTGCAAGGGGCGGATTTGTCGGGGGAAGAATCGGTCGCCGCGTGTGCCAAGCATTTCATCGGTGATGGGGGAACGGAATTCAAGCCGGGCGGGGGAGAGGGCATGCTCGATCAGGGCGATGTCCGCGTCGACGAGGCTACCCTGAGAGCCATTCATCTGAGCGGGTATCCTGACGCGATCAAGGCCGGTGTGGTGACGATCATGCCGTCCTACAGCAGCTGGAACGGCGTGAAATGCTCCGGCAACAAGTATCTTCTCACCGATGTTCTGAAGAAGGAGCTGGGCTTCGAGGGGTTCGTGATTTCCGACTACAATGCCATCGACCAGTTGGTCAGTCCGGAGACCGACGACTCCGCGCCGGAAAGCAACAATGCGGCGGGGCAGGTGCGCAGCTCGGATTACAAAAAGTGCATTGAGATCTCCATCAATGCCGGCATGGACATGGTGATGCTCACCGACCGCTACAAGGAGTTCATCACCCTGCTGCAGGAGCTGGTGGAGGAGGGCAAAGTGCCCATGTCGCGGATCGACGACGCGGTGACGCGGATCCTGCGGGTCAAATTCGCCATGGGTATGATGGATGCGGAGCCAAACCTCTGGCCGAACAAAAAACTGCAGTCGGAGTTCGGCTCGGAGGCCCACCGTAAAGTGGCCCGCCAGGCTGTGGCTGAGTCGGTGGTCCTGCTGAAGAACGAAAACGCCCTCCTGCCGGTCAGGAAGCTGCCGCGTCGCATCCACGTGGCCGGCAGCGGAGCGGACGATCTGGGTATGCAGTGCGGCGGCTGGACCATCGGTTGGCAGGGCGATCGCGGTGACCTCACGCCGGGCGGAACCACCATCCTCGACGCGCTCAAAGAAGTTGCCGGCAACACGACCGAGATCAGCTACACGGCTGACGGATCGCAGTCTGACGGCGCCGAATTGGGTATCGTCGTGGTGGGTGAAGGTCCGTATGCCGAAATGAAAGGCGACCGCTATGATTTGGCGCTTTCCCAAGAGGACACCGCGGCGGTCGCCAAGCTCAAAGCCGCCGGCCTGCCGGTGGTGGTCATTGTCCTGTCCGGCCGCCCCATGATTCTTGGCGACGTGGCCGATCAGGCGGATGCCATTCTGGCCGCATGGCTCCCCGGCACGGAAGGCGCCGGGGTGGTGGATGTGCTGACCGGAGCCGCGCCGGCCACCGGGAGGTTGTCGTTCACCTGGCCGCGCTCGATGGATCAAGTCCCCCTCGGACACAGCGGGGAGAAGATCGAAAACCCGCTTTATCCCTTCGGATTCGGACTCAGCTATGAATAACCTCCTTTGCGGGGATACCCGCCTCATCGACACCACACGCGAACGAACTTCCGCGGCAAGCCTCGAGGAGTTGCCCCAACGGATTCGCGACATCGCCACCCTGCGCGGCCTCGGCTACACGTTCCGCGAGATCTCCAAGCAGTTCGAGGTCACGCCCCAGGCCATCTCGCTCATGCTTTCGCGTCACCGCCGCGGGATAAAGAAGTTGCACGGTGCGGTCGAGTTGGCCGGCCTTTCGGCCCGGGCTGTCAATGCCCTCGGCCGCCACGGCATCCGGTCGCGCGCCGCGGCGTTCGAGACCGGGGTGCTCGAGCTTCTCCAGGGTGAGCGCAATTGCGGAAAGAAAACCCTCGAGGAAATCCGCCGATGGATTGATGAAGCGCCGTGTGCAGGGCAAGAATTGCCGGCGGCTTTCGCTGCGCGCTGATACCTTTGTCCCGCGGATCCTGGACAGGCCCCATTGCACCCCGTCGCATGTTTTACGGGGCTATTCTTACCGCGGGTAGATTCCCTGCAGACGGATGAAGCGCCGGTTGGCGGCGCCGGCCGGCAGGGCGTCGCGCACGGTCACTTGCTCACGGAGGTCGTCGAGCGGCACGATGCCGGTTTCCACGGTGAAGCCGGGTCCGGAGTTCCACGTGACGAGGTCGCCGGAAACTTCGACCACGCAGTCGAAATCGAAACGGTTGCGCAGGCGGGTGTAGGTCATGGAAAGAAATCCGTCGTGGATTCCGACGAAAGGAGATCCGCCGTTTTCCGGTGTCGCCCGGATCCACGGACTCAGTCCCGTGCTATAGGCGAGAAGATTGGCCAGCCCGTCCTTGTTCGCATCGGCCCCCGGGGCGCTGTTCGGCTCTCCGGCGGCGAACCAGACATTTTGATAGGCGCTCCAACTGGAGGTGCCGGGAGGCAAACTGGTCACGCTGACCTGGTCGAACGCCGCTGTGTTGAGCGCGTCGTTTTTGTGGGCGGTTACGGCCAGGCCGAGCAGGACCGTCGAGGTCATGGCCAGGGTCACGGCGTGGGTGTTGGTCCAAGTCAGCCCATCGTCCGACTGCCAGCCGGTGAAGGTGTTGCCGCTGCGCACGATCCGCAGCCACCGGGGCGCGTTGCTCCCGCTGAGTTGATGATCGGAGGTGCTGCCTCCCGTGGAACTGCGCCACTGCATCCGGGTGCCTCCACCCTCCGGGGTAACGAGCAGGGCAACATTCCTGGAGCCCGCGGCATTGGACTCGCGGACCATCAGTCCCGCCTTGGCCCAGTAGTCCGTGTTGGACATGCTCGCGAGGCGGGCGGTGATGACAAAGTCGCCGCCCAGACTCCGGGAGACAAAATGGCATCCATCGGCTGTCTCCCAAATATCCGCGCCGGATCCTTGCAACGTGAAGGTGCCGTTGAGAAACGTGGCGCTGCCCGGAGCCCCAACACTTCCGATGTCCTGCCCGGTCCAGTCCGCGGGGAGTGCGGCGTAAAGGAACCCAACCTCGGCCGAAGGAGGACTGTCATAGGTTCCGGCATGGGAAACCACGCGATAGGTGTTCGTCGCTCCGTCCACGGGGGAGGGGTCGGTGAAGGTCGTTCCCGCAATGTCGGTGGTGATGGTCTGGAACGAGCCTCCTGAGGACGTGCGGCGTTGCACAGAGTAGTGGGTGGCTCCGAGCATGCTTCTCCAGCTGATGGTTCCGTTGTTCATGCTGACGCCCAAGGGGGCGGCGGGAGCGCCCCGGGTCGTCGCAGGGGATGTCATAAGGAAATATTCCCAGCCCGCGAGGACGCTTTTGTTGCAGAGGACGGGGTCATTGGCATTCTGCGAGACATACAGGGAATTCGGCGCCTGGATGGCGATCGACCGGTTGAGCCGGTTCAGGGTGAATTGCTCGTCCGGGCCCGGGCTGTCGGCATCGGCATAAAGTTTGTTGTCGGCTGCCGAATAGCGGACGTATTTGCCGTTGCCGGCGAGCAGAGCCGTCCGTCCCGCCCCCGCGTCGACCAAGGTGAACCGGGTGTTGTCCGTTTCCGAGGCGGCCTCGCAGGTCAAAACGCGGGAACCCGAGTTTTTCCAGCTGAGGTATCCGCCGTTGTTCGCCTTGAGGGAAACGGTGGTCACGGTGACCGGGACCGAAGTGGTCCCCGCGACGGTGTCACTGGTCTTGGTGAAGCGGATGGAATTGATGTTGCAATCGGACGCGCCCGTGTTGGCGATGCGGATCGACTGGGGGCCTGCGGTGGAAAAGCCGCCGCTTACGGAGACAGTCACCCAGTCCGACCAGCCGCCGGTCGGCACCGAAGCCACGGCCAGGGTTTTTGTTCCGTCGCCGCTTTGGATCTCGAGGGCGGCGGTTTGTCCGGAGCCATTGGCGACGCGCAAGTCGATGGCGTAGGTGCCGGGGGACGCGACGTCGACGGTGTATTTCATCCACTCGGTCGGTTGGAAAAAACAGACGTTGTAGCCGTTGGATTCCGCGTCCCCGCAGGTTTCGAGATCCACCCCGCCGTTCCGGTAAGTCCAGCGTTCGTTCCATGCGGTGTACTCCCCGGTGGTATAGTTGACATTTTCCCATCCGGTATCGGAGTAAGCATAGCCGTTCATGCCTTGGTCGTAGTCGGAGGCGTAAACATTCCCGGGAATCGTCGGAATGGTGCCAAACGGCTCGGTCTCCCGGTTGCCCGGCTGAATGAAAATCGCGCGCAGGACTTCGGTTCGGAGCTCGGTGTTGGCCAGTCGGACACTTTCGGCCAGCCGAGTCAGGATGCCGCGGGCCGTGCCGGGTTTCAGACCGGGATTCGAGCCACCCAGGTAGTTCAGGAGGTCTTCATAACCAGCGGGAAAGCTGGCGCTGGCCAGGCAGTTGATGCTCGCGAACTTTTTCATCGGCCACCAAGACATGCCGATACCTTGGCCCCGCAGTAGTTCGACCATCTTGGTGAAGTTGTCGTTGCTGTTCTCGCCGTGTTCGCCGCACCAAATGGGACGATTCTCCGCGGCCCGCAGGTCGAGAACCCATTGGAGGTCGGAGGCGAAATCCGCCGAGGACTGGTATTTGTGGAAAACGTAAACCATCTGGGGGTCCCAAGGAGGAGTCAGGCCGGTGTAATCGTTGCTGTAGCTGTTTCCCTCGATGAAAAGGATGTGCTTGTCCCCGTTGGCGCGGATCACCCGGGTCAGTTCCTCGTAGAGTTCGCGCAGGAGCGTGCCGCCGGGGAGATTCCAATTCGGCTCGTTGATCAGGTCATACCCCGCAACCCATGCCTCGTTCTTGTAGCGCTCGGAGAGCTTGTCCCAGAGGCGGACGGTTTTGCTGCGATTCGCCGCGCTTTCCCACAGCGACGGCTGGCCCGCGATGTAGTCACTGATCCCGCTGTTATCGCTTTGCCCGCCCGGGGCCCCGTGCAGATCGAGGATGACGTAGATCCCCGCCTCCGTGCACCACGAGATGATATCGTCGAGCAGGGTGAAGCCTTGGTCGTTCCACACGTCGGGGGTTCCCAGGTTGACGAAGTATTCGTAATGCAGGGGGAGGCGCACCGCGTTGAAACCCCACGCTTTGATCTGGTTGATGTCGTCCTGCGTGACGTGGTTCGCCAGCCAGGCATCGAAAAATGCCTTCGTGCTGGCTGCCCCCACCAAATCCGTCAGCTTTTGTTTCCACGTGTGCTGGTCCGGTGCCTGGCTGACGGAGTTCATCATGTAGCCCTCCATGACCATCCAGTTGCCGAAATTGACCGCGTTGAGGATGACCTCTTGATTGTCCGAGCTGTTGACAATCCGGGTGCCGTCGACCTGCAGCAATTGCCCGCCAGCCAGTCCGGGGAAGAGGACAAAGAGGAGAGCTGGGAGGATGAGGCGGAAACGCACGGAGACTGATAGCGCAGCTTCCGCGCCGGAGATATAGTCCGAAATGACTAGCAGGCTCGCCAGAGCCGGCTTGGCCAGCGGGGACTGCTGTGGCTAACTAAAATCCGGTTTGAGCGCACGTTGCAAAGCTTCTTTGTTTTTCTTGATCGCGTTGGGTCAGCACTTTCCGCTCGCCGCGGCGGAGGGGACTCCTTTTCTGAGCATCAGCCAATTGCGGGAGTTCCCGAACGAAGAGGGTCTGCGCATCGAGGCGAGAACCAGCGGGATCATCAACCACATCAGCGACGGCCAAACCGAGATCGCCTTGCAAGACGGTTCGGCGGCGATCTGGATGCCGATGCACGTGAATCGTCCGCGTGACCTGAGGCTCGGCCAGAAAGTCGAGGTCGGGGGTTATCTGCAAAAGGGCCAATTCGCGCCCGACTTCGTCGTGCAAACCCTCGAGGTGACCGGGGAGCCTGGCCTGCCGGAACCGGAAAACGTCACCGGAAGCGAGTTGTTGAGTGGATCCTACGACTGTCGATTCATCGAGCTTTCTGGCATCGTCCGTGCAGTGCATCCGTGGTCGCGTCTGGGCCGCGACCACGCCATCATGCACTTGGACGCCAAGGGCACGCGGATTTTCGTGCTTACCCCCAGCGATCAACTGGACCGCTTGTCCGCGCTGGTGGACGGGGTCGTGCGGATCAAGGGGATCGACGCCGTCGCGGTCAACGAAGCCGGGCAGGTGCTTACCGCGCAAATGCGGGTGACCAATCCGGACTTCATCGAGGTTCTCGAAACGCCGCGGGATGCGTCGACGCTGCCGCTCACCCCTTTGAGAGCTTTGCTTGGTCATCCGGTCAACAGCGCCCCCGGTCACCGGATTCGCACCAGGGGGACGGTCACGCTTTCCCAAAACAACGAGTCCTTTCAAATCCAAGACGAGGACCACGGCGTGCGGGTGCGGACGGTCGGTGAAAACGGGCCGCCCGCGCTGAGCTCCGTCGTGGAAGTCCTGGGATTTCCCACCCCCGGTCCGCTCGGTCCGACGCTCGAAGACGGACAGTTCCGGATCCTGGGCACCGATGCGTCTCTCGAGCCCGCGGTCATGGTGACGGCGCAAGATGCTTTTTCCCATGAAGGGCTTCTGGTTCGCGTCACCGGCAGGCTGATCGAAACGCAGACCGACGTGACTCCCGCGCGCTTGCTGCTGAAAGACGGCGACTTGCTTTTCGCTGCCGAATTCAACGGGAGCATACCTCGTGACGCACTCCCTGCCGCCCCGGGAGCCATCGTTACGGTCACGGGGATCGCAGAAGGGGCCGTCGGCTCGGCTCAACAGGAGGAGGGCTATTTGAAACCCCGCGATCTTTTGATTCATCTGCGGAGCCCGGCCGACGTGGAGGTTGTGGAGCCGGCGCCATGGTGGACGCCGTTGCGCTTGGCCGTCGCGCTGGCCGCGACCGGATCGGCCTTGGTCACCGTCTTGTTTTTCGCCGGGGTGCTGACCCGGAAAAACAAGAGCCTCGTCGCTGCCGAGTCGGAACTCGTGGCGGCGAGGGACGCGCTGGCCAAGCGGGTGGAGACACGCACCGACCAATTGCACGCCCAACTCAGCGCGCGCCGCAGCGAGCTCAGCGAATACGCCGCCGTGACCGCCGAGCGCAACCGTCTGGCCCGCGACCTGCACGACTCGCTCGAGCAGACCTTGGCCGGGGCCGCTTTGCGCATGGATGCCGCCAACGACCTGCTGCCGCATCCGGAAGCCGCCGAAGCGGAACCCGCCCGCCGGCAGATGGAAAAGGCGGCCGAGTTGCTACGTTTGGGCCAGACCGAGGTGCGCCGCACCGTCTGGGGGCTGCGCAGTTTGGCTCTCGAGAAGCACAGCCTGGCGGAGGCTGTCCGGGATTCCGTCCGGTTGCTCACCGAGGATAGCGGCATTACCACCACGATGGACCTCTGCGAGGACGAGACCGGGCTGTCCCACGAGCAGGAATATGAACTTCTCCACATTGCCCAGGAGGCAGTGGCCAACGTGCTCAAGCACGCCCACGCCACCGCCCTGGAAGTCACGCTGCGCCGCAAGGACTGCGAGATTGTCCTGACGGTGAAGGACAACGGCCGCGGCTTCGACCCTTCCTCCGTTCCCGCAGGCAACGGCCGGCCCCATTACGGGCAGCAAGACATGCGCGAGCGCGCCCAGTTGCTCGGCGCATGTCTGGCTGTGAAATCCGAACTGGGCGGCGGATCCTGCATCGAGGTCCGCCTGCCGCAGGCAACCTGAAACCACGCAACTCACCCATGATCCGCATCCTTGTTGCCGACGACCACGAACTCTTCCGCGAGGGTTTGCGCGCGGTCCTTGACCTGCGCCCGGACTTCGAAATCGTGGCCGAGGCTTCCACGGTGGCCCAAACCGTCGCTGCCCATGCCAAGCACCAGCCGGACCTGACCCTGCTCGATCTGCAAATGCCCGACGGGACAGGCATCGATGCCTTGAAGGCCATCCGCCAGACCCAGGCCGACGCCCGCGTGCTCATGCTGACCACTTTTGACGGCGATGAAGATATCCACCGTGCCATGGCGGCCGGGGCGAGCGGCTACCTGCTGAAGAGCATTCCGGGCAAACAGCTCGAAGCCGCCATCCGCGCGGTGGTCGAGGGGCGCCAATATCTGCCGCCGGCGGTGGCCGAACGCCTCGCCGAGCGGGATGCTTTCCAAACTCTCACCCCCCGCGAGCTGGAAATCCTCGCGGTCATCGCCCGCGGACTGTCCAACAAGGACATCGCCCGTGTTCTCTCGGCCAGCGAGTTCACGGTCAAGGCCCATGTCCGCAATATCCTGGCCAAGCTCGGCGTGGAAACGCGCACCGAGGCGGCCATTCTCGGGGTCCAGCGCGGTCTGGTGCAAATCTGACCGCGGCACAATCGTCCCTCGTTTTTATGTCAAAAACCATCATCACCATCTCGGCCGTCGTGCTCGCCACGGCGGGGTCCTTGTTTTCCCAAAGCCTCCAGAACGGCGACTTTCGTTATCCATCCGACAATCCGGAGGTTCCGGAAGGCTGGGCGACTTTCGGCGACTGTTTTTTCCGGGAGACGGGTTGGGCGCCGCAGACCCCGTCGGGGGCCATGATGGGCTACCACCATTACCGCGTGAACGGGAACAGCAACTCCGGCATGCATCAGGATGTCAGCGGGGTGAAGGCCGGCCAGAAAGTGCGGTTTTCGGTGCTGATGATGGTGGACCCGCACAGCGAAGATTCGCAGCGACCCTACTCCGTGGAACTCATGCTCGAGGGCAACAAGGACGGACAGCAGCAAACCGTGGCAACGAAGGAAGTGGTCCTCGAAGAGTTTCCCACCGACACCGAATGGCACGAAGTGTCCGTTGAGGGAATCCTCCCGGTGGACAATCTCCGCGTTGTCGTCTCGGTCACCCCGTCGCCCTCGGGGCCGCGGCAGTCGGCGGTGAAATTCAGCGAGGCCAACCTCGAGGTGCTGGAATGAGCCTTCGGCCCTCCGGGGGAGCCGGCGGCTCCCCCGGACCGGCTTTGCGCTTTGCAGGACGGACAAGGCAGAAGATGCCCGGGCTTGGGCCCGCTTGCCCCGGTCTCTGACGACTTTGGGGTTGCCTGCGGGATTCTTTGCGGCAGGGTGTCGCGCCCATGGCTTTGCTCCAGCTGAAATCCGTCTCGCTCCATTACGGGCGGGATTACCTGCTCGATGGGGCGGATCTTTCGATCGAGGCGGGCGAGCGGGTCGCGTTGCTCGGGCGCAATGGCTGCGGCAAGACCAGTCTCATGCGGCTCATCGCCGGGGAGGAGGGGGTGAGCGCGGGGGAAATCATTCGTTCGCCCGGTGCGGTCATGACCCGTTTGGATCAGGAAGTTCCGGCCGGTCTGGAGGGGGCGGTGTTTGACTTGGTGCGGGGAGGGATTTCGCCGACCCGCCACGAGGAGGACTGGGAGATCGATGTGCGGCTGGAGGAACTGCTGGCCGAAATGGAATTGCCGTCCGGGGCCGAGTTCGGCTCGCTTTCCGGCGGACTGAAACGCCGCGTCTTGCTGGCCCGCGCGCTGGCCGGTCAGCCGGATCTTCTCCTCCTCGACGAGCCGACCAACCATCTCGACCTCAGCTCCATCCTCTGGCTGGAGGATTTTCTCCTCCGGCATCCGATGAGCCTGCTCTTTGTCACCCACGACCGGACGTTTCTCCGGCGCCTGGCCAACCGGATCGTCGAGCTGGACCGCGGACGGCTTTTCGGTTGGGCCTGTGATTATGACACGTTCCTGCAGCGCAAAGCCGGCGTGCTCGAGGCCGAGGCCGTGCGGTGGAAGGCGTTCGACAAAAAGCTGGCCCAGGAGGAGGCGTGGTTGCGTCAGGGGGTCAAAGCCCGCCGCACGCGCAACGAGGGGCGGGTGCGGGCCCTGCTCGAGCTGCGCCGCGAACGGGCCCGCCGCCGCGAGCATTCGGGCAAGGCGAAGATGGAGATGCAGGGGGGCGCGTTGTCGGGCCAGCGCGTCTTGCGGGCGGAAGGTGTCACTTTCGCGCACCCGGCCATGCCCGGCCCGGTGGTGCGGGATTTCTCCACCGAGATTTTCCGCGGGGACAAGATCGGGATTCTCGGTCCGAACGGGTGCGGCAAGACCACGCTGCTCAAATTGCTCCTCGGCCGTCTCGCCCCGCAGTCCGGCCGCGTGGCCGCGGGGACCAATTTGCAGGTCGTCTATTTGGACCAGCTGCGGGACCAGATCGATTTGGACAAGACGGTGGCGGAAAACGTGGCCGGCGTCTCGGAGTCGGTGCGCTTCCAGGGACGCGACCGCAACATCCACAGCTATCTGGCGGACTTCCTCTTCCGTTCCGACCGCGTGCGCATGCCGGCGCGGCTGCTCTCCGGCGGCGAACGCAATCGTCTGCTCCTCGCCCGCCTCTTTCTGCAGCCGGCCAATGTCCTCGTGCTCGATGAACCGACCAATGACCTCGACGCCGAAACGCTCGAGCTGCTCGAGGAATTGCTGGTCAGCTGGGAGCAAACCCTGATCCTTGTCTCGCACGACCGGGCTTTCCTCGATGCGGTGGTGACGAGCCTGCTCGTCTTCGAGGGCGACGGCAGGATTACCGAGGTCAACGGCGGCTACAGCGATTGGCAACGTTGGTCGGCCCGCGGGGCCGCGGTGCCTCCGGACGCCGCGCCCGTTGCGGAAAAGGTGGCAAGCCCGAAAAAGGAACGCCGGGAACGCGCGGAAAAATTTCTCAACCGGGAGCGGCGGGAGTTGGAGGAATTGCCCGCCCGGATCGAGCAGTGGGAGGCGGAGCAGGTCCGTCTGGCCGCGCAGCTGCAGGATCCGGAGCTTTATCGCAGGGATCCCGGGGCGCTGCCGAAGATCGAAGCGGAGTCCATTGCTCTCGAAGCGAAAATCCGCGCGGCGTATGCCCGGTGGGAGGAGTTGGAAGCGAAGCGGTCTGCCTTCGAAGGTAAAGTAGAAGCGGCGAGCTCACACCCTACGGTGAAATGATCCGCGCCCCGCGCTGCCAGGTGAAGTAAGACCACACCCAGTGGATGAAGACATTGATGCGGTTGCGCATGTGCATGAGGAAAATGAGATGGACGAAGAGCCACATCAACCAAGCGTGGAAGCCGCGCATCTGCAGGCCGGCGACATGGACCACGGCCGCCTTGCGTCCGATCGTGGCCATGGTGCCTTTGTCCCAATAGACAAACGCGGGGCGTGATCCGGCCTTGTCCTCGGCGCGGACCAACTTGGCAATGAACTGGCCCATTTGAATGGCGGCCGGAGAGACGCCCGGCACAGCGACACCTTTCGGGTCGACCAAGGCCACGAGATCGCCGGCGGCAAAGACTTCGGGGTAGCCCGGGAGACTCAGATCCGGCAGCACCTCGATGCGGCCGCTCCGGTCGAGCGGAATGCCGGCCAGGGTGCGGGTGACTTCACTGGCCTCCACGCCCGCGGCCCAGATGATGATGTCCGACTCGATACGCTCGCCGGCCATTTGCACAAAGCCTTGCCCCACTTCTTCGACCGGGGAGTCCAGATGCACGTGGACGCCCATGCTGGTCAGGCGCTCCCGGGTATACTCGGGCAGGCTGCCGGGAAACATGGGCAGAAGTTTGGGTCCGGCCTCGATGAGGTGCACCTTGGCGCGGGACGGGTCGATGCGGCGGAAATCATCTTTGAGCACCCGGCGCGACAATTCGGCCAGCGATCCCGCCATTTCCACGCCGGTCGGTCCGCCGCCGACCACCACCATGGTCAAAAGCCGGTCCGTCTCCGCGGGGTCCGCCGCGGACTCGGCCCGCTCGAAGGCCAGCAGCACTTCGCGGCGGATATTCATGGCGTCTTTCAGGCTCTTCAGCCCGTGGGTGTGCTCTTCCCACTCGTGGTGGCCGAAGTAACCCGTCTTGGCCCCGAGTCCGATGACCAGATAGTCATAGTCGAGCACATGTTCCTTCAAGTGCACTTGCCGCGCGGGCAAAATGATCTTGGTCACCTCATCCATCAAGGTGGTCACGTTTTTCCGCGCGGACAAAATCCCCCGCAGTGGCTGGGCCACTTCGGCCATGGTCAGACCCGCCGTGGCCACCTGGTAGAGCAGCGGTTGGAAAAGGTGATGATTCCAGCGGTCGACCAAGGTGACCCGGAATCGCTCATCGGTCAGCTTTTGGGCACAGGCCAAGCCGGCAAAACCCCCGCCGAGGATCAGAACGTGTTTTGTTTTCATCGTAAGATGCCTGAGAATTAACGCCCGCCAGCCCCATTAGGGCTGGAATAGTTTCAGGGGCGGGGGACGCCGCCGCTAAATTTTAGCTCCGCGCCTTGGCGCAACGGCCGGATTCAATACGACAAGACTTCCAGGCTGGCCACGCGCCGGAATTCGTCGGCGTTGCGCGTGACGAGCGGTTGGTCGTTGGCCAGGGCCGCGGCGGCGATCCACATGTCGTTGGCGCCGATGAGCGATCCTTTGCGCCGCAGCTCGCGAAAGATCTCACCGAAACGCCAGGCAACTTCATCATTGTAACCGAGAAAGCGGAAGGGTCGGATGAAAGTCTCCCACTTGGCGCGGTCGCGGCCCATCGACTCCCCCGCGGCCAACTCGCCGGCGATGGTGAAAGTGATGCAAAGCTCCTCGTCGGAGCGTGTTTGCATAAACCGCGTAGCCGGCCCGGCGCTGCGACGCGCGACCTCGCGCTCGAAATCGACCAGAAATGTGGAGTCCAAGATCACGGAATGTGCGGCGGTTGGTCCGTCAGGTTGAGTTCGTCGATCGCGCGGGCGTCGTCCCCGGTGAGCAAAGCTCCGCGTTCGCGGGCCAAGGCGAGGTATTGTCCGGCGGTGATCGCACCCGCCGGCATGGGCAGCCGCCGAACCACCTCGGAAAAAGACTCCCGGGGCGTCCGTTTGGCCCTCTTCAGCCGCTCGTAGGCATCAATTTCCAGGGTGATGGTCTTCGTGGCCATATGAATGTAAATGCACGAACGTGCATGAATGTCAAATGGTCTCCGGCGAGCTCGAGCCGGAATTCACCCTGTGGCCGCGCAGGGCCTGCCGGCTCGAGGAGCAAACTAAAATCGGAGGTTGTTGGTCAGGCTGCAGCCTTCGGGTAGTTGGGTCAGGTAAGTTGTTTATAGGTAGAGACTAACAATAGAATCAGTCCGCAGTTCGCGGATCGAAAGGGGGGCGAAATGGGGGTCTCGGACCCGCCAAAAAGAACGCTGATTTTTTTGCTTGCGAGGTTACGGAATTGTGACTATGTGGAACCAGAATCCTGCAATTGGATCTCCCCCCACTACCACCCAACAACTTCAGACTGGTCTCCCCACCATGAACACCCCACTTGCGTTTCACGTAACCAAAAAGTCGCTGCGTCTCAGCGTACGTTGCACGACCAACATCGCTGCGTTTGTTGCTATTGTTGTCGCTCACACTGGAGTCCATGCGGCGACCGAGAACTACACGACGCAGACGGAGAATTTTAACAGCCTGATTAACGAAAAGAACAATAATCCGCCGTATTCTGGCACTTACAACAATGGGGCTGTCGAACTCGCCAACTATGCCAATGGTGGCAGTTTCGGCAACACCCCTGGTGCAGCCGCTTTCCGCACCTTCACCATTAACGGCGCGGACGAAAACGCTGCCTCGCGCCCGTTGCAAGTCGGTGATACTTTTACGATAACCGGCTTCACAAGTGCTAATCCAAGCGCGGGCGGTTACCTGGGCATTTCTTTCCGTGACAGCACAACTTACGCGAACTTTTTCTCTTCAACCGACAACACGACTGAAGCCCGCTTTCAACTCGACAGCACTGGAAACTGGATGATTTACAACGGTGGAACTGCGCGTGATTCCGGCTTGGGTGCCAATGCTGACAGAACCTTTGTGATTAAGATTACCTCCAGCACCACCTTCGATGCGCAGGTCGGCGGAACTTGGTACTACAACAACACCATGGCAGCGAGTGGCGGCTCGATAGATAGCTTCTCCATTTACACTTTTGGCGACAGCAACGCTAATTCGTTTTGGAAGAACGCTAGCCTTGCTGATACTGGCACGGTCGAACTAGGCTACGTTGGCGCGAATGGGACTACTTACACCCCAGGCGTTGTGTCAGACGGGTTGGCGGCAAATTCAACAAGCACTCCCGTAGCCAACGCTGTCTTCATCGGTGGCGACTCTGGATCTGCCGTCGTGCTTAATCAGCAAAACACCTACACGGGTGCGACGACCGTCAATGCAAATGCTACTGCTCGCGCCAGCCATGCCAACGCGTTCGGAACCACGGCTGGAGGAGTGAGCGTGACGAGTGGCGGGGCGATTGAATTGAGTGGAGGCATTACAGTGGACGCTGAGGCCCTTACTATAAACGGAACGGGTATCTCGAGTGGTGGGGCGTTGCGCAATACAGCCAACGACAACACGTGGCAGGGAGGAGTCACGCTTGGCTCAGCTTCATCTGTGGTTGTAGCATCGGGAACCTTAACTCTCTCCGGCAACACAGCCCTGGGCGGCAATCGCCTAACTATCAGCGGAGGTTCCGGCGTAACAGTTGCCGGCCAAATCAGTGGAACTGGTAACTCTGACCTCCTCAAGCAAGGCTCAGGCGCTTTGACCCTGAGCGGCGACAACAGCGGTTTCAACCCCACTGGTGGCAATACGATTTATGTCGATCAAGGCACCGTTTATCTCGCTCACAATAGTGCCGGGGGAGCGACCAATAAAACTATCGATCTCGGTTCTGGCGTCTCGGGCGCTGGCACTGCTGCGCTTTATGCGATCGGGGGCCGGACCATCGCCAATCCGATCACCATCCAAGGCAACAATACCACAGCCCTCACTATCGGCAGCGACAGCACGACTGAAGACAACACTTTTACGGGCAATATCGCTCTGGAAAAGACGGCGAACTTCAACGCGGGCAGCGGTCGCAACGTGACCTTCTCGACCGGCGCGCTGAGCGGCGCTGGTGGACTGACCAAAACGGGATCAGGAACAGTCACTTTGAGCGGGAACAATAGTTACGCCGGCGCGACAGTCGTGAGCTCGGGCGTGCTCGATCTCAATGCCTCGTCAGGCTCAGCAGCCGGCTCAACCGCGTCGGTCAGCGTGGCCAACGATGCCAAGCTTCTGATTTCGCAGAGTGATCAAGTGAGCAACACTGCCACGGTGTCCTTGTCCGGCGGCACGATCCAGCGCGCCAGCGGCGTGAACGAAACATTTGGCAATCTTACAATCAGCGGCGCATCAACTTTGGATTTCGGGAGCGGGGCTGCGGTCGCCGGAACGCTCCAGTTTCAGACATATAGCAACAGTGGTAGTTCAACAGTCACCGTGGATAATTTCTCGGTGGGCAACAAACTTCAGTTCCTTTCCTCAAACTTCAACAGTGGCAACTTGGCGCAGTTTTCTTTTAGCAACGGTTACACTACCAGCACCGAGGGAAGTTACTTCACCATCACCGCCATTCCCGAGCCCTCGACCTATGTGGCGGCGGCCGGTTTGTTGGCCATGTTTCTCTGGCCGGTGCGGCGTCGGATGATCAAGGACATCAAGTCTATCCTTGGTCTGCGTCCGACCGGTCGCGAGCGCATCGAAGCGTATCGGCGTGCGTAGCCGCCTTGCGGTTGTAGCGGGTGGGGCGGCGTTATACGCCGCAGTTGTCAGTGGTCAGTAGCCAGTTGTCAGCTGGAGTTGTAGCAACCTTCCTCATCCAGCGTCGCTATCGGCCTTTCATGCGCCGGGCCGGTGGAACGCTCGATCAGGCGATAATGTTGCGGCCTTTCAGGCCGAAGGCTGGACAGGCGGCGAGCATGTGCCGGTCATTGGTGAAAACCTCGCGGAAGCCGTTGGCGCGGGCGCAAGCGAGATGCATGGCATCGGCGCCGCGCAGAAAATATTTCGCGGACAGTCCGTCGAAACTCTTCTGGGCCTCGAGGAGGATTGGCGTGTCGAGCGGCAGCCAGCGCCACACGCCAGCTTCCAAATCCGACTCAAATTGTTGCAAGGCGACACGGTATTCCCGCGCGCTCAGTCGGCCTTCACGCAGGTGACGGTGAAACACCGCCGCCAATTCCACACGGCCGGTTTCGCAGCAGGCGATCCTTCCCGCGGTCGCCGCGTGTTGACGAACGACTTCACTGCCGGGTTCCCGCAGGTAGCACTTGGCCAAGTAAGCAGTGTCGTAGTAGGTCAGCGCCGGTCCTCCTCGAGAAGTCGGGCGGAATCTACGTGAACAGATGGCAGTTGTTCAAAGCCGCGCACCAGCTTGCGCCGGGCGAACGGGGTGGAAATCTCCTCCTCCGCGGGCAACAGCCGTGCGGCCGGACGCCCTCGATCGAGAACAAGCACCCCGTTGCGACCGCGAGCGGCGGCCCGCACCCAGTGCCCGGTTTTCATGTGCAATTCGCGTATAGTGATGGTGGCCATATGTGCACTATGTGTCACATGCGGCCTGCGGTCAAGCGGCTCGGCTGCGTCCACCGACCGCACCGGGTGTTGATGCGAGAGGCGCTCGCACCAAACAGAGTTCGCTCCAGCGATCTCTGGCCCATTGCGGTCCCCTGAGGCAAAGTCAGGGGCGACGCTCAGCCGGATCCATGCACTTGAATCAGTCTGCGAAGGCGGCGGCCTCAGATGGGAAGAGAATCGCGGGTATCTGGCACGGCACTTGCTGTTTTTTATGTTGAATTCTGATGAAAACCTTCGCGCAAAATACAGCCAACAGGGCGGGCGGTGGCCGGCCCGGGGCGCAATTTTTTCGACGGAAATTTGTTGCCATTTTGCGAATTATGCCTAAATTTTCGCTTCTTGGTCGGCGCACCTTCCTCCCCCGCTGGGAGTCCGATCGGGGTCCTTGCCCGAGTCATTTTAACGCGTGAATACCCACCTGCCATTCTGCCGTGCTGCTCTGAAGAAGAGGGCTGTTTTTTTCGGCGCTGCGGTCATTTACTTGCTGGCCGGCACAGTCGTCGGGGCGGCGGGGCCGGAAACGGCGCGGTCCTACCTCAGTCACGACTTGGGAGGCTCTGGCGCCAATCTCAGTCTATCGGGTGGCACGGTGTTGCGCAGCGGCAGCGTCGCCGAAGTCTTTGCCCCGCTGCACGTGACGACCAAGTCCCTGCGGGATTTCGGCGCGGCGGCCCAAGAGGGGGGCACTTTCCTCTACGAGAGTGTTTTCCGGGCCTTGGACAAAGAATGGCTCGGCTTCACTTTTTCCATCACGGCCTTGCCCGAGACCACGACCGTTGTGTCTTTGTCCGCCTTGTTGGTCCTCATGTTTCTGTGGCCGGACCGCCGGCGGTTGGTCAAAGATTTCAAGTCGGTCGTGGGGCTGCGTCCACCCGGGCGCGTGCGCATCGAAGCGTATCGCCGCCGGGCGAATGACGATGGCCGTCCCCGCCAAGAAGTCTGGGCCGAGGTGCCGGCCGTGGTGTCGCTGAACATCCCGCCGGCTCCCGCTGGGAAGGCGCGTGAGCAGCACCAGGCGGAGCCCGTGTCGATCCGCGAGCCGATGCTGGCGGCCTGAGGCCGGCTGTCGTCCGCTCAGTTTCCCGCCCCCGCGAGCTGCGGGTAGAGCAGGCCGAGTCCTTCGTGGACCAGTCCGACCGCGATGGCCGCGACAAGAATGCCCGCGATGCGGGTGAAGACATTGATCCCGGTGTCGCCGAGCAGACGGCGGGCCGGGTCGGCCACGGCCAGCGAGAGGAAGGTGGCGAGGGCGACGACGAGGATGATGCCGGCGAGGACGAGATCATCGCCCACCGAGGCGCCTTGTCCGGTGATCCCTTTGCTGGCGTAGACGATCACGCTGCTGATCGGGCCGGGTCCGGCCAGGAGCGGAATGGCCAGCGGAACGATGGCGAAGCTACCATCGGCCGGGCCGCCGCCGAGGTCGCCGCCGGAGGGACCGAGGACCATTTTGAGCGCGATGAGGAAAATGATGATCCCGCCGGCCAGGGTGAAGGCCCCGACGCTGATGCCGAGCAGTTGCAGAACAATATGCCCGACGGCCAGGGCGACCCAGAGGATGATGGCCACGGCGAGGGAAGTGGTGCGGGCGATGGCCAGGCGCTGCGCGTTGGACAGGCCCTGGGTGCGCGCGAGGTAGATGGGGATGCCTTCGAGGGGATTGACGAGGACAAAGACGGCGATGAAGACCTTGAGGTATTCGGCGAGGTTTTCCATGGTCGGATCCGAGGGTAAGGGCCGGACGGACCGGGGGAAAGGCCCGACGCGGCGCCGGGGTGCCGACGGGTCAGAGCCGCAGGGTGCGGGCGCTGACGATATCCGGATCGGAGAGAAGTTCCTCCATGACTTGCTCGTCGGGCGCCGAGTCGAGATTGAGCACGGTGAGGGCCATGCCGCCGGCTTGGTCGCGTCCGAGCGACATGCTGGCGATGTTGACGCGGTGCTTGCCGAGCAGCGTGCCGAGGTGGCCGACGATGCCGGGACGGTCTTTGTTTTCGAGCAGCAGGAGAACACCTTCGGGCTGGGCTTCGATGTGGCGTCCGTTGACCACGACAACGCGTGGTTTGGGTCCGAAGAATGTCCCCGCGACCGAGGCCTTCGAGCCGGAATCCTCGGCGATGACTTCGATCAGGTCGCTGAATTCGGCGCTGTCGCTGACTCGCGACTCGATGACCTGGAGTCCGAGGTTCTGCGCCAACCCGGGGGCGTTGATTTCGTTGACCTCGTTGCCGCTGATTTGCGTGAGGAAGCCTTTGAGCACGGAGCGGGTGATCGGCGTGGTGTCGAGGTCGCGCGCTTTGCCGCTGTAGACGACGCGCAGGACGCCGCAGCGTTTGGGCGCGATCTGCGAGACGAAGCGTCCGAGGCTCTCGCCGAGGCGGAGGTAGGGGCCGAGCATGGCGAGCGTCTTGGCGTCGACGCTCGGGGCGTTGACCGCATTGTTGATCGTGCCGTCGAGGAGGGCGGCGCGGATGGCGTGGGCGATTTCGATGCCGACGCTTTCCTGGGCTTCGGCCGTGGAGGCGCCGAGGTGCGGGGTGAAGACGACATTGGGCGCGTGGCGCAGGGGGTTCTCCGCGGCGGGCGGTTCCTGCTCGAAGACGTCGATGGCCGCGCCGGCCACGTGGCCCGAAGCGAGGGCGTCGGCGAGGGCTTGCTCGTCGATCAGGCCGCCGCGCGCGCAGTTGACGATGCGCGCTCCCTTTTTCAGCTTGGCCAACCGGGCGGCATTGAGCATGTGCTTGGTTTCGTCGGTCAGCGGCATGTGCATGGTGACAAAATCCGCGTGAGGGAGGGCGTCTTCGAGATTTTCGACCAGTTCGACCTGCAGGGTCTTGGCGCGGGCCTCGGAAAGGTAAGGATCGTAGGCCAGGACGCGCATACCGAAGGCGAGGGCGCGCTTGGCCACTTCGGTGCCGATGCGGCCCATGCCGAGGATGGCGAGGGTTTTGCCGTTGAGTTCGACGCCCTGGAAACTTTTGCGGTCCCATTGGCCCGACTTCACGCTGGCGTCGGCCTGCGGGATTTTGCGGGCGACCGAAACGAGGAGGGAGAAAGCGTGCTCGGCGGTGGACACCGTGTTGCCGCCGGGGGTGTTCATCACGACGATGCCGCGTTTGGTGGCGGCGTCGACATCGACATTGTCCACCCCGACACCGGCCCGGCCGACCGCTTTGAGGTTTTTCGCCGCGGCAATGACATCCGCGCCGACCTTGGTCTGACTGCGCACGACCAGCGCGGCATACTCGGGGATAATCTTGAGCAGTTCTTCGTGCGGGAGACCCGGCTTGAAGGTCACGTCCAAGTGCCCGCCCTCGGCGAGGGCATCGACGCCGGTTTGCGAGATGGGATCGGAGACAAGGACTTTGGGCTTGGACATGGAAGTGGGAATTTAAAGCGCACGGAGACCACCGTCACGCTCACAATGGGAGTGTCTCGTAGTTCCGGCAGAGATAAATCCGGAGAATCTCCCCCGATGGCGCGGTGATTTCGGCCAGAAGCCGGTGGGCGGCGAAGGCGGCGGTGACCGCTTGGGGCAACTGGTCGGGGGTTTGCGCACTGATGTAGAGGGCGGACCGCCCGATAAAGGGATTGGCGCCGTCCTGCTCGGTGAAAGGATCCGGCGCATCCTCTTCCGCCGGTTTCGGTGCCTCGACGAATTGGTCATAGCGCGGCCAGAGTGCGTATTGGCTGTCGGCATGGGGCGATTCGACCACGTAAACCGGAGGGTGTCCGGGTGCGACAAAGGAGGTGTCGGGCAAATGCAGGGCGAGCGCGGAGGCGAGGGCGGCATCACGGGCAATCAGGAAGACGGGTGCGGAGGAACCGTCCGCCTGCGCGGTGCGCAGTGACTCGATTTCGCGCACCACCGCAGGGGTGATCGACGGAGCGGCCGGGCGGTGGGAGGCGAGGGTCACGGCGCCCCAGACCGCGGCACTGAGCCAGACCGCGGCGAAGAGCAAAGGCGGCACGGGAAGGCGCGCGAGGAGGGGCAGGGCCAAGGCGGCGGCGGCCAATCCGGCGGCCGAGGCCGGTTCGTCCCGCAGCGCGAGATACAGCGCAATGAGCGCGGCGAGGACGGCGGGGAGGGCGAGGAATTTGGCCTGACGCGAAGTGCGGGCCTCGCGCAGTCCGAAAAGAACCGCGGCAGCCAAGACGACCAGCACCAAGGGCGACGCGCCCGCGGAGGCGGCGGACAACGCCGAGGGCAGAGCGGAAAGGCGCAAGGTGGTCGCCGTCTGCCAGGTTCCGCTGATGAAGTGGACCCAGCTGTGACCTGCATTCCAAGCGAGCAGCCAGGTGAAGACGGCCAGCGGCGTGAGCGCGGCGAGCCAGAATCCGGGTCCGCGCAAGCGGGCGCGCCAGCGGTGCGAGGACAGCATGACGACCAGGAGCGCAGGCAGGAAAAACCAGGCGAGGTAATCGAAGAGGAGCCCGGCCGCGGCGCAGAGTCCGGCCGCGAACCACCACGCAAGGGACTCCGCATCGAGCGCCCGCCACGCGCAGCCCGCGAAGGCGAGAGCGCAAAGGGTCAGCGGGAGCGCGCAGGTCGGGTTGACCGCGGCGGTGTTGAAAGCCGGCAGCAGGTTGAGCAGCACGGCGGCGGCGGTGGCCGAACGGGGACCCGCGAGCGGCGCCACCAAATGGTAAAGCGCGACGGTGGCAAGCAGGGCAAAGACCGGCCAGAGCAATGCGGCGCCGAGTGCTCCCGCCCCGGCCCAGCGCGTGCCCAGCGCCGTGCACACCGCGGCGCCGCCCGGGCCGTCGAAGTAAGCGACGGAAGGCGAGTACCCGCAGAGGGCAAGGTAGGCCCCGGTTGGTGTCAGATCCTGCGGGGCAAGCCAGAGCCAGCGCAGGATGGTGACCAAGGCGAGCAGAGCGGGGAAAAGGAAGCGCGTGTTCATGCCGTGCGGATCAATTCGGGATGCCCCGCCGCGAGTCGCGGCACGAGGCGCGGCGCGAACCGGCGCCAGAGCCACGCGTAGAAGGCGAGCAGGGCGAGTGTCACGGCCACCGAGCCGAGGGCGCTGAGGACGATATCCGAGGGCCAGTGCGATCCGGTGGCCACGCGGGAGAGGGCGACCAAAGCGGCGGCCAGGTAAAGCCACGCGCCGCGCGCGCGGTAAAAAGCGGTCAGCACGGTGGCCAGGCAGAACATGTTCGAGGTATGTCCGGAAGGCAGCGATTTCCCCACGGCCGGCGGGTCGACCGGATCGCCCGGCTTGATTTTCAGCGGCTCGACCAGGGCGAGCAGTTTCGGCTTGGACGCGGCAAGACTGACCGACCGGGCGTCGGCCAGCGAATCGAGCGGGCGATGGCGGCCGATGGTTTTTTTCAGCGGGTTGATGATCCCGCCCTCCATGATCCCGATGGAAAGCAGGAGGCAGGCGAGCATGGCGCGGGCCCGGAAACCGCCGCGCCAGGCCACGAGCAGTCCGGCGAGGATGAAGACGGGCAGCCAGAAGTCGAAGCTCGAGAGCACGGCCCACGCTTTGTCCAGCCAGGGCAGTCCGCGGTCGGCGTTGAGGAAGAAAAACAGTTGTTGGTCGAGCGCGCCCGGCACGTGTGCTAGTGTCCAAGGACTGACCTCATGAGACAAGGAAGGAACAGCATGGAGCGTGGAGCAGGGAGCAGGGAGCAGGGAGCCCGGATTTGCCTGGCGGCCTTGCTGGTGCTGGCGCCTGTTCGCGGGCTGGCGGCCGACCCGGATCCGCAGGAATTGCTCAAGGTGGCGCGGATGGCCTCGACGCAGCAGGAGGCGTTCCTGCGCGGACAGCTCCGCTCGGGCCCGCAGGCCGCGCCGTTCACTTTGCAGGTCGATTTCGGCAAGTTGCGTTTCGCCTTCGAGAATCCGGAACGCGTCTACGAGGTGCGCCTCGAAGAGGAGTCTTCCGGGGTTTATGACGCCAAGGGCCGCTCGTTGCGGCGTGGCATGCAGGAGCCGGTGGCCGACGGCGCGCCGGTCACGGTCGAGGACCTGTCGCTGGGATTCCTTTACTGGCCGGACGCGCGTTTGCTCGGCGAGGAAAATGTGCGCGGACGGGGTGCGTGGAAAATCGAGTTGCGCCCGGGCCGCCGCGGCTCGGAATTCGCCGTGGTGCGCGTCTGGCTCGACCGGGCCAGCGGCGCGCTGCTGCGGATCGAGGGGTTCGATTGGGAAGGCAAGTTGCTACGCCGGTTCGAAGTGGTGTCCGGCCAGCGCATCGACGGGCGATGGATGCTCAAGCAGATGCGCATCGAAAAATTCGCCCCGGACAACGCGACGCGTCCGGTCGACCGATCCTATCTCGAAATCCTGGGCAAAGAGGGCGCTTGAGCGGCGGCGGAAGATTTGCTTTTCCACCGTGCCGCGCTTCGGACAAAGTGCGCGTCATGGCCACCGACCCGATGCCTCCGGCCCCATGGCAGCGCCAGTTCTGGTATGCGGCGCTGACCGCCTTGGCGGTGGTTGTGCTGGTCGGGGTCATCGCCGGGGTGATCCTGCTCGTCGTCGAGGCCGCGGCCTTCCTGCAACCGCTGCTCATTCCGATCGTGGCCGCGGTTATCCTGACGTATCTGCTCGGACCGGTGGTCGACCGGTTCTGCTCGTTCGGCATGGGCCGGACGTCGGCCGTGCTGCTGCTTTTCCTGCTCATCGGATTGGGTCTCACCGGCATCGGCCTGTGGGTCGGGCCGGTGCTCTGGCACCAGACCTCGCACTTCGGTGCGACCTTGCCGGAGCAGGCCTCCCGCGGGCAGGAACTGATGATGACCACGCTCGAATGGGTGCGCGGTCTGCAGCAGAGACTGCAACCGGTGCCGGTGCTCGGAGAGGAAAGGACGGTGCGCGACGAATTGTGGGCGTGGGCGGCGGGCTACATCGAGGACCTGATCTCCTGGTTGCAGCAGAGTCTACCGGGAATCCTCGGCACCATCGGCGGATTCCTGCAGCGCAGCGTGGGCGGCTTCCTCGGCGTGGCCGGCGTCGCGGTCAGTCTTTTTCTCGTGCCCTTGTTCCTCTTTTTCTTCCTCAAGGATTCCGCGACTTTCGCCGCGCAATGGCGCCAATACATCCCGCTCCCCGAGTCGCCGCTGCGCAACGAGGTGGCCTCGCTGCTCGAGGAGATCAACGGCTACCTCGTGCGCTATTTCCGCGGACAGTTCACCGTCAGCCTGATCGACGGTGTCCTCATCGGTTCCGCGCTTTTCATCCTCGGCCTCAACTTCGCCCTGCTCATCGGCCTCGCGGTCGGATTGCTCGCCTTGATTCCCTACGTGGGATTGACCCTGTGCTGGATCCCGGCGGTGCTCATCGCGGTGGCGCAGTTCGGCGATTGGACGCATCCGCTCATCGTCACGGCGATCTTCGTCGGGATGAGCAACCTGGAGAGTTTTTTCATCGCGCCGCGGGTCGTCGGGGACTCGGTCAGCTTGCATCCCCTGACCGTGATTCTTTCCGTTTTGATCTGGAGCCTGGTGCTCGGTGTGCTGCTTGGCTCGCTTTTGGCCGTGCCCTTGACCGCGACGATCAAAGTGCTGCTGCAGCGCTACGTGTGGCACCGGCGGATGTGACCGGAGGGCCGGCCAGGCGGCCGAGCAGTTCCTCCCAGTGCTTGCGCCCGCGGAGGATTTCGATCTCCACGCGCAGGAAGAGCATGGGCACCGGCGGATGGTCGATCTCGGGGAAGCGGACGGCATCCTTTTCCGTGGTGACCAGCGCATCGAGCGAGCGGCGGTCGCACCATTCGAGGAAGCGGAGGATTTCCTTTTTGGTGAAGCGGTGGTGGTCGGCGAAGGCCTTGGTGATCTCGACGATGGCCCCGAGTTCGCGCACGCCCTCCTCGAAGCTTTCCGGACGGGCGATGCCGCTCATCGCACCGACATGGCGTCCGCGCAGATGGTCCAGCGGGAATTTCGCGCCGGTCCGGATGTCCTCCCAATGCCGCGGCGCATGGTTGCACTCGATGATCGCGGCGGTGCGGTTCAAACGGCGCAGGCGGGCGAGGAGGTTTTCGTCCGGTTCCGGTCCGCATCTGGTCACGATGATGTAGGAAGCGCGGCGCAGGTTTCCCGGCGGCTCGCGCAGGGTGCCGCGGGGAAGGAGGTGCTCGTTGCCGAACGGGGACTGACGATCGACCAGGACGATGTCGAGGCGGTGGCGCAAGCGCTGGTATTGCAAGCCATCGTCGAGGAGCAACAGGTCGCTGTCGAAATGGCGCAAGGCGTGGAGGCCGCTTTTGACGCGGTCCTTGTCGACCAGCACGCAGACCCCGGGGAGGTTCTTGGCCAGCATGTGCGGTTCGTCCCCGGCACGGCGGGAGTCGAGGAGGACCTTGTCGCCGTCGGAAACGATGCGCGGCGGAAACAGGTCGAGGTTGTTCGAGATCCGGCTGCGCAAGCGCTGCATGAACGGGCGGGGGACGCTTTTGTAGCCGCGACTGAGGATGGCCACGCGACGGCCGCGTATCTGCAGCTCGCGGGCCAGCATTTCCGCCACGGGGGTTTTGCCGGTCCCGCCGACGGTCAGATTCCCGATGCTGACCACAGGGCACCCGAGTTCTTGGGCGCGGAGGAGGCGGCGGCGGTAAAGCCCGAGCCGCGTCTGCACGGCGCGCTCGTAGAGGCGGGCGAAACCGCCGAGGACGAATTTCAGCGCGTTGGCCCGTCCTCCTTCGCGCCGTTCGAGAATGACATCGACGGCGTAGCGTTCGAAGCGTTCGAGAATGACCCTCATGGTCAGGCCTCGAGGGTCACGCCGCCGTTGTCTGCGGCGAGCACGTGGACGCGCGCTGCAGGCAGCACGGACTGCATGGCGGCGGCGACGGGCGCCGGGTCGCCGGTGGTCACGCAGGCCACGGCCGATCCGGATCCGCTGAGGTAGCCGTCGAGCGCACCGGCCGAGGTCCCCGCTTCGATCGCAGGCCACAGATGCGGGTTGGCCGGCGCGCGGTAGGGTTGGTGCAGCCGGTCGGACATCGAGCCGCGGAGGAGTTCGTATCGTCGCGTGGCGAAGGCGGCGGTGATCAGCGCGGTGTTGGCCGTGTTGACCACCGCGTCGGCGCGGGCCATGTCGCGCGGCAAATGGACACGTGAGGAATCCGTGTCGACTTCGCCGGCCGGCACGAGGACGACAAAGCGGAGTTCGGGTGCGACGTCGCAGCGGAAATACAATCCGTCCGGCCGCGCCGCGGTAAACCCCCCGAACGCGGCGGGTGCGGCGTTGTCCGGGTGTCCCTCGAGTCGCGCGCAAATCCGGTAGAGTTGATCCGCCCCGAGAACGTCGCCGGCCAGCGCGTTGAGCCCGTGGAGGAGGCCGAGACGCACGGCGACGCTGCTGCCCAGACCGCGGGAGCGGGGGATGTCACCATTGATCTCGAAAGCGAACGCGAACGGGGCGGCGGACGAAGCATCGAAGAAGGCGCGGGCGGCTTCGTCGACCATGCGATCGGGGAGGCCGGACGGGCCGCGGCGGACCGTCACGCGGCTATAGAGGGCGAGGGCCACGCCGAGGCAATCGAAGCCGGGGCCGAGATTGGCGCTGGTGGCCGGAATGCGCACCGTGATGGAGTCCATAGATCGTTTTCAAGATTGGCGCAAAGGACCGCAAGTTGCATCAGAATTCCGGCTGGCGGGAGAGTTTGCTTGCCGCGGACGGGCGCTGCTGGCGAAATCACGCGTCTTCATGAGTCTTCCGCACGATATCCTCCCGTTGGCCGCGCGCGATGCGCGGGGTCTGGCCATTGACGCCGTTGCCGCCTGCAAGTCCGGTCACTTGGGTCTGCCCCTGGGATGCGCGGAAATCGGCGCGGTGCTCTTCGGCGCGGCCTTGCGTTACGATCCGGCCGAGCCGCGCTGGCTCAACCGCGACCGTTTCGTTCTCTCCGCCGGGCACGGCAGCATGTTCCTCTACAGCTGGCTGCACCTCGCCGGCTACGATGTGCCGCTCGAGCAGGTGAAAAATTTTCGTCAGCTCGGCAGCATCACGCCCGGCCATCCGGAGTTCGGCGAAACCCCCGGCGTGGAGTGCACCACCGGTCCGTTGGGCCAGGGCGTGGCCAACGCGGTCGGACTGGCCGTGTCGGGCAAGATGTCGGAAGCACGCTTCAACACCGCCGAGCACCGCATTTTCGACCACCGCGTGGTTTGCCTGGCCGGCGACGGCTGCCTGCAGGAAGGCGTGGCCAGCGAAGCCTGCGCGCTGGCGGGGCATCTCCAACTCGACAATCTCATCCTCATCTATGACGCCAACAACGTCACTCTCGACGCCATGGCGCTCTTCACGCAAAGCGAGGACACCATTGGCCGTTTCAAGGCCTACGGCTGGGACGTGCAGGAAGTCGACGGGCAGAACATGGCGGAATTTTATGCCGCCTACGAAAAAGCCAAGGCGGCCAAGGGCAAGCCCCAGCTCATCGTGGCCAAAACACTCATCGGCAAGGGCATCCCCGAAGTCGCCGGAACGAGCAAAGCTCACGGCGAGGGCGGGGTGAAATTCGCCGACGCGGCGCGTCAGGGACTCGGTCTGCCGGAGGAGAAATTCCACGTGTCCCCCGAAGTCCGCGCCTACTTTGCCCAGCACGCCAAGGACCTCGGGGCGGCCTGCGCCGAATGGCACCGGCGCTTCGAGGCGTGGCGCGAAGCCAACCGGGATCTGGCCGCCGAGTTGGACACCGCCGTGGCGAAAGACTATCCGGATCTTCTCGAGGTCATTCCTCCTTACCCCGCGGACGCGCCCGACATCGCGACGCGCAAGGCGGGCAGCGATGTCCTGCAGCACGTCGCGCGGGCCATGCCGATGCTGGTCAGCGGCAGTGCCGACCTGCACGGCTCGACCTTGAACTACATCGTGGACGGCGGCGACTTCGACGCCCGCAACCACGCCGGGCGCAACATCCGTTTCGGCATCCGCGAGCACGGCATGGCGGGTATTCTCAACGGGCTGGCTTACGACGGCATCTTCCACGCGAGCGGAGCGACGTTTCTCGTCTTCAGCGACTACTGCCGTCCGTCCATGCGCATCGCCGCCTTGTCCCATCTGCCGGTGGTCTACATTTTCACCCACGATTCGGTCGGGGTCGGCGAGGACGGCCCGACCCACCAACCGGTCGAAACGGTGGCCGCCCTGCGGGCCATCCCGAACCTCGATGTCATCCGCCCTGCGGATCCGGCGGAGACGGCGGGGGCCTTCGCGGCGGCCTTCGACCGCAAGGACGGTCCGACACTGCTCGCGCTTTCCCGCCAGGCCCTGCCGACCCTGCGGCAGATCCCCGAGGAGGAAGCGCGCCGGGGGACTTTGCGCGGCGGCTACATCGCGCGCCGCGAGACGGCACCGCTGGACTTGATCCTGCTGGCCACGGGGAGCGAATTGCATCTCGCCATGGAAGCGGCCGGGAAGCTGGGTCCGTCGGTGCGCGTGGTCTCGCTCCCGTGTTTTGAGCGTTTCGAGCGCCAGGCCGCGGAATACCGCGATGCGGTCCTGCCGCCGGATTGCGCGCGTCGCCTTTCGATCGAGGCGGGTGTGACGCAGCCTTGGTATCGTTACGTCGGTCGCCGCGGACACGCCATCGGCATCGACCGCTTCGGCCTCAGTGCGCCGGGAGGCACCGTCTTGAAAACGCTGGGAATCAGCGTCGACGCCTTGGTCGAGGAAGGCCGGGCGCTGCTCGCGGGGGCATGAGGTCGGCCGGCACCGCGGCGTGGATGACGATGCTCGTCATCTTGACGGGTGCGGTGCGCGGCGAAGCTCCGATGAAGACGGAAGAGTTCGTCCCCGACTGGGCGAAGGACGTGGTGTGGTATCAGATTTTCCCGGAGCGCTTCCGCAACGGGGATCCGTCCAATGATCCGACCAAAGATGACCTTGCCGGCGCCTATCCCGACGCTCCCGGACTTCCCTGGCGCGTGCATCCGTGGACGTCGGACTGGTATGCGCGGCAGGATTACGAGAAGGACGCGCCGCTGCTTTTCCATGAGCTGGTCCAGCGTCGCCGCTACGGCGGGGACTTGCAGGGCATCATCGACCGGCTTGATTACTTGCAGGACCTGGGTATCTCGGCGATTTACCTCAACCCGGTCTTCGACTCGCCGTCATCGCACAAATACGACGGCGTCAGCTTCCACCACATCGACCCGAATTTCGGCCCGGATCCGGCCGGCGACCGCGCGCTCATGGCGGAGGAGAACCCGGGCGACCCCGACACGTGGGTCTGGACATCAGCCGACAGACTGGCGCTCGAACTCATCCGGCAATGCCATGCGCGCGGGATCCGCGTCATTTTCGACGGCGTGTTCAACCACATGGGCATGACCAGCTGGCCGTTCCGCGACGTGGTCGAGAAACAGCAGGACTCGCCGTATGCCGACTGGTTCACGATCAAATCGTGGCGCGACGAAGCCAAGGGCCTCGAATTCGACTACGAGGGCTGGTTCGGGCACAAGACGCTGCCGGAATTCCGCGAGGACGCCGAGGGAATCGTGGCCGGTCCGCGCGACTACATCTTTGCCGCGACGCGGCGGTGGATGGACCCGGATGGCGACG